>NZ_JASFDV010000052.1 GCF_030766825.1 Nocardiopsis sp. CC223A
TAATCGTGTCAGGAGGCGCCTGTGACCCTGTTCCTCAACGGCCCTGTCCAGAAGGGGGACTTCACCTTCCGCGACCTACCGGGCAAGGCCGTCGGGATCCGTTTGGCGGAGGCACTCGACGACATGCTCGGCCTGCCGGGGCCGCCGCATCTGTGGAACACCGTCACCCTGGCCGGGGACCTGCGGTTCGGCGGGGACTTCCCCGCCGAGCGAGGGGAATTCGAGCGCCGAACCCTGCTCGGCAAGTACGGTTCGGAGCTGCCCGTCCCCGCGTGGATCCTCACGGACGCCGACACCGAGGTCGGCGCTCTGGCACTGGAGATGATCGACGCGGGCCTGACCCGGGGTTCCCTGCGCATCGAGCGGACGACGGTCCGGGAATGTACCGCCTGCGGACACATGATCGGCGCCGTTGCCGACCGCTGCACGGCATGTGGCGGCACCCGTCTGTGCGACCGTCAGGCCAGACACCTCGTACACGGGACGGCCGAGGGGCGGCTCTCCCTGTCAGAGCTTCTCCACGGCCACCACCGCCGACGCCCCCGGCACTTGGAGGCGATGACCGGGCAGGCGCCCCGCCGTCTCCTGCTGTCCCGAACCCGCTCGCACGGGATCCGGTTGGATCCCTTCGGGTTGGACGGGCTCGTGCTGGATCCGAGAACCGGCGTGCATGTGGCGGTGCTCAGCGCCGCCCGGAGCATCGGCACCCCCGAGGCCATCATGACGACAACGACGCATGCCCTTGCCCACATCGCGGCCCACGGAGTCGGGTTCACCTCCTGGGAGGGGCACCGGCTGCGGTACACCCTCCATGGGCGCATCCCCTACGACACGCTGTCCTCGTTGGAAAGGCCCTACGCGTTCCACCGCACCACCGATCGGGAACGGCGGATGTTCGAGACCCGATTCCTCCCGTTGGTCGCCTGGCACAACAAGAACCGAACCGACCCCCGCCGACTGCCCCCGCTCCTGAAGTACTTCCTCAAGGTGCACCGGAGCCGCCCCGCCCCCGAGGGCTCCGAGCGGCTCGGCAGGGTGCGGGAGGAGATCCTTCGGGGAGGCACATCCTGGGTGATGGACAAACACCTCCTCGCCTCCGCCTTGCCGGAAACCGCCGAGAGGACCACAGCCGTTGCCTGACTGGGAACTGATCACCGCCAGGACCGCCTCGGACGGGGGAGCCGTCTGGTACTCGCCCGGCGAACGGCTCTACAAGCGGACCGGTGGCCCTGAGGTGGAGGAGGAGGGCGAGCACCAGCGCCTTCTCGCCGCCCTCGGCTTCCCCGTCCTGCGGCCGGTCGAGGTGGGGGCCGATGAGAAGGAGTCCTACTTCACCGAGCCCGAAGCGGGAGAGCACAGCCTCCACGACCTCGCCATGGCCCAGGCGGAGAACGGTGGCGGAGCGGTCGACGGCACACTCGTCGATGCCGCCGCGGCCATCTCCTCGCGGTTGCTGCGGGCCCAGGCCGCCCACCCGCTTGAAGGCGCGAGGGCGAAGGTGAGGGCGTGGTTCCACCGGGCGGGGTTCGTCGACGAGGTCTTCGCGGAGAACCCCGACCTGGACACGGAGGAGATCCGAGCCGCCGTGGACACCGCTGTGGACCGGCTCGCGCAGGTGCCCCTGTGCCACGGCCACTTGGACTACGGGCTGCCCAACGCCTTTCCGAACGCCGTCATCGACTGGCAGCACCATGCGCCGGCCCCGCTGGGTTATGACGTCTACCCCATGCTCGACATCGCCGCCTTCAAGGGTGGGAACCGCGGCTACACCTTCACCTCGGAGCAGAGGTCCCGCTACACGGGCGCCCTGGACGATGTCGCCCGGCAGTGCACGGGCGGGCCCTTGAGCCCCCACGCGGGGGACTTCCTGCTCGCCAAGTGCTTCTTCTTCCTCGCCCGTATGCGGCCGAAAGACGGAGCCTCCCCCGCCAAGTACCGCAAGTGGCACTACCGTCGGGCACTCTTCATCCGGAGCGCAGAGGAATATGCGGGCACACGAAACATCGACACCACCGGTTTCCCCTCCCTCGCCGACTTCGAGCACCGATCTCCGGGTGCGCGACCGTGACTACCTGCTCGATCGTCACGGGATCGTCTTCAAGGTCATCGGCGACGTCCACCCCGACTCGCACTACCTCGGTTACGTGAAGTACCACCCGCATCGCCGGGGCGACCGTGTCCTGTTCGGGCGCTCCTACCAGCAGAACAGCGTCGTCTCCAGGTCGTTCGGGATCCTGGCGCGCAGGCCGGAGTGCTACGTGTACTCCGACGCGCTCGGCAGCGTCATCACCGGGGTTCCGCGCCGGGACGTCGTTCGCCACTACTCGGCGCGCCGCAGACTCGCCGAGCTGCATCACGGCAACGCCGGAGGGTCGGAGACGAGCGGTGTCGGCGGGGATCTGCTGGCCATCGTCGAGCGCATCGCCGAGCGGGGGTGGTCACCGTTCTTCGGCGTCACCGGGTCGTTCCTGGTGGGGTGCGCCAACCGGTGGTCGGACATCGACCTGGTCAGTTACGGCCCTGAGGGTTACGGGGCCGCGCGGGAGCTCTTCGCGGACCGTGATGTCATCGGTGCTTATGAGGGCGAACATCTCACACGCCTGTACCTGCGCCGGGCGAAGTACATGGAGGGCAGCCGGTTCGAGACGCTCATGGAACAGGAGCGCCGAAAGTTCCAGGGGATGACCGCGGGGGTGGGTGCGCACATCAACTGCGAGCCGTTGCGCTCTGACACCGCTGGGCATCTCGACACGATGCGCGCCAAGGAGATCGGTGAGATCACCCTGCTCGCCACGGTGACCGACCATGCGGAGGGGGTGCTGACCCCCGCTCTCTACCGGATCAGGGTCGACAGGGTCCTGCACTCGACCGTGGACGACCCCGAGTCCTTCGCCGACCGGATCGTGCACCTGCGGTCATACCTGGGCGCGTACACGGGAGCCTTCCGTGCGGGGGATTCGATCCACGTGGTGGGCAGGCTCGTGCACCTGTCCCAGGAGGGGGAGGACACCTTCGGGGTGGAACTCACCCCGTGGACGGCGAGCAGGTCCTATCTCGCCGACCTCGCTCCGGACGTGGCCGTTCACGGCAACGGTACGGCCACTCGCCCCTGAAGGGCCGGCCTGCGGTTCCGACCCGCCCCTGGCCGACGCACATCGGTCCGCGTGGTCGGAGGCCTGCCGGGAGTGCCGTGCGAACGGCGAATGACGAGGGAGAGGTGGCACTGAGGCGGGGCGGGGCGGGGCGGGTGGCCCCGCCCCGGCCGTGGTCGTGGTCGTGGTGGTGTGGTGGGCGGCTATAACAGGGGCGCGGCCAGGTGGTGGGCCAAGGCGCCGACCAGGGCGGCGAGGGTATAGGCGGTCAGGCGCCAGGCGGTGCGGCCGTGCTTTCGGGGTCTGCGGTGGCTGTGGGGACGGCCCGGACGGCGGCGCGGCAGCGGCGGGGGTTCAGGGCGCGGGCGCGGCCGGGTGGGGCCGTCGTCCGGGGCTGGCCGGGGACGCGGAACCCGGGGTGTCGGGGCGTGCTCCGGGGCCGGTGCGGGTTCGCGTCGGCGAGCCGGGCGTGGAGTGCCGTCCTCGGTGAGGCGGGCCAAGTGCGCGTCCATCCAGGGCGGGATCTGACCGCGGGCCTGGCGGTAAGCGACCCGGGGGTTGTCGGGCATCTGGGCGAGGAGAAGCTGTTCCCAGGTGGGCGGGAGCGGAGCCCCCGGGCGGGAGAAGCGGCGCCCCCGAGGCGCGCCCAGCACGGCGCGCACCCCGGAGGAGAGCGGTTCGGCGCCCATCAGACGGCCTCGCCGGTAGGGGCGGCCGGGGCCGGGAGAGTGAACTCGGCCCAGACCGCGGTGCCCAGCCCCGCACAGAACGGGAAGTCCACCACCGCCCGGCTCCCCCAACAGGTGGCCAGGGCGTCGATGAGCAGCAGACCCCGACCGCGCTCGGCCTCCTCCCACTCCTCCACGGTGCGCTGGTGCGGGATCGCCGGGTGGGTGGGGGCGGCCTCGCGGACCCCGTCGTCGACGACCATCACGTGCAGGCTTTGGGCGGTGGGCATGGACAGCGTGCGGATGATCCGTCCGTCCGCCTGGCCGGAGCGGGAGTGATCGCAGGAATTGGCGAACATCTCGCTGGCGCACAGAACGATCGTGTCGGCCAGGTCCGGGCACAGCCCTTGGAGGCGGTGCAGGTCGGCGCGCAGGTCCTGGCGGGCCCCTGCGATCTCGGCGAGGTCGCCCGGGTAGATGCGGCTGGCCCAGCGGCGCCCGGCGAATCCGGGGGTGGGAGTGTGGAAGGGCGCGCTGGGACGCGGCACAATGGCCATGTCGATGTACTCCTTCTGCTTCTGTGGTTGTTGTGGATCGGTTGTCGACGTTGGCCCTGGTGGGTGTTGTGAGCACCCGCCAGGGCTTTTTCGTGGCCGGGGTGATCGGTGCTCAGCCAGCAGGAAGGGCACGCTGCCCGGGAACAGGGGCCCGGGCGGCGATGTCCACGAGAGGGTCGAGGGTGATCCCCTCACGCCTGCGCGCCCGCCATATCCGAGCCCCGAACCTCCCCCAGCGCGAGGACCCTTCTCCCTGTGCCCGGGCCTTGTCGGCCGGTCCTCCATCTGCCATGACGCCTCCTGTGAAGGGCGAAGTCCCATCTCCAGTAAACTCAACGCCACCAGCATTTGCAAGTAGCGTTTGAAAGTAGCGAAGTTTGTCCCGTAACGCGAAGAAGGGCATCATCAAGGGATGTCAGGCAACCCGACTCTTGCGCAGTGGCAACTGGCGCAAGAGCTACGCAAGCTCCGAGGCGACCGAAAATTCGGGGATGTCGTCAAGGCGATGAGAACAGCCGCGAGCACTCTGGCACGCTGGGAAACTCCCGGGGACGGTGGAGCCGTCCCGGGTGCCGGTGCGATCGAACGCCTGCTCGCCCTCTATGAAGCCCCGGAAGAACTCGACCGCCTCCTCGCATTGCGAAAGCAGGCCCGTGAACCGGACCGGTGGCAGCCCTACGACCTGGAACGCAGCTACCGCTCCTACGCCAATATCGAGGCACAGGCGACGTCGATCGAGATGTACCAGTCGCAACTCATCCCGGGCCTGGCACAGACCGAGGACTATGCGCGAGCCGTCATCGAAGCGACCATGCACCCGGACAGCGACCTTGATCGGGAGGTCCAGGTTCGCTTGACCCGCCAGGAGATCCTGAGCGGGGAGAGCACGCCAGAGGTGTGGATGATCATCGCGGAGGCCGCTCTGCGCCAACGCATCGGCAGCGGCAAGCTGATGGCCGCGCAGATCGACCACCTCATCGAGCTGTCCCATCTCCCCAAGGTCACACTCCAGGCGCTCCCCTACAGTGCCGGTGCACACGCGGCCCTGACACTCGCCTCCTTCTCGATTCTGCGGGTGGACCACCACGGCCTGGTGACCGTCTACCTGCAAGGCCCCTCTTCGCACATGTTCATGTCGAGCGAGGAGAACGTCGACCACTACTCAAGAACTTTCAACCGGCTCCGCGCCTCCTCCTTGGATGACGGCAGGCCGACCATGAAGCTTCTTCAGCACATAGCCAACGAACACAGGCAGGACAGGGACTAGACATGCAGCCACCGCAGAAGCAGGCATTCGACCAGGCAGAGTTCCGGAAGTCGAGTTACTCGCAGAGTGAGGCAGCGTGTGTAGAGGTGGCCGACCTCGACCTCGGCGTGGCCATACGGGATACCCAGAATCGGGGGCTGGGGATGCTCGCCTTCGATGCCGACGAGTGGCAGGCCTTCCTCGACACCGCCAAGGGCGCCTGACGCCGACAGCAACACCGCAACCGGGCCCTGCCTACAGATTTCCGGTAGGCGGGGCCCTGCACCACCGAGCAAAGCGGATCGGGCTCAGGCGCCACCGAACAGCGATCCTTCGTTCCCAGCACTACGGGAAACCGCTGCCGTCGCCGCCGGAACCAGGTCCCGGTACGGCACGGTCATCACCGGAAGGGCCTCCAGCCCCAGAAGCCGCTCGGTCTCCTCCAACCGGCGCACGACCTCCTCACGTGCGTCCGCGAACACGATCTCGGTCTCCACGAACGACAGCTCCGGTCATTCCGGCACCCGGTAGGAGGTGCGCGACTTCTCCACCCGAGCCAGCAGGACCATGCCCAACGCCTCCAACAGCCGATGGGCGTGCGCGGCCTCTTCTCCGTCGGCCAGCGCCACGTTCGTCTCCGGCTTGGCGATGACACCTCCCGCTCCGTGGGTGCTGCTATCGGAGGCCGGCTTGTAAGTGACCTCGCACCGACCCAGACCCTCACGTACCCGCAGGCACTCGACCGTCTCCAGGAAGTCGACGTCGGGGCGGCTGTAGTAGGTGTCGACCTCCACTTCCGAACCGGTGGAGGCGAAGCCCAGTTCCGCCAGGCGCCGTTCCAGCGGCTCGCGCTCCTCCAGAACGCGCTTGCGCTCGATCTCGATCAGGGACACCGAGTTCATCCCCTTCCAGGGGTGAGGGCCACGTACACGCGGGCGAGGTCGTGCTTGCTCAACGACTCTCGTACCCCGGCCAGGGCCTCGGGCAGAATCCGGGAATCCGGCACCGGGATGTTGCGGAACAGCACCAGCTGTTTGGCGTCGGGCAGGGGGTTGGCGAGCCGTTTGGTGAGGTAGCGGTTGTAGTAGTGGCGCTGCCTGACCACGATGTCGTCGGCGCAGGAGGGCAGGAGTACGGTCGGCCGGGCGGGGTTCGCCCGAGCCGAGGTGACCGCGAACTCGGTGAGCAATTCGTCCTTCGTCAGATAGGCGTAGGTTTCGCGTCCCTCACGGGTGCTCCACTCCTCCCAGGCCCGCGCGCACTCGGGGTCTCCCTGTTCTACAGCGGCCAGGAAGGCGTTCAGGGCCACGTCTGTGCGCATGTCGAAGATGTCCCCGTCCACGGTGCTCCGCGCAGTGGGAGACCTGGCCGGTCACGGCCCGGAGGGGGTGCCGCCCTACCCGGCCGTGTACCCGAGAGCCTTCCGCGCGGGAAGCGCGACCCACGTCGTGGTCAGGCTCGTTCACCTGTCCCGGTACGAAGAGGACGCCTTCGGCCATCGGCTGCACGGCCACCACGGGGCGGTGGCAGACGAAGCGCGAGGTGTGCACATGTCACCGTTTTCCCCGACCGGTCGACCGTCGTCCGCCCTTCTGCTTCCCGCCCTCCTGCCGCGCCCTTCTCCTCAGCTCTCTGAACAAGTCACCAAAGGTCTTCCCGGTCACCGGCTCCTTCCTCATCCACACCCAGAAATCACGGCCCAGAACCTGGTTGCATATCTCCACCGCCCTTCGCGGATCGCTGCGAACGATTCTCCGAACGTGTTCGAGTTCCTCGGTCAACCGCGCGATCCCCGCGTCGACCTTTCTCCGCTCGGCGGATGCACGCGCTCCCTTGACACCCCCGAACGATCCGGGAGGGGCCTGATCCCTGATACCGACGGCACGCTTGCGCAGACGCTTCAGCTCTTTACGGAGGTCCAGGAGGTCGTCGTTCCCACTTTTCTCCGCGTGGGCGCTTTCCTGCAACATCCGGTCACATCGGGCGATCGCCGCCGAGGGGTTCGACTCCACGAGCCGCCTCACCTCAGCAACGGCATTGGACAGGCGGAGATAGAGACCACCGTCGTCGGCGCCCCTCGCTCCTCCTCCACCACGCCTCGTCCTACCAGAACCGGAGGTGGGGTTCCCCCCGACCTTCCTTGTGCCGCGCTTCGCCCCGCCCTTGGATTTACGCGAAGCCAGGTGCAGGCCACAGTAGTGACCGATGCTCTTGTCGCCGTCCTTGTCATCCCAGCCTTCGCGACTCCAATCGATGGAGGTCCCCTTCTGCTCTCTATTGCACCCGGGATGATCGCACTGGTTACCCGTTCTCCCCGACCGACCGGACGTCATCGAGAGAACTCCCTTCGCAAGGATTTTTCAAGCAGGCCCATATAGCGAACGGCCAGAGCCGTTGACCGCAGGGGCGAGGGGCCTGCGGATCCGCCTGGGCGGCATCCTCAGCCTCAGTGTGCGGAGTGTCGGTCTCGGCGCGGGGTCTCGACCGGCGGGCACGCGTCGTCTTCGACGTGGGGGCGGGGCCCGCTCCACGGAGTGCGATTCCTGCGACTCCGCCGCTGGGGTGCCCCTCCCCCGATGCTCCGCGCAGCGCAGGACCCGGTTCGTCCCGCCGAACTCGTGATCCTGGTCGGGTCGGCTCCATAGGATGGACAGACTGGCGTCGAGGCTTGCGCAACCCGGGTACTCGCACGGGTTCCCGGTGCGGCCGGTGTGCACGGCGCGGGGCCTGCGCTCGCCGGGCCCGGGGGGTTCGTCGCGTTCCATGGCGTCCTCGGCGGATACACGGAGGACCTTGGCCCTGATCGGGACCAAGGTCCCCTCCTGGGGAGTGGGTGTCCTCCTGGGTAAACCCGGAGGACAGGGCCGCCGTCCTGTTGTTCACAGCATCTGCATCGGCGACCCAGATACACACCCTACGCCTGTTGCGTGTGAACCCTATTAACAATAAAGTCTCGGTTGAGGGTGACACCCCTCCGGCGATCGCCCGGAGCACCGACCGCCCTCGGCCTCACCGCCTCCTCCCCCGCCGAGGGCGCGGGGACACATCCGGCGCGACGCAGGAAGAACCGATGTCCAGTACGACCGCAGAACTCCCCCCGGCGGACGACCTCACCACCGGCACCCTGGTCCGGGTGCGCAGGCAGAAGTGGGTGGTCGGCGGCGTCGACCCCAGCAAGGACGGCGCCACCCTCGTCTCCCTCCAGAGCGTCGAGGAGGGACGCTACGGCGAGACCCTCGACGTGCTGTGGGAGATCGAGCCCGGCCGGGAGATCCTCCCCGAGGGCACACTCCCCGAGATCGCCGCCGACGGCCTCGACTCCCCCGAGCGACTGGCCGCCTTCCTCGACGCGGTGCGCTGGTCCGCCGTCACCTCCGCCGACGTGCGCAACCTCCAGGCGCCGTTCCGCTCCGGGGTGGCCATCGAGGACTACCAGCTCGAACCCGTCTCCCGCGCCCTGGGCGCCCCCCGCGTCAACCTGCTGCTCGCCGACGACGTCGGCCTGGGCAAGACCATCGAGGCCGGGCTGGTGGCCCAGGAGCTGCTGCTGCGCAACCGCACCCAGCGCATCATGATCGTCTGCCCCGCCGGCCTGACGGTGAAGTGGCGCGACGAGATGCAGGAGAAGTTCGGCCTGGACTTCACCGTCGTCGATTCCGAGTGCGCCGCCCGGGTGCGCCGCGAGTACGGCAGCGCCGCCAACCCGTTCAACGTGTACCCGCTGACCATCGTCAGCCTGCCGTGGCTGCGCGGCGCCAAGGCGCAGCGGCTGCTGGACGAGGTGCTGCCGGTCGACGATTCGAGCTACCACCGCGCCTTCGACCTGCTCATCCTGGACGAGGCCCACCACGTGGCGCCGGCCGCCCCCAAGCAGGTGTACGCGGTGGACTCCCAGCAGACCAAGCTGATGCGCAGACTCGCCCCGCACTTCACCCACCGCCTGTTCCTGTCGGCGACCCCGCACAACGGCTACCAGCAGTCGTTCACGGCCCTGCTGGAGATCCTCGACGACCAGCGGTTCGCCCGCGGGGTGCCGCCGAGCCCCACCGCGGTGGAGGAGACGGTGGTGCGCCGCCTGAAGACGCAGATCACCGACGCTGACGGCAGCCCCAAGTTCCTCAAGCGGGAGGCCCGCGAGATCCAGGTGGACTACCCCGAGGACGAGCGGGAGATCCACGGCCTGCTGACCCGGTTCGCGGAGCTGCGCCGCACCAGGCTCACCACCAAGAAGGGGCGCCGGGCCGCCGACCTGGTGACGCTGCTGCTCAAGAAGCGGCTGTTCTCCAGCCCGGCGGCGTTCGCGCACACCCTGGAGGTGTACCGGGAGACCCTGCGGTCCCGCGCCGGGCAGGCCGACCTCTTCGACCCGGGTGTGGACGACGAGGTCCCCGAGTGGATGGAGGAGTTCTGGGACGAGACCGCCTCCTACGACGACGAGGAGCTGGCCGAGGCCGAGGACGACGCCGTGGACCGGGCCGGTCCCCTCCAGCCCGGCACCGACGAGGACGAGGCGTCCCTGCTGGAGCGGATGCACACCTGGGCGGCCGCCCACCGGGCCCGGCCCGACGCCAAGGCCCGCGAGCTGGTGAAGTACCTCAAGGCGGTGTGCAAGCCCGACGGGAAGCACTGGCTGAACGAGCGCGTCGTGGTGTTCACCGAGTACCGGGACACCCAGGCCTGGCTGGAGGAGATCCTGCGCCAGGAGGGCCTGGCCGGGGATCAGCTGGGCATCCTCAACGGGCAGATGAACACCCAGGAGCGCGAGTCCCTGCGGGTCGCCTTCCAGAAGCCTCCGCAGGAGCACAGGTTGCGGATCCTGCTGGCCACCGACGCCGCCAGCGAGGGCATCGACCTCCAGCGGCACTGCCACCGGCTGGTCAACTACGACATCCCGTTCAACCCCAACAAGCTGGAGCAGCGCATCGGCCGGATCGACCGGTACGGCCAGACCGAGGCACCGCAGATCCGCCACTTCGTGGGGGCGAACTGGGAGAACGCCACCGACTCCTACGAGGGCGACCTGGAGTTCCTGTCCCGGGTGGCGACCAAGGTCGCCGCGATGGAGGAGGACCTGGGCGCGGTCAACGCGGTGATCTCCGACGCCGTGCAGCGGCGGATGCTCGGCCAGCGCACCGACCTGGACGCCGAGACCGCGCGGGTGCGCAAGGACAGGAAGGGCGAGGTGCCCGCCGAGTCCAACGTCCGCGACCAGGTGCGCCGGCTGCGCGAGCGGCTGGACGAGACGGTGGAGGCGCTGGCCATCACCCCCGACCGGGTCAAGCGGGTGGTGGACACCGCCCTGGAGCTGGCCCACCAGCCCGCGCTGCGCCCGCACCTGGACGAGGTCCGGCTGGCGGAAGGCCTGTTCGAGGTGCCGACGCTGTCGGAGTCGTGGGCGCGCGCCAAGGACGGGCTGCTGGAGAAGCTGCCCTCCGGCGCCGGGCGCGACGCGGTGCCGCGCGAGCTGCCGGTGACCTTCGACCCGCAGGCCGCCAAGGGCCGCGACGACGTGGTGCTGGCCCACCTCAACCACCCGCTGGTGGCGATGTCCACCGGGCTGCTGCGGGCCGCGGTGTCCAACGACCGGATCGGCCTGCACCGGGTGACGGCCGTGGTGACCGACGACCCGGAGGTGGAGGACGTGCTGGTCGGCGCCTACACCCGGTTCGTGCTGGTGGGTGCGGACGGGCTGCGCCTGCACGAGGAGGTCCTGCACTCGGGCGGCTGGCTGCCCGAGCAGGGCCGGTTCCGCCGACTGGAGAACCTGACCGTGCTGGGCGGCATCCTCAACCGCGCCCTGGACGGCGGGCGCCCGGCGTCCGACGTGGTGTGGGCGCGCATCCGCGACCGCTGGGAGCGGGGCGGCGGCCGGGTCGGCCTGGAGCGCGCCATCGACTGGCGGGCCGACACCCGGCTGGAGCAATTGGAGCGCCGTCTCCAGCAGCGCCAGGAGCAGGAGCGCGACCGGGTGACGACGGTGCTCGACCGGTTCGCGGCGACGCTGGAGTCGGCGCTGGCGGAGGACGACGAGAACGCGCTGTTCAGTACGCGCGACGTCACCCAGACCAAGGAAGAACGCGAGCAGTACCGGAAGGACCGGATGAACTGGCAGAAGCGGCTGGACTCACTGGCCGAGGAGCGTGACCGGGAGCTGGCGGCGATCGCCGCGCGCTACGCCGAACCGGAACCGCACCGGTTCCCCGTCGCCGTCGTCTTCGTCGTTCCCCGCAAGGAGGCCGTCCGATGAGCCGTTTCCGCAAGGCTTCCGCCACCGACAGCGCCGACCAGCACCGCAACTGGCTGAGCCTGGTCGAGGTCGACGGGCCGTTTCTGACCCTGCCGGTGCTGCTGGACGTGTGGCCGCACAACCTGGACCCGGTGGGCAAGGAGGGCATGGGCCTGCTGCGCCGGGAGCACCGGCGCTGGCAGGACGACACCGGCCGGGGCCGGGACGCCTGGGTACGGTACGTGCTGGGCGGGCTGCTGGACTGGCGCGAGTCCCTGCGCACGGAGGGCCTGGAGCCGCTGGCGCTGGAGGTGCCCGAGCACGACACGAACGTGACGCCGTCGTTCGCGCTGGCCACCCCGGAGGCCGCCGAGACGCTGGACGGGGACGCGGCCGGCGAGGTCAAGGTCGGGGACGTGCGGCTGCTGGGGCTAGTGTGCGAGCCGGGCCAGGTGCCGACCGCCCGGATCAGGGGCGAGTCGTGGGCGGCCTCGCCGGTGGACCGGTTGGCGAAGCTGTGCCGCCACCACGGGGTGGAGCTGGGCCTGGCCACGGACGGGCGCTGGTGGGTGCTGGTGTGGGCTCCGCGCGGCGGGGTGACCACCACGGCGGTGTTCGACGCGGTGCTGTGGCCGGAGGCGGCGGAGCGGGACGTGCTGCACGCGTTCTACTCGCTGCTGGAGCGGCGCCGGTTCTTCGCGGTGCCGGACGAGGAGCGGCTGGTGCGGCTGCTGGCCCGCAGCCTGGACTCCCAGGAGGAGGTCACCGAAGCGCTGGGCGTCCAGGTCCGCCAGGCGGTGGAGCTGCTGGTGGCTGCCATCGGGCGTGCGGACACCGAGGCACGGCGGCGCGGTGAGCCGGGGCTGGTGGACGTGCCCGCGCACGACGTGTACCGGGGCGCGGTGTCGGTGATGATGCGGATGGTGTTCCTACTGTTCGCCGAGGAGCGCGGTCTGCTGCCCTCCGACAACGACCTGTACGCGAGCACCTATTCGGCGGGGCGGCTGTACGACGAGCTGGCCGACCGGGCGCGGGGCGACAGCGAGGACAGCCTGGAGAACGGCTACGAGGGCTGGTACCGGCTGAACGCGCTGTTCAACGCGGTCTACCACGGGGTGGACCACCCGCGGCTGCGGATGCACGCCCACGACGGGTCGCTGTTCGACCCGAAGGAATTCCCGTGGCTGCCGCTGGATATCGACGACCGCACGGTGCTGCACATGCTGCGGTCGGTGCAGTACGTCCAGGTAGGGCGGGGCAGGAGGCGCGAGCCGCGCAAGCTGTCCTTCCGGGCGCTGGACGTCGAGCAGATCGGCTACGTGTACGAGGGCCTACTGTCCTTTGACGGTTACCGGGCCGAGGAGCTGGTGGTGGGGCTCGTCGGCAAGGAGGGCGCCGAGGAGGAGGTGCCGCTCCGGGAGCTGGAGGAGCTGGCAACCCGGCACCCGGACGTGGAGGGGCTGGCGGAAGCGCTGGCCACCGCGTACAAGGCCTCCGGGATCGGCAGCAAAGGCAAGTTGGTGAAGGCGCTCGCGCCGCTGTCGGCGGAGGAGACCGTCGAGGCGCACACGAAGCTGCGCAGTGTGGTGCGGGGCGACGAGCGGCTGGTGGAGCAGCTGCTGCCGTTCTACCGGATCATCCGCTGGGACCTGCGCGACCTGCCGATGCTGGTGCGGCCGGGCGAGCTGTACGTGACCGAGTCACCGCTGCGCAAGAACACGGGCACGCACTACACGCCGCGCTTCCTCGCGGAGGAGGTCGTGGAGGGCGCGCTGGAGCCGCTGGTGTACGAGCCGGGTCCGTTGCAGACGGCGGACACCGGTGAGTGGAAGCTGAAGAGCAGCGAAGAGATCCTGTCGCTGAAGGTCGCGGACATCGCGATGGGCTCGGCGGCGTTCCTGGTGGCGGCGGCGCGGTACCTGGGTGACCGGCTTATTGAGGCCTGGACGGCGGAGGGCGACCCGAGGGTGGTCGGCGCCGACGGCTCCACCGTTCGGGGAACCGATGAATTGCGCGAGGACGACGACCCGGTCGTTGTCGAGGCTCGGCGTCAGGTGATTGAGCACTGCCTGTACGGGGTGGACATCAACCCAATGGCCGTGGAGATGGCGAAGCTGTCGCTGTGGCTGGTGTCCATGGACCCAAAGCGCCCGTTCACCTTCCTAGATGACCGGTTGGCCGCTGGCGACTCTCTGCTTGGGATCACCACCCTTGAGCAGATCGAGTACATGCACATGGATCCCAAGGCAGGACGCAAGCTGCACGGCGGCGAAAACACGCTCTTTGATTTCACTTCAGGAATCCGAGAACTAGTAACCCGCGCAGCAAGAAGCCGACACGAACTCACCAATATCGATGGCGCCACCTTGGAGGGGTTGAACCAGAAGCGAATCACCTTGAGAAAGACTGAGCGAGAAGTAGAAAAACTAAAAATACTGGCTGATTTGACAACCGGAGCAGCCATAAAAAACTCCGCCCGCGCAAGCCAAGGACTAGACCAAGGCTCCTCTCAAGCCGTGGAACTAGCCAGCAACCCCGCTAAAAACGAATCAGAGATGAGCCTAAAGGCCAATCAATGGCTGAATTCCGGGCGCCCGGACGATACGTTTGAACGCAGACCCCTACACTGGCCCCTAGAGTTTCCAGAGGTTTTCAACAGTGGAGGGTTTGATGCAATAATCGGAAACCCGCCATTTCTAGGAGGAACCTGGATCAGCGGATCACTCGGATCCGACTTCAGGGATTACATAAGTACGGTTACAGCATCTGGCACCCAGAGCGGAGGCCGAGCCGACCTTGTTTCTTACTTTATTCTCAACGCACATCGAATAGCTAACAAAAATGGGCAAGTGGGAGTAATTGCAACAAACACTCTTGCACAGGGAGATTCCAGAGAGGTTTGCCTCGATCAAATCCTGAATTCAGGAACGCTCATCAGAAAAGCCAAGAAGAGCGAGAAGTGGCCAACTAAAGCCTCAGTTGAGTACTGTGCAGTTTGGTTGACAAAAGCCTCGATGAGTCCACATTCAGAATCCCTTTTAGACGGAGAAAGGGCGCCGGGAATCACTTCATCGCTAACCCCCCAGGGTCGAATTACCGGCGAAGCAAAAAAGCTTTCAGCAAACATCGGAAAAGCCTCGAAGGGCATGGACTTCGGTGGGGCCGGTTTTCTCCTCTCCCCCGAAGAAGCGAAATTCATGCTCACACAGTCAGCCAAAAACTCGCAAGTAATACTTCCACTCCTAAACGGAAGAGACCTGAACTCTTCTCCACGCCAATCCGGAAGTCGCTTTATCATCAATTTCCGCGACTGGACGGAAGCGAGGGCCGCCACATACCCTGAACCCTTCTTGCGGGTACTAGAAACCGTAAAGCCAGAGCGCGCCACAAAAAGCGAGCAGGTGAAAAAAGCGCCTTGGTGGTGGTTCTGGAATCGGCGCCCCAAGCTAATGAAATTCCTAGAAACCGTGGATCACGTGATCGTGATCGCCAGAGTGAGCAAAACCGCTGCCCCGACTAGAGTTACAAGCAGCCAAGTTTTCACGACCGACATTAACGTTTTCACCACCAGCGACTTTGCTTTCCTTGCATCCCTATCAAGCGCCCCGCATTTCTGGTGGATGCAGGTCCATGGATCTTCCCTAAAAACAGACCCAAGGTATACGATATCAGACGTATTTGAAACTTTCGCCATGCCTGAACTCACACAAGAGCTCCGAATTCTTGGCGAACATCTTGATGACCATCGGAAGAAACTTATGCTCTCGCGGAATATCGGGCTCACCAAAACTTACAATCTCGTCTTCGACCCTAAGTGCACTGATTCCGATATCGAGGAACTGCGTACCATCCACCGGGCCATCGACGAGGCCACCGTCCGTGCCTACGGCTGGGAGGACCGCATCGAGGCCGTCGGCGGGCTCGACCACGGGTTCCACCCGGTGGGCCGCGAGACCCGGTACACCATCGGTCCGGCCGCGCAGCGCGAGGTCCTCGACAGCCTGCTCGAACTGAACCACCAGCGCTACGCCGAAGAGGTCGCGCAGGGTCTGCACGACAAGAAGGGCAAGCGCAAGTCCGCGGCCCCCGAAGGAGAGACGCTCTTCTGATGTCCGACGACGCCCTCTTCCCCAACCCCCGCGGGGAGCAGACCTCACTCGATCTCCCTGGCAAAGCAGCCGCCGCCCCCGACAGGAAGCCCACCAAGGCCGAACTCCGGGCCGCCCGCGAGGACGCGCTGATCGCCACTCTCGACGAACCCCAGGAGTTCGAGAAGGCCTCCTCCTTCCACGTCCGCTCCGAACTCCAGGAACTCATCGAGCGCGACCTCCTCGGCCCCTGGGAGGGCCCCGCCGAAGAGCTCGCCCCCAACTCCTCCGGACCCCGCGAGCGCTACCTCGTCGGTATGCTCGGCCCCCGCCACCAGGTGCCCAAGTCCACCAAGGACGCCGCCGGGGACCTCGTGGACACCGACAACGGCGCTGCCGGGGACACCCACGGCGAGGGCTCCGGCGAGCTCGCCGACAAGGTCACCCCTCAGAACCTCGGCCACATGTGGGCCTCCACCATGGGCCTGTCCTTCTCCGTCCCCTCCGACGTGGACGTCGTCACCGTCACCGCCTCCTGGGGCCGGTACGGCAAGACCGACTCCCTCACCGAGGAGGGCCGCCGCCGCACCATCTGGTCGCGCGAGCCCAAGGAGTACACCCAGGAGGTCCGCCTCGACGGCGACACCGACTTCCGGATCGGCCTCACCGACCCCGACCCCGACGCCTCCTGCGTCTACCTCGGTGTCGCCGTCCGTCCCGCCCGGGACGGACGCCCCCGCCGCACCATCGAACTGAACCTGGTCAACAACCAGGAGCCGGTCACCCCCAACGGCGACGCCCGCTGGCTGTTCCAGGCCGGGCTCACCGTGACCGCCCTGGACGGCGCCTCTCCCGTGTTCCTCCCGGTGGACGACCCGCTCGAAGACACCGCCCCGGTGACCGACGACGCCGAGGAACTCCACCTGCGCCTGCTCTACCGCAACCAGCTCAAGTTCGCCGACGGCCGCAACGTCGCCGTGCATGCCGAGGTCACCGAGGGCACGCGCCGCGCGCACCGGCTCGCCACGACCTGGCTCCCCCACCACGACGTGCCCGCCACCACAGCCGCCGTCACCGAGGGTTCCGCGCTGGCCAGGGTCGAGCTGTCCATGCACGCGCTCGCCACCGCCTCCCCCGAGGCGCTGCGCACCGGCCTGGCCCCGCTCTCCACCGGCTACTCCGCCTGGTTGCAGGACCGCGAGGACGCCATCCCCGCCCTGCCCAAGGCCCTGCGCGAGACCGCCGTCAGCGCCGTCTTCAAGGCCCGTACCGCGGCCGAGCGCATCCGCGCCGGGATCAGGCTGCTCACCGACCCGGCCCACCCCCACCACGCCCAAGCCCTCCGGGCCTTCCGGTTCGCCAACCGGGCCATGGCCGACCAGCGCCGCCACAGCGAGATCGCCCGGCTGCGCGAGGACCCCGAGGTGTCCTTCGCCCAGGCCCGGGAACAGGTCCTCGCCCGGGGCGCGGCCGCGGCGTCGTGGCGCCCGTTCCAGCTGGCGTTCGTGCTGCTGAACCTGCCCGCGATCACCGATCCCGACCACCCCGAGCGGGCCGCGGACCCCGACGCCGTCGTGGATTTGCTGTTCTTCCCCACCGGCGGTGGCAAGACCGAGGCCTACCTGGGCCTGACCGCCTACACCTTCGCGATCCGCCGCCTCCAGGGCCTGGTCGGCTCCGGTGCGGACGCCCGCAGCGGCATGGCGGGGGTGGCGGTGCTCATGCGCTACACGCTGCGCCTGCTCACCGCCCAGCAGTTCCAGCGGGCGGCGGCGCTGGTGTGCGCGGCCGAGGTGCAGCGCGCCGAAGACCCCGCCACCTGGGGCACCGAGCCGTTCCGGATCGGCCTGTGGGTGGGCGGCGGGGTGTCGCCCAACTGGTTCACCGAGGCCGAGCAGCAGATCACCGAGGCCCGGGAGGCGGGCAAGAGCGAGCGCGCCAACGTGCTCCAGACCCTGTCCTGCCCCTGGTGCGGCACCCGCCTCCAGGCGCACCGGGACCTGTACCCGCAGCACGATGAGCGGCGGGTTCGGCTGTTCTGCGCCAACGCCGAGGGCGCGGACGCCTGCCCGTTCTCCCGCACGAAGTCCACCGAAGGCCTGCCGATCCTCACCGTGGACGAGGAGATCTACCGGTACACGCCGAGCCTGGTCATCGCCACCGTCGACAAGCTGGCGCAGCTGCCCTGGCGCGGGTTCGCGGGGATGCTGTTCGGGCGGGTGGCGCAGTACTGCCCCCGGCACGGGTTCCGGCACGCCGACCTGGACGCCAAGACCGGGTGCGCGAGCAGGCACAACGCCAAGGGCCACCTGCCCAAGGTGGACAGCAGGCCGGTCCCCCGGCTGCGGCCGCCGGACCTGATCATCCAGGACGAGCTGCACCTGATCTCCGGTGCGCTGGGCACCACCGTGGGCTTGTTCGAGGCGGCGGTGGACGAGCTCACGTCCTGGACCACCCCGTCCGGGAAGCGGACCGCGCCCAAGATCGTGGCGTCCACAGCGACCACCAAGCGCGCCGCCGAGCAGGTGCGCGGGGTGTTCGGCCGGGACCTGCGGATCTTCCCGCCGCAGGTGACGGAGGTGACCGACACGTTCTTCTCCACCCAGGTGCCGGTCACCGAGACCGACCCCGGCCGCCGCTACATGGGGGTGTGCGCGCACGGGGTGCGGCTCAAGTCCGCGGAGATCCGGCTGGCGGAGATCATCATGCTCGCCGGGCAGCAGGTGTTCGACACCTACGGCGAGGCCGCCGACCCGTACATGACCATGGTC
Source organism: Nocardiopsis sp. CC223A (assembly GCF_030766825.1). Lineage (GTDB taxonomy): Bacteria > Actinomycetota > Actinomycetes > Streptosporangiales > Streptosporangiaceae > Nocardiopsis. Next base: position 18,649 of record NZ_JASFDV010000052.1, read on the forward strand.
GGGTACTTCAACGCCACCCGTGAGCTGGCCGGCATGCGCCGGTACATGGACGACGACGTAACGGTGCGCGTGCGCAGGCACGGCCGCAGCAAGGGGCTGCCGGACCGGCTCACCCCGTCGGGCCTGTTCACGGTGCAGGAGCTGACCTCGCGCATCTCCTCCGCCGACATCAGCGAGGTGCTCAAGCGGCTGGAGCAGGGGTTCGACCCCGACATCGACACCAGCACGCGCAGGCGCGCCACCGGCGTCGAGATGCGGCGGGTCTTCGAGGCCCGGCGCAGGTCGTCGGCCGTGAACGTGGTCCCGCACCAGCAGACGCAGCGGCGCATCGCCCGGGAGGGGCAGAACCCGGTGGACGCGGTGCTGGCCACGTCCATGCTCCAGGTGGGCGTGGACGTGTCCCGGTTCGGGCTGATGGTGGTCACCGGCCAGCCCAAGAACACCGCCGAGTACATCCAGGCGTCCTCGCGCGTGGGCCGCGACCCGCGCCGGCCCGGCCTGGTGGTCACCCTCTACAACTGGACGCGGCCGCGCGACCTGGCGCACTACGAGGACTTCGGGTACTACCACGCGACCTTCTACCGGCAGGTGGAGGCGCTGAGCGTCACCCCGTTCACGCGTCGCTCGCTGGACCGGGGGACGGCGGCGATGTTCGTGGCGGCGGTGCGCAACACCGCCGAGGGGTTCTCCCGCAACGCCGACGCCCACGACGTGGACCTGGACGGGCCCGAGGTGGAGGAGATCGTCGAGCGGATGCTGCGGCGGGCCGAGGCCGTGGACGGCCCGCGCGGGCGGGGCTACCTGGCCGAGCGGATCAACGCGCTGCGCGACATCTGGAAGAACGGCAGGGAGGGTTCGACCCGGCTGGGGTACGAGCGCTCCAGCGAGGCCAAACAGCAGCTGCGCGGGCTGCTGCACAAGCCCGGCGAGGGGCCGTGGACCGGTACCACCGTCGGCATGTCCATGCGCGAGACGGAGAACGAGATCAACCTGCTGTTCCCGGGCGGCGGCGAGCTGTTCGACCCGGTGGTGGGAGCCCCGGAGTGGTCGTTCGGGCCGCCGGGCGGCGCGGACGGCGGGGACGACGACGCGGACGAGGGCGACGAGATGGGCGACACGGCCGTGCCTGCGGCCGCCGCCCGCGGGAAGGGACGCGGCTGATGCGCGACGCGACGTACCGACGGCGGGTGGGTGCGGTCCGGCCCAGCCACCTGATGTTCACCAGCGGCGTGGGGTCCCTGGTGGACCTGCCCAACTTCGCGGTGCTGGTCCGCGGCCTGGACGACTGGAACTACACCAACGCCCACGGCTGGGAGAGGATCGACGAGCCCCGGCTGCTGGAGGCGGTGCGGCAGAACAAGCGCAACCGCCGGGTGAAGGAGCTGCGGCCCGCGCCGTGGACGGAGGGGATGGAGGCGAACCCGGGCGGTCCGGCCTCCCTGGTGGGGGTGCCCACGCTCCCGTTCCCCGGCTGTTTCCGGTGCACGGCCTGCAACGACCTGGGGTCGCTGGACTCGGGGGCGTTCGCGTTCGAGAACACCAACCCGCGCCGCCCGCACGAGGCGCGGTTCGTGCACAACGTGAGCAGGCATCCGGGGCGCAAGCCGCTGGCGGTGTCGGCGCGGTTCGTGCTGACCTGCGCCAACGGGCACCTGGACGAGTTCCCGTACGTGCACTTCGTGCACCAGGGGGCCTCCTGCGCCAAGGCGTCGCACCCGAGTCTTCAGATGGACGACCGGGGCGGCAACATCGGCGCGAACGTGGAGCTGACCTGCGTGAGCTGCGGTGCACACCGCAACATGCGCTGGGCGAGCGGGGAGCGCGGGCAGGACAACCTGCCGCGCTGCCGGGGACGCCACCCGCACCTGCGCCGGTTCGAGGAGGGCGGCTGCGACGCCCGGCCCAAGGTGCTGGTGGTGGGCGCGTCCAACCAGTGGTTCTCCCAGGTGCTGTCGGCGCTGGCGCTGCCCCCGGCCGGGGCCGGGCTGGAGGGGCTGGTGGACAAGCACTGGGAGGAGGCGTTCGCCGCGCTGCCGCCCAACCCGGAGTTCCTGGCCTACGCCCGGACCACGGTTCCGGCACTGCGGCAGTTCGAGCAGTGGGACGACGCCACCCTGTCCGCGGCCATCGCCAAGGTGCGTGCCGCCAAGGAGGGGCAGGCGCAGGAGGAGGAACAGGGCCAGGGCTACCCGGACCTGCGCACCCCCGAGTGGAAGGTGTTCTCCTCCCCCGACCTGCCCGACCCGACGGAGGACTTCGCGCTGCGCAGTGTGACCGCGGAGCTGCCCGCGTCCCTGAAGGGCGTGTTCTCCGACGTGCTCCAGGTGGAGCGGCTGCGCGAGGTGCGGGCGCTGACCGGGTTCACCCGGCTGGAGGCGCCCGACCCCGACGACCCGGAGCTGGTGACGTCCGCGCCGCTGGCACGGGTGGAGCCGGAGTGGATCCCGGCCAGCGAAGTGCGCGGGGAGGGGATCTTCCTGCGCGTGCCCGAGGAACTGCTCGCGGCCTGGGAGAAGAAGGTCACCGGCTCGGAGGCGATGGGCCTGCACCGGCAGGCGTACGCCACCTACCGGGCCAACCGGGTGCCGCCGCACCGCAGGAGCGGGTTCGAGCCGATGCGGTTCTGGCCCGGGGAGCGGTACATCGCCCTGCACACCCTGTCGCACCTGCTGATCCGCACTATCGCCCTGGACTGCGGGTACAACTCGGCGAGCCTGTCCGAGCGCATCTACGCGAGCGGCGACGCCGACGACCCGCGCGGCGGCATCCTCATCTACACCGCCGTCCCCGACGCCGAGGGCACCCTGGGCGGGCTGGTGTCGCAGGCCGAGCCGGACCGGCTGCCCCGGCTGGTGCGGCGGGCGCTGCACGAGGCGATGCGGTGCTCCTCCGACCCGTTGTGCGCGGAGCGGCTGCCGCAGGCACAGGCGGACTTCCTGCACGGGGCGGCCTGCCACGTGTGCCTGTTCGTGTCGGAGACGACCTGTGAGCGGGGCAACCGGTTCCTGGACCGCAGGTTCGTGGTGCCCATCGGCTCCCCCGACCTCGCCCTGTACCCCGAGCTGCCGTGACGGGTGCGGAGTCGGAGTTCGAGCGGCTCGCCGCCGCGGCCGCACCCGTCCTGGGCGCGGCCGGGCTGCGGGCCGTCGCCGACCGCCTGGCGCAGGGCTGGCCGGACCAGGCGGTGCTGGGGTCGGTGCGCGGGCGGGAGACGGTGGCGCCGCTGCTGGAGGCCGCCGCACGGGAGGGGGTCGGTGGTGAGCGGGCCGCCGCGTTCCTGCGCGGGGTGGCCGCCGGGTACGGGGCGGGCGCGGAGACGGTGACCGTGGAGACGGTGTGGACCGGCCCCGGCAGCCACGCCGTCCCGGTGCGCGCCACCGCCCAGGCACTGGTCGACCTCATCGAGGGCGCCGAGCGGGAGCTGCTGCTCATGACCTACTCGGCGACCCGGCACCGGGCGGTCCGCGCCGCCCTGGCCTCGGCCGTGGAACGCGGAGTGGCGGTGTCGGCGGTGGTGGAGACCCTGGCCGGGGCGCGGGGGACGCTGGCCGGGCGCGAGCCCGCCATGGCCTTCCACGGGGTAGCGGGGGTGCGGTTGTGGCAGTGGCCGCCGGAGCGGCGGCCCGACCGGTTCGCGCGCACGCACGCCAAGCTGGCGGTGGCCGACCGGCGGGCGCTGCTGGTGTCCAGCGCCAACCTCACCCAGAGCGGGGTGGCGCACAGCATCGAGGCGGGGCTGCTGGTGCGCGGCGGGCCGGTGCCGGAGCGGGTGGCCGAGCACATCGCCGAGTTGCAGACCCGGGGGATTCTGGAACCCTTGCGGATAGGCGACTCCTGAGGGCCGCGGGTGGCGACGGAAGGCCCGTGGACACGGGTGGGACGTCTGGGAGAGTGGACGGAACACGGTCGGCGGCCGGCCGTGCCGGGCGAGGTCACGGGAGCTGGAGAGATGACCGGAGCGGTCGGCGGCAGGTGGGTGCTCGGCGAGCGGTATGCGCTGGAGCCGGTGCCGATGGGGCGCGGCGGCATGGGAACCGTGTACGAGGGCCATGACCTGCGGTTGAAGCGCCGGGTCGCGGTGAAGTTCATCCGGTTCCCGCACGACGCCGACGAGGCCGAGCGCAAGGAGATGGTGGACCGGTTCGTGCGCGAGTCGCGGATCACCGCCGAGCTCCAGCACCCCGGGGTGCCGTCGGTGTTCGACGCGGGCACCGACGGCGACGGGCGGCCCTACCTGGTGATGCAGCGCATCGACGGGATGAGCGTCGGCGACCTCATCGGCGAGCAGGAGCGGCTGTCGGTGGGGTGGACGGCCGGGATCGGGGCGCAGGTGTGCTCGGTGCTGGCCGCCGCGCACGGGGCGTCGCTGGTGCACCGGGACCTGAAGCCGACCAACCTGATGCTGGAGAAGACCGGGACGGTGAAGGTCCTGGACTTCGGGCTGGCGGTGGCGCTGGACCGCACGGACATGTCCCAGATCACCCGGACCGGGCACACGCCGGGCACACCCGAGTACATGGCGCCCGAGCAGCTGATGGCGGGCCGGGCCACCCCGCGCAGCGACCTGTACGCGCTGGGGTGCGTGCTGTTCGAGATGCTCACCGGCAGGCGGCTGTTCCGGGCGTCCACCCCGTGGGCGGTGGCGTCCAAGCAGGCCAACGAGACGCCGGAGCGGGTGCGGTCGGTGCGGTCGGACGTGCCGTCGGGGTTGTCGGAGGTCATCGCGGCGCTGCTGGAGAAGAAGCCGGAGGACCGGCCGGAGGACGCGGTGGAGGTGTACGGGAGGCTGATGGGGTTCGTCGGCGACCTGGAGCCGATGCCCCAGGCGCTGCACCCGCCGTCCAGGCCCAACCCGCACCGCATGTACGGGGCGGCGCTGTCCCGGGTGGCCTCGGCCCCGGGGCCGGAGAAGGACCGGGAGCGGGGCGGGGGTACGGCGGCCGGGTCCGCTCCCGAGCCCGGGCCGGGGCCGCGCGCGGGGACGGACCTGCCGGCCATCGACCGTTCGGCGGTGTCCGAGGCGCGGCTGGCGGCGAGCGGGCTGGTCTCCCAGGGGCGGAACCGGGAGGCCGCCGAGGCGCTGCGTGGGGCCGCGGTCCGGGCGGCGTCCGCGTTCGGCGGCACCGACCCGGAGGTGGTGGAGCTGCGGCTGGAGCGCGCCAACATCCTGTTCCAGAGCGGTGACTTCCGGCAGGCGGGACCGCTGTACGCGGCGCTGGCGAAGGACCTGGAGAACTCCCCCGGCGGTGACGTGTCCCTGATGTTCCGCTGCCGGTTGCAGGACGCCACCTGCCGTGCGCTGGGCGGGGACGCGGTGCGGGCGCTGGAGCTGCTGCGGGGGCTGTTGGCGGACGAGGTCGCCGAACTCGGGGCGGACGACCCGCGCCCCCTGGAGCTGCGGCACCAGATCGGGCTGTTGGAGCTGGGCGCCGGGCACCGGGAGGAGGCGGAGCGGACTCTGCGGGGGCTGCGCGCGGACCTGGTCCGGCTGCACGGTGAGGAGCATCCGACGGTGCTCCGGATCGACGGCTCGCTGCAACGGGCCTCGGAGTTCTGAGGAGCGCCCGGCAAAGGGCGGGCTGCGCGGGCCGGATCGGGCTCACGGGCGAGTGGGCGTGGGAGGGACTCCTCCGCGGCTTCTATCGGCGTTCGGGGTCCAGATGGCGGTGGAGCAGGCGCAGGCGGTTCCAGTCCTCGGGGCGGGTGCCGTCGCCGACCCGGTACCAGGCGGCGGGGGTGAGCCGGGGTCCGATGAGGCGGACCGGGACGGGGGCGGTCGCGGGGTCGGTGATGCCGAGTTCGATGAGGCCCTCGGGGCCCAGGGCGAGGCCGACGGGGGCGGGGAACCCGGTCCAGCGGGGTTCGGGCCGGGTGCCGGGGCGGCGGGAGACGGACAGGGTCCGCAGCAGGCCCCGGGAGGCGAGGGCGGCGACGGCGCGCGGGATCGCGTCGAGGTCGGGTTCGGTCCCCGGCGGGTGGACGACGGTGAGGGAGGCGGTCTCCTTGACACCCTCCCGGACCCGCTGGACGCGCAGGATGCCGTGGAAGTCGAGGGTGCCGGGGTCCCGGACGGTGTCGGGTGCTCCGGAGAACAGCAGGAGCGAGGACGCCGGGGCGCGCTCACGGCACAGGCGGGTCAGGGCGACCGGGTCCCAGGGCAGGCAGAGGGGTTCGCCGGTGTCGAAGAGGGCGATCCGGCCACCGGCCAGGTGGGTGGCGAGGAGTTCGGCGGCCTCGCCCAGGAGCAGGTCCTCGGTGGCCGGGTGGAGGGTGGTGAGTTCGGCGGTGAGCCGCCACCCCGGGGCGTGGTTCTCCTCGGTCGGGATGTGGTCGGGGTGGGGGCCGCGTTCGTGCAGGACGGGGGTGTCGGGGACGAAGCCGTGGCGCTCGTCCCAGGTCAGGGGTTCGCCGGTGAAGGCGTCGTGGTGGGTGGCCGGGTCGGTGGCGATGACCTGGCGGAAGAGGGGGCTGGCGGCGAGGAAGGCCGCCAGCAGCGGGGTGGCCGTGCTGCCCGGAGGGGTGACGATCTGGAGGGCGCTCCTCTGCGGGCCGTGGGTGGCCAGGGCGTCGCCGAGCATCGCGGAGAGGGGGACGAGCGGGCGGTCGTCGGCGGTGAGGAGGGTGTGTTCGGTGGCGGCGGTGAGCGCGGGGTGGGGTGCGGGGACGGAGGGGGTCCCGGGCGCCGGGGCGGTCGCGTCGGGTGGTGAGGGGCGGACCGTCCCGCCGTAGCGGTCGGTCAGGGCGGTGGTGAAGGCCGTCAGGGCGACGGAGGCGTCGGGGTGGGCGGCACGGACCTCCACCCACCAGGGCTGGGCGGGAGTGTCCTCGTCGTCCAGTGGGCCGAGGAGGCGTTCGGCCTCGGCGAGGACCGTGACGTGCCGGGCCGCCTGCACGGCGGCGACGGTCCGGTCGGCGGCGTCGCGCAGCTCGATGAGCACGCCGTCGGCCACCGGGTGCGGGCGCAGCCCGGTGGTGCGCAGGGCGTCGAGCAGGCCGGAGAGGGTCGGCCGGGCGTGGAGCAGTGCCACCAGGGTCCGGCCCACGGGTAGGGAGGGGGTGGGGACGGTCGTGGCGGTGAGCGCCGTGGTCATCGGCGGGCGATCTCCTTGAGGGCGTCCAGGCTGGGAGCGGTGCGCTCCTCGGCGTCGGCGTCGATCCGGCCGCCCTTGGGGTCCTCGGGGGAGCCGATACGTGAGCACAGGGCCTGGAGCGGGGTCACTCCGCTTTCCCGGAGGTGCCGGAACTCGGTCAACCACCAGCCGCGGGCCCGGTTGCCGGTCACGTCACCGGGAAGGAGGAACTGGAAATCGGCCGCCTCGTCGGTGACCGACGCCCACAGGTACCCGATCAGCTCATCTCCGAGGTGCACAGGAAGGTAGCGCACCGGCTGGTCGGTGACGGTATCGAAGGTACGGCCGAGCGTCACCGGAGCGAACGACACATCACTCCAGCGGTCCATTTCCGGGAAGAGGTCGGGACCGTCGTCCGGGACCTCGTCGAGTGAAGGCCCGGTGTAATCGGGGTTGATCGCCTGCGATAGGGCCTCACTACCCGGCGCGGTCTGTGCAACGGCATCGGCGGGAACACCGCCGGCCTCCGGGTGCGCACCGGCTCGGCGCCAGCGCTCCAGGGCCTGCTCAGATGTGAGCCCTGCAAGGAAGGACTCCTTGAAGCGCTCGTCCCAGACGATGACAGCGCGGATACGGGGCTCCAGGTCGAGGGCTGACACCACGGGCAGATATCCGGCGGCACTCCCCTGCGGGTCCTGTGCAGCCCACAGATGGCCGATGACGACACCGTCGAGCACCACCGGGTAGTGAGACACGGGCTTCTCCCATGAGAACAGATACCCCGCACCGCTCCCCCACTTCTCTTCCCGCATTGGCCCCCCTTCCGAATCCACGTTTTCAGCTCACAGTGATAGTCGCGTCGATGATCCATCTGCCACCGACATGCCGGACATTATCAATATGGTATTCGGTGCCTCTCGCGAGGATGAGTTCTCGCTGGGAGGGGTATCGGCTCCTCTCCCCCACCCACAGCCCTTCGGCTCCAGGGGGAACTTTGAGATTGACCGTATAGGGGAAGGGCTTTCCATCCACCGTGGTGAGATTACTTCCGAGTGAGGTTGACATATAACCCGTCTCCGTCTGGTCTGTCCCCACCAATGCATAGGGATCATTCGGATCGAACCCGTCCAGATGATCGAGGCTGTGCAACCCTCTGACCGCTTCGACCCCCTCGGGCAGGGGACGGGCCACCGCAGGGTCGAGATCCGCCATGAGGTCATGGGCATCATTCACATCGGGATAGCGCCCGCCGTTGGTCTCCGCTGCGGCACCGAGCGGCCCCGACCGGGAGAGCCAATGGTTGAGGGCGAGGTGTGGATATCGGTGGTTGAGGACCTCTTCCACGAGAGAACGTTGATTCGGTGTCAGGTCCGTCCTCGAACGAGCGGTGACGAGATCGTTCAGCGTCGGTCTGACCCGACCGTTGAGCTCGTACAGATCCCACCCTCGGTAACGCATGTCTCCCGATGCGATGGCCGAGTTCACCCGATCGACCCAGGAATCGAGAAGGCGCTGCCCGGCGGCGGAGTCGCCCGCACGCGCCACGGCGTTCACCCAGGAGTTGGTGGTGTACTTGAGCACCGCGTCCCGCTGCTCGGCGGGGAGGTTGTCGAAGGCGTGCGGGTTGACCGTCGGGTCCAGCAGCACCTGCTGTGCGTAGGCGTCCACCTCGGACTCGTCGGCGAAGCGCCGGATGCCCTCCGCGTCCAGGTGTCCCGGGTAGGACGCCGTCGGGTCGGGTGGCGGTGCGGGCAGCGGGTGTGCGGTGGTGCCGTCGGTCGGGGAGGTGGCGGTACCGGTATTGGAACCGCTCTGTTGGCCGCCGTTCGGGTCCTGGCCGCCCGTGACCGACTGGGGGTCGCCGCCGTTCTCTCCCCCATCGGTGGAACCCGAGCCCGGGTCGGCGTTCGCGGGGGTGTTCGGGTCCACCGGGTTCGCACCGGTTCCGTTCGCATCCGTGCCGTTCGTGACGCTGCCACCGCCGCCACCGCTGCCACCCGAAACACCGTTCGCGTTCGCGGGATGTGAGGAGGAGGGGTCCGCACCGTTCGCCGTGTTCGGGGAGGAGAGCGCCGGGTCGGTGCCGTTGACCGGCGATGCGGCCCACGGGTCGTTGGACGTACTGCCGTTGCCGTTCGTGCCCGAAGCGGACGGGGTGGCATTCGTGTCCGTGCCGGAGGTCCCTTGGCCGCTCGGTGTGCCGGGGTCGGCGGTGCCCGTCCCCTGACCGCTCGGACCGCTGGACCGGTTCGTGCCGTTGAGGTCGTTGAGGTCGCTGAGCGTCTGCCGGGTCTCGGTCAGGGAGGGTGTGCCGTCGTTCCCTCCGCCGAAGCCCTCCTGTCCCGGGAGCGAGGAGCCGCCCGGGCGCTCTCCGGAACCCCCGTGGTGGCCGCCGTTGGAGGAGGACCCGTTCCCGAAGTCCGGCGAGGGCTCCCCGAGGTCCGGTCCGTTGCCGATCCCGGCCGGGTTGTCGAGGAGGAACTTGAACACTCCGACACCGCCGGCGAGGAGCGCCGTGTTCGCGATACCGGTGGTGATCGAGTAGGCCGGGCGGTCCTCCCACTGGTCATAGGCGAAGTACGACCCCACCAGTTCACCCGCGGCCCCGCTGAAGTGGAAGTACCACTCGTCGACCGAGTCGTGGCCGGTCCACTGCCCGTCCACGTAGAACCCGGTCAGGGTCGCGTACCCTTCCCCCAACTCCCCGAAGTGAGCGCCCATGTTCTGCTGCCACTCGGTGCCGAACGGGTAGGCCATCTGCCCGTCCCGGTACATACCGGTCGTCGCGCCGAGGCCGAGCAGTGCCCCCGCGCCCAGGTCGCCCAGGGCCGCCAGGCCGTCCCCGAGGATCCCGCCGGCCGGCGGGGCGTCCACCGGGCTCCCCCACGGGTTGGCCGCGTCGACCAGGGGCTTGAAGGTGCCGTAGTACGCCCGCTCCCGGCCGTCTCTGGTCCGGCCCGGAACCTCGGGCGACAGCTCGGACCAGCCCGCGAAGTAGGTGCCGCCGAAGAGGCCGGTGATCTTGTTGGCACAGTTCCGCTCGGCGTACTGGTACTCGAAGACGGCGTCGGCGACCTGGTTGTTGAGGGCGTTGTTGCGACCCCGCAGGTCGTCGTCATCGGCCCAGTCCTCGTCGGTGCCGATCTCGGCGCGCAGGTCCTCGGCCCGACCCTTGAGGGAGACGAGCCTGGCCTTGATCTCACGGGCCTCCTCCGCGAACGTCGAGAGGGCGTCGGCGGCGGTGCCCACCGCGTCCTGGACATCGGCCGTGTCGGAGCCGACCGGGTCCATCTTCGCGAAGAGCGTCTCGGCCTCGGGGGCGCTGTAGACACCGCTGAGGCCGGCCCACGAACCGGTGATGTCGGTGCCGGACCGCCCGATGTCACCGCCGGTCCCGGTGAGTTTTGTGGCGGTGGCCTCCAGTTCGTCGGGGTCCACGTCGGGGATGGGGATGAGGGTGGGGTCGACGGCGCCGTTGGGGAGGCAGGCGTAGGCGCCGCCGCTGTCCCAGGGGGTGGAGGAGGGCATGTTCTCTCAGGGGTCGGGGACGGGGTCGGGGCTCTGCCGTCAGTAGGGGCTGACGCCGGGCGGCCGCTCCTCGTCCAGGTCCGCGGTGATCACGGCGTCCTGGGCCTCCGCGGCCATCTCCAGGTCGCCCTCGACGTAGTGGAGGGTGGCCTCGCCGGCACCGTTGACGGCGCGTGAGGCCAGGCCGACCGTGTCTCCGAGCACCCCGAAGTAGTGTTCGGCGAACTCGCCGAGCGCCAGGCCGATCGGGCCGCTGGCGGCGTGGGTGTCGGCGTCGACCAGGTGTCCGCCGAGGTCGGTCATGTTCCCGGTCAGGCCGCTGGTGCCCTCCTCGTCCCCGATGTGGGAGAACACGGTGGTGAGGATGCCTCCGACCTCACCGGGCTGGATGTTCCACGTCGACATGGGGTGGCTCCGTCTCACGGGGGTGAATGCCGGAGCGGCGCTCCGGTCATTACGGGGACGAATGGTTCGAGAGCAGAATGTATCGGAAGGGTGGGACCGGATTCCGATGCCCCCGGTGCTTCCCGAACGCCTGTGCACGGGTGGTCGCGGTCACCCCCGTCCACCGTTCTCGGGTCCACCTGCACGAAGATCCCGGAAGGCGATCCCTCGTCCGTCACGGCGGTGGCCGGATCCGGTCACCGCGTGACGGACGACATGGTCGGCGCTTCGGTCACAGCTCGGGTGAAGAAGGACCTTCGGCCGTGTGAGCAGGCCCGAAGGCGGATAGGTTGACCGTGACCCCCGGTACTCGGGACCGCCCGTGCGGTTCGGCCCCTCGCCCGCTCCGAAGACCGCGGACCGCCCAGGTGCCCGGGTGCCTCCCCCGACAACGAAAACCGATGCCGTGGCCCAGCTCGCCTTGGACAAGGAGTTCTTCCGCGAGTTCTCCGCACTGGAGAAACACGTCAGGGACCGGGTGTGCGAAGTGTTCTCCAAATTCGAGGAGGCCACGCACACCGGTCTGCACCTGGAAAAAGTCAGCGCCGCCCGCGACGACCGGTTCCGCACCGTCCGGATCGACAGGTTCTGGCGCGGTGTGGTGCTGGCCCTGGCGAAGGGGGACACCTACACGCTGCTCAAGGTACTCCCCCACGACGACGCCTACGCCTGGGCGCGCAAGCGCAGGGCCTCGGTGAACACCGCCACCGGTGCCATCGAGCTGCGCGACGTGGAGGCCATCGACTCCAGCCTGCCCTTCCTGAAGCAGATGGCGCGGTCCTCTCCGGCCCTGCTGTTCGACGGGGTCTCCGACCCCGACCTGGGGCGGCTGGGGATCGACGAGCAGACACTGGGGTTCGCCCGCGCGCTGACCGACGTCGCCCAGTTGGAGGCCGCACAGGGCTTCCTGCCGCCGGTGCAGTGGCAGGTGCTGTACGGGCTGGCGTCGGGGATGTCCCCGGAGGAGGTGTGGGGCGAACTCGGCGCGCACATCACCGGCGAGGTGGACCCCGACGACCTGGACGCGGCGGTGCGGCGCAGCCCCGACCGGGTCCTGCTGGTGGAGGGGCCCGAGGAGCTCCTGGCGACGCTGCGGCGCCCCTTCGACCTGTGGCGGATCTACCTGCACCCGACCCAGCGGGCGGCGGTGGAGGCCTCGCACCGGGGGCCGGCCCGGGTCAGCGGCGGGCCGGGCACCGGCAAGACCGTCGTGGCCCTGCACCGCGCCCACCGGCTGGCCGGGCGGGGAACGGGGCCGGTGCTGCTGACCACGTTCACCTCGACCCTGGCCAGGGCGCTGGAGGAGGGGCTGTCCCTGCTCTCCGAGCGGTCCGGGGACGGGGCGGCCGCCGCGCAGGTGCGGGTGGAGAACGTTGACCGGTTCGCCCACCGGGTGTTCCGTGAGGCGCACGGCCGCCCCCGGCTGCTGGACACCGCCCGGGAGCACGCGCTGTGGCGGGCAGCCGCGGAGCGGGCCGGGGTGGATATGGCTCCGGCGTTCCTGGCCCAGGAGTGGCGCCAGGTGGTGCTGGCCCGGCGGGTGGAGACCGCCGACGACTACCTGGCGGCCAAGCGCACCGGGCGGGGCCGGGCCCTGTCCCCCGCGAGGAAGGCCCGGGTGTGGCAGGCCGTCTCGGAGTTCCGCAGCGAGCTGGAGGCCGAGGGGTGGTGGACCCACGAGACCGTGTGCGAGGAGGCCGCCCGCGTGTTGGCGGCCGGGCCCGACGCGGAGAAGCCGTTCCAGCACGTGGTGGTGGACGAGGCGCAGGACCTGCACCCCGGCCAGTGGCGGCTGCTGCGGGCGGCCGCGCCCCGGGGCGGCGACGACCTGTTCATCGCCGGGGACGCGCACCAGCGCATCTACGGGCCGAAGGTGAACCTGGCCGAGCTGGGCATCGAGACGCGCGGTCGCTCGTCCCGGCTGCGCCTCAACTACCGCACCACCGCCGAGATCCTCGGGTGGGGGCTGTCCCTGATGAGCGGTCAGCGCGTCGACGACCTGGAGGGCGGCCTGGACGACATCGCGGGCTGCCGCTCCGAGATGCACGGGGACGGCCCGCTCCTGAAGGGGGCCGCCTCCTGGGAGGCTGAGCTCGGGCACCTGGTGTCGACCGTGCGGCAGTGGCTGGACTCCGATGTGCTGCCCGGCGAGATCGGTGTCGCGGCCCGGTCGGGGCGCGCGGTCGACGAGGTACTGCTGTCGCTGGAGGAGGCCGGGGTGCCCGCCGTGAACCTGAGTACGGACCTCCCCTCCGCCGCGGTGTCGGTGGGCACCATGCACCGGATGAAGGGCCTGGAGTTCCGGTGCCTGGCGGTGGTGGGTGCGGGCGGTGCCCAGTTGCCCGCGCCCGCGAGCATCACCCCCGAGGAGGAGGATCCCGGGGCGCACGCCCGGGACCTGCTGCGCGAGCGGAGCCTGCTGTTCGTGGCGTGCACACGGGCCCGGGAGCGGCTGAGCGTGAGCTGGCACGGGAGTCCCAGCCCGTTCGTCGAAGCGCTCCTGGGGACGTGACCCCTCCCGGTTTCCCTGTTCGACTCCCTGTTCCCTCAACGACCGACCCCGACGAGAAAGACAACGCCCCATGGCGAAGCTGTCCACCCTCCTCGACCAGATCGACGCCGGAACGGTGCTGCTGCCGGAGTTCCAGCGCGGCTACGTGTGGAACCGCGACCAGGTACGCGGCCTGATGCGGTCCATGTACCTGGGGCACCCCGTCGGCAGCCTGCTGCTGTGGGAGACCTCGGTGCAGGACATGGCGGTGCGCGGGGGCCTCACCGGCGGGGGCGCCCACCTGCTGCTGCTCGACGGGCAGCAGCGGATCACCTCTCTGTACGGGGTGATCCGCGGTGCGGCCCCCGCGTTCTTCGAGGGGGACGAGAAGGCGTTCACCGGATTGCAGTTCAACGTCGACACCGAGGTGTTCGAGTTCTACCGGCCGCTGAAGATGAGCGGCGACCCCCGCTGGGTGGACGTCACCGAGCTGTTCCGGCAGGGGCCGGTGCCCTACCTGACACGGTTCGGGGACGCGCCCGAGAAGGCGAACCTGTACCTGACCCGGCTCAACCGGCTGAACCAGATCCTCGACAAGGACTTCCCGCAGGAGGAGATCACCGGGGCGGGCAGGACCGTCGACGAGGTCGTCGACATCTTCAACCGGGTCAACTCCGGCGGCACCAAGCTGTCCAAGGGCGACCTGGCCCTGGCCGAGCTGTGCGCCCGGTGGCCGGAGGCGCGTTCGCGGATGCGGGAGGCGCTGGACCGGTGGGGCGGCGCCGGGTACTCGTTCACCCTGGACTGGCTGCTGCGCAACGCGACGGCCGTGGCGACCGGTCGGGCGCTGTTCACGGCGCTGGAGAAGGTGGACGCCGCGGGGTTCGAGAAGGCGCTGAAGAGTTCGGTGGACCACGTGGGGACGTTCCTGGACGCGGTGTCGGGGCGGCTGGGGCTGGACCACGACCGGGTGCTGATGGGCCGCTATGCGGTGCCGGTCGTGTCGCGGCTGCTGGAGCTCAACGGGGGCCGGTTCGACGACGCCGCGCACCGGGACCGGGTCCTGTACTGGTACGTGCACAGCGCTCTGTGGGGCCGCTACGCCGGTTCCACCGAATCCGTCCTGCAGAGCGACTACGACATCCTGGCCGAGGCCGGGGTGGACGGGCTGATCGGTGCGCTGGAACGGGCCAGGGGCGGGAGCCTGGAGGTGCGGGCGCACGACTTCGAGGGGTCCACCAAGGGGTCCCGGTTCTACCCGCTGCTGTACATGCTGACCCGGGTGGAGGGGGCACGCGACTTCGGCAGCGGACTGGAGCTGCGGGCGGAGCTGCTGGGACGCAACTCGTCGCTGCAGATGCACCACATCTTCCCCAAGAAGGTGCTGCGCAACACCTACGAGCGCGGGCACGTGAACGCGATCGCCAACTTCTGCTTCCTGACACAGCAGACCAACCTGGAGGTCTCCGACCGCAGGCCCGAGGAGTACTTCCCCGAGGTGGAGGAGCGACACCCCGGGGCGTTGGCCTCGCAGTGGATCCCCACGGACCCGGACCTGTGGAGGGAGGAGAACTACCTCGACTTCCTGGCGGCCCGCCGGGAGCTGCTGGCGAAGGCGGCGGAGTCGTTCCTGGCCGGGCTGGCGAACGGCGCCGAGGCCGACTCCGGGGAGCCGCTGCGGCCGGTGGTGGTCGTCGCCGAGGCGACCGACGACGCGCGTTCGGTGCAGATCCAGGACATGGTGAGCGAACTGCTGCGGCTCGGGTACGCCGAGCCCGAGCTGGACACGGTGATCTCCGACCCGGTGACCGGGCGGGTGGTCGCGGAGGCGGAGGCGTTCTGGCCCGACGGGTTGCAGCGCGGGCAGGGCGAGCCGGTGGTGCTGGAGCTGGACCCGGAGCAGGCCGACCTGCCGCGCTTGCAGGAGCTGGGTTATGAGGTGTTCACGTCGGTGGACTCCCTGCTGGGGTACGTGAACCGGCTGGGCCGGGACGCGGCCGGGGAGCGGGAATCGGAGACCGAGGAGGAGCCGGAGGCCGCCGCCGGGCCGGAGACGGTGGACTTCGGCAAGGCGATGCTGGGGCTGTACGAGAAGGCGAAGCGGGAGGCGGACTACACGGCGTCGGCGTTCCTGGCGATGTTGTCGGAGCTGGGGCCGCTGGGGACGGCCCGCAGGCTGTTGCACGCGCCCGCGGTGTCGGACGGGTTCGCGAACCTGTGGGAGCGGGGGCGGCTGGACCTGACGGTGGAGGCGCTGGTGCTGCGGCCGGAGTTCGCGCCGCTGTTCACCGAGGAGGAACTGGGGCGGGCACGTGCGCGCCTGGAACAGTTCGGGTACCGCTTCCTGGGCGAGTAGGGCGCGGTCCGCGGTCCCGGGACGCCGGGACCGCGGACACCCGCCTCAGGCCGGGTCCTCCCACGGGACGAGGTCGTACCGCCCCAGCTCGGAACCGTTGTTGGAAACGATCACCACGTCATCGGTGATCTCATAGGAATACGTCGCGTTCCAGGCGATGTATCCGTCACCGGTGTCGTCCGCGGGGAGAAGGATGGGGTCCTCGGTGGCGTCGATCAGCTCCCCGTGGTAGTACACCTGGCCGTCCGAAGCCTCGCACAGCATGATCCGGTGGGCCTCGGTCTCGAACGCGTCGACCAGTACGGCCTCACCGCCTCCGGGGATGAGCGCCTCGACCCGGGACGGGCAGGCGGGCTCCGGCGCCGTCCCGTCGGGGGTGTCCCCGGCGGACTCCGCGAGGGAACCGATCCATCGGATACAGCTCGTGAGCAGGAACAGCAGCACGACACCCACGACGACCGCAGCGAGGATCCCACAGCCGGCACCGCTCCGCCCCGACGCCGCCGGTGCGGGGGCACCGCCCGGGCCGCTCCAGCCGCCGGGCGGTGCCGGGGGGACGACGTATGGGGAAGCAGGTCCCACCGTCGGCGCGACCGCGGGGGGTCCTTCCACCGGTGGGAAGAAGATCGCATCGTCCGCGGCGTAGGAGTCCGCGGCCGTGCGCTTCACCGGTGGCGGGTCCGCGGGGCGACTCACCCGGGGGCGGGCGGGGCGCTCAGGTCCGCCATCGGGTTTCGCCGAGGGTCCCCTGACCCGTGAGGACGAGGAGGTTCGCGGTGCCTCCTTCACGGCGGTGGGGCGCGGGATCACCGCCGTCACGTCTCGCGGTGTGTCGCACGTCTTGCACGACAGGACCCCTCCGGGGTTGTAGGTGTCGCATGCGTGGCAGCGCCACGTGGGCGTGGTCCGCCCGACGGACTCATCCTTCCCTTCCGCGCGCGGCTCCTCGCAGGTCTGGCATTGTCTGCGGTTCCGGCCGTTGTAGGTATGGCAGGCGTGACAGCGCCAGGTGTCCGTCGTCATCGTCGGTCCGGCCTCCGAAGGCGGTACCGGATCTCCTCGTGCAGTTCCCGGGTCCGCACATGTACGGAGAAGTCCTTCCAAGGACCGCGGTCCCACTCATCGCGGGGGGCGGAAGCCGGCTCCGGAGAACGGATCCCGGCGGGGGCGACGGGCAGCCCGCCCTCGTAGTCGGCAGAGGAACCGCGGGACGGGTCGAGGACCTCCTCGAACCGCGGAAGAACGTCAGGGGGCACCCCTTGGTGAGGGTCCGTGAAAGGGTGGCCACCGCCATCGGAACCGTGCACCGGCGTCGGCGCCAGTCCCGGAAAAGCGTGCACCACCATACCGACGAGCCGGTGGGCCTCTTCGCGTTCGTGTTCACCGTGGAGGTCGATCACGACGAGGTTCATGCCG
This sequence comes from Nocardiopsis sp. CC223A, assembly GCF_030766825.1. Lineage (GTDB taxonomy): Bacteria > Actinomycetota > Actinomycetes > Streptosporangiales > Streptosporangiaceae > Nocardiopsis. Next base: position 35,954 of record NZ_JASFDV010000052.1, read on the forward strand.
CCGTGGTCGCCCTCCCGCATGTACATACCGCGGGGGCGGAAGCGCACAGACAGGCGCAGCGGCCTCTGCTCCTCGTCCACGCGGACACGGTCGCAGTCCCTCATGGAGAACGCCGCCTGACCACTCCCCTCAGCCCATTCGAAATAGATGTGCCACTCTCCGGTGAGGCGTATGCGACATTCGCCGAACGTCGAGTCGAAGAGCACCGCCGCGTCGCGAACGGCACGGCCCGACCGCCGGCCTCTTCCCAGGGACGACCAGGGGAACTGGGACATGTACGGCTCACAGACTGTTCGCGATGGTGTTGATGATCTCGTCCATCTCGAACTCCTCCAGACCCTCGCCCGCCCTGGAGGGGAAGAACATCGTCAGATTCCATTCGTCGGCGATCTCCGACCAGGGCTCTTCGTCCGGCGCGAAGATCACGAGCCTCTTGGCGGAGTTGTCCATCAGGGAGTCCTGGCTGCGGGGGTACCCCCAGTCCTCGTGGAGGTCCTCCAGAGAGGTGGGAAGGCCCCGGGGATAGGTGGGGGTGGCGAGGGCGGCGGGGGTCCCGAGCGGATGGGCGGGCGCGTCCGTGAACATGACGATGACGTGGCGGCGCCGGTCGAGACCGGTCTCCCAGGAGGAGCGGATGGCCAGGGCCAGGGCTTCGAGGGCTGATTCGGGTACGTCTCCCCCACCGGTCGGTTCCAGGCCGCGCACGAAGTCCTCGAAGTCACCCCCCTGCTCCGGAAAGGTGAGGAACTCCGTGCTCTCGACGGCGTCGTCCGGGTCGTCGGCGAAGTCCCTGAAGGCGATCACCCTGAGACGCAATTGGCTGATCGTCTTGCTCTTCTGCCCCATGACGACCCCCAGCCGCGAATGGAAGCCCAGGGCGCTCTTCTTGACCCGCTCCAGTACCGGTCCCATGCTGGCGGTGACGTCGATGCACAGGACGATGTCCACGGCGTAGGCCAGGCTTCCCCTGCTCTGTTGGTTCATCGTGGTACTCCCTGTCGTAACGGTACGGATTCAGGACCAGTTGATCCGGACTCTGGAACGGCGGTCGCCGTGTGCTCGGTTCCGATCGGCCGCGGCCGGCTCGGAATCCACGGCGCCCCCGATGTTGGTGCGTAGCCGACTGCGTCCGGCCTCCGCGCTCGCCACGGTGTTCTTCTCGCCCCCCACGGGTGCCTTCGGTCCGGCGCTCGGCAGAACCAGTTCGCACAGGGAAGGGTTGAGCGCATTGACGAACACGCCCGCGCCGGGGCGGGCGACCGGGTCCGGGAGGCACATACGGCCGATGAGCGTGCGCATTCCCGAAGTCAGCCGCGGGTCGAACACCGGTGTCTCCCCCGCGTTGACCGCGGCGGCCGGACTGTCGTGGGCATCCGTGTAGGAGGGGAGCGCCCCGGTGAGGTAGAGGTGGGTGAGAAGCCCCAGGGCGAAGATGTCGGAGGCCGTGGTCAGGTGCTCGGGGCCGACGCCCTCGTCCTCCTTGACGTAGCTCAGCCATTCCGGTGACACGTACAGGGCGTCCCCGGCCACCTCCTCGCGCGGCGGAGGACTCCCGCTGATGTAGGCGTCGTCGAAGTCGATCAGCTTGGCCGTGTGGAACACCGTGGGGCGCTGGATCAGGACGTTGTCGGGTTTGAGGTCTCCGTGGACGATGTCGATCCCGTGCAGCAGGCGCAGGCTCTGCCCGAGCGTCTTGAGGAGAATCGCCTTCTCTCGGGCTCCCAGGGTGTGGGGACTGTCCAGGTTGGACGTGTCGATGCGCTCGGTGACCTTGTAGTAGGTGCTGCCCTCACAGAAGAAGTCCCGGGCGAAGACCAGGTTCCCGCCGCCGTCTTCTTCAGGCTTCAGAGCGTCCATGATGCGCCGGTGGCGCTCCTCGAACTCCTCACAGGCCTGCATGGAGAGGATATGGCGTTTACCGGGAGGTCCCGCGGAGGGCTTGGGACGCTTGGGATCGAGAAAGCGCTTGACGAAGTACTCCTGGCCGTCGCGCTCGGCAAAGGCCCACATGCACTTTCCGCCGCCCGCGTTGGTGGCGTTCGTGGTGATCCGGTAACCGTTGATCACATCACCGGGCTTCATCGCGTTCCTCCCTGAGCGGTGACAGACGGGATTCGTAGGTGCCCCGGTAACGCCGCCAGGCGTCCTCGCACCACCGGCGTTCCTCCTCCCGTGTTCCGCCCGGGGGGTGGCCCCCGAACTCCCTGCGCATCTCGTGCAGTCGATCGCGGAACATGGAGCGCACCTCGTCGAAGTCGGCGAACCCGAGCGCGACGGCGGCCAGTGTCGCGTCGTCCCCGGTGTGAGAGCGGATCCTCCTCTCGATCTCCGCGGAGAGGTCCTGCGGTTGCGGGGAGTGCTCCAGGCTCTCCAGAAGAAGGAGTTCCACGAGGTGCGGCGTCGGCAGGTAGCCGAACACCCCGTCGGTCGCGCACAGCAGAATGCAGGGTTGCCGCAGGTCCACGCGTTCGGAGTCGACACGGAAACGGCCCGAGGCGTGGAGCAGGTTGTCCATAGGCGGGTCCTCGCGAAGCTGTGCGAGGGCGTCCTGTTCCTCGGTGTGGTCACGGGTCAGCGCCATGAGCCCGTCCTGCGGGGAGAGCAGATAGACACGGGAGTCCCCGGCCCACAAGGTGTGCGCGACGACGTGCCGTTCCTCCAGCCTGTAGGTGACCGCGGCCATCGTGGTCGGGAGCTGACGAACCATGCTGCCGCTGATCCTGCTGCGTTCCCGCGGTCGCATGGCACGGAGGTAGTCGCCGACCCGGGTCTCCAGGGATTCCACCTCCGACCGGGACACCTCGGCGCCCACGGCCTCCGCGCGGAACCACTCTTTGACCGCCAGAGCCGCCGTTCGTGAGGCGATCCACGCGCCGGTACGTCTCCGGTCCTGCCGGTCCCGGTCCGCCTGGGCCCCGCCGGCACCACCCGCACCGTCGAACACACCGATGACTCCGCCGGAGGGGTGATGCTCGCAGAGGGGTTCGGCGTCTTCGCCCGCCCCGGGGACCTTCTCGGTCCATACCCCCCAGGCGTGCACACCGGGATCCGAGAAGTACCAGTTCGTCGTGTCGGTCAGCGGTTCCGGTGTCTCGAAAGGGCCATCCCTCATCGGTCGTTCCCCCGTCCGTCGCCCCGGACCCCCCTGACACGGCTGGTCCGGGGCCGGTGCTGCTGGGCTCGGTCGGTATCCGAGAAGGTGTCACCGCGCTCGGGTCGCCTCGCCCGCCGTTCCTCCTGTTCGGTCGGGGGCAGGGGTTCGTCCTCGGGAGGGCCGACCGGCACGGGGGCGTCGAACTCTCCATGTATGGTCCTGCCCCGCGGGCGGCGACGGTCGCCCGCCTCCTCCGGACCGGTGCCGCCTTCCAGTTCCCGGGGCGGGCGATGCCCCGGAGAGCGCCCGGAGCCCAACGCGCCCCGGACCCTGCCGATGGAACCGGTCGTCCGTGAGGAGCGGTCCTCGATCAGCCTGTGGACGATGTCCCGTTCGATCTCGGCGCTGTCGAAGGGTTCCCTGTCCTCGGAGGAATGTCCCATCACCATGTCCAGAGCTCGCATGAGCTCGGCGCGTTCGGCGACCTCCTCGGAACGGATCCATTCGAGTACGGCGCGTTCCCCCTCCCTCTCCAGCATTCCCGCCAGGAGCGCCTCCGGTCCCTCCTCACGGAGGATTCTGAGGTTGTAGGAGCGGCCCATCGCGTCCAGCCGCTGTGCGCGCATCTTGTCCCGGAAGGCTCGGCCACCGGTGGTGATCTCCTCTTCATCGACTTGGAGTTCGACGACGATGCGTCGCAACCGGATGGCCGAGTCCCCGGTGAAGGCGGCGACCGACTCGTTGAGCGCCCGCTCGGTCTCATGGAACTCCGAGATGTCGAAGCGGCCGGAGACGTCTCTGAGCATGCGCTTCAGGGGCCCCTTCAGGGTGGGCGCCATGTCCCTGATGCCGCGTTGGACGACGCCGACGGGGTCGATCACCCGGCAGGAGAGGGTCACCGTCGCCCGGAACCCGAAGGACGGGTCCCGGCTCACCAGGGTGACCTGGAAGGCGAGGCGGTGTTCGCCCGTGTCGATAAGGGACATGCGCTTGTAGGTCCCGAACCGCGCGTCCGGGACCTCCTCCCCCGGACGGACCAGGACGGCCTGCCCCTTGTGGGGCTCCAGCACCATGGCCGTGCCGTGTTCGGGGGATTGCAGCGGTTTGAAGAGCCTGAAGGGCTGTATCTCCTCCTGGGTCAGCAGGGGATCGTAGCTCAGCTGTTCCATATCTCTCCCTCGCCCGGGTCCTGAGTGCCGGGAGGTGTTCAGATGGCCGCCAGGAGTTCGGCGGCGGTGGCCGCCTCCCGCTCCCGGCTCCTGGACCAACGGTCGAGCCAGTAGGAGATCCGCGAATCGTGGCGGCCTCCGCCCGCCGAGATCCCGCGGAGGATCCTTACGAGGCCGGACCGGGCCGACGGTGTCCGGTGCACGTGACCGACCCAGGCGCGCAGGACGTCGAGCGCGACCTCCTGAACGGGTTTCCGGGCGAGGGCGCGTTTCCAGAGTTCGACGAGATCGCGCAGGTGGCGGTCCGCCCCGAGGAGCAGCAGCGGGGGCGGTGCTGTGAAGGAACGCCGCGAGCCCGGTGCGCCGTCGACGGGTTCGACCGCGGCCCCGGCGACATAGCAGAACATCATCAGGGACTTGGTGACCAGCGGGGAGTCGTCCTGCGGGTCAGACCAGTCGAGGAGCGCGCCCAGGACGTGTTCGGTGCGGTCCCGGACCACCAGGGAGGACAGCGCCTCGGCGACGTGGGGAAGGGAGTCCCAGGTCCCGTCCTCGCCCAGAACCGTCCTGAGGACCTCGATGGCAGAGTCGGGGGCCCTGCGCCCTGGCGGCCCCCCGGCGACGAGCGCGGCCGTGGCGGCCAGGCGGCGTTCCACCGCCCTGGCCGGGCGGTCGGCCCAGGTGTGGAGCAGGTGCCACACCCGCTCGGACAGGTCCGGATCCTCGCTCACCACGCCCAGGACCGTCGCGGCCGCCCTCCTGTGGTTCGGGGAGGTGCCGCCCGCCCAGTCCTCGAGGAAGCGGTGCAGCGCATGGTCGATGTCCTGGGCCGCCATGACGGCGACGGCGACGCAGGCGCGGGCCTGCACCTCGACGTCCCGGTGGATGACGAGCCCGCGCAACCAGCGGATGAGGGCCGTGCGCTGCCCGTCCAGGTGGTTCCACGCGTAGGCGAGGACCGCCTGTTGGACGTCGGCTTCGCGGAAGCCGATCCGGGGGGCCTCGCCGACCGCCGCAGGTTCGCTCAAAGAGATCCAGGAGTGGACGGTGTCCAGTTCCTCGTGGAAACGCAGGGCGGGCGGAGCCTGGGTGTCCTCCGTCAATAGGCGGTGAAGGGAGACGGCCGCGTCGGACACGCTGAGGTAGCGGGCATCATTCAGGACGGCGGCGGCCAGGGCGAAGCCCACCCTCTCCGGGAAGCGCTGCCGGGCGAACCAGCGGTGGACACGCGACGTGGGATCCCCCAGCCGCCGGACGACACCGCGCAGTTCCTGCCCCTCGTGAACGGCCGCCGCAAGAGCCATCGCGACCCTGGGGTAAGGGGAGCGCTTCAGGAGTTCCAGGGCCCCGGCCTCCTCCAGCCGTGCGAGCAGATCCCGTTCCCCGCCCGGGTCGTCCCCCTCTCCCAGGATTCTGCGGAGGAGGATCGCCAGGGGGTCGACCCGGGCGGCCTCGGTCACGATGGCGTCGGTGTGCGCGGCCGTCCCGAGCAGGGCTCCCCGGGGAGGATCGGTGATGACCACGAGGTAGGAGCCGGCCGCTTCCAGGGTGGTCTTCGTCTGCTCGACCCATTCCGGGGTGATGAAACCGGTGGGGTCGTACCCGGGGGAGGCGTCCTCGGCCCCGTCCAATCTCAACAGGTATCCGCACCCCTTGTCCGGGGGATTCCACACGGAGCCCCGTGGTCGGTCCCGTTCCCCGAGTCGGAGGATCCCGCCCCTGCCACCGCCGACGTGCAGAGCCAGCGCCTCGGCCAGGAGGTTGACGGCGAACGCCTCACGGCCGCTCCCGTCCGGCCAGGCCAGGACGGCACTCCTGTGCCGGAGGAGGATCTCGTGGACACGGCCGAATCCGTCCGGGGCGAGGAAGTCCGCCACATGTTCCCGTACTTTTTCAGCGGGGAGCTCCACCGTGTCCGACGCACCGGCGCCCGCGGCGGGCACGCCATCGCGTGCGGTGTGGAAACCACCGCCGAAACGGACCTGGTCATTGAACAGTGCCAGCGTGCCGATCCTCAGCGCACCGGATCCGCCCTGCAAACGTTCGAGGAGGCTGTCGGTGAGGGCCGACATGCGTGCCGACTCGGTGTGCTCCCGGGATGAGAAGGCGTCGCGACGCAGAGCGCCCAGCGCGTCCTCTTGAGAGAGCGGTCCCTCCTCCGAGCCGTCATCGGAGGTGCGCCCGTCCGGTGACGGAGGAGGTGATTCGGGAGGATGCCCTCCCCGTACACCGTCACCACGGTGGGGAGGTTCTTCTTCGACCAAGGTGGCGAAACCCGCCTTCAACGTCGATGACCAGCAAGAATGCCCTGGAGGTCAGGGCCGGGAACGGATTCCGTCAGCTGTTCCAGTCTCCTGAGATCTCGACCTTCTGATTGAAGACGTTGGCGTTCTTGATCACGTTGGCGTTAATGGAGGTACCGGGCGGGACCTCGCCCTTCGCCTTCTCCAGGAGCTCCACCAATTCTTCACGGAACCGCTGGTCGCGGACCATATATGAGACCAGCATCCGATGCACGGACTCCTGTGAAGACTCCTCCCCAGGGGCCTCCTCCAGTTCCGAAAGCACCACCTCGGCCTCAGGATCACCACTGAAACGACTGCGGACTCGATCCAGCACCGCCTTGCCAGCATCCCAGGATGCGCCACCGGACTTCTCGCCGATCGTCTTGAGCGCACCTTGGACAAGAAGGGCGACGGCTGCGGAGGCCGCAGCGAATACCAGTTCCATGAGGTCCTCGAGGGAAGAGTGAGTGATCTCCGGGGACAACACCGGAAAGAAACCGGGACCATCATAGGGGAATGCCGGATGAGATGGCGCCGAGTACCGGAAGATCACCGGAGACGAACATGCGAACGCCCTCACAAACCGATCTTCTCCCCCACGTGCTGGACGCGGAGGACCTCACGGAGCACAGAGAATGCCGAAAGTCCTTTAATGGGCAATATTCACAAACATGAGAATGGTTCGAATATCCTCGGTCCGGTGAGTGGATCGGCAGGAGGCGCACAACGGACACCGGGGACGATGCCACTCAGAGCGCGAGAAGCCGTGATCTCCCCCGGAGCCGGTGTAGGGCGGGGCGGGGGGCGGTACTGCCGGCACTGGGAGAACCGGGGCGGGGGGCGGGGGGATCGGAGTTCGGCGGAGGTGGCCTATGGGCGGGTGGAAGCGGCAGCGGAGGGCGGGGCCGGGGCGGGGCACCGGGGGGCCGACGGCGCGGGCCGAGTCGCCGGTGGGACGGTTGGCGGTGGCCGTGGCCTCCGCCGTGTTCGCATGCTTCTTCCTGGCGATCGGGGTGCTGGTGGTCGGGCACGAGGTGCGGGCGCTCGGGGCCGCCTACGGGTGGTCCGGGGAGAGCGGCCGGGTCACGGTGACGCACGAGGAGGGGTCGGGCAACGAGACGCGCTGCTACGGGACGTACCGGCCCGGGGAGGACGCTGTGCGCGAGGAGGTGCTGGTGTACTCCTCCGGGGAGGACGCCGTGCGCGAGGAGGTGCTGGTGTACTCCTCCGGGGAGTGCACGCCCGGCCGGGTCGCCGACGTCCGGTTGGTGCCCGGAAAGGACACGTGGGCGGCGACGACCACGGCCGACCGTGTCTACGAGGACGCCGGGTTCGGGAGCGGCGTCGGGGGCTCGCTGGTGGCGGTGGTACTGGTCGGCGCCTTCGGCTTCGGGTTGGGCGGGCTGTTGGGGCTGGGGGCGGCCGCCTTGCTCGGCGGCCTGGTGTTGGAGGCGCTGCGCCGGGTGCTGCCGCGTCAGTCGAACTGACAGCGCGGGCGGGGGACCCTGCGCCTGCGGTGGGGGCGGGGGCGCCGCAGGGGTTCGTGCGCGCGGACCGGGGCGGGCTCCGTCAGGGCGGGGGCGGGCGGCGGGGTCGGGGTGAGGGGGAGGTGTGCGCCGGTCGTGGTCAGGGACAGGGCGAGGAGGCCGGAGAGGATGCGTGCCATGGCCACAGCCTGGCAAGCATCACTCTCCGGCGCGACATGATCACCCGAAGAAAAGTGTCCGGTTGCGGACCCGGAATGCGGGTGTGGGCACGGTCGTGCCCGGGTAACCGGTTTCCCGGTCAGGGGGTCGGAGCGGGCTCGTCCTTCGGGGCGCGACGGGCCCAGTAGGTGGCCAGGGCCGACCCGGACAGGTTGTGCCAGACGGAGAACAGGGCGCCCGGCAGGGCGGCGAGCGGGGAGAAGTGGGCGGTGGCCAGGGCGACGGCCAGACCGGAGTTCTGCATCCCGACCTCGATGCCCACGGCGCGGCGGGCGCTCTCGGGCAGCCGGCCGGCCACACCGACCAGGTAGCCCAGCCCAAGGCCCAGACCGTTGTGCAGGATGACGGCGAGCGCCAGCAGCAGGCCGGTGCCCAGGACGGCGTCGGCGTTGGCGCCGACGATCCCCGCGACGACGATGACGATGCCGGTCACCGAGATGAGCGGCAGCGCCGGCAGCAGGCGTTCGACGAGGTCCGGGGCGGCCATGCGCAGCAGGAGGCCGGCGATGACCGGCCCCAGGACGATCTGCAGGATCGACAGGAACAGGTCGCCCGCGGCCACCGGCAGGGTGGACCCGGCCAGGCCCAGGACCAGGAGCGGGGTCAGGAAGGGGGCCGCCAGGGTGGAGACGGAGGTCATCGCCACCGACAGGGCGACGTCGCCGCGGGCCAGGTAGACGATCACGTTGGAGGCGGTACCGCCCGGGGAGGCACCGACCAGGATCATGCCGACGACGAGCATCGGCGGCAGGCCGAGCAGGTGGGCGATGCCCCAGCCCAGGACGGGCATGACCGTGTACTGCGCCAGGACGCCGAACAGGACGGCCCTGGGGTGGCGGGCGACGATCGCGAAGTCGGCCGGGCGCATGGTCAGGCCCATCCCGAACATGATGACGCCGAGCAGCAGCGGGATGTACGGCGTGATGGGCGCGGCGGCCGCGGGCAGCAGGAGCCCGAGCACGGCTCCGCCCAGGACCAGGAGTGCGAACCATCGGCCGGTGAAGTCGGCGATGTTCTTGATGATGTGCATCAGTGGCTTTCCCGAAGAGTTCCCCGGGGCGGGCGGGACGTCCCGCCCCGGGCGGTTGCCGCCCCGTGGGGTCGACACCGCCCGGTCAGGGTAGTCCCTGCGCCTCGAAGCGGGAGCGGCCGGGTGTGCGTCCGTGCCGTACTCCCGGGGTGCGCCGTTCGGGAGATCGGGCCCGGGCCCGTCACCCCGCGCCCTCCGGGCGGGGCGGGGTCGCGGCCGGGTCGAGGGCCAGGTCCCGCAGGAGGTCCTCGTCGACGGACTCCTCGTGGACGGCGCGTCCGTGCCGGGCCATGGCCTCGGCGAGCGCCGGGTCCCACGGGGTGGGTCCGGTGCCGGTGAGCGCGGGGAACGCGTCGTCGACGCGGGCGGTGTAGTCGGCGGCCGACATGCGCCACGGTGAGGCGCCGTGGCGGTCGATCGCGTACCGGGCCATCGCCACCCCGGCGGCGTCGAAATCACCGTGGTAGCGCAGTCGGCCCCCGCCCGCGCGGACCGTGGCGGCCAGGCGGTGGAAGGCCGCCGAGGGCCAGCCCTCGGTGCACAGCAGAGGGGCGCAGGCCGCGCCGAGCCCGGCGGCGGCGCGGCGCAGGACGGCGGGGTTCTCGCAGACGTGCACGACCGGGGCGGTCACGGTGATCGGCAGGGTGACGAGCTGGTGCAGCGTGACCTGGAAGGGGACACCCCGGGCGGCGGCGTCGGTGAGCCACTCCCCCAGCCCGGCTCCGGTGGCGGGCAGGCCCAGGACCAGGACGCGGCTGGCCAGGTCGTCGCCGACGACGCCGTGCGCCTCCCACAGGGCGCGGGCCGCCTCGGCGGTGTCGGCCCGGGGCAGGCCGGTGCGTTCGGCGAGGGCGCCCAGGACGAGGGTGGTCAGCGGGGCGCGGTGTTCCAGGGCCTTGGTGTCCCCGGTGGTCGTGGCGGCCAGGGACGGCAGGGGCAGCGGCGGCGCCGTGTCGGTGCGAGAGTCGACGATCTCCAGGATCCGCACGGCCCGGCGCAGCCGGTCGGTGTCGCCCAGGTTCACGAGTCTGGTGACGGTGCCGTTGCCGCAGATGCGCTCCAGCCAGGTCCGGTACCAGGCGTCGGCGGTCAGGGGGCTGTCCCGGGCGGGGGCGAGGACGTCCTCGCGGAGCCGCCGCCGGTCCTCCTCCTCGTCACGGGGGCGGCGCAGGGGCGGACCGAGGGTCTCCAGGAGCTCGATGAGCCCCTGGCCGGTGGACCGGCGCACGCCGGCGTCCAAGCGGTCCAGCGGCACGCTGATGCTCCGGGCGCCGGGCAGGTGGTCGCTGCCCAGCAGGCCGCTGACGGCCGCGCACTCGTCGTCGGTGGGGGCGGGGGATGGTGGCCCTGCCGCCGAGCACGGCGTTGCGGCGTTCCAGGGTGCGCCGGGCCGACTCCAGGAGGCGGGCGTACCCGGGGCGGCCCAGGGGGTGGGAAGGCATGGGTTTCCTCTGGATCAGACGGGGTCGAGGACGTCGGAGGCCTCGTCGGTGCCGACGGGCAGGGTGCCCTCGGTGGCCAGGGGGACGAACCGGCTCGGGGTGATGCCGAGCAGGTGGGAGGACAGGGCGTCGTTGCCGGAGAACCCGGCGTCGGCGTCGATGACCTGGGCGCCGTCCCACAGCATGAACATGGCGGAGACGGTGTGGGACGCCTTGTCGTGGTGCATGTCGTAGTGGGCGGCCATGGGGACGCTGTCGTAGTGCACCCACAGGTCGTGCCCGGTCATGAACACGTCGAGGTCGAAGGTGACGGTGAGGCCCATCAGCTCGGGCTTGTAGCGGTCGTCGATGCCGGCGAACGCCTCGTCCAGGGCGATCAGGCGCGGGCAGGTGGCGCGGGCGGAGGAGTACAGGGCGTTGGCGGCGGCGAACAGGGGCAGGTGGATGGCGGCGGACTTCTCGCCGCCGGACATCTCCTCGTGCTTGGCCTTGGTGAGGCGGACCTCGTCCTGGCCGGGGACGGCCTTGCGCAGTTCGAACCGGTACCACTCGCGGTAGTCCAGGACGGCGGCCAGGACCTGCTTGTAGGTGGCGCGCGGGTGGGCGGCGTGGTACTCGCGGATCAGGTCGCGCAGCAGGCCGCGCAGTTCGGTGAGGCCGCCCGGGCCCAGGCCGACGGAGTCGCGGCGCAGCAGGTCGGCGACGGTGCGGCGGCGGTCGGTGAGGTGGTCGGCTCGGGTCCAGCGGATGCCGATCCGGGTGCCGGAGGTCATCGGGCGCGAGCGGGTGTCGGAGTCCATGCTGCGGACGAGGTCGCGGGCGGTGCGGACGCGTTCGTGGATCTGCTGGGCGATGGCGGAGAGGAGCTCGTCCTCCAGGACGCCGCGTTCCTCGCGGCGGAGCAGGGCGTCCTGCTCCTCGACGCGTTCGGCGACCAGGCGCGCGAAGGCCGGGAGGGGGTTGCGCCCGGCCTCGTCGTTGACGTGGACGACGACGATGCCGCTCGGGTCGGCCTCGTGGTCCACCTGGTGGCCGTCGGAGGTGGCGGCGAGCGCGTCGGTGAACACGCGCAGCGCCTCGGACATGCGGGTGCCCGCGGTCTTGAGGGCGGACTCGGTGACGGGTGCGGTGCCGACGGCCGCGGCGAAGGCGTCCAGGGTGTCGGCGGCGCCGGGCGGCAGGACCGAACGCAGGGCCTCGGCGGGGGCGGTGCCGCCGGTGACGGCGGCGGTCACCCGGTCGGCGGCCTCCTCGGCGCCGGGCCACAGGGCCGGGGCGGGCCAGGTGCGGTCGCCGTCGACGCCCAGCAGGGTCCGGGTGCCGGGGCGGGTGAGCGGGGCCAGGCCCGCGCAGTGCTCGAACACGGCCTCCAGGGAGAGGAGGAGGGAGGAGCGGCCGTTCTCGATCCCGGATTCGGCGCGGACGACGCCGTCGCGGGCGGCGGAGGCGCGTTCGCGCAGGTCGGCGAGAACGGCGCGGGTGTGGGCGAGGTCCTCCTCGGTGCGGCGCAGCCGGGAGAGGATCTCCTGGGCGGGGGCGCCGACGCTCTCCTGCCGGACCTGGAGGCGCGTCACGGTCTCGTCGTGCTCGGCGGCGCGCTCCTCGTGGGTCCGGGTGTCGGCGGTGTGGGCCCGGGTGAGGCGTTCGATGGTGGCGGTGCGCTCGGCGAGGTCGTGCTCGGCGCGTTCGACGTCGGCACGGGTCTGGGACAGGGTGCGGTGGGCGGCGCGGAACGCGTCCAGGGCCGCGGCCACGGCGTCGAGGTCGGCGGGGGCGGTGGGCAGGGAGCGCTCGGCGGCGGCCGCGCGCAGCCGGGTGCGGTGGGCGTCGACGTCGGCGGTGGCGGAGTCCAGGCGCAGGCGGGCCTGTTCACGGGCGGTGCGGGCCCCGGCGACGAGGGTGGCGTGGTGCTCGACGGTCTTGAGGGCGCGGGCGACGGGCGCGGTGTCGGGCAGGTCGGTGCGGGCCAGCGCGAACGCCTTGACCCGGTCGGCCGCGGTGGCCAGGCGCTCCTCCAGGTCGGAGAGTTCGGCGGTGAACGCCCGGATGCGGGCGTCGAGGTCGGCCAGGCGCTCGCGTCGGCGGGCGGCGCGGTTGGTGGCGCCGATGAACTCGGGGGCGGCCTTGGGCCCGGCGCCCGCCAGCACGCCGAGGGAGAAGTGGCCCGCGGTGGTGATGTGGGCGACGGGGAGTTCGAAGGTGCCCGGGGCAGGCGCGGCGCCGACGTGGTCGGAGCCCTGGGGGGCGTCGGGGGCGAGGGTGCCCGGTGTGGTGTGAGCGGTGGACGTTTCGGAGGTGGTGGGGGCTCCCGGTGCCGAGGTGCCGTCAGAGGCGGCGGAGACCACGGAGGTTCCAGGTACCACAGTGCCGCCGGAGGCGTCAGGAGCAGTGAGGGCTCCCGGTGCCGAGGTGCCAT
>NZ_JASFDV010000053.1 GCF_030766825.1 Nocardiopsis sp. CC223A
TTCGGCCCGTCCGGGGGGCCCGGGGCCCTGCGGCGCCCGCTGCGGTCCTGCGGCGGATACGCCCCGTCGTTCGCCGGACCGCGCGGATCCTGTGGCGGTCGCACCGGGCCGCCGAACCCCTCGGAGCCCGCGGACCGGTCCACCGGCCCCGGCCGCTGCCGCACGGGGCGCCGCGGGATCCGCTGCTCCGGCGGCGGCCCGGGACGCTCCCCGGGGTATCCGCCGTATCCGTCGGCCCGCCCCGCCGGGGGCGGACCGGACGGCCGTCCGGGAATACGGTACGGCGACGCCGGCGGCCCGCCCTCCCGCGGCGCGTCGCCGGGTCGGGGCCTGCGGGGGTCCCCGGGGTCCCCGGGCTCATTCGGACGCATCCGCCGCCTCCCCCGTCCCGTTCCCACCCATGTCGATCTCGGGCCCGGTCAGGATCACCGCTTCGGGGCCCGGCTCGGAGTCGACCTCGCCCAGGTCGATCTCCACCTGCGAGGACAGCCGGTCCTCGAACCCGGGCCGGTGCGTCAGCACCAGCGCAGGCCCGTCCAGGCGGTCTGCGGGCACCTCGAACACGAACGCGCCCCGCTGCGGGATCGCGGGGGAGAAGGTCCCCCGGTCCAGCGACGCCCAGAACCAGCCCCGCTCGTCGTACACCACGCCGTCGGCCATCCGCAGCTCCGCCGAGACCCCGTGCACCGTGTCCTCCAAGGCGGTCACCCGTGCCCACACGACCACCCACACACCGTTGGCGGGGACCTTCTCGGCGTCGCCGATGACGCTGCTGGTCACCTCGATCTCGGCGGTGACGTCCACCCGCGTCACCTCGGCCTCGAACGCGCGGCTGGACACCACCGACCCCTGCGCCCCGGCGGTCGCGACGGGCTCCACCAGAGCATCCTGGGCGACGATGAAGCGCTGGACGAAGAGGACCGCGGAGATCAGGCCGACGCACAGCACGAAGTTCAGGACGCGGCGCCCCACACCGGAGCGGGACTGCGAGGGCACGGTCAGCCCTCCCCGATCGACAGGTCGACCGTGCCGACGCTGGAACCGGCGACCGGGGTCCAGAAGAAACCGCCGCCGCCCGTCGTGACGAGCTTCTCGGTCTGGTGCACCGTGATCCGGATCGTGTCCACCTCGTCGGGGGAGACGCCGTCGGGCAGGGGCCAGCTGATCAGTGCCTCCTCGGGCATGTGCGGTTGCAGCCGCGTGGTGACGCCCTGGGGGTGGCGGGTCAGGGCCAGGTCGGGGTGCTTCACCCTGTGGTCTCCGGGGAACAGCCGCACATCCATGGTCGAGCCGATGTCGAACATCGACACCGGCAGGTCGGAGCCGTGCAGCTCCACGTCCGCGAGGACCTGGACGACGGCGCCCTTCACCTCGTCGGAGGCCGGTGCCGCCTCGTGCGGGGTGATCTCGTACAGGATGTTGCGCAGCCCGGTGCCGGGCGGTTCCGGGTCGGGGGAGGCGGTTTCGAGCCCGCCGAACAGGTACAGGCCCAGCACGGCGACGGCCACGACGGCCGCTCCGACGGAGAGCACCGCGGCACGCAGAACACGGTCGCCGGGCAGGATGGGGTGGGGGCGACCGGGGGTTTCGTCCAGATGGGCGTGATGGGCCACGCGCCGCAGTTTAGGCCCGAATGCCCCTGGCGTACCGTGAACGGCCACAAGAGGTCACACCGTCACCGGGAGCCGCTCCCGCACGGGTCGGCACCGGGTTCCCCCGCCACGGAGGCCCGAGCCCCGTGGAGGAGGGGAGAACAGGGCGGCGAATGGTGATCAGATTCCCGTTTGCCCGGCCTCCGGACGGGTATCGGAAAAGGCGAATGCGTCACCCCGGGTGTACGTCCATTCCACGCTGTGTCGTTTCTCCCGAGCCTCGGCTCCGGCCCTCTCCGCGGGCTGTAAGTGGACTGAAAGCGGCCTGGAAGAAGATCTCTCTAGTGTCGAAGGCGTTCGGCACGACCGGTCGCCGCGAGAGGACGGCTCGCGAACCTCCCGACCGGATCGTCGTTCGTTGGACACATGCCACCCGTGGCGTTCCCTGAGGCGGAGCCCGCCACGGGTGGCCCGTCCGCCCCGAAGGGCGGTGAAGTCCGTGATGGTGCGCAGACGACGTAGAGCCACCCTGCGGCTCTATGCGAGTGCGGTGAGACGAGGATTGCGAGTCCCCCAGATGCTGACTCTCGACGACCGGTTCGAGGCGATCATCGCCGACGCGATGCCCGAGGCCAAGATGGTCCCCGTGCAGGAGCCGGAACCGGAGCCGGAGAAGTCGGTTCCGGCCGACGTCCTACCCGCCGAGGGCGCGCCCGCCGAGGAGAAGTCCTCCGAGGAGAAGTAGCGACCCGAGGTAGCCGAAAAGACACTCCGAGTATCTGAAGCAGAGGGGGAGATACTCGGAGTTTTCGGTATGACCGGATTCCGCTTTGGCGCAATTCTTCTTGCTAGGGTTGCTCCTTGTGGAATTCGGTGTGCTCGGCCCCATCGCCGCCTGGTCCGACGGGCGCCCGGTTTCGATCGGCGGACCGCGGCAACGCTGTGTACTCGGCGCACTCCTGGTGAATCTCGGCCGGGAAGTCACCGTGGACCGGCTCATCGGTTACCTCTGGAGTGACGAGCCCCCGCGCACCGCTCGTTCGGTCATCCAGGTCCAGGTCTCCCACCTGCGCCGATTGATCCCCGACCGCATTTCCACCACCGCCGGCGGTTATGTCCTCGACGTCGATCCGGAATCCGTCGACCTGTACCGCTTCCGTCGTCTGCGTGACGAGGCCGCCCACGCCGAACCCGAGGTCGCGCTGGAGCTGCTCGACCGGGCCCTCGCCTGCTGGCGCGGGGTCCCCTTCTCCGGGATCGGCTCGGAGTCCCTGGAACACACGGTCGTCTCCCCCCTGCGCGAGGAGAAGTGGAGCGCCGTCCTCTCCTGGGCCTCGTGCGCCCTGGAGGCGGGCCGGAACTTCGAGGTCGTCTCGCGCCTCACCCCGTTGGCGGGCGAGGAGCCCTTTCGGGAGCGTCTGCACCATTTGCTCATCACCGCGCTGTGGCGGGACAACGAGAAGGCGCGGGCTCTGGCCGCCTACGAGGACTTCCGCGCGCGACTGGCCGACGAACTGGGTGTGGACCCCGGCCCCGAACTCATGTCGCTGCACACCCGCATCCTCCGGGAGGACGCCGACCAGGCCCAGAAACCCCGACCCGAACCAACGGAATCGGGGTTTCGTTACCGGGTCCGCAACGACCTGCCCCGGGACCTGCCGGACTTCACCGGCCGCCGGGACACCCTGCGGCGGTTGGAAGAGGTGTCGCTCACCGATGCCGGCCGAGCCGAGGTCTGTGTCATCACGGGAGCCGGAGGCGAGGGCAAGACCACCACGGCGGTACGTTTCGGTTACGAAGCCGCCAAACGTTATCCCGACGGTCAGCTCTTCATCGACCTCTACGGGTACACCGCGGGCAAGGAGCCCCTGGAGCCGCGGGCCGCTCTCGGCTCCCTCCTGCGCGCGGTGGGCGTGGACCCGGAAGAGGTCCCCGAAAGCCTGGAGGAGCGCGCCGCCCTGTGGCGGGCCACTCTCATGGGGCGCAAGGTGCTCCTCGTTCTGGACAATGCGGCGAGTTACGCCCAGGTCAGCCCGCTGCTCTCCTCCTCACCGGGCTCCCTCACGCTCATCACCAGCAGGAACGAGCTCTCGGGCCTGAGCGGCGCCCGCTTCCTCTCCCTGGGGATGTTCGATGAGGAATCCTCCCTGGAACTCCTGTCCCGGGTCCTGGGCCGGGACAGGGTGGAGGCCGAGGAAGACCGGGCCCGCGAGATCGCACGGATCTGCGGCGGACTGCCGCTGGCCCTGCGGGTCATCGCGGGCCGTATGCTCAGCCGCCCCCGGTGGTCGTTCGAGCACGTGGTGCGCCGCCTCAACGAGCAGAACCGCAAATTCCGGGAACTCCAGGTCGACGGCCAGAGTGTGGAAACGGCCATCGACCTCTCCTACCGGAGCCTGGACGAGGACCAGCGCAAAGCCTTCCTCACACTGTCCCTGATGATCGGCAACACCATCGATCTGGCGGGCGGCTCCGCGCTGTTCGGCACGCTGGTCGAGGACGCCGACGACGTCCTCCAGGAGTTCGTCGGCGTGTGCCTGCTCGATGAGCCCCAGGGGGACGTGTACCGCATGCACGACCTCATCAGGGATTTCGCCCTGGAGCGCGCTCAAGGGGAGTTCGGCGCCGAGCACGTGGCCGAGGCCAGGACACGGCTCGCCGAGTACTACCTGGCGACCTCCCAGCATGCCGCGGGTCTCCTGGGTCCCGGCGTCCTGGAGGAAGAGGAGAAGCTGAAGTCCGGTTACCGCACCGAACTCATGCGCCGGGAGGACGCCGAGAAGTGGTTCCACCTGCACCGGGACAACCTGGCGGACACCATCGACTACTTCTCCGCGAGCGGGAACGGCGAACACGCCTGGCGCATGGCCGAATCGGTGTGGCGCTTCTACGCCCTGCACGGTCAGATGGAGCTGCTCATAGGTTCCCACCAGCGACTCCTACAGGCCAATGACCGGCAGGGCAACAAACGCGGGCGGGCCGTCACCCTCATCGGCCTGGGCATAGCCCACTACATCTCCGGGAGGTTCGACGAGTCGCTGGGCATGCTGGTCGAGGCCCGGGACCTGCTCTCCGAACTGGGGGACGGCCGGGGCAGCATCCGGGCCCTGGCCAACCTGGGCATGGTCTACGAGAGGGTCGGTCGGCTGTACGAATCGGCCGAGGCCATCCAGGGGGTCATCGACCATGCCAAGAACTTGGGAGACCAGCGTCTGGAAGCCCTCCAGTGGGGCAACCTCGCGGTGGTCAGGCAGAGTCTCGGGCAGTACCACGAAGCCCTCCACTGTGCCGAGCAGGCCGAGACCAAGGCTCCCGAGGAGGATTGGGAAGAGGCCGCCGTCCTGGTCAAACGGGTGATGGGCGAGGCCAAGGTGGCTCTCGGCGAGGTGGATTCGGGGCTTGCGGACCTCGGCGAGGCGATGGAGACGGCCTCGCGTACCGGGCTGGTCGCCGGTCAGATCTACATCCACAACTCCCTCGGTATCGCCTACCGCGCGATGCAGGCGTGGGGGGAGGCCGTCGAGGCCCACCGGGCCGCCCTCTCCCTGGCCGAGGCGTCCGGGGACCGCAGCGGCGACGCCGAGATCCTCACCGACCTGGGGATCACCCACGCCGAGGCCGGGCACCACGAGGAGGCCGCGATCGCCCTGGAGAAGGCGCACGCCATCGCCCTGGAGCGCGACGAGCGCTACACCGTCGCCCGCGCCTGCCTGGCCCTGGGCACCCTGCCCGCGCCCACCGTGGCCGCGGCTCGGGCCGAGGAGTTCCTGCGCACGGCGGCGGAGATCCTCACCGAGGTGGGGTCGCCCGACGCCGAACGCGCCCGCGCGGCCCTGGCCGACCGCTTCGGCGGCTGAGCCGGACCGGGTCGCCGCTCCGGCGCATCGACCACAGGCACACGGTGGCGGGCAGCGTCCGCACCGGCCGGGGCACCCGGGGGTAGACGATCCGTGTGACGGCCAGGATCCAGTCGAACAGCCGCTGCCGGCCCGGCGACCAGGGCAGGCCGAACCCGTCGCGCAGCCGTTCCGGCAACAGGCCGGCGGTGAGCAGTTCCTGGAGGGGTATCAGCAGGCGCAGCACCGGCTGGCGGGGTCGGAACAGACGACGGGTGATGTCGCGGGCCTCGTCCCCCACCTCCAGCCGGGTGACCGCCTCCTCCCAGTAGGCGTCGAACGCCTCGGGGGTGCCGGGCCAGGCCGCGGCGGGCAGCCCCAGGGCGGTGCCGAACACCGACGCCTCCCGCAGGAAGAGCGCGTACTCCTCGTCGTCGCGGAACCCGCCGAACACCAGCGTGTACACGCGGGCGGAACCGTGGCAGAGCGTGGCGGCGACCCACAGCAGGAGGTCGTCGTCCAGGGCCCGGTAGCCGGGGCCGTTGACCTTCTTGTGCATCGCCCGGACGACGGCGTGCAGGCGTTCACGCTCCTCGTCGGTGCCGTAGACCGTTCCGTAGACGTAGGCGAGCGTGCCGAAGAGCCGGGCGAAGGGGCGGTTCTCGAAGTCGCTGTGGTGGTACACCCCGTGTGCGACGCTGGGGTGGGCGATCTGGAGCAGCACGGCGTACCCGGCCCCGCCCAGGAGGCAGGACTCCGCGGTGATCCGCCGGAGCGGCGATTCATCGGACGATCGGCCCATGTCCAGGATCGTAGGAGATAAACCGCTTCCTCCGGGAGTGGTACACGCCGTACCGTCTCCCCCATGCGAGAAGTCCGCGACGACGACACCGCGCTCCTGCGCCTGTTGGACGACGCGGGGCGCTCCCGGATCGACACGGCCATCCGGGAACGCGGATACATCGCCGGGGTCATCGCCGTCCGGGAGGCCTTCCGCCCCTGGGGCGGCCTGCACCTGTACGACGCGCGGGACATGGTCCTGAAGCGGTTCGCCGAACTCGGTGTCGACCCCTGCCCGCCCGAGCCCGTGCCGACGATGCCGGACCTGGTGGAGCGGATCGCCGGCCGTCAGGGCGTGCTCCGTGAACTGGTCATCTCCTGGGACGGCGACGACTTCGGGTGGATGGTCCGGCTGGACGCCCGCTTCGCGTCGGGGGAGGAGGCGCTCGTCGTGTGTCTGCGCTGCCGTGCACCCGGACCGGTCGGATGGGCCGAGCCGCGGGAGGTCCGGGCGTTCGGCGCGGCGCTGGCCGAACGCTTCCGGGTGCCGCTCCGGACCGATCACGAGGACGCCCCGTACGGGATTTCCGAGGCGGACTGAAGTCGGGTAAGGGAAAACTATCCCTTCGGTGAGGTCCAGTGGACAGGCCCCGCCCGCCCGGATTGGTCTACACCTCTCTCCGTCCAGACCGCTCGCGCACCGCGGCCTCCATCCCCCCTGCTCTCACTCCATGCGCCCGCCCGATCGCCACCCGTACCAGCGGCCGGAGGGTGCGCAGTGGTCCGGAACGCGGTCCGGTCCCACCCTCCTCACCCGTGTCACCAGGACCCTTGCACTCTTCGTCACAGCCTGCCTACGGTCTTCCGCAATGGGCGGGAACCCCACGTGCACAGGGGATTCCGGGACGACGCCGTCCGGTGCCCGGGAGCCATCCGAACCCCGAGCACCCAGCCCCGCCCTGGACCGGAAACGGTCCGGGTCATCCCGCTACGCGTCCCCCGATGCGCCCCCACACCACCGGGGACCATGACCCCCACAGAAGGGCCCCGCATGCAGACCCGCAGGACCGACACCCCCCGAAAACACCGCCCGCTGCGCGCCGTGACGGCGCTCGCCGCCGCCACCACCCTCCTCTTCGGCCTCATGCCCGTGGGCACGGCCAACGCGCACGGCTACACCTCCAACCCACCGAGCCGCCAGGCGCAGTGCGCCGCCGGAACCGTCCAGTGCGGTTCCATCCAGTGGGAGCCGCAGAGCGTCGAGGGCCCCAAGGGCCTGACCAGCTGCTCCGGCGGCAACGCCCGCTTCGCCGAGCTGGACGACGACGGCTACGGCTGGCAGCGGACCGACGTCGGCCGCACCCAGTCCTTCACCTGGACCATCACGGCCAACCACCGCACCTCCACCTGGGAGTACTTCATCGGCGGCCAGCGGATCGCGGTCTTCGACGACGGCGGTGCGCAGCCGCCCTCGACCTTCTCCCACACCCTCGACCTGTCCGGCTACAACGGCCCGCAGAAGATCCTCGCGGTGTGGAACGTCTACGACACGGCCAACGCCTTCTACGCCTGCATCGACGTCAACGTCCGCAGCTGACCACCTGCCGCACCCCCGGCCCGGCTCCACACCCGGGCCGGGGGCCGCGGTGCGCACGGCGGGAGCGCCGACCCGGGCCCGGCGCATTGATCCGGCCGTGAAAGCGGCCTACCGTCCGACCATGGACACCGATGCGGTAACGGCGACCGGGCTGACCGTCCGGCGCGGCGGACAGGACGTGCTCACCGGACTCGACCTGAGCGTCCCCGCGGGCGAGGTGGTCGGCCTGCTCGGGCCCAGCGGCAGCGGCAAGACCACGCTCATGCGCGCGATCACCGGCGTGCAGCGCATCACCGCGGGCACCGTCACGGTGCTCGGCCACCCGGCCGGAGCGGCCCCGCTGCGCACCCTGATCGGCTACGCGGCGCAGACCCCCTCGGTCTACGCCGACCTCACCGTCCGGGAGAACCTCACCTACTTCGCCTCCGTACTGCGGGCGCCCCGCACCGACCCGGACCGGGTCATGGCGGAGGTCGGCCTCACCGACCTGGCCCGCCGCCCGGCGGGCGAACTGTCCGGCGGCCAGCACGCCCGGGCCAGCCTGGCGGTCGCCCTGCTGGGGAGCCCGCGGCTGCTGGTCCTGGACGAGCCGACGGTGGGGCTGGACCCGGTGCTGCGCGAGGAACTGTGGTCGCTCTTCCACCGGCTCCGCGACCGCGGCACCACCCTGCTGGTCTCCAGCCACGTGATGGAGGAGGCCGGGCGCTGCGACCGGCTCGTGCTGCTGCGCGAGGGCCGCCTGGTCACCGAGGAGACACCCGCACGGCTGCGGACGCGCACCGGTGTACAGGACCTGGAACAGGCCTTCCTGCGCATCGTCCGCGAACCCGACCTCGGGCACGGCCGCCACGAACGCCCGGCGTCCGAGGCCCCCACCGGGGGTGAGGACTGATGCACCCCGCCCTCACCGGCGCCACCGCACTGCGCATCCTGCGCCAGCTCCGCCACGACCCGCGCACGGTCGCCCTGCTCCTCGTCGTCCCGTCACTGCTGCTGGTGCTGCTGCGCTTCGTCTTCGACGACGAGGTGTTCTTCGCCCGGCTGGCCCCGCAACTGGTGGCGATCTTCCCGTTCGTCGTGCTGTTCCTCATCACCTCGATCGCGACCCTGCGCGAACGCCGCAGCGGCACCCTGGAACGGCTCATGACCCTGCCGGTGGGCCGGTTCGACCTGCTCCTCGGGTACGCACTGGCGTTCGGCCTGGTCGCCGTCGTCCAGGTGGCCGTGGTGATCGCGGTGGCGCTGGGACTGGGCATGGAGACCGAGGGGTCGCTGTGGACCCTCGGCGTGATCGCCCTGGTCGACGCTCTGCTGGGGATCGCCCTGGGGCTGTTCGCCAGCGCGTTCGCCCGCAGCGAGTTCCAGGTGGTGCAGTTCATGCCGGCGTTCGTCATGCCGCAGGTCCTGCTGTGCGGGCTGTTCGCCCCGCGCGAGGACATGGCCGACGCCCTGTACTGGATCTCCGTGGTGATGCCCCTGTCCTACGCGGTGGACGCCATCACCGAGGCCGTGGAACGGACCGAGGTCACCGGCGACCTGCTCGTGGACACCGGGATCGTGCTGGGGTCCGCCGTGCTGGCACTGCTCCTGGGCGCGGCCACCCTGCGCCGCCGGACACCCTAGGGCCCGGGACTACACTGCGACGGAACGGAACGCTCCCGGAAAGGGCCGCACGACCATGGGTTTCTTCGACGGACTCCGCAAGCCCCCGGCGCCGGCCCGACCGCTGGACCAGGTCACCGTCGACGAGGCCCTCGCCCTCGTCCGCGCCCGGCGCAAGATCGAGGCCATCAAGCTCGTGCGCGAGCGCACCGGCATGGGCCTGGCCGAGGCCAAGGACGCGGTCGACGCACTCGAAGAGGGCCGGTCCGTCCCCGTCGAACCGGCCCCGGGCCACAGCCTCGCCGACCGGGTCCGCGAACTCCTCGGGCGGGACCGGGTCGCCGAGGCCATCGTCCTGGTCTCCCGCGAGACCGGCATGACCGAAACCGAGTCCGCACGCTTCATCGACAGCCTCGACCGCTGACCCCGGGTCACCGGCGGCGCAGGTGTGCGCCGCTCGACGGCAGGAACATCGCGACCATCGCCCCCAGCACCGCGGCGATGTGCACCCCCCGCACCGTGTAATAGGCCAGGTCGGCCCCGCCCGCCGCGGCCAGCGCCGCCCCGACATCACCGTCCGCGGCGAACCAGCCGACCAGCGGCACCACCAGGGTGGCCAGACCGATGCAGCCGAGCAGGGCGGCGAGTGCGATCCGGGCCCATCCACGGCCCTGGTACAGCCGGAGCACCAGCAGTGTCGCACCCCCGTAGACCACCGTGCGCAGTGCGATGTTCGCGACCAACCCGGGCCCGAACCCCTCCCCGGCGATGACCCCCGCCGCCCCGATGACCGATTCCACCACCCCGGCGCCGATCGCGACCAGCCACAGGAGGCAGGCCGTCCGCAGCGTCGGAGGAGGCGCTTCCCGCCCTGAGGCCCGGTCATCCGTCCGCGTCGTCGTCTCCACCATGGCTCCCCGAATCGCTCCGTCGTCGATGGAACGAGTCTGGGCCACCGCGCGGCCCGGGTCAGGGGTGACCGGACGCCGGTCCCGCAGTGGTGCCCGTACCCCGCCCATGGGGGTACTCGCCACCGCCCTTCGCACGGTGGCGACGACGATGGTCCCGGCCCCCTCCCCCCGCGACCGCTATCGTGCACGGGACCCCGCTCCGACCGCCGAGGAAGGCCGCTCAATGACCGTCGAGACCACCTCCGCCGTCACCGACCCCGAGCGCATGCACCGGATCTACCGGCACCTGCACACCCACCCCGAACTGTCCATGCAGGAGCACGCCACCGCCGACTTCATCGCCGCCGAACTCGACGACCTCGGCATCGAGAACTTCCGCTGCGGCGGCACCGGCGTAGTGGGCGTCATCCGAAACGGACCCGGCCCCGTCGTCGCGTTCCGCGCCGACACCGACGGGCTGCCCATCGCCGAGGACACCGGACTGGACTACGCCAGCACCGCCACCGGCACCCTGGAGGACGGCACCGAGGTGCCCGTCATGCACGGCTGCGGGCACGACACCCACGTCACGTCCCTGCTCACCGCCGCCCGCGAACTGCTCGGCCGCACCGGCGACTGGTCCGGGACCCTGGTCCTCGTGTTCCAACCGGGTGAGGAGACCGCCGCGGGCGCCCGCGCCATGGTCGACGACGGCCTGTGGGACCGCGCCCCGCGCCCCGAAGTGGTCCTGGGCCAGCACGTGATGCCCGCCCGCGCCGGAAGCGTGACCCTCTCCCACGGCACCGCCATGGCCATGGCCGACGCGCTGCGCGTGACCCTCTACGGCCGCCAGTCCCACGGTTCGCAACCGCAGTCCGCCATCGACCCGATCGTGCTCGGCGCACACGTGATCGCCCGGCTCCAGACCATCGTCTCCCGCGAGCTGGACCCGCGCTCCCCGGCGGTCATCACCTGCGGCACCTTCCACGCGGGCCTGAAGGAGAACATCATCCCCGACCGCGCGGTGTTCACCCTCAACATCCGCACCTTCGAGCAGGACGTGCGCGAGCAGGTGCTCGCCGCGGTCCGCCGCGTCATCGCCGCCGAGGCCGCCGCCTCCAACGCCCCCGAACCGCTGGTCGAGGAGATCTACACCTTCCCGCGCTGCTACAACGACCCCGACGCCGCCGCCCGCGTCGAGTCGGCGCTGCGCGCCGAACTCGGCGCGGACAACGTGTCCGTCGGCGAGCCGGTCATGGGCAGCGAGGACTTCGGCCACCTAGCCGACTCCATCGGCGTGCCCGCGGTCTACTGGATGTTCGGCGGCTTCGCCCCCGACACGGGCGAACCCCCGGTCAACCACTCCCCGTTCTTCGCCCCGCTCATCGAACCCACCCTCACCACGGGCACCCGCGCGGCCGTCGCCGCCATCCTCACCTACCTCACCCCCAACCCCTGACCCGGAAAACCGGCCGGCCCCGGCCCTGCACGCCGGTGTTACCGTGAATCGAGCGTGCTCCACCCCTCCGCCCAGAACACGGAAGGGAACCGTCATGGCAGACCCGACCGGCACCGCCGGTGATCGACCCACCCCCACAGAACCGGGCCACGAGGGCATCGAGGTGGTCGTGAACGGCCTGACACCGGCGTGGGACGGCCGCGACTTGGCGGCGGAGGCCGTCAGCGACGATGAGCGGCTCGGCACCTTCCAGCGCAACCAGCTGTTCGAGGCGATGGGGGACACCCCCGAGATCGCCTGAGACCCCGGAGCCCCTACCGGGCCTCGGGGATCACGGGGCGGCGCCGGGACGATCGGCGGATCACTTCGGGCCCGCCCCCCGCTTCCAGCGCTGGCCCTCCACCTCCCGGACGAGGTCGAGCGGTGGGTCGAGACAGTCCGCAAACGCCGAGAGGCCGGTCCCGAAGGACCGGCCTCTCGCTCTGTCGGGGTGGCGGGATTTGAACCCACGACCTCTTCGTCCCGAACGAAGCGCGCTGCCAAGCTGCGCTACACCCCGAAGCAACGAGGCCAAGTCTAGCGGACGTCGGGAGTGCTCGGGTAATCGATTACGGGACTGTGGTCCAGGCCTCCTCAGGCCGCTCCCGGGCCCGCCACGAGGTCCAGCAGTGACGCCTCCGGGCGACAGCAGAACCGCACCGGCGCGTACGGCGAGGTGCCCAGTCCGCCGGAGACGTGCAGCCAGGCCCCCGCGTACTCGTGCAGCCCCCACGCCCGCCGCCGGTCGATGCCGCAGTTGGTGACCAGCGTCCCGTAGAACGGCAGGCACAGCTGGCCGCCGTGGGTGTGCCCGGCGAGCATCAGCTGGTAGCCGTCGGCCGCGAACCGGTCCAGGTTGGCGGGCTCGGGCGAGTGCAGCACGCCCAGCCGCAGGTCCGCCGACGGGTCGGCCGGGCCGGCGATCTCGTCGTAGCGATCCAGCTTGATGTGCGAGTCGTGCACGCCGCCCAGCGCCACCTCCAGGCCGCCCGCCTTGAGGGACCCCTTGCGGTTGTTCAGGTCCAGCCAGCCCGAGGCGGACATCGCCGCGCCCAGTTCGCGCCAGGGCAGGTCCGGCACCCGGCGCTTGTTGTAGTCGGTCTTGCTGGTCCGCCACAGGTAGCGGGCCGGGTTCTTCAACTGGGGGGAGAACAGGTCGTTGGACCCGTACACGAACGCGCCCGGACGGTCCAGCAGCGGCCCCAGGGCGTCGATGAACGGCTCCACCGCCTCCGGGTGCGCCAGCGAGTCCCCGGTGTTGACCACCAGGTCGGGCTCGTGCCGCTCCAGGCCGCGGATCCAGTCGATGAGCATCCGCCGGCCCGGCGTCAGGTGCGCGTCGGACAGGTGCAGGATGCGCAGGCGCGGGCTGCCCGGGGGCAGCAGGGGCAGCTCGTACCGGTGCAGCCGGAACCAGTTGCGCTCGATGACCGAGGCGTAGGCCAGCCCGGCGACCCCGACGGCCCCCGTGACCGCGACCGCCCGCCCGGTGTTGCGCAGGAGTCGTCCCTTGTCGATGCCCATGCGGCCTTCTTCTTCCTCGTCGGGCTCGGATGAGGGGTGCGGCCGTCTCGTCCGGGACGGAGAGGTCGCAGAACGACGTTCCGGCACCCCCGACGATGGTCTCACGCCGTCCGCGCACAAAACGTTGGTCGGCCGATGGGGTACCGCCGTAGGATCGGCCCATGTCCGAACTCAAAGACCGCCTCAAGAACGACCTGACCACGGCCATCAAGGCGCGTGACAAGGTGCGCACCGGCACCCTCCGCATGGTCCTGGCCGCGATCTCCACCGAGGAGGCCGCCGGTTCCGCCCAGCGCGCCCTCGGCGACGACGAGGTCGTCAAGCTGCTGACCCGCGAGGCCAAGAAGCGCCGCGAGGCCGCCGAGGCGTTCGACAAGGGCGGCCGCCCCGAGCAGGCCGAGGCCGAGCGGGCGGAGAGCGAGATCATCTCGGACTACCTTCCCGAGCAGCTCACCGACGAGGAGCTGTCCGCCCTGGTCGCCGCCGCCGTCGAGGAGACCGGCGCGCAGACCCCCAGGGACATGGGCAAGGTCATGAAGGTCGTCAACCCCAAGATCGCCGGGCGGGCCGAGGGCTCGCGGGTGGCGGCCGAGGTCAAGCGGCGGCTGGCCGGCTGACCCCCGGGAGGGGACCCCGGAACGCCCGAGGGGGCCGCGGCGTGTGCCGCGGCCCCCTCGGTGCCTCTTCGCAGGGCGTCCCGCTAGTCGCGGGTGGTGGTCGGCGTGTGCGCCGGCCGGACCCGGAACCACCCGTCGTCGTCCTCGTCCGCGCCCGCGGTCCCGCCGCCCCGGCTCAGGAACACGTTGACCGTGGCACCCTCCGGCAGGCGTGTGCCCGGGTCGGGGTTGACCGCGGCCACCGCGCCCTCCGGCTCCGGCGAGTTCAGGCGGGTGCCGGACACGTTCGCCGTGTACCCGGCCTCCTCCAGGGCCGTCACCGCGTCCGCCTCGGTCAGCCCGACCACGTCGGGCACACCGCCGTCGTCGGACGCCGGGCTGGGGTCGTCGTCGGGTTCCGAGGGCGGCCTCGGAACGGAGGTGGAGCCGAACCTGCCCGGTGCCGAGGGCAGCTGCTCGACCTCCAGGCCCTCGTGGGCCGCCCGGAAGCTCTCCTGCCAGATCCGCCCCGAGATCGTCGCCCCGTACACCACCGAGAAGTAGCGGTCGCCGATGGTGACGTTGCGCAGCGGGTACTGCTGCGGGCCGCGCGGGTCGGCGACGAACACCGCGGACGCCATCTGCGGCGTGAACCCGGCGAACCAGGCCGCCGCGGAGCCGTCCGTGGTCCCGGTCTTGCCGCCCGCCGGACGCCCGATGCCCAGGGCGCTGGCGGTACCGCCGTTGAACGTCTGCGACAGCAGGTAGGCGACGCCGTCGGCGACGTCCTCCTCCAGGACCCGCTCGCACTCCGGCTCGATCTCGATCGTGGAGTCGGCCTGCTTGTCCTCGATCTTGGTGATGGCCTGCGGCTCGCAGTACACACCGCCCGAGGCGAAGGTCGCGTAGGCGTTGGCGACCCGCAGCGGGGACACCTCCTCGCTGCCCAGCGTGAAGCTGCTGTTGGCCAGCGAGTTCTCGTTCTCGGTGAACAGGGTGCCGTCGGCCCGCTTCAGGCCCAGCTTCTCGGCCATCTTCATGACGTCGCAGATGCCGACCTTGGCCTGGAGCTGCGCGAAGTAGGTGTTGGACGACGCCTTGGTGCCCGACACCATGTTGTGCGTGGTGCCCGAGGCCGTGTCACCGGCGTTGCTGGGCTCCCACGTCGCCAGGTACCCGCCGTTGCAGTTGCGCTGCCCGGACACGGACACACTGGTCGGCGAGTTGAACGCCGTGCTGAACGGCAGCCCCTCCTCCAGTGCCGCCGCCAGGGTGATGGCCTTGAACGTCGACCCGGCCTGGAAGCCGGTGCTGCCGCCCCGGTCGGAGTCGGTGGCGAAGTTGATGGAGGTCTCGCCGAGCTTGCTCTCGTCGGGGCCGTAGTTGCGGCCCTGCGCCATACCGAGGATCCGACCGCTTCCCGGCTCGATGATCACCTGGGCGGACACCTTGCGGGACTCGTTCTCGCGCGGCACCCACTCGTCGACGGCGGTCTGCGAGGCCTCCTGGACCTGCGGCCGCAGCGTGGTGTGGATCTCCAGGCCCGCGGTGCGCAGCCAGCGCGCCCGCTCGGTCTCGTTGGGGCCGAACCGCTCGTCCTTCTCGATCTCCTGGACCACGTAGTCGCAGAAGAACGGCTGGCCGCTGGGGACGCACCCGTTGGGCGGGGTGTCCAGGTCCACCTCCAGCGGCTCCTCCTTGGCCTCCTCGGCCTCGGCCTCGGTGATGGCCCCGGAGGCGACCATGCGGTCGAGGACGACGTTGCGGCGCTCGACGGTCTGCTCGGGGAAGAACCGGGGGTTGTAGAGGTAGGGGTAGCGGACCAGGCCGGCGATGGTCGCCGCCTGGTGCAGCTCCAGCTCGCTGGCGGGGATGTCGAAGTAGTGCTGGGCCGCCGACTCGACGCCGTAGGCGCCGTCGCTGAAGTAGGCGATGTTGAGGTAGCCCTCAAGGATCTCGTCCTTGGTCATCCGCTTCTCCAGTGCCACGGCGTACCGCAGCTCCCGGATCTTGCGGGCGATCGTCTCCTCGCGGGCGGCGTCCAGCTCCTCCTGGGAGGTGGCGGCCTCGATCTGGACGTTCTTGACGTACTGCTGGGTGATCGAGGAGGCGCCCTGGGTGTTGCCGCCCAGGGTGCGCACGGCGGCGCGCAGCGTGCCCGCGACGTCCAGGCCGCCGTGCTCGTAGAAGCGGGCGTCCTCGATGGCGAGGATGGCGTCGATCATGACCGGGGAGATGTCCTCAAGGGGGACGAGTTCGCGGTTCTGATCGAAGATCTCGGCGATGACGCCGCCGTCGGCGTCATAGATGGTGGAGCGCTGCGGAGGAGGCGGCGTCTCCAGGTTGCTCGGCATGTCGAGGAACCCGGCCGCGATGTTGCGGGCCGTGATGCCCATACCGCCGACGGCGGGCAGTGTCAGCGCGGCCACCAGAAGGCCCGCGATCGCACTGACGACGACAAGTTGGCTGATTCTCTGAAGCAATGTCCCCTGACCCACCCCATCAGACTAAGTGACCACATGAGCGCGAAGAGGTGCGCTGTGGAACGGATGGTGCTGGGACGTACCGAAACGCCCACGGCACCGCGCGGGCCCTGCCACCAGACCATCTTTTCACGTGTTATCGCAGCCCCTGTGCCCTTCGGTTCGGTCGCACAGGGGGCCCGGGCCATCGCGTTCGGGGGCCGGTGCCGGCCGCGCAATGGCCCGAGCGGACCATATTCGGTGAGACGGAATGTGGGTCGAGTGGGTTCTGTCGCGACGGCCCCGAAGTCCGTAACTTTCTGCACAGCGGGGCGGGCCTTCGTCCGTCCCACTCGTCAGCCGGAGCCTACCCTTTCCCGGCACCCGCTCGGAGCACACGGATACCCGGGCTCCCCGCGGTCACGGCCCACCCACGGGGGTGCAGCGCACATGTGGATTCACCAGTGGACGACCCTGGCCCGCTGCCGCCGGGTCGACCCCGACGCACTGTTCGTTCAAGGCGCGGCCCAGAACCGCGCCAAGCTCATCTGCCGGGACTGTCCCGTGCGCACCGAATGCCTGGTGGACGCGCTGGACAGCCGGGTGGAGTTCGGAGTGTGGGGAGGGATGACCGAGCGCGAGCGCCGGGCGCTGCTGCGCAGACACCCGCAGGTCACCGACTGGGCCCCGGTCCTGGAGGAGGTGGCCTGCCGCGAGGGTGAGGAGGATCTCGTCCGCGACCTGGTCCGCTTCGCCGACGCCGCGGTGGCCGCCACCGCCCCCGCCGACGGACCCTGACCCCCGACCGTCACCGGCTGCCCCGGCCGTTACGCCCCGCGGGCCAGGGACTCCCCGATCCCGCGCAGCCCGTCCAGGTCGTGCACGTCCTCGGGCAGTGCGGGCACCTCCGCCACCGGGACCCCCGGGTGGGCGGCCGCCGTCCGCTCCCGCAACTCCCGTTCCCGCCGATGGGTGCGCACCAGGTCGGCGTGCAGCCGCAGTGCCGCCGACGCCCCCGGGTGCGTCCCCGCCGCCTCCAGGGACTCGGCGGCCGCCGTCGCCGTCGCCGCGTCCAGCCGCGCGCCCGCCCCCGCCGGCAACGGATGCGTCCGGTTGACCACCAGCCCCGCCAGCGGCATCGCGTCGGTGGCCAGCCGCCGCATGAAGTACGACGCCTCGCGCAGCGCGTCCGTGTCCGGCACCGCTACCACCACGAACGCCGTCCCCGGCGCCTGCAACAGCCGGTAGGTGCGCTCCGCGCGCTCCTGGAACCCGCCGAACACCGTGTCGAACGCCGCCACGAACGCCCGCAGGTCGTTCAGCAGCTGCGCCCCCAGGACCTTGCCCAGCACCGAGGTGACCAGCCCCATACCGGCGCCCAGCAGCCTGAACGCCCCGCTGGGCGCGGGCGCGCTCAGGAACTTCACCAGTCGCCCGTCCAGGAACCTCCCGAGCCGCTTGGGCGCGTCCAGGAAGTCCAGCGCGGACCGGCTGGGCGGGGTGTCCACCACGATGAGGTCCCACTCCCCGGACTGGCGCAACTGCCCCAGCTTCTCCATCGCCATGTACTCCTGCGTGCCGGAGAAGCTCGTGGAGAGGGTCCGGTAGAAGGGGTTGGCCAGGATCTGGCGGGCCCGTTCCGGGTCGGCGTGCTCCTCGACGACCTCGTCGAAGGTCCGCTTCATGTCGAGCATCATCGCGTGCATGCTCCCCGGGGTCCCCTCCGGCAGCGGCACCGGGCTCGGGGCGTTGTCGAGTGATTCCAGCCCCATCGACTGGGCCAGCCGCCGGGCCGGGTCCACGGTGATCACCACGGCGTGCCTGCCGCGTTCGGCGGCCCGCAGTCCCAGGGCGGCGGCGGTCGTGGTCTTGCCGACCCCGCCCGCCCCGCAGCACACCACGATCCGGGTGGCGGGATCGTCCAGCAGCGTGTCCACGTCCAGGCGCCCGACGCTCACCGGCGCACCCCCTGTTCGGCCATGCGGCGGGCCAGGCCGTCCAGTGCCGCCCGGTCCACCCCGCCCTCCAGCAGGGGCAGTTCCAGCAGCGGCGCCCCGGCTCCCGCCAGCTCCTCGCGCATCCGCCGCTCCAATCCCACCCGCCGGGCGTGCGCGCCCACCTCTCCGGCCAGTGACTCCGCCAGCTCCCCGGGGTCGTCCAGCCGGGCGGCCTTGAGCCCGGCGGTCAGCTCCTCCAGGTCGACCTTCCCGGCGGCCGCGGCGGCCAGGGAGTCCTGCGGGAGTACCGGCGGGCGCATCATGTTCACCACGACCATGCCCACGTCCAGGCCGAGCGCGGTGACCTCGGCGATGCCGTCCCGGGTCTCCTGGACAGGCATCTCCTCCAGCAGCGACACGAAGTGCACCCGCGTCCGGTCGGAGCGGATCACCTCCATCACCTTGTCGGCGTGGTTGCGGATCGGGCCCACCCGGGCCAGCCCGGCCACCTCGGAGTTCACGTTGAGGAACCGGCCGATGCGTCCGGTGGGCGGTGCGTCCATGACCACCGCGTCGTAGTGGAAGGGTCCCTCCGCGCGGCGCCGTCCGCCCTCCCGGCGGCGTACCGCCTCGGTGGCCTTGCCGGTGAGCAGCACGTCCCGCAGGCCCGGCGCGATGGTGGTGGCGAAGTCGACGGCGCCCAGCCGGGTGAGGGCCTGCCCGGCCCGGCGCATGCCGTAGAACAGCTCCAGGTACTCCATGAGCGCCGCCTCGGCGTCCGCGGCCAGCGCGAACACCCGGCCGCCGCCGGGCACCGCGTCGATCTCGCGTTCCTCGTACGGCAGCGGCGGTATCCCGAACAGGGTGGAGACGCCCTGCCGCCCCTCGACCTCCACCAGCAGCACCCGTCCGCCGCCGGCCGCCAAAGCCCGGGCCAGTGCCGCCGCCACCGTCGTCTTGCCGGTGCCCCCCTTGCCGGTGACGATGTGCAGCCGGGCGCCCTCGCACGCCCGGGCGGGGTCGGGGTACCGACCTCGGTCCTCTCGCTCGCTCACTCCACGGAGTCTATGCGGGTGTCCTCGTCGCACGCGGTGGGCCGCCCGGGTGAGTAGTGTGGCGGCGTCGACGTGCCCGGACCCGCCGGGCGCACCGCACAGGGGGTAGTCACCTTGAGCAAGTGGGAGTACCAGACGGTGGCGCTGCTGTCGCACGCCACCAAGCAGATCCTCGACAACTGGGGCGCCGACGGCTGGGAGCTGGTCTCCGTCGTCCCCGCGCCGCTGCCCGAGGGCACCGACCCGCGCAACCAGCAGTACGTCGCCTACATGAAGCGGGAACTCTAGAGATGGCCACCCCCGAAGCCCGGATCGCCGAGCTGGGACTGACCCTGCCGGAGGTGGCGGCCCCGGTCGCCTCCTACGTTCCGGCGGTCCGCAGCGGTTCCCACGTGTACGTGTCCGGCCAGCTGCCGTTCGTGGCGGGCGAGCTGCCCACCACCGGCAAGGTCGGCGCCGAGGTCTCCCCGGAGACCGCCAAGGAGCTGGCGGCGCTGTGCGCCCTCAACGCGATCGCGGCCGTGCGCGCCGAGGTCGGCGAGCTGTCCAACGTCGTGCGCATCGTCAAGGTGGGCGGGTTCGTGGCCAGCGCCCCCGACTTCACCGGACACCCCGGGGTGATCAACGGGGCCAGCGACCTGCTCGCCGCGGTGTTCGGCGACGCGGGCGTGCACGCCCGGGCGGCGGTCGGTGTCGCGGCCCTGCCGCTGGACTCGCCGGTCGAGGTTGACATGATCGTCGAGGTCGTCTGAGCGAGGGGGAGCCGATGCCGAGCGGTTCAGGTCAGAGCGGGGCGGTGGTGCCCCGCCCGGCCGCCACGGTGGTGCTGCTGCGCCCGGCGGGCGCGGGCATGGAGGTCCTGCTCATGCGCAGGGTCCGCTCCATGGGGTTCGCCCCCGGCGCCTATGTCTTCCCCGGCGGCGGGGTGGACGTGCGCGACGAGGCCGGAGACCTGCCCTGGACCGGACCGTCCCCGCGGGAGTGGGCGGACGTGCTCGGCGTCGACGTCCCGCGTGCCAGGGCCCTGGTCTGCGCCGCGGTCCGCGAGACCTTCGAGGAGACCGGGGTGCTCCTGGCCGGGGAGCCCGGGAGCGACGACCTCGTCCTGGACACGACGTCGCCGGAGTGGGAGCGGGACCGGCTGGGGCTGATCGACCGCTCCCGCTCCTTCACCGAGGTGCTGTCCCGCCGCGGCCTGGTGCTGCGCTCGGAGTGGCTGCGCGCCTGGTCGCGGTGGATCACCCCGGCGGCGGAGAAGCGTCGCTTCGACACGTGGTTCTTCGCCGCGGAACTGCCGCCCGGGCAGGTCTCCCGGGACGTCGGCGGCGAGGCCGACCTGACCCGGTGGATCGACCCGGCGCTGGTGCGGGGGGAGTGGGAGCAGGGGCGGATGCCGATGCTCCCGCCGACCCTGGTCACCTGCGGACAGGTGGCCGAGTGCGGCACCCTGGACGGGGTGAGGCACGTGAAACGGGATATCGTCCCCATTGAGCCCGAAGTGCGCGCGGTCGACGGCCGGCTCCGTGTTTTCGTCCCCGGCGGGATCGACTACCCCCTTCCCAGTGAGTGAGGTGCGATGAGGATCGACGGTTCCGGCACGTTGCGCGCCGGCTGTGTCCTGTGCCCCAACCCCGGTCCGATGACCCTGGAGGGGACCAACACCTGGATCCTGCGCGAGCCCGGCTCCCGCGGGGTCGTCGTGGTCGACCCGGGTCCGCACGACGAGCGGCACCTGGAGCGGGTCGCGCGCACGGTGCAGGAGCAGGGCGCCCAGGTGCTCATGGCGGTCCTCACCCACCGGCACCCGGACCACTCCGAGGGCGCCCGCTACTTCTCGGAGCTGACCGGCGCCCCGGTGCACGCGGTCGACCCCGAGATGCGGGTGGGCGGTCGCGGGCTGGCCGACGGCGAGCTGCTGGAGGCCGACGGGCTGCGCCTGCGGGTGCTGGCCACCCCCGGGCACACCGACGACTCCGTCTGCCTGTACCTGGAGGCGGACGGGGCGATCCTCACCGGTGACACGGTCCTGGGGCACGGCACCACCGTCATCGACGGCGACGACGGCCTGGGCCCCTACATGGAGTCGCTGTACCGGTTGCGCGACCTGGTCCGCGAGCACCAGGTGCGCACCCTGCTGCCCGGCCACGGACCGATCCTCACCACCCCGGCCGCGGTACTGGACTCCTACATCGACCACCGCGAGTCCCGGCTCGCCCAGGTGCTGGACGCCGTGAACTCGGGCGCCGTGCGGGTGGAGGAGATCGTCGACCGGGTCTACCCGGACATCACCGAGCAGATCCGTTTCGCGGCGATGTCGTCGGTCCGCGCCCAGCTGCGCTACCTGTCCCGCAACGGCGGCCTCCCCGACGGCGTCGAGGCCTGAGAGCCGCGGTCCCGGTCCGCCCGGGGACTCAGAGGGTGACGACCACGCTTCCGGCCTTGTGCCCGCTCTCCACGCGCCGGTGGGCGTCGGCCAGGCGCTCCAGGGGGAAGGTGCTGTCGATGAACGCCCGTACGGCTCCGGAACCGGCCAGGCCGTCCAGGTGTACGAGGTTGTCGGTGCTCTGCCGCAGCCCGGTGGCCGAGAAGCGGCAGATGCGCCCGCGGCCCTTGGCCGTCCGAAGGGCGTGGAAGAGCGCGGACGGGGTCGCCTCGGTGGTCAGGTAGGCGCCGTCGGCGGTGAGCACCCGCCGGGCGCGGGAGAAGGAGCTCTTGCCGGCGGCGTCGAAGAACACGTCCTGCCGGAGGCCGTCGAGGGAGCCGGGGTCGGTGGGGTCCGCCGCGGTGTAGTCGACGGTGCGCCGGGCACCCAGGGAGCGCGCCAGTTCGGCGTTGGCCGCACGGCACACCCCGGTGACCTCGGCGCCCAGGTGCACGGCCAGTTGGACGCCGTAGCCCCCCACGGAGCCGGTGGCGCCGTTGACCAGGACCCGCTGCCCGGCCCGGGCCGGGTGGACGTCCCGGAGGAAGGTCAGTGCCGTGGTCGCCTCGGTGAGGCTCGCGGCCTGCTCGTGGGTCAGACCGGAGGTGATCCCGGTCAGGATCCCGTCCTGCGGAACGCGAACGTATTCGGCGTGGGTGCCGAAACCGTTCGTGTTGAGGCCGAACACGCGGTCCCCCTCGGCGAACCGGGTGACCTCCCGGCCCACCGCGGCCACCTCGCCGGAGAAGGAACCGCCCAGGACGCGGAAGCGCGGCCGGAAGGGCCCCGCGTACAGTCTGGCGGTGAGCGGGCGGCCCGAGCGGAAGGCACAGTCCGCGGCGGTCACCGTCGTCGCGCGGATCCTCACCAGGACGTCGCCTTCTCCGGGCTCGGGTGTCGGGAACTCCCGGAGTTCCAGGACGTCGGGGGATCCGTACCGGGGTCCGGTCATCGCTTTCATCGTGTGCCTCCTCGGGCATCGTCCGGTGTACCGGGCGTTCCGGGGCCGGGGTACTGGAAGACCTCCTCCAACGGCGCGCCGAGCGCCTGGGAGATCTGGAAGGCCATCTCCAAGGTGGGCGAGTAGTGCCCCTTCTCGATGGCGATGACGGTCTGCCGGGTCACGCCGATCCGGTCGGCCAGCTCGGCCTGGGTCATCCGGCCCCGTGCGGCCCGCAGGTCCCGGATGCGGTTGGTG
Source organism: Nocardiopsis sp. CC223A (assembly GCF_030766825.1). Taxonomy (GTDB): domain Bacteria; phylum Actinomycetota; class Actinomycetes; order Streptosporangiales; family Streptosporangiaceae; genus Nocardiopsis. Next base: position 22,990 of record NZ_JASFDV010000053.1, read on the forward strand.
ACCCTGGTCGTCCTGGGCATGGTCAAAAACCCCTGCGGTAGGCGGTGAGCTTGACCGACGACGAGGCGATGGCGGCCAGGACGTAGGCGAGGTAGAGCGTGTTGGCGATCCAGAAATGGGGTTGTTCCAGCAGCGCCAGCCCGAAGGGGGCGACCGTGAGCACGGACATGACGACGAAGCCGACGTATTCGCCGCGCCGCTCGATCTCCCGGTCCCGCTGGTCCTTGCGGTGGGCGTTCTCGGGCCACAGCGCGGCGGCGACCATGTTGAGGGCGATCGTGGCCAGCAGCGAGGCACCGACGGCCGTCAGCAGGGGGCGCTGGTAGGGGAGGTCGGAGACGTCCGCGCCGCCGGCCCCGCTGAGGAGGACCACGAGGTAGGCGGCTGGCACGAGGACCGCGACCAGGAGGTGGATCCAGACCCGTCTTTCTTCGAACGACATGTCGGCCTTCCCCGGAATGTCAAAGATTCTTTACATCAATGACCCTAGGAGGGCGCCGTGGGGATGTCAAGGATCTTTGACATCGGATGGTCCGCGGGACCCCGGACAGCGCTGCGGCCGCCCGCCCCGAAGGGCGAGCGGCCGCACAGCGTGGTGGTCGTGGTGTCAGCGGGCGCGGCGGCGCATGCGCTCGACGTCCAGCAGGACCACGGCCTTGGCCTCGATCCGCAGCCAGCCGCGCAGGGCGAACTCGGCCAGGGCCTTGTTGACCGTCTCGCGGGAGGCGCCGACCAGCTGGGCCAGCTCCTCCTGGGTGAGGTCGTGGTGGACGTGCAGGCCGTCGTCGCCCTCCTTGCCGAACTTCTCGGCGAGTTCGAGCAGGGCCTTGGCCACCCGGCCGGGGACGTCGGTGAAGACCAGGTCGGCCATCACGTCGTTGGTCCGGCGCAGGCGCTCGGCCAGGGACTTGAGCAGCTGGAGCGAGACCTGGGGACGGCTGGAGAGGAACGGGCGCAGGTCGTCGTGGCCCAGCCCGGCCAGGACGGAGTCGGTCACCGCGACGGCGCTCGCGGTGCGCGGACGCGGGTCGAACAGCGACAGCTCACCGAACATCTCGCCGGGGCCGAGCACCCCGAGCAGGTTCTCGCGGCCGTCCACGGCCGTCCGGGTCAGCTTCACCTTCCCGTTGAGGATGACGTACAGGCGGTCGCCCTCGTCCCCCTCGTTGAACAGGGTCTGCCCCCGTCCGAGACGCACCTCGTTGACCGAGGAGCGCAGTGCGGCGGTGTCCTCCTCGTCCAGGGTCTCGAACAGGGGGGCCTTGCGCAGCACTTCGTTGATGTCGTCCACCACACGTCCTCCTAAAACCTGACCGCCAACAGTGTGACGTATATCGCACCCGGGTGTGAAACCGGGTCGTTACCGCGGCTTGTCCGCCGGGAGATCACGCGCCCACGATTGGCCGGCGTCAGCCCCTGCGATCTTAGTCGTGATCGGCTTGTAGCAGGGATGTCCGCGCCGTGCCAGCGGGACATTGGTTACATAATCCCGACGTCCGGCCCGACCCCGGAGGGCGGGTGCCCTCTCGGCGGTTCCGAGCGGACCCTCCCCGCGGCCCCCTACCCTGTGACGATGCCCCGTGACACACCGAACGCGAGCGTTCCCGAGCGCACCCCCACCGGTGAGAGCCGCCTCGCGCTGGTCCGCCGAGCCCGCAGGATGTACCGGGAGCTCTCCGAGCTCTACCCGGACGCCCATGCGGAGCTGAACTTCACGACCCCGCTGGAGCTGCTGGTCGCCACGATCCTGTCCGCGCAGTGCACGGACAAGCGGGTCAACCAGGTCACCCCGACCCTGTTCGCGCGCTACCCCGACGCCGAGGCCTACGCTTCGGCCGACCGGGACGAGCTTGAGGGGATCATCCGACCTCTCGGCTTCTTCCGCGCCAAGGCGAACAGCCTCATGGGCCTGGGACAGGCCTTGTGCGAACACCACGGAGGCGAGGTCCCGGGGAACCTCGCCGACCTCGTAAAACTACCCGGTGTAGGCCGGAAAACCGCAAACGTACTGCTCGGTAACGCCTTCGGTGTGCCCGGAATCACGGTGGACACCCACTTCGGACGCCTCGTCCGGAGGTTCGGGTGGACCGACGAGGAGGACCCGGTCAAGGTCGAGCACGCCGTCGGGGAGCTGTTCCCGCGCAAGGACTGGACGATGCTCTCCCACCGCGTCGTCTGGCACGGCCGCCGCGTCTGCCACGCCCGCAGGCCCGCCTGCGGGGCGTGCGTGGTGGCCCGGTGGTGCCCCTCCTTCGGAGAGGGACCCACCGACCCGGAGGTCGCCGCCAAGCTGCTGCGCATGCGCTCCTTCGCCTGATCGGCGGGGCCCGGGACCGGAGGGGCCCGCCGCGCGCCCTCCCCCCGGGACGTGCGCACCTGTCAGGAACGGGTGTCGTGCTTTGTACTCTGATGGTGTGAGCGTTGACACCGCCAGAGTCACCCTGTCGGGGTCCCATCACGTGACGACCCAGGGGAGGGACGGGCCGGAGCGGTGCCGACGGCCCGCGGCGCCCCGCCGACCCGCCCCCTCTCCGAAGGCAGGTGCCGACCATGAACCCGATGCCGTCCTGGTTCTCCTCGCTCGCCGACGCGGCGTCCGGCATGACCGTGCCCCCGCAGATGCGGCCGCCGCGCGACGGCGGCCGCGAGTCCGCGGTCCTCATCCTCTTCGGTGAGGGCCCCCGGGGCCCCGACATGCTGCTCATCCAGCGCAACGCCGGGCTGCGCAGGCACGCCGGGCAGCCCGCGTTCCCCGGCGGCCGGATCGAGCCCACCGACCCCTCCCCCGAGGCCGCCGCCCTGCGCGAGGCCGCCGAGGAGACCGGTCTGGTGCCCGACGGGGTGGACGTCGTCGGCCGCCTCCCCGAGCTCTACCTCAGCTACAGCGACTTCCGGGTCGCCCCGGTCCTGGGCTGGTGGCGCGACCCCTGCGAGGTGCGCCCCACCGACCTGGGCGAGGTCGCCGCCGTCTCCCGGGTCCCCGTCGCCGACCTCGCCGAACCCGGCAACCGCGTCATGGTGCGCTACGGGGACGGCACCCGCTGGGGTCCCGGCTTCCGGGTGGACGGCATGCTCGTGTGGGGGTTCACCGGTGCCATCGTCGACCGCCTGCTCGTTCTGGGCGGCTGGGAACTTCCCTGGCACCGGGAGGGTCTCACCGATGTGTTCGAGGCGACGCCGAACGGACTGCGCCCCGTCGGCTGAGACCGGACCCGCTGACCTCGCTCCCGTGGGTAGCGTTCACCTTTGGAGGGCAATGTGCTCGACGTGATCCTGATCGTCCTGTTGCTGCTTTTTGCGGTGACCGGGTACCGACAGGGTTTCATCGTCGGTGTCTTCAGCTTCGCGGGATTCATCGGCGGCGGTGTGCTCGCCGCGCTGACCTGCCCGGAGTACATCCAGCGCTGGGTGGACGACCCCGGCCGGCAGGCCCTGGTGGCCATCGCCGTCGTGTTCCTGTCCGCGGCCCTGGGCCAGTTCCTGCTCTCCTACCTGGGCACGATGGTGCGCAACAAGGTGACCTGGGACTCGGCCCGGGTCGTCGACGCCATGGGCGGCGCCGTCGTCAGCGGGTTGTCGGTGCTGCTGGTGGCGTGGTTCATCGGCAGCACGGTCGCCAACTCGGCGCTGCCGTTGGTCGCCGACCAGGTGCGCGGGTCCCGCATCCTCCAGTCCGTCGACACGCTCATGCCGGAGTCGGCGCACAGCGGCTTCTCGACGTTCCGCCGGGTGGTCGACCAGAGCGCCTTCCCCCAGGTCTTCAGCGGCCTGGGCACCGGGGAACTGGCCGAGGTCGAGCCGCCCGACCCCGACGTGCTCACCACGCCCGAGCTGATCGACGCCAGCCGCAGCGTCGTCAAGGTGCTGGGCACCGCCCCGTCCTGCCAGCGGCGGGTCGAGGGCACCGGGTTCGTGTACTCCGACGGCCGGGTCATGACCAACGCCCACGTGGTCGCCGGCGTCACCGACGACCTGAGGGTGGTCACCCGGGAGGGATACCAGCTGGAGGCCTCCCTGGTGCTGTTCGACGCCCAGCAGGACCTGGCCGTGCTGCACGTGCCGGAGCTGGACCTGGCCCCGCTGGCGTTCACCGACGACGCCCCCCAGGGTGGCGACGCCGTCGTCGCCGGGTTCCCGCGCAACAGCGGGTTCACCGCGGTCCCGGCCCGGGTGCGCGCCCGCCAGACCGCGCAGGGGCCCGACTTCTACCACTCCCAGCAGGTGAGCCGGGAGATCTACCAGGTGCGCGCCGTGGTGCGGCCCGGCAACTCCGGCGGTCCGCTGCTGGCCCCCGACGGCACGGTCTACGGGGTGGTGTTCGCCGCCGCCACCAACGAGCCCGAGACGGGGTACGTGCTCACCTACGACGAGGTCGCCGCCAACGCGGAGAGGGGACTCACCGCCACCGCCGAGGTGTCGTCCCAGACCTGCGACTGACGGCCCCGGGGGCGGCCCCGAACGACCGAGGGCGCCCCCCGCCATGGGGGGCGCCCTCGTCGCGACCGTGTCCGGAACCCTAGTTGGAGCTCGGGTCCGGAGTGATCGGCCAGCTCATGCGCACGATGGTGCCGTGCTCACCGGGGTCGATCTTCACCTCGTCGGCCAGACCGGTGATGACCGCCAGACCCAGCCCGGGGGAGAACCCCGAGATCCCGCCGGGAGGGGTGTCCTCACCGTCGAGGAAGAGTCCGTCGAGAAGGGGCTCGGTGTGGTCGGCCGGTTCCGGGACCTCTGTGGCCGGGGCCCGGTCGGAGACGACCACCTCGAAGCGTCGGGTCGCGCTCCCGTTGGCGCGCAGAATACGGCTCGCGGTGTCGGCACGGGGGTCCGACGCCGGATCAGGCCCGCCGTCGTCGATCAGCTGGAGCAGGATCGGCTGCGTCGGGCAGTGCAGCTTGTGCGCCGCCACCGCCCGGGAGCACGCCTCACCGACCGCCAACCGGATCTCGTCGATGGTGGAGGCGGGAATGCCCGCCCGCCGGGCCACGGTCGCGGCCATGAGCCGGGCCGTGCGCACGTGGGCCGGAAGCGCACTGATCGTGAGCGTGATGGTCGCCATCGCTCGCTCTGTACTACTTCGCGGAACGCTTGTCGATGGCTTCCTGAACGGTGTTGTGGATACCGAAGACCTTGGTCAGGCCGGTGATCCGGAAGATCTTGAGGATGCGCTCCTGGGTGCACACCAGGTCCAGGGTGCCGTCGTGCGCGCGCACGCGCTTGAGGCCGCCCACGAGCACGCCCAGACCCGTCGAGTCCAGGAACTCCACCTTCTCCATGTTGACCACGAGGTGGAAGTTGCCCTTGTTGACCAGATCGATCAGCAACTCGCGGAGCCGGGGTGCGGTATAGACGTCGATCTCACCCTCAACGACGACGATCTCGGTGTCGCCCTCGGTGTAATGATCAAGCTTCAAGTCCACTAGTCCTCCAGCGCCGATGATCTATGCCGGGCGTTACCCCACCAGCACGCATTCAACCACGGGTGGCGTGCCGGTCCTCCCGTGATGCACGGAAAAACCGTGACACCGCGCGACCGTTCCCTCAGATGACACACTGAAACCAATGTCCGCCCAGTGAGGAGGGGTCTCGGATGACGCGACCGGAATCCGTGCTTCCCGGTGTGTGGCGTGACGATACCCGGTACCCGCAGGTGACCCACGTCGAACACGTGGCCCGACACGACGGGGTGAGCGGACGGTGGCCGGAGTGGATCCCGGCCCTCCTGGTCGAACGGCTGGCCGATCGGGGGATCACGGGGCCGTGGTCCCACCAGGTGGCCGCCGCCGACCTCGCACGCTCGGGCCGTGATGTGATCATAGCCACGGGTACCGCCTCGGGAAAGTCACTTGGCTTCCTTATGCCCGCGGTGGAGGCGGTTGACGCGGGTGGAACCGTTCTCTATCTCTCACCGACCAAAGCACTGTCCCGGGACCAGCTCCGCGCTCTTGAGGAACTCCGGCTGCCCGGCCTGCGGGCGGCCGTCTACGACGGCGACACTCCGCCGGAGGAACGCACCTGGGTGCGGGAGCACGGCAATTACGTGCTCACCAATCCGGACATGCTCCACCACGGGATGCTGCCCCGGCACGAGGCCTGGCGGCGCTTCCTGCGGCGGTTGCGTTACGTGATCGTGGACGAGGCGCACCTGTACCGCGGGGTGTTCGGTTCGCACGTCGCCCAGATCCTGCGCAGGCTCCGGCGGGTGTGCGCCCGGCACCGGTCGGAGCCGGTGTTCGTGCTCGCCTCGGCGACCTCCGGAAGCCCCGGGGAGAGCGCCGGCCGGCTCACCGGGCTCCCGGTCACCGCCGTCACCGAGGACGGGTCGCCGCGCCCGGGGATGTCGGTGGCGCTGGTGGAGCCCGAGTTCACCGATCTGACCGGAGAGCACGGTGCCCCCGTGCGCCGGACCGCGCCCTCCCACGCCGCCGAGCTGCTCGCCGAGCTGGTCAGAGAGGGTGTGCGCACGCTCGTCTTCGTGCGTTCACGGCAGGGTGCCGAGCTGGTGGCGCTCACCGCCCAGCGCCTGTTGGAACCCGACCTGGCCCGCCGGGTGGCCGCCTACCGCGGCGGATTCCTGCCCACCGAGCGGAGGCGGCTGGAGGAGGCGCTGCGCACCGGGGAGATCCTCGGGCTGGCCAGTACCAACGCCCTGGAGCTGGGGGTGGACATCACCGGCCTGGACGCGGTGATCATCGCCGGGTGGCCCGGCACCCGGGCCTCCCTGTGGCAGCAGGCGGGGCGCGCCGGGCGCGGGGACGACGCGGCACTGGCCGTGTTCGTGGCCCGGGACGACCCCCTGGACACCTACCTGGTGCATCACCCGGAGGCGATTTTCGGACAGTCCGTAGAGACCGCCGTCCTGGATCCGGAAAACCCGCACATCCTCGGTCCGCACCTGTGCGCGGCCGCCCAGGAGTTCCCGGTCACGGAGGACGACTTCGCCCTCTTCGGCCCCACCACCCGGGAGCGGCTCGACGAACTCGTTCACCGGAAATTCCTCAGGAGGCGACCGAGGGGGTGGTTCTGGACGAGCAATGAAAGGGCAAGTGACCTAGCCGATATTCGGGGTTCCGGGGGGTCGCCCGTGCAGATCGTCGACGTGTCGACCGGCGGGCTGCTCGGCGAGATCGACGAGGCGGCCGCCCACGGCACCGTCCACCCCGGAGCGGTGTACCTCCACCAGGGCGACACCTACCTGGTCCAGGACCTGGATTTCGACGAGGGGGTGGCCCTCGTGCGGCCCGCCGAGCCGCCGTACAGCACGTGGGCGCGCGACACCACCGACATCACCGTCCGGTCGGTCATCCGCGAGGAGGAGTGGGACAGCGGGGTGGTGCTGCGCTTCGGCGAGGTGGAGGTGGTCCGGCAGGTGGTCGGCTACCTCAAGCGGGACGTGCGCACCGGCGCGGTCCTCGGCGAGCAGTCCCTCGACCTGCCCGAACGCACGCTGCGCACCCGCGCCGTGTGGTGGACGCTGCCGGCCGAGGCCGAGGAGCGCCTGCGCAAGGAGGAGGTCGGGCTGCTCGGCGCCGCCCACGCCGCCGAGCACGCCGCGATCGGGATGCTGCCGCTGCTGGCCACCTGCGACCGCTGGGACATCGGCGGGGTGTCCACGGCCACCGGCCGGGTGGAGGTGTTCGTCTACGACGGCCACGAGGGCGGTGCCGGGTTCGCCGAACGCGGGTTCGCGGCGGCCCGGGAGTGGCTCACCGCGACCCGCGCGGCCATCGCCGACTGCACCTGCGAGGAGGGGTGCCCGTCGTGCATTCAGTCGCCCAAGTGCGGCAACGGCAACGAGCCGCTGAGCAAGTCGGGTGCCCTGCGGATGTTGGACGAGGTGCTGGGCGCCGCCGGCTGAGGCGCTCAGGGGCCCGGGAACGGGCGGGAGCGCACGGCCGGGCGGGGTGTGTCCTCCGGCGGGGCCGGGGTTTCCGGGAAGGGGGCGTTCATCGGACCTCCCCCTCCAGCACGTCCGCGCTCCAGGCCGAGAGCCGCTCATCGATCGTGCCCCCGCCGTCCAGCACGTTCCGGGTGAAGGCATCCCGCTCGTGGGCCAGAACGGCGGCCTCCCACACGCATGGGGCCAGGCCGGTCCTGCCGGGCCGCAGCGCGGCGGGGTCCCCGGCGGGACCGGCGAAGACGGCCAGATCGGACATGTGCCCCTCGATCCGGGTGTGCACGAGGACGTGGTCGCCGTCACCGCCCGCGTGGAAGAGCAGAACGGCGAGTCCCAGAGAGCCACGCAGCCGGGCCGTCGCCAGGTGGCCGGCGGCGATGCGCAGGGCGGCCTCCCCGTCCGCCTCGGTCGCGTTCCGGCCGGGGGCCCGGAGCAGGTAGGGCTTCACCAGGTGACCGGCAACGGAGCGGGCGGCCAGAGACCGGACGGAGCGGGCGTGGTGTCCGGCGGACAGGGCCGACAGGGCCTCGGCGTCGACGGCAGCGGTGGTGGGTTCCTCGGCGGTGTTCATGGCGCCAGCATCGCGCAGGGGAAGCGGCAGGGGTCGGGGGTGTTCCGCGGGCCGGGTCGTGTCCCGTCGAGCGGTGTGAGAACACCGGCTGTTCGCACAAGGGCGAGTCGCCGACCGGAGCGTTGTCGCCTTCGGTACGCGGGGATCGAACGAAGTCACACCGCTCGGCGGGACACCACCCGGGTCGGGAGAAAGTTATCCACAGGCTGGGGAAAGCCCTTTTGTCGCACCCCCGAGCCGCGCACCCTGGAAATCAGGGCGACACCCCTGTCGCCCCTCCTACCAGGGAGGTTCCGTGTTCTCTCCGGCATGCCTTGCCACCCTCACCCGCCGTCCGCTCGTTCTCACACCGCGTCCCCGGGTCGCGAACACCGATCGCGGCATCACCACGACCGAGTACGCGCTCTGCATTCTGACGGCCGCGGCCTTCGCCGGGATCATGTACGCGATCGCCAAGAGCCAGGCCGTCAACGACGCCTTCACCGGGATCGTCATCGATGCGCTCGGCAACGGCTTCTGATCGCGGTGCCGTCACCGTCGAGTTCGCACTCACCCTGCCCGCCCTCCTCCTCGTCCTGGCACTGGCAGTCGGCGCGGTCACCGCCGCCGACGCCCGGCTCGCCTGCGCCGACGCCGCACGCGTGGCCGCCCGGTCCCTGGCCCGGGGCGAGAGCGAGGCACAGGCCCGGGAACTGGCCCGCGCCACCGCCCCGGACGGCGCCCGGATCGACCTGGGCAGGGACGGTGGGACGGCGCGCGTCACCGTCACCGCCCGTGTCCGCTTCGGCCGTGTCCACCTCCACACGGTGGAGGTGAGCGGCTCCGCCGCGGTCCTCCTCGAATCCTGGACCCCACCATGACCCCCGGCCCGGTCTCCCGGGCCCCCGGCCGCCCCGGACCCGGCCCCGCGGCAGGGGCCCGCCCTGGATCCGGTTCCGATCCTCGTTCCGGCCTCCGTTCCGGTTTCTGTCCTGGAGTGGCCGCCCGACCCGCTCCCGGCCCTCGAACCAAGGCGGGGCCCCGTCCCGGAGTCGGACGCGGTCCTGTCCCCGACACCGACTCCGCCGACCCTGCTCCCGATACCGTCCCGGCCCCGGACACCGGTGCGGCCGCCGTCCACTGGGTCGCCATGGCGGTCCTGCTGTGGGCGGTCGCCGCGGCGGCCGTCCTGGCGGCGACCGCCCGGTTCGACCGGGACCGCGCCGGTACGGCGGCGGACCTCGCCGCCCTCGCGGCGGCATCCGTCGCCGTCCACGGGGAGGGCACCGCCTGCGAGCGGGCCCGCCTCACCGCCGAGGCCAACGGGGCCTCCCTCGACACCTGCGAGATCACCGGCCACACCGCCGAGGTGGTGGTCGCCGTCCCCTCCGTTCTCGACCTGTCCGTCGGCGCGCGCTCACGCGCCGGACCGGTCCACGGAGCCCTTCCGGAGGAAGCACCATGACCGTGCCCGCCCTGATGTGCGCCCTGCTCCTCAGCGCCGCCCCTGCCCCCGTCCCCTCACCCCTCTGCCCACCGCTCACGGAACATGGCACCCACCTCCCGGTGCCCGACGCGTTCTGTGCCCGCCCATCCACGGAACATGGCACCCACCTTCCGGCGTCGGCCGAGCTCTGTGCCCGCCCATGGACGGAGCCCTCGGTGCTCGTGACACTTCGGACGGACCCGCCAACGGACCCCGGACGCCCGACGGCCCCGAAGGAGGCAGCGGTGGTGGGGGTGGGCGCGGCTCCGGCGAACTCACCATCGGGTCGTCCGCCCTCCGGCGAGGGGGGATCCGTTCGGGCGGCCTCCGGCGGGGAGGTCCCGGCGGCGGAGCCGACCTCCGTGCCGACGGTGATCCCGAGCGGCGACCCGGAACCGCGCCGGGACCCGACCCCGGCCGTCGAGCCGAGTGAGGCACAGTGGAGCGGTCGGCCGGCCGCCGAACCCAGTGCCGTCCAGGTGGTGCACCACGTCTCCACCACCCCGGCCCCGGCCGAGACCGTCGCCCGGGTCGTCGGCAACACCTCTACCGTGCTCCTGGTGCTGCTCGGGGTGGCGGTGCTCGCCCTGCGCCTCACCGTGGGCTGGCCCCGCTTCCCGGAGCCCTACCTGGGACGCCGTCGAGTGGGAGGGGACCGCGACGCCCACTGGTGATGCGCTCCGCAGCCGCTCACACCGGAGGGCCCGTGCCCGGGGCGCAGCATCCGTCCCGGCATGCCTTCCGGCGGGTGCGCGGGCGCCGTCCGAGGTCCGGGGCCGTGTGCCCGGCCGCCGGTCTCCGGCACCCGGCCGGGCGCACTCTCCCGTCCGGTCTCCGGCCGCCCGCCCGTGTCCCGGTAGCCGCAGGTAGGCCACGCCAAGGCCGCTACGGCCGTACCCTCCGATATATGGGACACCGACACCCGAGCAAACTCAAGAACACCGAGGTGGGTCATGCCCGGGCGCGGTGGCTGTTGCGGGCGGAGTTGGCGGGGTGCGCCCAATGCCGGGCCGAGGGCGATCGGGAGGCCCTGGCAGACCTCGACCAGGAGGGCGTGTTCGATTCCCTGATCAGCGGGTTCGTGCTCGCCCGGGTTCAGCAGTGGCGGGCGCCGGGCCGAACGCCCCGCTACCCGGCCACGGTGTACCGCCTGGCCCCGGTGGACGAGCGCGACTTCTGGCGCGCGCCCACCCAGCACTGCATGCACCTGTGCACGGTCGAGGGGCCGCGCGGCACGCGGGTGAACACCCTGTCCGCCCTCAACGAGCTGCGGCTGATGTCCCTACGGGACCGCTCCCTGGTCCTGGACGACATCATCGACGGCCTGAGCGAAGACGAGGCCTGACCCTCCTTCTCCCGGGAGCCCGGTCCCGCCCCTTGCGCCGTCCCACGCCCCGGTCCCCGGTCCCTGGTACCTGCGGCGGACACGGCCCCCTTCACCGGTGGCTCTGCCGGGGTCACCCGCCCAGCGCGCGTGACAGCAGGTCCACCACCATCGGGACCACCCCCACCAGAAGGAACGACGGCAGAAAGCACAGCGCCAGCGGCATCACCACGAGCACACCCAGGCGTTCGACCCGCTCCGCCGCCTGTGACCGCAGCTCCCGGTGCAGGTCCGCCACATGCCGGTCGAGCAGGTCGGCCACGGGCGCTCCGGTGTCGGCGGCGCGGGCCAGATCGCGTCCGGCCGCCACCAGTGGCTCCGGCAGCACACCGGCCGACTCCGACCAGGCGGAGGCCGGATCGGCGCCCAGGCGCAGCCGGTCGGCCACCGCCGCCGACTCGGCTCCGAGCCTGCCGGGGGCGGCCCGTGCCACGGCCGTGAGGCAGGACACCAACGGCGCCCCGGCCCGCATCCCGGCGGCGATGAGACCGATCACCACGGGGATGTCGCCGGTGAGCCCGATCCGATCGCCCCCAGTGCCCCCCCGGGCACGCATCCACCACCCGACCCCGCAGACCGCGGCGACGACCGCGCCGAGCGGTCCGAACAGGACCCCGGCCACCGCCGCCGCACCCGCCGTGGCCATCGGCAGTACCGGCAATCGACCGGGGAAACGCGGCTTCGCCGCCGGGGGTGGCCGCAGTCGTGCCCCCGGGCCGCCCCCCATCGCGATCCACACCCCGCTGACCCCGCACACCACGGCGATGACGGCGAACACGATCCCTCTCCTCTGCGTTTCCCCGGCGCCCGTGAACCACGGCTCCCGAGGGCGGGCCCGGTGGATGCCCTCGGTCGGCCCGGCACTCGCGCCGGTGGTCGGGAGCGCCCGCGAGGCGATCTCTCGCAGGACGACCGGCAAGCAGCCCCTGCCGCGGGCACGGCCTCGCGGGCCCGGCCGTCGCGCACGGCGGGGGGCGCCCGGCCGGCCGCCCGAGCACAGCCGGTGCGGTGAAAGGGCCCCTCCTGTGCGGTGCCCCGCGGGCCCGGCGGTGGCGCGCGGCGGGGCCCGCCTCGCGGCCCGGTGGAGGAACCGCTCCGAAGGCGTTGCCCGAGGGCCTTCCGTCACCGGACGGGCGGGCCCGGAACGACCCGCCGAGCACGTTCTAGTCACCCCGGTCCACGGCGGCGCGCACCAACCGCGAGATCCACCACAGCCCGGCGAGGTTCAACAGCACCCCGAGCACCAGGCAGAGCAGCCCCAGCGGGGTCGTGAGCAGGAACACCAGTGGAGAGCCCCCCAGCCCCGCCGACAGCAGCAGCCCCACCACCGGGAGCACACCCAGCACGATCGCCGTGGTCTTCGGACCGCCGGTGCGCGCCGCGATCTCGGCCCGGACCTCCTCCTGCGCGGTGAGCTCGGCGGCGAGCGCGTCCACGACTTCGGCCAGCCCGGCACCGGTGTCCGAGGCCACCTCCCAGCACACGGCCAGGTAGGCGAGGGCACGCAGGTCCGGATCCGCCTCGGCCGCCCGGACCGGCGCCCGGGTGCCGAACCCGCCGCCCACTGCCCGGGCCACCTCGGGCCCGGCCTCGACGAGCGCCGACCCCAGCGCGTCCTCGGGCGGTCTCCCGGCCCGCAGCTCGGTGGCCAACACCCGGCACAAGGTGATCACCCCGCGCCGTTTCTCCCGCCCCAGAGCGGCCTTCCGCCGCATCGCCCGCACACGTTCCAGCGCCTTCAGCGGTTGCGGCCCGCGCGGCACCCGCCACCCGATCCGCCCCGTCCCGGCGTCGACCAGTGCCCCCAACAGCACCAGCCCCACCGCGCACACCCACACCCCGACCACGTCACACCCCCGAACCCCGCTCGTCCCTGTCCCGCTCGTCCCGGTCCCGCACGCCCGCACGCCCGCGCTCCCGCCGACCTCCGCAGACCCGCACCCCGCTGGTCGCCGTACCGTTCTCGGGTGTCGGCGTGGTGTGGGGTGGCCGCCGCGGGTTGGTCCGCCGGCGGTGCGCCTCGGCTTCGGGCATCGCTGTTGTGGCCCCGTCCCGGTACCTCCCGTCCCCGTGTTCATCGGCGCCAGCCGTCGCCGATCCGGGCGGTGAGCGCGTCGATCCCCGGGTGCTCGCGCTGGGCACCGCCCGCGGTGAACGACACCGCGGGCACCGTGTGCACCAGCCCCTGGCGGTCGTGGTCCAGCACCCGGACCTCCGCCAGCCGCCGGACCCCGGCCTCCCGCACCAGATGCACCACCAGCACCCCGGTGGCCGCCAACTGACTGTGCACCGCCTCCCGGCCGATCCCGGCCGCGCAGCCCAGCGCCTCCACCCGGGCCGGGACGTCCCCCGCGCCGTTGGCGTGGAGCGTCCCCGCACCGCCCTCGTGGCCGGTGTTGAGCGCGGCCAGCAGCGACACGATCTCCGGCCCCCGCGCCTCGCCCACCACCACCCGGTCCGGGCGCATCCGGAGGGCCTGGCGGACCAGTACCTCCAGGGCGACCTCGCCGCTGCCCTCGATGTTGGCCGGGCGGGTCTGTAGGCGCACCACGTGCGGATGGTCGGGGCGCAGCTCGGGGGAGTCCTCGGCCAGTACGATCCGCTCACCCGGGTCCACCAGGGACAGCAGCGTCGACAACAGGGTCGTCTTCCCCGTCCCCGTGCCACCGCTCACCAGGAAGGCCGCCCGCGAGTCCACCACCGCCCGCAGCAGCGCCGCCCCGCGCCGGGTGAGCGTCCCGCAGGCCACCAGCCGGTCCAGGGTGAACACCCGGCGGGGCGGCATCCGCAGCGACAGGCACGCCCCGGTGGGGCAGACCGGCGGCAGTACCGCGTGCAGTCGGGCCCCACCGGGAAGGCGTGCGTCCACGTAGGGCACCGCGGCGTCCAGCCGCCGCCCGGCCTGCGCGGCGAGCCGCTGGGCCAGTCGCCGTACCGCCTCCGCCGACTCGAACCGCACCTCCACCCGGCGCAACCCGCCGCCGTCGTCCACCCACACCTCGTCCGGCCCGTTGACCAAGATGTCCGTGACTTGGGAGGTCATCAGCTCTTCCAGCGGCCCGGCGCCCGCCAGGTCCGCGGCCAACCGCCGGGTCAGCGACAGCACCTCGGCATCGCCCAGCACGCCGCCCTCCGCCCGCAGCGCCGCCGCCACGTTGCCGGGGCTGACCACCACCCCCGAGGCCACCAGCCGGTTGCGCACCGCCTCCACGAGGTCGGGCCCGACGGAGCCGCCGGCGCGCCGCGGCGGCGGCCCGTCCCGGAGAAGAGTGGAGCCGGTCACCGACGGCCGCCGCAGCGCCCGCTCCGTCAGCGCGCTCACCGCGGCACCCCCGTGAGTTCGGCGACGAGCCGGTCGGCGAACCCGGCCAGTGGCGAACGCGGGTGGTCCGCGGGCCGCCGCCCGGCGGTCAGCGCCCGCTCCAGCCCCGGCTCCGACGGGAGGTCCGCCCCCAACGCCAGCCCCAGTCCCCGGGCCACCACGTCGGCGGTCAGCCCGCCCGAAGCCCCGCGCACCACGGCGCGCACCTCCCGGGACTCCGCGCGCAGCCGCGGCACCATCGCCGACGCCGCCACCACGGCGGCCACCTGCGCGGGCACGACCAGCAGCACCAGGTCCGAGCGGTTGAGGAACGCCGTGACCGCCGCGCCGAACGACCGCGGAAGGTCGATGACGACCAGATCGCACCCCTGCCGTGCCGACTCCAGCATCGACCGGGCGGCGGCCGCGGGCAACGGGCCACGACGCGCGTCCGGCCCGTGCATCCAGGTGAGCACCGAGATCCCGGCGGGCCCGGGCAGCCGCGCCGCCACGTCCGACCAGCGCAACCGGCCGCGCCGGTCCGTCAGGTCGTCCCAGCCGAGCCTGCCGTCCACCGGGTCGCGCTCGCATCCGAGCAGGATGTCGGGACCACAGCCCAGCGGGTCGGCGTCCAGCAGTGCGGTACCGTGCCCGCCCCGCGCCCCGGCCAGTGCCAGGGCGACGGCGAGCAGGCTCGCTCCGGCCCCGCCGCGCCCGCCCATCACGGCCACGGTCGGCGCCCGCCTGCCGGGCTGCCCGCTCGCGGAGATCAGTCCGGTCAGCAGGATCTCGTCCCGGGGCAGCAGTATGGGGCCGCCCGCCCTCTCGGGCCCGTCGCGCCCGGGACCGGGACCGTGGGGGCCGCGGGCCACCACGACGAACCGGGCGTGCGGTGGCCGTTCCCCGGAACGCAGCGCCGGGTACAGGTCGGCGCCCAGCACCACCAGCGGCGAACGCGGCCAGGACAGCAGCGCGCGGTCGACGGTGTCGGCGGTGTTCACCCGGACCGAGGCGGCGGCCGACAACCGCAGCAGGTCGTCGAGCAGCGCGGTGTCGGCGGTGGCGATGAGGGGCACGGCGTCCATGGGGCCTCCGGACAGGGGGAGGGGCACCCTTTGACCATCGCCGATGCGGTCGGCCGGCGAAAGCCGGATCGTCAACCTGTGGATAACCCGTCCGGAGCGGGGCCGTGGGGCCGCACCGCCCGGCGGGGCGCCGACCGAGGTCGGGGCGCCGGCTCCGAAGACCTGCGGGCGGGATGTGCACACGGGGGCGAATGCACATCCCACCCGGCAGGCTCGGCGAACGGGCCTCGTGCGACGTCCCGCGCTAGGGGGGCACGCGGGTGGATCGCCCTCTCGGCCCTGGGGGGAGGGCCGGGCCCGCCCTTCGGAAGGGTCGACGAGGGGAGGGGATCCCCCGGACCACCGAAAAGCGCGTCGGGACATGTGTTCCGCCCGGATCCGGTCCCACCGGGCCGCACACGAAATGCGCGGGTACGACGGCTTTTGCCGAAGCGGTGTGAACCGGTTCCCGTCGGAACGACGGAACCGACGCTACCACGTGACGCTGCGTATCGGTTCGGGAATCCAGGATGAAAAGTTGGACCAACCTCCTTTTCGCAGCCCGGGGACCGGCGTAGAAAGAAAGTGATCGGTGGCTGAGACCCACCCCGACAGGTGAACCGGGAACCCACGCACCAGCAGGCCTCGTAGGGCCCGCCTCGACCGAGACGCTTCGTGAAGCGCCTGGTCAGGACAGACGAATGGATGCCTGTTAACCCGATGGAGCCGGTCGGAGACGGTGCCCCGCGGATTCTCCGCGGGGCACCGTTCGTCGTGTTCGGCAAGTGGGCGAAGCAATCCCGAAACATTCGGTAACGGACAAGCGTGACCGAACCGATATCGTTCGTGCCTCTGCCCGTCGGTAAATGGACGAGTACGAGCGCGGTTTCCGTTCACGGCCCGCTCCGACCTGCTCCGGGTGACTTCGGGCCCTCCGGCCCCCGCACGCACGGTCCCGGCGCCCCGGCCCACGGCCCCCCGGTACTCAGCCGCGCTTGAGCGCCTCGCAGGTCGCCAGCGAGTCCTGCGCCCCGGCCCGCACCGCCCGGCAGCAGTACACGACCCACTCGGCCACACCCTCGGCGCTCCCGGACATGTACCCGCGCAGCGCGGGTGCGTACTCCTCCGACAGCGTCCGGTGGCCCAGCTCGGACGGCACCAGCGACTTGGGGTCCAGGCCCCGCTCGATCAAGGTCAGCCGTTCGGCGGCCCGCGCCACGATCCCGTCTCCCCACCCGAACGGACGGATCGCCATCAGCTCACCGTGCACCAGCGCCGACGTCACCAGCGCGGGCACCGAGGTGCGCGCCCCCAGCAGCGCGTACAGGCCCTCCAACCGGGCGAGCGCGGCCTCGGGGGCCGGCGCCTCGCCCAGTTCCAGCGGGTCCTCGACCCGCTCACCGGCCATGCGCGGCCGCCCCAGGGCGTCGGCGGACACCGCGTCCGCGGCGGCGAGCGTGTGCAACCGGGCCAGCACCTGCCGCGGTGCCCTGGGCCAGGTCTCCACCAGGGGCCCCAGCTCGCCGCCCACCCGCAGCGCACCCTTGATCCGGGTGTCGTACACGTGCCCGGCGCGGATCTCGTCCATCGAGACCTCGGCGCCCTCCAGCGCGGCGGACGCGCACGCCCCGCGCAGCGAGGACTCCATGGACACGTCGCTGCTGCGCCGGCGCAGGATCCGGTGTCCCAGCAGCCGGTCCACCAGGGTCCGGGTCTCCTCCACGGCCTCGGCCACGCCGGGCAGCGCGGCGATCCTGGCCAGCGGGTCGGTCTGGGCGGCAGAAGTCGTTTCGCTCACGGGACCCAACATACGCGCCGGTAACACCGGCCACCGCGTACCCTCCGTCGGCCGTCGGTCCCTCCGCACCCGCGCGGACGACCGTTCGTCGCCCGGCGGCGACCGCTCACCGGCCGTTCGCCGCGCGCCGCGTCGCCCCCGGCGCTGGAACCGACCCTGCCTGTTCCACAGGTCCAGACCACATGATTAATTTGGTGTGAACCAGCCTACGTAAGGAGAATCACAGTGGCCGACAGCACTCCCCCGAGCCAGGAGACACTGTCCAACCTTCTCCATGAGACGCGCAGCTTCCCCCCGCCGGCCGACCTGGCCGCGAACGCCAACGTCAAGGCCGACGCCTATGACAAGGCCGCCGGGGACCGACTCGGTTTCTGGGAGGAACAGGCCCACCGGCTCCAGTGGGACCAGCCCTGGGACACCGTCCTGGACTGGCAGCCGCCCTTCGCCAAGTGGTTCGTCAACGGCAGGCTCAACGCCTCCGTCAACTGCGTGGACCGCCACGTGGCCAACGGCCTGGGCGATCGCGTCGCCTACTACTGGGAGGGCGAGCCGGGCGACACCCGCACCATCACCTACGCCGAGCTGAAGGACCTGGTCTCCCAGGCCGCCAACGCCCTCACCGAACTCGGTGTCACCCGGGGCGACCGGGTCGCCATCTACATGCCGATGATCCCCGAGACGATCGTCGCGATGCTGGCCTGCGCCCGCGTCGGCGCCGTCCACATGGTGGTCTTCGGCGGCTTCTCCGTCGACGCCCTGGGCCAGCGCCTGGACGACAGCCAGGCCAAGCTCGTCATCACCGCGGACGGCGGCTACCGGCGCGGCAAGGCCAGCGCGCTCAAGCCCGCCGTGGACGCCGCGGTGGCCGACCGCCCGGCCGTCGAGAAGGTCCTCGTCGTCCGCCGCACCGGCCAGGACGTCGAGTGGACCGACCGCGACGTGTGGTGGCACGACCTCGTCGACTCCCAGAGCACCGAGCACACCCCCGAGTCCCACGACGCCGAGAACCCGCTGTACATCATGTACACCAGCGGCACCACGGCCAAGCCCAAGGGCATCCTGCACACCACCGGCGGCTACCTCACCCAGGCGTCGTACACCCACTGGGCGGTCTTCGACCTCAAGCCCGAGACCGACGTCTACTGGTGCGCCGCCGACATCGGCTGGGTCACCGGCCACTCCTACATCGTCTACGGCCCGCTCTCCAACGCCGCGACGACCGTCCTCTACGAGGGCACCCCGGACACCCCGCACCGCGGCCGGTTCTGGGAGATCATCGAGAAGTACAAGGTCACCATCGCCTACATGGCCCCGACGGCGATCCGCACCTTCATGAAGTGGGGCGACGACATCCCCGCCGGGTTCGACCTGTCGAGCCTGCGCGTGATCGGCTCGGTGGGCGAGCCCATCAACCCCGAGGCCTACGTCTGGTACCGCAAGCACATCGGCGGTGACAGGACCCCGGTCGTGGACACCTGGTGGCAGACCGAGACCGGCGCCATCATGGTGAGCCCGCTGCCGGGCGTCACCTCCGGCAAGCCGGGCGCGGCCATGCGCGCCCTGCCGGGCATCGTCGCCGACGTCGTGGACGAGAACGGCGACTCCGTCCCCGACGGCGAGGGCGGCTTCATCGTGATCCGCGAGCCCTGGCCGTCCATGCTCCGCGGCATCTGGGGCGACCCGGAGCGCTACCGGGACACCTACTGGTCGCGCTTCGAGGGCCTGTACTTCCCCGGCGACGGCGCCAAGAAGGACGAGGACGGCGACCTGTGGCTGCTCGGCCGCGTCGACGACGTCATGCTCGTCTCCGGCCACAACATCTCCACCACCGAGGTCGAGTCCGCCCTGGTCTCGCACCCGAGCGTGGCCGAGGCCGCCGTGGTCGGCGCCACCGACAAGGTCACCGGCCAGGCCATCGTCGGCTTCGTGATCCTGCGCAGCGGCGCGGAGGAGGTCTCCGAGGAGACGGTCAAGGCACTGCGCGACCACGTCGGCGCCTCCCTCGGCCCGATCGCCAAACCCGCCCGCCTGCTGGCGGTGCCGGAACTGCCCAAGACCCGCTCGGGCAAGATCATGCGCCGTCTGTTGCGCGACATCGCGGAGAACCGCGAGGTCGGTGACACCTCCACGCTCACCGACTCCTCGATCATGGACGTCATCGCCAAGCAGTTGCCCTCCGCCAAGCAGGACGACTGACACACGCACCCACGCCCGGGGCGCCCGGGGCCGGTCACCGGCCCCGGGCGCCCCGTCGTTTCCGCACCCGAACGCGGATGCTCACCCGTGTGACGAAAGCAGAGCCCGGCGTTGTGCGTGCCGTGAGGGACACCGGTGGCGGCCCATGTGCGAGGATGCGGAGGATCATCCGCGTGTTCGGACCGACAGAAGGGAAACCCCGCGATGGTGGACAAGCCGGGAACCGGCGGGCCGGGTGCCGCCGGAGACACCGACCGCTCCGTCGGTGCACTCGTCTCGGACGTCACCGGGAACTTCTCCCGTCTGGTGCGCCTTGAACTGGAGCTCGCCAAGGCCGAGGCCAAGCTCGAAGCGGCGAAGGTCGGCAAGGGCATCGCCGGGTTCGCGGTGTTCGCCGTCCTCATGCACATCTTCGTCATCCTCCTCTCGGTGACCATCGCCTTCGTCCTGTACGAGGTGGCGGGTCTGCCGGGGTGGGCCTCCTTCGCCATCGTGACCGGCTTCTACCTGCTCGTCGCGATCGTGTTCGCCCTCTTCGGCCTGATCAGCTTCCGCCGGATGCGGGGCCTGGAGCGCACCCGGCTGACCGGCTCCCGCCTGGGCGCCATCCTGCGCCGCGAGATCGTTCCGCCGGGGTCGGAGGTCGCGGCCGCGAACGGGGCCGGGACCCCGGCCACCGCCGGCGACTAGCCGTCCCACCGTGCTGGACGATTCGGCCGCCTACGTCGAGGGCCCCTGGGTCCACCGCAACGTCGGGGCCGCGGGCGCCCGCTTCCACGCCGCCGAGCTGGGGGAGGGGCCGCTGGTGCTGTTCCTGCACGGGTTCCCCCAGTTCTGGTGGGCGTGGCGGCACCAGCTCACCGCGGTCGCGGACGCGGGCTACCGGGCGGTCGCCGTGGACCTGCGCGGGTACGGCGGCAGCGACAAGACACCGCGCGGATACGACCTGGTGACCCTCGCCCAGGACGCCGCCGGCCTGGTCCGGGCCCTGGGCGCGCGCCGGGCGGCCGTGGTCGGCCACGGTGTCGGCGGCATGGTCGGCTGGACCATGACCGCCTACCACCCGGGCATCGTCCGCGCCCTGGCCGCGGTCGCGTCCCCGCACCCGGGCCGGGCGGCCCGCCTGCTGCTCTCCATGGGGCCGGGCGCCCGCCACATGCTCCACGCCCAACTGCCGGTCCTGCCCGAGCACCACCTCCTCGCCGACGGCTGCGCCCGGGTCGGCGACCTGCTGCGGGAGTGGTCCGGTCCGGACTGGCCCGACACCGAGGCCGAGGAGATGTACCGGATCGCCTTCTCCATCCCCAAGGTGTCCCACTGCTCCCTGGAGTACCACCGGTGGATCGCCCGCTCCCGGCTGCGCCCGGACGGCCTGCGCTACCACGCGCGTATGCGCACGCCGGTGCGCGTCCCGGTGCTCCAGGTCCACGGCTACCTCGACCCGGTCTGTCCGCCGGAGGCGGCCCGCGCCTCGGAGCGTTCGGTGACGGGGGCCTACCGTTGGAGGGGGATCCCCGGTGTCGGTCACTTCCCACAGGAGGAGCGCCCGGACACCGTCTCGGGTGAGCTCGTCCGGTGGCTCGACGACCTCCCCGGCGACGATTGAGGAAGAAGGTGGACACGGTGAACGCGGACCGCGACCGCGCCCCGGACGGGCGCGCGCAGAACCAGCGCCCCCGCGACCGCTACGGCCGGCCGATGCCGCACGGCAGCGTCGGTGAGGTGGAGCGGGTGCCCGACGACGCCGAATTCTCGCCGGAGGAAGGGCTGGAAACGGCCCAGACCCTGCTCGACCAGGGGTACGCTTTCACCGCCCACGAAGTCCTTGAGGCCGTGTGGAAGTCCTCCCCCGAGTCCGAGCGCGAACTGTGGCGCGGGCTGGCGCAGGCGGCCGTGGGCGTCACCCACGCCCAGCGCGGCAATCTCACGGGCGCGGCCCGCCTGCTGCGCCGCGGCGCCGACCGGGTGGAGCCCTACGGCCCGGACGCGCCGCACGGTGTGGACACCGCCGCGGTGGCGGCCTTCGCCCGCTCCCTGGCCGACGACCTGGACGCGGGCCGCGCCGGGCCGGGCGACGGGGTGGACCCGTCCCGGATGCGGTTGCGCTGAGGCTCCTGGGGCGGATTCCTGGTTCCGGCCCTTTTGAGAACTTTAACGTTAACACCGAATTAAGTCATTATGCAAGAAGAGTATCGCCGATAAAGGCATTTATCCGTTTTTCGAGATCACCGGTGGATCACATCTTTGATCATTCTCGAAAAAATCCCTAATCCGCTCTCTTCTTTCTTCTTCGGGCTGCGTAGGATTTCCGGATCACCGCCCGTGAGCGCGTGGCACGGGCAGTGGGCACCAAACCGAAGGTGGCACCGCTTCGACCCCGGACCACGTGCCGTCGGGCCAGTTCAAGGCTCCTTCCGGACGGCGGTACGGGCACGGCCCTGCGCGGGATTCCCCGCGCTTCGCGTGCGCGGGGGAGAAAAGGTCGTGCCCGTCTCAAGGAGGACGGATTGTCTGGGCTCAACCTCGCCGCACAAAGCGGCACGGCCCTAGAACTGCAAGGCATCGACTTCACACTCGTCATCGTCGTCATGGCGGTCGCGCTCCTCGCGCTCGCCGTCGCGGGGATGCTGGTACGTGAAGTCCTCGCCGCCGGGCAGGGCACCGAGCGAATGCGCAACATCGCGGTCGCGGTCCAGGAAGGAGCGGGCGCGTATCTCCGGCGACAATTCCGCACCCTCGCGGTCTTCGTCGTCGTCATCCCCCTGCTGCTGCTCCTGCTCCCCGCCGACTCGTGGGCCATCTCCATCGGCCGGTCCGCCTTCTTCGCCCTCGGCGCCCTCCTCTCCGCCGCCACCGGCTTCATCGGCATGTGGCTCGCGGTCCGGGGCAACGTTCGCGTCGCGGCGGCCGCCCGCGGAGGCACCACCGCCGACAGCCACACCGCCATGCGGATCGCCTTCCGCACCGGTGGCGTCGCCGGCATGATCACCGTCGGCCTGGGCCTGCTCGGCGCGGCCGTCGTCGTCCTGGTGTACCGGGGCGACGCCCCGATCGTCCTGGAGGGCTTCGGCTTCGGCGCCGCTCTCCTCGCCATGTTCATGCGTGTCGGCGGCGGCATCTTCACCAAGGCCGCCGACGTCGGCGCCGACCTCGTCGGCAAGGTCGAGCAGGGCATCCCCGAGGACGACCCCCGCAACGCCGCCACCATCGCCGACAACGTCGGCGACAACGTGGGCGACTGCGCGGGCATGGCCGCCGACCTGTTCGAGTCCTACGCCGTCGTGCTCGTCGCCTCCCTCATCCTGGGCCGCGTCGCGTTCGGTGTCGAAGGCCTCGTCTTCCCCCTGCTGGTCCCGATGATCGGTGTCCTCACCGCCATCATCGGCATCTTCATCGTCGCCCCCAGGGGCGGCGACAAGTCGGCGATGTCGGCGATCAACCGCGGCTTCTTCATCTCCGCCGGGATCTCCGCCCTGCTCGTCGTCGCCGCCTCCTTCTGGTACCTGCCCGACAGCTTCGCCGGGCTGCCCGGTGCCGGCCAGAGCGTCCTCGACGAGATCGCCGCGGCGGGTACCGACCCCAACCCGCGCTTCATCGCCATCGCGGCGGTCCTCATCGGCCTCGTCCTGGCGGCCGCCATCCAGCTCCTCACCGGCTACTTCACCGAGACCGACCGACGGCCCGTCCGAGAGATCGGCGAGAGCTCCGAGACGGGCGCGGCCACCGTCATCCTGTCCGGCATCTCCGTCGGCCTGGAGTCGGCGGTCTACTCCGCCCTGCTCATCGCCGGCGCGGTGTACGCGGCGTTCCTCCTGGGCGGCGGGTCCATCACCCTCAGCCTGTTCGCCGTCGCCCTCGCCGGGACCGGCCTGCTCACCACCGTCGGCATCATCGTCGCGATGGACACCTTCGGCCCCGTCTCCGACAACGCCCAGGGCATCGCCGAGATGTCCGGCGACGTCGAGGGCAAGGGCGCCGAGATCCTCACGAGCCTGGACGCCGTCGGCAACACCACCAAGGCCATCACCAAGGGCATCGCGATCGCCACCGCGGTCCTGGCCGCCACCGCCCTGTTCGGCGCGTTCCGCACCTCCGTCCAGGAACAGCTCGGCGGCGAAGAGGTCTTCTCGCTGTCCCTGGACAGCCCGGACGTCCTCGTCGGCGTCATCATCGGCGCCAGCGTGGTGTTCTTCTTCTCCGGCCTGGCCATCATGGCGGTCGGCCGCGCCGCCGGCCGCGTCGTCCTGGAGGTGCGCGAGCAGTTCCGCACCCGGCCGGGGATCATGGACGGCACCGAGAAGCCCGAGTACGCCCGCGTCGTCGACATCTGCACCCGGGACTCGCTGCGCGAACTCATCACCCCGGGCCTGCTCGCCGTCCTGGCCCCGATCGCGGTCGGCTTCGCCTTCGGTTACGCCCCGCTGGGCGCGTTCCTGGGCGGCGCCATCGCCGCGGGCGTCCTCATGGCCGTGTTCCTCGCCAACTCCGGCGGCGCCTGGGACAACGCGAAGAAGCTCGTCGAGGACGGCCACCACGGCGGCAAGGGCTCGGAGGCCCACGCGGCCACCGTCATCGGCGACACCGTCGGCGACCCGTTCAAGGACACCGCGGGTCCGGCCATCAACCCGCTCCTGAAGGTGATGAACCTGGTCGCGCTGATCGTCGCGCCCAGCGTCGTCATCTTCCAGGACAACACCGCTCTGCGGATCGGTGTCACCGCCGTGGCCGTCGCCATCCTCGTCGGCGCGGTCCTGTGGTCCAAGCAGCGCGGCGCCGGCACCGAGGCCGAGCCGGCCGAGCTCGGACGCAGCGCCCCCGAGAGCGACGACGACGATGAGGTCCCCTCCGCCGACTCCCCGGGAGTCGAGGGCGGGACCGACATCACCGACGAGGCCCCCGGACACGACAACAAGGAAGAGGCCCGCACCAACTAGGCGCACGACGACAGGGGCCGCCGGGAGCACCCGGCGGCCCCTCCTAGTCTGGAGCGAAGAACGTACTCAGGGGGGCTCATGTCGGGAATGAAAGGTCTGTTCGTCATCGTGGGGGTGATGGTGGGGTTCATGGTCCTGCTCTCCATCGTCGCGACGGTGATCGCGTCATGACCGACCGCACGCTGCTCCTGCTCCGCCACGCCAAGGCCGAGACCGGCTACGGGGTCATCGACTACGACCGCGCCCTCACCGACCGCGGCCACGACCAGGCCCGCAGGGTCGGCCGCCTCCTCGCCGAGGCGGGCCACACCCCGGACCACGTCATCTGCTCCGCCGCCAAGCGCACCCGCCAGACCCTCGAAGGCGTCCTGGAGGTCCTCGGCACCGCGCCGGAGATCGACTACTCGGAGTCGGCCTACACCGCCGGCGTCGACTCCCTGGTCGAGCTGATCACCTATGTCGACCCCGGGGTGCGCACCCTTCTGGTGGTGGGCCACAACCCGACCATCGCCCAACTGGCGGCGACGTTCGTGGGCAACGAGGCCCTGGTGTCGTACTCACCGGCCACGGTCTCCGCGGTGAACGTGGAGGTCGAATGGCTCTACACGGCCCCGGGCACGGGGTCCGGGCGGATCCTCGGCTGAGCCCTCCCGCAAACGGGTCCGCGGGTGGAGCCCGGTCGGCCGGTTTAGAGTGTGCGACCATGCCATCGATCAAGAAGATCCAGGTCACCTTCGACTGCGCGGAACCCGAGCGCGTCGCACGCTTCTGGTGCGACGTGCTGGGGTACGTCCTACCGCCGCTGCCGGGCGAGTCGGACGAGTTCGCCACCTGGGAGGACTACAAGAACTCGCTGCCCCCCGAAGAGCAGGACGCATGGTGCGCCTGCGTCGACCCCACGGGGGAGGGCCCGCGTCTGTACTTCCAGCGCGTTCCCGAGGGGAAGACCGCCAAGAACCGGGTGCACATCGACGTGCGGGTCGCCTACGAGCTCGCGGGCGAAGAGCGCCTCGCCGCGCTTGAGGCCGAGTGCGCACGCCTGGTCCAGCTCGGCGCGGCACACGTGGAGACGCTGTACGACGGCAATGACGCGTGCATCGTGATGCAGGACGTCGAGGGCAACGAATTCTGCCTCACCTGATCCCGGCCGGGCGGGGCTCCCCCGGGTCCGCACCGGGGGAGCCGCTGCGTCGCCACCGGCGACTCCCGGTCCGTAGGGGCACGACCGGCAACTGTGACCCAGGACACGCGAGCGAACGTTTGCGTCGCTCCGAGTCGGGGGGTAATGTTCTCCGAGTCGCCTCCGACGGGCCCAAGGTCCGGGAGGAGGCGGAGCCGAGCGAACCGAACGCGAAAGCGGGCGGGCCGGCCGATCTTCTTCTCTCTGAAATTCAGCGGTTCGGAGCAGTGCTGCGGACATGTAAACTCGGAGAGTGCTTCCAAAGGAAACAGCGGAAGCGAGCCTTTGCTGAG
>NZ_JASFDV010000054.1 GCF_030766825.1 Nocardiopsis sp. CC223A
GAGGATCGCGTTGGCCCGCTTGAGCTCGCGGTTCTCGCGTTCGAGCTCGGCGATCCTGTGGGCCTGGTCGGTGGTGGTGCCGGGCCGGGTCCCCTGGTCGATCTCGGCCTGGGTGACCCAGTTGCGCAGCGTTTCGCGGTTGACGCCCAGCTGGTCGGCCACCCGGGCGATGGCCCCATCGCGGGTGGTCGGGTTACGGCGGGCGTCCACGGCCATCCGGATCGCTCGTTCGCGCAGCTCAGGCGGGTACTTCCTCGGTGCTGGCATGACTCTCATCCTTCCCAGGTTTGAGAGCCTCCATCACACCCGGCACGAAACACCAAAAGCGCCGGAACCCGCGGGAAGTCGGAAGTGGATTTTGGTGCTTCAGGGCAGAGCGGGAACCCCGTTCAGACTCGACCATGCCAGGCCATCCGCTCACCCACCGGGTCGCGGGCTCAGACGGACAGTGGCCACCACAGGGACGCGCACGCCCTGCTCGATCGCGGCCTCGCAGACGAAGGCCATCAGCCACCCGATCGCTTCATAGGACCACTCCGCCAGGTGTCCCTCGAAGGTCGCACGGTGCCCCTCCGGCTCCGCAGCAGTGAAGTCGGGAACCCTTGGAGTCAGTCCACGGGCCGCGTCCGGTCCGGGCACGGCGGTGATGTCGGTGAAGACCCGTTGGTGAATCTGGAGCAGTCGGTTCGCCATCGCCGGTGCGGCATCGGCGACCTCTGCGCTGGCGCCGGAGTCCAGGCTCACCACCACCGCGGTACGGGACTGGGCGGGTATCTCGGCGAACCAGGGAAGTGCGCTCACGAGGTCGCCGTAGGCGCCCTCGTCAGGACCGGGAGGCAGGTCCTGCAACGGAACGAGCAGTTGGGCGGCCTCCAGGTCGAGCCGCCCCACGCGGTCGGCGACCGCCCCGGCGCAGTCCAGCATCTGCTGGGCGGGCACCGCCCGGCGAGGTCGGGCGAGCGACTGCTGGGAGACCTGGAACCACAGCCTCCGGCTGCCCTCGCCGAGGGGGTCCAGGCCGGCGTCGTTCATGCCCCACAAACCCGCTTCGGGCCTCCCGTCGTCGGGAGCAGCCAGCCATCGACAGGTCTGGGACCGTGCGTGGAACAGGATGTAGGGGTCGGCGTCGACGGTGGCGGGGTCGTACCAGGGGTGGAGCTCCAGGGTGCCGTGCAGCGCGCAGAACAGCGTCCCGTCGGCCATCGTGCCTCCTCGGCGTCAGTTCCGGCAGGTGAGGGGGATCTCCGTTTCGATGTATCTGCGGAAGGGGTCGTCGAAGATACCCACCAGGTCGACGTCGACGACCGTGCGTCACCGGGTTCGTGTGCTGGCGTTGCAGTCGGCCCGGGCCACAGCGCGGTTGGCCGATCCCCCGCCGGAGTAGACGGTCTTCTTGCCGGTCGAGCCCGCATACGTCCAGGATCCGCCCACGTATTGCTGGAGGCGAACGGTCACCACGGCCTGGTTGGTATCGCAGTCGATGTTCTCCCACCAGGCATGGCCGGAAGCCTGGCCTGAAGACCGGTGGACCCTGTCGGCCAAGGTGTTGAACCTGCAGATGAGCTCACCTTGGGCCTGGCCGGTGGAGGCATGGCGGGCAGTGGAGGGGACCGACCGGACGTCAGGTGCAGGGTCGGTTCGGGCATGGGCCGGTACGGTTAGAGACAGGGTGAGGGAGACGGCCGTGGCCAGGACGATCAGTGCGCTCGCGGGCTTAGGCACGGTCCGGTCCTTTCTGATACGCGACAGGGGGCATGACGCAACGGTCAGAGCCTCGTGGCCGGGGCAGATGTTCTTTGAGTCGCGGAACGACCAGAGAGGTCGATCTCTCTCTGTGATGGATGAGCTACACAAACATATACAGGCTTTCGTCGACCCGAAGGTGACACGCCCAGCGTCGGATCCGGCGCTCGTTCCAACCGTTGGATGCGTATGAATCACCAGACGGGGCAGATCCCCCTTCGCCGGTTCAGGATGGGAGCATCCCTCGACGGTCTTGCGGACTCGGTGCGCCTCGGCGTCGAACATCGAGGCGTCGGGCACTGACGAAACCGGCGACCAGGGGGTGTATTCGCTTCGCGACAAGCTCGCGAGGTGCCATCGGACGCTGTCGGCCACCGGTTCGTGCTCCGTTCGTGCTCCGCGGTTTTGAAACGGGGCGGCACGACATGGCACTGGACGGCACGGTGGATCGGATGGGGTGGCGCGAAACGGTACGTAGCGACACACGACAGCACGCGACCAGGGCACTTCTCATCCGATGGCCGCAGGTTCGAATCCTGCCGGGTGCGCCACAAAACCCCAGTTCAGAGGGGGTACACGAGGACCTCGCAAGAGGTCCTCACCGCGTTCCGGGGCCTGAGGTGCTCCATGTGTGCTCCCCAGTACAAGGTGAGTGCAAGTAGGGGCCGACCTCACGGAGCATTTTGCCGTTCCGTGACCCCGTGGGCCCCGCCCGGGACGTCCCCGTGCCTGCCCACCAGCGCCCCATCGCCGCGCCGGGTCGAACGCCCCGAACCCGCGACGCCGCAGGCCGAACAGCGGCGGCAACGCCCCTGAGACGGCCCGGTGTGGGCCCGTCCGGGCGCGTCAGCGGCCCGCCCCGGACACCCGCCCTGCGCAACAACACCACCGTCATCATCCTGCCAGCGTGCACAGCCGACCCGGTGCCGCGCTCCCCGACCGGGAACACAGCCACCCACGGCGGCGTGACCGGTTCCGGTCAGTGAGGAACACCACCCACCCACCGGCCCGGAACCGACCGCAGCCTCTCTACCGGCGGGAACCCGATCCCGCAGCGCCGCTCTCACCCCATGGGGGGCAATAGAGTCGTTCGCCCCACTTATGCCATGATGCGATCACGCAACGTCAGCGCACGAACCCGCTGCGTCCCCCACACCACCCCGGGAGGCTCCCCGTGTCCGCGTGGAACATCCGTCCCTCCGAGGTCGGCACGATCCTGAGCACCGTTTCCGGACACGTCGGAGACGAAGAAGGAACCGAAGGACTCACCGGCCACCTGACCTCCCTGGAAGGGCACCTGGCCGACGCCGCCTCCGGGGCCCACAGCCCCCCGATCGAGATGGCGCTGGGAGAGTTCGCCGAACACTTCTTCGGCGAGGTCGGCGACATGATCGCCATCACCTCCAGCGCGGTCACCGGAGCAGGCGAGGCCACCACGCACTACGTCAACGGCAACCTCGACATGGCCGCCGACGCCCAGGCCAACGCCGGGAAGGTCGTCACCCCCGTGGACGGCAACGGCAACGGCGGACAGCTCCCCACCGCCTTCTGACCTACCCCCAGCCCCTCTTTCACCGACCCCGTGTGGAGACACCCCCTGTGAGCGACGGCCTCATCGACCCGGAAGCCATCCCCATCCCCGAGGCGAACGTCTACGAACTCCAGACCGCCGCCGCCGGAATGAAGACCGACGGCGACGACATCTCCCAAGCCGGAGCCGACATCTCCACGGCATGGGCCGGCCTCCAAGGGGTCTACAGCGCCCCGGAGGCCGAGACGCTCTTCGCCGCCACAAACCCGGTCCCCACCAAGGGCGAGGACACCGACCAGGCCCTGAACACCGCCGCCCGCGCGCTGGAGGACTTCGCCGAGACCGCCCAGCGCATCCGCGGAGAACTGACCGCCCTGCGGGCCGAGGCCCGCGACCTGGTCACCGAGATCAGAAGCGACGAGGACTGGAACAGCAGCGAGCACCCCTTCGACTTCGTCAGCGAGAAGGGGCAGGAGCACGACGCCCTGCTCGGCAAGGTCAACGCCTTGGTCCAGGAGTACCAGCAGGCCGAACGGGACTGCGCCAACACGATCACCCGGACCTTCGGCGGCACCACCTTCATCGGAGGCGACCCCGCGGGCACCACCCGGCCCGGCCCCGGCGAGGTCGTCTACGGTCTCGACGAGCCGTTGGAGAACGTCGCGACCCCGTGGGGGACCCCGCAGGGCACCGACTACTACTGGACCATGGACGCCGCCCTGGCCGCATGGGACACGGTACGCGGCGGCGCCGAAGATGTCGGCGGTATGGTCGGGGCGTTCGGGGAGCCCGGCTGGTTCACCGACAACTGGGGGGCCAACGCCGAGGCCTATTGGGGTGACGCCCTGGTCGGCATGGGCGCCTGGGCCGGTGTCTACAACCCCGAGACCGGTGACTGGGTGGGTAGTTTCGGTGAGGGTTTCGAGGTCTATACGAACGCCCGTCTGGACGCGGTGCACGGCTTCTTCCCGTGGACGGAGCTGGAGGAACGCCCCGGATACGCCTTCGGCACCTTGGGTACGAACCTGGCCATCATCGGAGCCGGGGTGGCCCTGACCGCCACCGGCGGCGGCGCGGTGGTGGGCGTCCCCCTGACGGTCAGCCGTGTGGTGCGAATCTTCGGCGGCGTCGGTGCCGGGGACGGACCCCATCTATCGGCTGGCGACGGCTCCGACACCGAGGGCGGACACGACCGCAACGGCGCCGGCTCCGGTGCTCACGGCAACGGTGCGTACTCCTCTTCTCCCTCACCCTCCTCCCCCGGGGAGGGGGCCTTCTCCTCCGACGGGGAGTGGAAGCCCTCCGATATCGAGGACATGAACACCGTCCTGTCCGATCTGGAGACAGCGCAGAACCCGTCCCCGGCACCAGAGCCCGCACCGGCCCCACGTCCTGAGAGTCCGACCCCAGAGCCCCGGTCCGAGCCCGTGGTACCGGAGCGTGCCCCGGACACGGCCACCAGCGACGCCCCGCAGCAGCACACCGATCAGCACGGGCGGGAAGCGGATCCGACTGCTCAGGATGTCGACCAGGCCTTCGCGGAGATCGCTCAGAACAACGAGGACCTCGCCGACCGGATGGACCGCCAGGACGGCGGACGGATGGCCGAACTCGACCCGGACACGGCCTGGACCATCAACCCCACCCAGACCACCACGGAAGGCGGTGACGGCCCCGGAGACGGATCCCGTGTGCCCGTCACCCCCGACGGCGCCGAACTGCGGGAGGGCAACGAGGCCACCAACAACACCGACAACGAAGGGCCCGCACGACAACCCGGCCGTGACGACAACCCCATCACCATCCACGAAACCGAGGAACAAGACCTCGGTGGGTCGTCTTTTGGTGGCCCGAACGACCCGCCCGATATCCCCAACTCTGGGAGCTCTTCAAGTGAGCATTTCCCAGAACCAGGTGTTCCAACGAGGGAGAACCCGACAGGCCCCATGTCGGATGCCCAAGAAAGCGGAATCAGAGATCTACTTGAATCAACAGGACTTAACAAGCAGAAGATCAACGATATCATCGCGACATTGAAGGATGACGACACAAAACTTGGAGGCCAAATCGCCGACATCCTGCTGGATAACCAAGTAAGCAGCGTCAAAAGGTTTGATGAATTCGTCTCTGACTTCTCAAACCAGAACATGGTTCCAGCCGCAGGAACAGAGCTCAGGTTCGTCGACAATCTCATAAGCTCGGGCTATCCGATCGAGCGACTCGAGTTCGCAGAAAAGAAAGACCAAGAAGCAACTTCGAATAGTTCTCAAAATTTCGACATCGATACACTTATAAGATCCGACGGAACCTCAGGGAACTACGCCTACCAGATCAAGCGACTCGAAGTTACAGATGGCGCGATCCGAGAGAGTGCCCTCGTTAACAATACCCAGAAAATCGGCAAGCAGCTAAGGAATATACCCCTCGAAATGGGGGAAACCCATACCGTGGGCATCCTTGAGGTCAACGCGCCCATGATCGAGATATCCGACAAGGCAATGGAAAAAATCCTTGCCAACGCCCGGCGCTACAATACTTCGTTCAAGGTATACTTCTCAGACGGAGAAATGACCTTCCCTGAAGGCTCACGAGTGTACCCATAAGCGCAAACCATCACAGAGGAAAAATGCCATTTCTTATGCGAGCACCCGTACCCGTTGCATCCTGGTCGTGGACCCTCGAAGGACCCGAGGGGACCGACGGCCTCACAGCGGGAGCCCCCGCAGCTCTTAAGGTGTCGGATGTCCTGCAGTCTCACGACCTTCTGTACCTGCAAAAAATCGAAGTGGACTGGTTCGAGTTCGGTATCGGTAACACCGGCTTCCGATCCACCATACTCCACTGCCAGAATATGACGACTGAAAAAATCAAAGAGAAAACCCTAGAATCACGACCCCATTCTTGCCCAAATTCCTACCCAGAAACCCTAAGAATCATTGGACCGGGAAATTGGATCACACCAGAGGGGCAAAAAAGAGGCGAGCCAGAACTGCTAGTCGCCTCAATCGATATAGCAACAGAAGACACGCAGATAGAGGTGTCAGTATACCACGACATCTGGGCCTCGAACGATTTCTTTGGGAACCCCCACCGAGAAACATATGATGCCAATGCCCCCCGTTTGGAGAGAGCACTGAAGAGCATTGAAAAAATTCTTGGAGTCGAAACAGAGACGGGAGATCCGACCTACTTTGGAACCTCCCTAAGGTACGGAGTTGAATCCCCCAGGGGAGGAGTTTCTAAAATTGGGCTCGATGTAACGGATCGCCTTTGAGGGGAAAATTTACGCATGACGAAGTCGCTCGGCCCTCCAGAGACCACCTCATCATGGACCTGGGAAATCGAGACGGAAAGCGACGACGAAAACGGAAATCTTGAGCGTGGCGCCCGTACAGCGCTCCCCACGGCAGCAATTCTCAAAAAAACACGGGCTGCTGGCTCTGTCTCAGATGATGGTCTCATGGTATCGATCAGGAGTCGGACCCATTGGATTTCGATCTCTCATCTCGATGCACAAAGGTGCGAGCACCTCTCCGAATGATCTGGTGCAGATGATTTCAGCAAGCCAACCGGTCGGGCACACGGATGCTCGCGCTGGCCAACTCGAACTCCTGAGCCCCGGAGTATGGATAAACAACGAAGGCCATACCAAGCGCGAGCAAAAGCTGATTAGCGCCTTCTTGTCCATGGACAAGTTCGGAGTCTGGGGCATGCTTTGGGTGATGCACGACATCTGGTCCTACTATGATTTCTCCGGACAGCCGCACCCTGAGGTCTACAACAACAACGCGTCACGCCTGGCCTCCGTTCTCAAGAAAATCGAAACATCTCTGGACGTTGAGATTGAGGAGGGTGAACCCACCTACTTCGCAACACCGGAAAAATATGGGATTCTGACGCCCACCACTGAAGCAGAAGGCCTCGGTTTCGATGCGACAGACCGGTTCTGAATCACGTGACAGCAAAAGGTGCGCGCGACGTGAAAGCTCACCGCAACGGATCGCGTGACGTGGGTCTCGCCGTGACCGATTGCCGTTGGCACGAGGACGCAAATGACACACGACGTGGTCGCTCTGCTCGACAGGGCCCCCACCCTGCGCGGTATGACACAAGCCCTGGTCCACGCAGGCCCAGAGCTACGGGTACGCGCGGTCGCGGACGGGGCGCTCGTCCAGCTCCGGGACGATGCCGGCCGGATGATCGCCGCGGTCCAGGCCGCGCAGCGGCTCTCCTGCACCACCGAGATCGACCGGCTCCTGACTCCCGGCCTCGGCCGCGCCCTGGCCGAACGGCCCTACTGGGTGGAGGCCAGAGGCGCCCGCACCGGTGCCCAAGGGCCGGACACCCGAGCCATCGTGCGCAGGTTCGCCGATGCCCTGGTCGAGCAGTGCGGCGGCACCGTCTGGTCGCCCGACCCCGCCCCGGGGTGGGACGACCCCGTGTTGACCGGCGTCACCGACCACCCGACCGTCACCGTCACCACCCCCAAGGTGGCCGTGGCCGTCCAGGACCGCCCTGTGGTGGCCATGGACCCCTGGATGGTCGACGCCCTGCACACGCACGCCCACGCCCGGCTCGCCTTGCAGCTGGTCACCCCCTCCGCCTCGCGGTTGACCCACATCCTGCGGTCGGCCCTGACCGGGCCCTTCACCCGTTGGGTGGTGCGCACTCCGCGGGGCGACTACCGGGACGGATTCTCCGGAGCACCGTTGACCTGGCATGAGGAACTGGGCTTCGTGCGCGCGGAGAGACCACCGGACGACGAGCAGGCCACCGAGCGGGAGAGCAACGTGGACACGCGGTCCCTCCTGCTGGTGGATCTGAGCGTGATCCACCCCCCGGAACGGGACCTGCGGTTGGGCACCTGCGTGGAGACCCTGACCCTGGGCCTGACCGGTTCCCTTCCCGCCCTGTGGGGCACCAGCGAGCCCGCGCCCCTGGTATGGAGCCCTGACGACCTCACCGGCCTGGCCCGTCGCAGAGCCCCCAAAGCGACCTGGACGGTCTTCAACGGCCCCACCGACCACGACGATGACTCCCCGGTGTTCACCGGCACCCTGCGCGTCACCCGTGTGCCCGAAGGGGTCCGCGAGGACGTCACCCTGGCCATCGGCGGTCCCGCGGACACCACTTTCGCCCCGGACACCCTCACTCCTCTGGTCAAGGAACTCACCGGAGAAGACGGTTTCCACCGCATCGCCGTGCACCGTACCCGGGGCAGGGCGGACTTGGCCTACGCTCCGGATCCCCCCATGCCGGTCATCCCGATCGGGTTGGGGATCGGCCCCGCCGCAACGACCGGTCTGGGCGTGGATCACGCCCAGGCGGCCCCGGTGAGGGGCGTACCCTTCGGACCGCCGATGACCCCTTGCATCTGGTACGCCATCGGCGACGGAACCGATCCAGCCGATCTGGAACTCCACCGGAGTCTGCTCGCCCACCTGCGCCCCGGAAGCACCAAGCCCACAGACCAGTAGGAGAGGAATAGCGGAGGCACATACGGCCGCTCCTCACACAGGAAACCGCCACCAAGCCGTGCTCGCACAACGGAACGTCCGATGTAAGAAAGCCCCTGATTCCAGGGGACCTTTGATCCGGTGGGCGACCACCTCCACCCCAGGGCTGTTTCATTCTCGGTGAGCGGTGACGTTCCTGCTGGTCAGCGAAGACCGATCACGTCCAGCGGGCGAGAGAACGCCTCATACGACACCCACCGGATCGCGTCGGGCACCGTGTCCTGACCCAACCGGCCCAGGAACACCAAAGCGAGGGCGCGTAGCGCGACCAGGTTGTCGGGGCCGTGCCCGCAGCGGACCGTGCAGGCGTCCTCGCCCAACGACACGTCCTTGACGTGGTGCCAGGCCTCGATGCCCCCATGCCCGCGCACCAGAGCACCGCCCCGGGCCGCGTCCGCTTGCCCGACCTCCAGCGAGGTCACCGCATACGCGCAGGTCCACGACACGTCCCCGGTGCGTAGGTCCTTCACGTGGCGGCGCACCCGCACGGCCTGGACCGCATGCGGAAAGGTGGTCCTGCCCGCGAGGTCGATGGCCTTGACGGTACGGGTCTCGGCCCGCCCGTGGCCGCGGTCCCGGGCGGTGCCCAGTGTGGGGGCCTGAGCCCAGGGCAGGGCCTTGACCTGGTCGAACAGCGTCCTCTGGTTGCGTTTGACGGTCAGAACGTAGTCGGCGTGCAACTCCTCGACCAGGTGGGTGGCGGTGTCGGCCTGGGTGTGCAGGGCATCGGCGGTGACCACGACGCCGGCCAGGTCCACACCGTCCAGCAACACGGCCAGGGCGTCGATCTCGCTGGTGCCCGCCGGCACCCGCACCTGCGCGACCAGACGCCGGTCCGGGGTCAGGGCGGCGAGCAGGTGCACCGCCGCCTCGACGGCCGTGGCCGATCCGCGCAACGTTTTGCCGTCCACCGCCACCACCTCAAGGACATCGGGCCGGGTCAGGGCGGCCAGGGCCTCGGGGTCCAGGGCGAGCAGGACCCGGCGGGGGCGAGCAGGACCCGGCGGATGGTCGCCGGAGACGGAGCAGAGCGCACCCCCAAGGCCGGACAGGAGATCCGACAGCCCAACCGGATGAGGGTGTGCCGGGGTGCGCTGTCGGTCCATCGGCCGATCGCCCGCAGGTGGCGGGCCCCGGCCAGCATCGCGCACAAGGCGCACAGCACGACGCTGGCCAGGCTGTGGCGGCGGCCTCTCGGTGAGCGGGGATCGGCCAGACGGGCGAGCTTGCCGAGAAGGTCAACAGGAGCAACGGCGGGCGTGGCAGACTCGGAGTGCAACGGAGTCCCTTGGAAGTCAGAGATGTGGAAGTCCCTGATCTTCTAGCGGGCTCCGTTGCTCGTTGGTGGGGCTTCGACCGGATCGCTACAGGGCTTTGATCAGCACCGATGGCTCACGATCCCGACTTTGAAACAGCCCTGCCTCCACCCCACGGCGAAACCCCAGGCCGGACGGGGTGAACCCGCCGCACGGCCCGGGGCCCGGGGTGTTCAATCGCTCCTGGTGTGCTCCCCTGTCCCGCTACCCGGCCGACACCGGTTCCCCGCGCAGCAGCGCGGCGGTCGCCTCCGCGGCGGCCTTGGCCACGTCGGGGAACACCGATTGGTAGACGGTATGTAGTGAGGGTTCGCGAGAGGGCCGGGACCCCGCTCACACGTTGCCGTGGGTTGCCGACCAGGCAGAACCTGGACGGTAGTGCCTACATGTGGGGGAGGTCCCGGTGTCCACCGAGCCTACGACCGTCGGGCTGGACGTGCACGCCCGCGCCGAACTGATGCGCGCCCGGCACCGCCTGTCCGAGCTCCTGCTGCGCCAGGGCCTGCTCTGGGAAGGCGAGAACACCTGGACCCGGGCCCACCACGACCGGATCGGCCGTCGGCGCTTCACATAACCGGCCCCGCAGGCGGCCGTCAGCCGCGCACGAACAGGTCCCGCTCACCCGGGACCGCCGGAACCGGCTGGACGCGGCCGTCATCACCGCGGCCGCGGAACCGGAGCGGGAGGCGGTGGTGGCCCGGCTGCGCCGGGGTCACCGGGTGAGGAACGATCCCCGAAGCACCTATCGAGCGGCCGGTTCGTTTGCGGCCGCGCCCGTCCACCGGACCGTGGTCCCGTTGCCGACGAACGGTCCGTCCTGCGGTATCCGAACCCGCGCGTACCGGTCCGGCCACGCGTCGTGCCCGACACGCGAACCGGGTCGCGCTCTTCCGCCGGCTCCCCTGCCGGACCGGCGGGGCCTTCTCGTCACGCCCCGACCGGTGGTCGAGGTCGTTCGTCCCCCGCCGGGGCCCGGGGCGCTCCGCCTTGGCTTCCGGCTCGGCGTGACGGGGGTGGCGGCCATCGAACAAGGCCGGGGAGGGCCCCGGCGGACATCAGCGGCGCCGGGCCACCGCCCATCTCCGCTGTTCGGGACCGCTCTCGTGACCGGCACCCCCTACGTATCAGGTGATCGGCCCCCGGACACCCGCCCAGCTCCGGAAACATCGTTGGCGCTAACATGGGCCACGCTTCGTACTCGGGCAATGACGTCGAATTGTGCTTGGCAGAGGGGTTGACGAGCAAAATGTTAGCGCTCACTATATTGGCCATGTGACCCCAATCACCACCCCACCCTCAGCGGGTCACGGCCGATACGAAGGGCACCCCCCAATGAAGAGGTTCACCACGGTCACGGCGGCGCTCGTTCTCGTGACGGCGACCGCCTGCGGCTCGGGCGGCTCGGGCGAGACGGACGACGGAACGATCACCATGGGCTTCGCCCAGGTCGGGGCCGAGAGCGGCTGGCGGACCGCCAACACCGAGTCCATCCGACAGGCCGCCGAGGACGCGGGCATCGACCTGCAGTTCTCCGACGCCCAGCAGAAGCAGGAGAACCAGATCAGGGCCATCCGGTCCTACATCCAACAGGACGTCGACGTCATCGCCTTCAGTCCGGTCGTCGAGACGGGTTGGGACGCGGTCCTCCTGGAGGCCCAGCGCGCCGACATCCCCGTCATCCTCACCGACCGGGCCATCGACTCCGACGACACCTCCCTCTACGAGACCTTCCTCGGCTCCGACTTCGTCGAGGAGGGCCGCAAGGCCGGGCAGTGGCTGGTCGAGAACGCCGAGGGCGAGACGAACGTGGTGGAGCTACAGGGCACCACCGGCGCCGCGCCCGCCATCGACCGCAAGGAGGGCTTCGAGGAGGTCATCGCCGGCAACCCCGACATCGAGATCATCGCCACCCAGACCGGCGACTTCACCCGGGCGGGCGGCAAGGAGGTCATGGAGGCCTTCCTGCGCTCGCACGACGACATCGACGTCGTCTACGCGCACAACGACGACATGGGTCTGGGCGCCATCGAGGCGATCCGCGCCGCCGGAATGGAGCCGGGCGAGGACATCCGGATCATCACGGTGGACGCCGTCGAGGCGGGCATGCAGGCCCTGGCCGCGGGCGAGATCAACTTCATCGTCGAGTGCAACCCCCTGCTGGGCGAGCAGTTGATGGAGCTCGCCGAAAAGGTCGTGGCGGGCGAGGAGGTCCCCGAACGCGTGGTGGTGGAGGAGACCACCTTCACGCAGGAGGAGGCCGAGGCCGCCCTCCCGGACCGCCGGTACTAGGGCGTGTTCGGCGGATGCCTTCGAGCGGCTCGACGCTCGCGCCGGGTGCCGGGAACGGCCGCGGGGCGATCCCCCGCAGGACGACGAGCGCGGGTCGGCCGCCCGAGCTAAGGCGGCGCCGCGCGAGGCGGCCCCACGGCCCCGTGGCGGTACCGCGCCGAAGGAGTCCGTTGAGGGTGGTGGCGGGCGACGGGCGGGCCCGGAATGTTCCGCCGAACACCCCCAGCCCTGTTCTCTTCGGGCCTCCGCTGCGCTTCGGCCCCAGCGGTACAGGTCTGCGTTCCAGCCCCGGCGCCCCCGTCAGAGGGGGCGCCGGGACCGTCCACGACGACGAAAGCCCTGGCCATGACCGATTCATCAGCGCAGTCGACCGACCCGGTGGTCGACATGCGCGGTATCACCGTCGACTTCCCCGGGGTACGCGCCCTGTCCGGCGTCGACTTCCGGCTGCTCCCGGGCGAGGTGCACGCCCTGATGGGCGAGAACGGAGCGGGCAAGTCCACCCTGATCAAGGCCCTGACGGGAGTGCACCGCCCGACCTGGGGCGAGATCCTGCTGCACGGTGAGCCGGTGGAGTTCGCCGTCCCCGCTCAGGCCCAGAACGCCGGGATCAGCACCGTCTACCAGGAGGTCAACCTCTGCCCCAACCTGTCGGTGGCGGAGAACATCCTGCTGGGCCGCGAACCGCGCCGCCTGGGCGCCATCGACGGCCGGGCCTGCCGGGCCCGGGCCGCGGGCCTGTTGGAGCGCATCGGCCTGTCCATCGACCCGGGCTCCGCCCTGGACAGCCACCCCATCGCCGTGCAGCAGCTGGTGGCCATCGCCCGGGCCCTGGCCGTGGACGCGCGCGTCCTGGTCCTGGACGAGCCGACCTCCAGCCTCGACACCGACGAGGTCGCCGAGCTCTTCCGGATCATGCGCGTACTGCGCGAGGAGGGGGTGGCGATCCTGTTCGTCTCCCACTTCCTGGAACAGGTCTACGAGATCGCCGACCGGATGACCGTGCTGCGCAACGGCTCCCTGGTCGGCGAGTACCTGCCGGAGCGCACCGACCGCCTGGAGCTGGTCTCGCTGATGCTCGGCCGCGAACTGGGCACCCTGGAGGACGTCGAGCGCCGCTCCGAGGAGCGCAAGCCGGGTACCGCGCCGGTCCTGACCGCGTCCGGGCTCGGCCGGGCGGGCGCGATCGCCCCGTTCGACCTGGAGATCCACGCAGGCGAGGTGGTGGGTCTGGCGGGTCTGCTGGGCTCCGGGCGCACCGAGATGGCCCGGCTGCTGTTCGGCGCGGACCGCGCGGACACCGGGACGCTCAGCACCGACGGCCGGGCCGTGCGCCCCCGCGGCCCGCGGTCGATGATCGCCCGGGGTGTGGCCCTGTGCTCGGAGGACCGCAAGGCGGAGGGGCTCATCGCGGACCTGACCGTGCGCGACAACCTCGTCCTGGCGCTTCAGGCCGCACGCGGATGGATGCGCCCGGTGCCCCGGCGCATGGCCGACGCGCTGGTGGACGAGTACATCGAGATGCTCGACATCCGCCCCGCCGATCCGGGCGCCGTCATGAGCACCCTCTCCGGCGGCAACCAGCAGAAGGTCCTGCTGGCACGGTGGCTGGTCACCCGGCCCCGGCTGCTCATCCTCGACGAGCCCACGCGCGGCATCGACGTCGGCGCCAAGGCCCAGATCCAGAAGGTGGTGGCCGATCTGGCCGCGGACGGCATGGCGGTGCTGTTCATCAGCGCCGAACTGGAGGAGGTGGTCCGTGTGTCCGACCGGGTGGTGGTCCTGCGCGACCGGCGCAAGACGGCCGAACTCGACGGCGACGGGATCACCGTGGACGACGTGATGTCGGCCATCGCCGCGCACGACGAGCAGGGGACGGCGGTGGCCTCGTGATCCGACACCGGCTCTTCTGGCCGATCGTCGCGCTGGTCGCGCTGCTCGCGCTCAACACCGCGGTCAACCCCTCGTTCCTGGAGATCAGGTTCCAGGACGGGCACCTCTACGGCAGTGTCGTCGACATCCTGCGCAACGGAGCGCCGACCCTGCTCATCGCCGTGGGCATGACCCTGGTGATCGCCACCCGCGGCATCGACCTGTCGGTGGGCGCGATCGCGGCGATCGCCGGAGCCATCGCCTGCACCTGGATCGTCTCGGGCGGTGGTGCGCTCACCGGCATGCTGCTGGCGCTGTGCGTGTGCGTCCTGCTCGGCCTGTGGAACGGCTTCCTCGTCTCGGTCCTGGGGATCCAGCCCATCATCGCGACCCTGGTGCTGATGACCGCCGGGCGCGGCGGCGCGATGCTCATCACCGAGGGCCAGATCATCACCGTGGACGACCCGCTCTACAGCAGGATCGGTGCGGGCTTCCTGGTCCTGCCGATCGCGATCCTGATCAGCCTGGGCGTGCTGCTGGCCGTGGCCGCGCTGACCCGCGGCACCGCCCTGGGCATGCTCGTGGAGTCGGTCGGGACCAACCCGAGGGCCAGCCGGCTGGCGGGGGTGCGCTCGCGCACCATCGTCTGGACGGTGTACGTGTTCTCCGGGCTGTGCGCCGGCCTGGCCGGGCTGATGATCAGCTCGAACGTCAACGCGGCCGACGCCAACAGCGCGGGCCTGTGGATCGAGATGGACGCGATCCTGGCCGTGGTCATCGGCGGCACCCTGCTGGCCGGCGGGCGGTACTCGCTCTCCGGCACCCTGGTGGGCGCCCTGGTGATCCAGTCGCTGACGACCACCGTCTACAGCATCGGCGTCCCGCCCAACGCCATCCTGGTGTTCAAGGCGGTCGTGGTGATCGCCGTGTGCCTGTTGCAGTCCCCTCGCACGTCCGCGCTGTTGCGGCCCCGCCGTAGAGCCGGGACCACCGACCCCCGCACCCCGGAGGTGACCGCGGCATGAACGTTCTGGACCTCGCACGCGTGAGGAACCGCGTGGAACGCGTGCCCCGGCGCTTCCTACCGGTCATCGCCACGTTCCTGGTGTTCGTCCTGACCTTCGGCACCGGCGCGGTGCGCTACGACGGCTTCGCCTCGCCCCAGGTGATGACGAACCTGTTCGTGGACAACGCCTTCCTCATCGTGCTCGCGGTGGGGATGACCTTCGTGATCCTGACCGGCGGGATCGACCTGTCGGTGGGCGCCGTGGCGGCGCTGTCCACCATGATCGCCGCGGCCACGTTGGAGGCGGGTTGGCCTCCGCTCGCCTCGGTGTCGGCCGTGCTCGTCTCGGGTACCGCGCTCGGCCTGCTGATGGGGCTGGTCATCCACTTCTTCGACGTGCAGCCCTTCATCGTCACCCTCGCGGGCATGTTCCTGGCGCGCGGCCTGTGCTTCCTCATCAGTGTCGAGTCGGTCTCCATCACCGACCCCGTCTTCCGGACCATGGCGACCGGGACCATCACCCCGGTGGAGGGGGTGACCCTGACCTACAGCGTCCTGATCGCCCTGGCCGTGGTCCTGGTCGCGGTGTACGTCCTGCACCTGACCCGGTTCGGGCGCACCGTGTACGCGGTGGGCGGCAGCGAGTCCTCGGCCCGCCTGATGGGCCTGCCCGCCGGCCGGGTCCAGGTGGGGGTCTACGCGGTGAGCGGGTTC
Organism: Nocardiopsis sp. CC223A; assembly: GCF_030766825.1. Classification (GTDB taxonomy): domain Bacteria; phylum Actinomycetota; class Actinomycetes; order Streptosporangiales; family Streptosporangiaceae; genus Nocardiopsis. Next base: position 15,988 of record NZ_JASFDV010000054.1, read on the forward strand.
TGCTCGGCCCTGGGCGGGCTGCTGTTCAGCCTGTACATGCTCTCCGGCTACGGCCTGCACGCGGTCGGCATGGAGCTGGACGTGATCGCCGCCGTGGTGATCGGCGGGACCCTGCTGACCGGCGGGACGGGCTACGTCGTCGGCTCCGTGACGGGTGTGCTGGTGCTCGGCACCGTGCAGACCCTGATCTCGTTCGAGGGCACCCTGAGCTCCTGGTGGACCAAGATCGTCATCGGCGTGCTGCTGCTGGTCTTCGTCATCTTCCAACGGCTGATGATGCGCCGAGCCACCTAGCGCCGTGGCCGGAAACGTTCGCCGGGGTGAGTGACCGGCCCCAGGGCCGACGGCGACAGCGGTCGGCCCTGGGAGCCGCGGGTGTCCACCCCCGTCAAAGCCCGCGGACCCACCGGCCCTGAAGGCCGGCGGCTGCAACGCGTCGCCCGCCGGGGCGGCACCGACACCATGCGCTGCCGGCGGGCGATGATCGTCCCGCCCCCTCTGGCGGCGGCACCGTCCCGGTCACCGTCCGCGCGGTCGCCGCCGACGGGAAACCCGTCGCGAGGTCGTCCACGCCTTCGACACCCGAGGGCCGAGCCGCCTGGACCCTGAGATCGGCGGGTCCTGCGTTTTTCGGAGTCGTCGATGCCCGGTAGCGTCATGACAACGGTGACGCGACCGTTGCAGGGCCGTGTCCCACCGGCGCGGAGGTCGGCTTTGAGGAGCTAACGGAGATGTTCCAAGGGCTGGCGCGCTATGTGCCCACGGTGAACGACGCGACGGTGCGCGGCATGGTCTACCCCCGGCGGTCGCTGGTCCTGGTCACAGGGGTACCCGGAGCCGGGAAGAGCACCCTGCTGCGGCGGCTGTTCGGGCTCCGCGGAGACGAGGAGCGGACCGTGCTCACCGCGGAGGGTGTGCGGGTGATCGACTCTCTACAGTCGCGGCTCCGGCTGGGGCCGTTGCTCGGTCCGATCCCCTACCCGCTCTGGCGTTGGGTAGTGCACGTACTGCACCTGGTCCGGATGGCCGCGGCGCTGCGGGGCGGCCCGGTGGTGCTGCACGAGTGCGGGACCCGGAGCCCGGTCCGCCTGCTGCTCGCCCTGCTCTGCCGGCTCCGCCGGTACGAGATGCACGTGTTGATGATCGACGCCACTCCGCAGGAGGCCCGGAACGGGCAGAACGCCCGGGGGCGGCGGGTGACCGAGCACAGCCACCGGGCGCATTCGCGGCGCTGGCGGCGGCTGCGCACGGCCACCCGGCACGGGCCGGCGGCATTCGCGCCGGGCGTGCGCAGTCTGCTCGCACTCGACCGGCATCGGGCGCAGGAGCTGTCCTGGATCCGTTTCGGCCCCTGAGCGACCGCCCGCGGTCCCGTGCACACCGCGACGGGGCAGCCCTCCATCCGGCTTGAACCCGTGATGTCCGATGCCTGGGTGGCACCGGCCGGTCGAACTCGAACGGTTCGGGTCCCGGGCCTTCACCCGGCGGGCCGATACGCGACCGGGGCGCTTCTCCTGCGATGGCCGAAGGCTCGCGTCGTGTCGGTCCGGGTGCGCCGCGAAACCCCGGGGCGAGCGGGATACCCGACGGCCTCGCCCGTTTCGGGGCGGGGTGTGCTCCGCAGGCCGGTCAGCGGCCCGGGAGGCCGGGCGCGGATGGTGTCCCATCGAGTGGTGTGACTTTTCCGGCCCTGTTCCCACGGATGAGCGTCAGCGGTGCCGGGCGGATCGGTGCACCGCCGCCTCCGGCGGCTTCTTCATCCCGGTCAGCGGGCCGCCGGTACGCGCTGGCCCGCCCGGCTTCGGCCGACCATCGCGATGACCCGCAAGGACGCACCCGCGCGAAAATCACACCACTCCCGGGGACGTGACCGGGCGCGGCTGATGCGTGCCCGCTCCGAGCGGCTTCCGAGGGACGGTCGCCCGGCACGGGTGAGGGTCCGCCGCGCAGGACGCCGGAAACGACGGGGCGGCTTTCGGCGGCCGGTCCGCGAAGGGCGTGGGCGCCTGTTGCCCCGCGGTCGAGAGGAGGCGCGCGGGGGCGCGGGAGCGGCCTGCGCCCGGGAGGCGACGCCGCTTCCGGGCCGAGGGGCGGGGCTCCGAGGTCTTGTGCGCCGGACGTGCGACCATTAATCTGAACCATGTTCATTATTAGGTATGGTTAACCTAATACATCCAGGGTGCCCCGACGGTTCCCCCTCCGAGGAAGAACATGACGATGACCGAAACCCCGGCGGCAGGGCCGCCTTCGGACGGGTCCCCCGATGACATGAGGGCCCGGCACAAGGCCGACGCGCGGGCACTCAAGAACCTGATGCGCCCGGTGGCCCCGAGCCTGACGATCGGCCGGCTGCTCGCCGTGGTCTCGGGGATCCTCGCGGTCGTGCCCTACGTCGCCCTGGTGCACATCGGCGAGGCCCTGCTGGACGCGGCCCGCGACGGAGGCGCCGTCGACGGAGCGGGCGTGCACCTGTGGCTGCGGATCCTGCTGATCGCGTTCGCCCTTCGGCTCCTCGTCTACTTCGTCGCGCTGCTCATCACGCACCTGGCCGATATCAGGCTCGGCCACGTCATCCGCCGACGTATGGTCCACCGGTTCTCGACGACGCCGCTGAACTGGTTCACCTCGACCAACTCCGGTCGGGTGCGCAAGGCGTTGCAGGACGACATCGGCACCATCCACCACCTGATCGCACATCAGCCGGTCGACGGCACGGTCGCCGTCGTCATGCCGCTGACCCTGATGGTCTATGCCTTCACCGTCGACTGGCGTCTGGGGCTGCTCGCCGTCGCGACCGTCCCGTTGTACGGCGCGGCCATGGGCATGAGCATGCGCGGCATGGGCGAGAAGACGGTCCAGATGGATCAGAAGCTCTCGGCCGTCTCCGCCCGCATGGTCGAGTTCGTCACCGGCATCACCGTGGTCAAGGCGTTCGGCCGGGTCGGTCGCGCCCACCGCGCCTACCAGGCCTCGGCAGAGGAGTTCCAGAGCTTCTACTACGCCTGGGTACGCCCCCTCATCCGGGTGAGCTCGCTGGGAACGTCGCTGCTGGCGGTGCCGCTGATCCTGCTCATCAACATCGGCGGAGGCGCCCGGCTCGTGCAGACGGGTGCGGTCACGGTCGCCGATGTGCTCGCCACCTCGCTGATCGCGCTCCTCGTCCCGTACGGCATCGAGGTGCTCATGAACTCGATGTGGTCGTCACAGCTCGCCGGCGCGGCGGCCCGTCGGCTCACCGACCTCATCGAGACGCCGGTCCTCGCCGATACCGGGGTGCGCGCCGAGCCGAACGGGCACGACGTCGTCTTCGACCGTGTCGGCTACTCGTACGGCGAAGGAGACGACGCGGAACTCGCGCTCGACGACGTCTCCTTCACACTCCCCGAGGGAACCGTCACCGCTCTGATCGGACCGTCCGGCTCCGGGAAGTCGACCATCGCCAGGCTCCTGGCCCGGTTCGACGACCCGCGCTCCGGTGAGATCCGGCTCGGCGGGGTCCCGGTCGGCGAGATCGACGACCTGTACCGGCACGTCGGATTCGTCCTCCAGGACCCGCAGCTGCCGTCGATCAGCATCCGCGACAACATCGCGCTCGGCCGTCCCGACGCCACGGACGAGCAGGTCCGGGCGGCGGCGCGGGCCGCCCGGGTGCTCGACGAGATCGAGGCGCTGCCGAACGGCTTCGACACGGTCTACGGCGCCGGCAGCGGACTGTCCGGAGGCCAGGCGCAGCGCATCTCGATCGCCCGGGCCGTCCTGGTCGACGCCCCGGTGCTGATCCTCGACGAGGCCACCGCCCTCACCGACCCGGAGTCGCAGCACCAGATCCAGCAGGCGCTCTCCGAGCTGGTCCGGGGCAGGACGGTGCTGCTCATCGCGCACCGGCCCGAGGCCGTCAAGGGCGTCGACCAGATCGTCCTGGTGGACCGGGGGTCGGTGGTCGCGAAGGGGACCCACGACGAGCTGCTGTCCGAGCCGGGTTACGCCCGCCTCTGGGAATCCGCCACCGCGACCTTCGAAGGAGCGCACGAATGAACCTTCCCCTGATCGACATCGTCCCGCGCATGAAGCGCATGGTGTCCGAGCCCGAGAAGATCGGCCCGGCGATGATCATCGCCGCCGTGGGCGGCATCGTCGAGGGCCTCGCCCTGGCAGCACTGCTGCCGGCGATCAGTTCGCTGGCCTCGGGTGAGCCGGTCTGGGGCCTGGGCCTGGGCGCCTGGCTGGTGGTGTTCGCCGTGCTGGCCGCCCTCGGCTTCGGCGTCAACTACCGGCAGAGCCAGAGCGCCTACGGCACCGCCCTCGACTTCCTCCACAGCATCCACCGGCTGGTCGGGGACCAGGTCTCCAAACAGCCGCTGGGGTGGTTCGCGCGTCCCCTGGCCGGCCGTCTGTCACGGATGGTCTCCACGGAGCTGATGCAGGCCGGCGAGATCTACGCGCACATGTTCGGCCCGATGGTCTCGCGGATCTCCTCCGCGGTCGTGGTCGTGACCGCGGCGTGGTTCTGGAACCCGCTGCTGGGTCTGGTCCTGACGGTCTCGGCTCCCGTCTTCGTGGTGATCACACTGGTCTCCACCGCGTTCATGCGCCGCGGTCGCGCTGTGCACGAGCCCGAGGAGGTGAACCTGGCCGACCGTATCGTCGAGTACGCGCAGTGTCAGGGCGCCCTGCGGTCCTGCGGGCAGAGCGACGGCTTCGCCCCGCTGGACGACGCGCTGGAGAACACCTACCGGGCGAAGAACAGGGCGCAGTGGATCGAGACGGTCGGCATGCTCCTCAGCGGCATGGTGACCCAGGGTGTGATCGTCGCGCTGATCACCGTCACCGGCTCGCTGGCCGTGGCGGGCTCGCTCCAGCCCATCCCGGCGCTGGCCTTCATCGGGCTCGCCCTGCGGTTCACCTCGACCCTGTCGGCCATCACCGAGAGCGCGATGGGCCTGGAGTCGAGGCGCCCACTGCTCGACGCCATCGACGAGGTGCTCACCGCCGAGCCCCTCCCCGAGCCTTCGTCTCCGAGCGGGCTGCCGGCTCCGGGGACCATCGAGCTCGACGGGGTCACCTTCGCGTACGCCCCCGGCACCGAACCGGTCCTCAAGGACGTGTCCCTGTCCGTGCCGGCCGGCTCCATGGTCGCTCTCGTCGGGCCGTCCGGCAGCGGCAAGACCACGATCGCCCGCCTGATCTGCCGCTTCCACGACGCCGACGCGGGCACCGTCAGGGTCGGCGGCACGCCCGTGACCGAGCAGACCACCGAGCAGTTGATGGGCCAGCTCTCGATGGTCTTCCAGGACGTCTACCTGTTCGACGACACACTGGAGGCCAACGTCGCCGTCGGCCGCGAGAACGCGAGCCGAGAGGAGATCCGCGAGGCGGCCGACCTGGCCGGTGTCACCGAGATCGCCGAACGGCTGCCCGACGGCTGGGAATCGCGGGTCGGCGAGGGGGGCCGCGCGCTGTCCGGCGGCGAGCGGCAGCGGGTCGCGATCGCCCGCGCGCTGCTCAAACGGTCGCCGATCGTGCTGCTCGACGAGGCCACCTCCGCGCTCGATCTGGAGAACGAGGCGAACATCGTCGCAGCCGTCGAGCGGCTCCGCAGGCAGGCCACTATCCTGATCATCGCGCACCGGCTCGACACCATCGCCGCAGCCGACCGGATCATCGCGCTCGACGACCGCGGTGGGGTCGAGGCGCAGGGCACCCACGACGAACTGCTCGCGGCCGGAGGCACCTATGCCCGTTTCTGGGACCGCCTGCACCGCGCGCAGGGCTGGCGGCTCACCGACGCCTGACGGGAGGGCGGGACATCGTGCGTGACCACTCGTCGGCGCCGCGCGGCGGCGGCGTTCCCGGCAGCCGGAAGGTCGGCCGCAAACCGGCCTTCACCGCTGCCGACGTCGTGGCCGCGGCGGTCGCCGAAGGCATCGACCGCTTCACCCTCTCAGCGGTCGCCGACCGGCTCGGGGTGGTCACCACGGCGATCTACCGCCTCTTCCCCTCGCGAGAGGACCTGGTCATCGCCTGCCTGGACGCCGCCGGCGCGACGATCGCCCTCCCCGAACCGGGAACGCACTGGCGCGCCGCCCTGCGGCTCTGGGCCGATGAGTGCTGGCGCCTGTGCGAGGAGTACCCGGGTCTGAACCGCGCGGTCTACATCCATCCGGCGGCGCCCACCCGGATCGAGCGGGTCTTCCGCGCCTACGCGGAGAACCTCTGCGTACAGGGCAGGACCCGGCGACAGGCGATGTTCGCCCTCGACTTCATCGGCGACACGGTCTTCGCCTCCCACCTCGGGGTCGAGGCCATGCGAAGGGTGGACGAGAACGGCAGGTCCGGATTGGACGCCGTCCGTGACGCGGTCGACGACGCGAACGCGGTCCTCCGCCCGGAGGACTCGTGGACCGGGCGCAAGGCGATGGACACGAAGGTCGAGTTCATCCTCACCGGCCTGGAGGAGCACTGGCCCGAGATCTGACCGGCCCCGGACGGCCTCCCCGGACGTCGGCCCATCGGGTGTGCCGGGGGCACAGGATCCCCGAAAACCCTGTGCCCGGCGGACAAGAGGCCGCGTGTTCGGGAACCGTAGGCTGTGGCCATTCGAACCGAGCCGAGGAATCGCGCCATGGCCTATGCCCCCATCCCCGGAGGGGAGATCTACTACGAGACCTCCGGGAATCCCTCCGACCCGCCCCTCGTCCTGGTCGAGGGGGGGTTCACCCAGATGGTGGGCTGGGCGCCGGACTTCGTCGAACGGCTCGTCGGGGCGGGGTTCCTCGTCATCGCCTTCGACAACCGGGACGCCGGCCTGTCCACGCACTTCGGCGGGCCGGAGGACCTCGACGGCGGCTACGGGCTGGAGGACCTCGCCGACGACGTCATCGCCGTCCTCGACCACGCGGGGATCGGCTCGGCCCATATCGCCGGGCGCTCGATGGGCGGGATGATCGCGCAGATGCTCGCCATCCGGGCCCCCGAACGGGTCCGCAGTCTGGGCCTTTTCTACTCCATTCCGGGTCGCGACAAGCGCTACGTCCTCCACGGGGAACGCGAGGAGCTGAACGCCCCCCAGCCGCGGTTCCCCCTCGACGAACTGCTGGCGAACGCCCTGGCCGCCCACCGGGCCTTCATGCCCCACGGCGACGCCTGGGGTGAGAGCCGGTGGTACGAGGACGAGACACGGCGCTACATCACGCGGTCCTACGAGCGGCGCTACTCCCCCGACGGCGCCCCCCGCCAGTGGAGCGCGCTCAAGCGCGCGCCCGAGCGGTTGGAGCGGCTGAGGGGCGTCGACGTGCCCACGGCGGTGATCCACGGGCGCGACGACCACGTGCTGCACTGGTGCGCCGCCGTGGACATCGCCGAGGCCATGCCCCGGGCGGAGCTGCACGTCCACCCGGGTATGGGCCACTTCTTCCCGCCCGCCCTCATCCCGGACTTCGTACGGGTCCTGCGACGGACGGCCCTACTGGCGGAGCCCCGATGAACCCCGGTGGTGGGCAGGCCCGTCCCCTGCTCACCACCGGACGGTGGCCTCGGCGGCCAGGCGTCCGTCCTCTGCCACCGCCACCGCCCGGGCCCCGTCGGCGCCGTCCGTCACCGCGACCGTGATCTCCCGGTCGACGAAGAGCGGCGCGGTCGCGGTGAACGAGCAGCGGGCGGGGGTCCGCCGCGGCCCCGGGCCGTCCCCGGACAGGATGGCGTCCAGCATCAGCAGCCGGGTGAGCGGGCCGTGCACCAGGAGGTCCTCCAGCCCCTCCACCTGCCGTGCCCAGCACCGGTCGTAGTGCACGCGGTGGGTGTTGAAGGTGATCGCGGAGAACCGGAAGAGGTGCCGGGGGTCCGGGGTGAGCCGGTGGCACCGGTCCCCCGCCGGGTCGGCCCGGCGGGCCGGCGGCGGTGGCGCGCCCTCCTCCAGGAACACGTCGTGCCAGGTGCTCTGGACGGCGGGCTCCCCGTCCACGAGGTACTCGCGTTCGAGGTCGGCGAAGACCAGCCGTCCGCTCCTGCCGTTCTTCTCCGTGACCCGGCCCTGGCGCACCCGTTGTTCGACGGTGTCCCCGAAGCGGATCGGACGGTGGAAGACGGTGTCCTCACCGGCGTACATCCTGCGCGGCAGGTCGATCCCGGGCGGCGCGTCGCCCAGGGGTGTACCGTCCGGGCGCAGCCCGTCCATGCCGGCGGCGAACGGGAAGTACAGCCCCTCCCACCCCGGGGGCAGCGGGTCCCCCGGGGACGGTTCCGGGAGCCACGGGGCGAAGGTCCCCCGGTAGTCGTTCGCCGGGGCGGGGTCGATGCGCTGGACGCGTGACACGGCGGTGCCCATCAGACCGTCCCCTTCCGCTTCAGCTCGGCGATCGCCTCGGGTGAGTAGCCCGCGATGTCGGCCAGCACCCGGTCGGTGTGCTCCCCCACGCGGTTGGCCCTCCTGGCCGGGTCGGCGGGGGTCCCGCTCAGCTTGACGGGCTGGCCGAACATCCGCAGCCGGCCCAGTTCCCCGTAGTCGGCCTCCACGACCATGTCGCGTTCGGCCGTGCCGGGGTCCTCGACCACGTCGGCGATGGTGCGCAGCGCCGTCAGGGGGACGACGTCCCCGGCCAGGTCCTCCAGCTCGGCCCGGGTGCGGTCGCGGAACCAGGAGGCGATCAGGGGTCTGACCTTCTTCTCGTAGACGGCCTTGTCGAAGCGCTTGCGCATGGTGTCGATCTCGGGGTCCGCGGCGGCCTCGGGGGTGCCGAACAGCTCGCAGCCGACCCGCCAGAGCTTGTCGGTGTACCCGCCGAAGAACACCTGCCCGTCGGCGCAGTCGAAGAGCTCGTAGGGGCGCACCCACGCGTGCTCGTTGCCCGCGGGCCGGGCGGTCCTGCCGTCGACCGTGTAGTCGACCACGGCCGTCTCGGTGAGCGCGATGATGCTGTCCACCTGGGCGACGTCGACCTTCTGCCCGTCGCCGCCGTGTTCGACGTGCCGGATGGCGGCCAGGGTGCCGATGACGGAGAAGAGCGAGGCCGACAGGTCGCCGATGGTGACCCCCACCCGGACCGGGGGCATGCCGGGGAACCCGTTCATGGACCACAGGCCGCCCGCCGCCTGGGCGGTGCTGTCGAACGCCGGGCGGCGGCTCCGGGAGCCGGTGTGGCCGTAGCCGGAGATGGCGGTGTACACGAGTTTGGGGTTGATCCCCCTGAGCGCGTCGTAGCCGACGCCGAGCTTCTCCATGGTGCCGGGCCGGAAGTTCTCCACCAGCACGTCCGCCTCGGCCACGAGGTCCTTGAGGACCTGTTTGCCCTCCGCGTGGGTGAGGTCGACGGTCAGCCCCAGCTTGCCCCGGTTGTACTGCCCGTAGTAGCCGCTGAACTCCCGTGCGGTGCCGTCCTCGGCGTCCGACGTCAGGTACGGGGGGAAGCCGCGGGAGACGTCGGGGTCCCGGGGGTTCTCGATCTTGATGACCGTGGCCCCCATGTCGGCGAGGATCTGGGCGGCGTAGGGTCCGGCCAGCACCCGGGAGAGGTCCAGCACGAGGATCCCGTCGAGCGCTCCGCCCCCGGGCCGCCCCGGGGTCTGCGGCGTGGTGTTCATCGAGGTGTTCGACTCCTGTCGTCGGGCGGTGGGGGCCGGGGGTCAGGCGGAGGCTCCCCGCAGTTCACCGAGGACCCGGCGGGCGTACTCCTCGCGGATGCGCCCCGCCGTCACCATCCGGGCGGCCACCTCCGAGATCTCCGGTCCCACCGCGCCGGCGGAGACCGCGAGGGTGCGGGCGTGCAGGGCCATGTGTCCGCGCTGGATGCCCTCCGCGGCCAGGGCCCGGCAGGCGGCCAGGTTCTGCACGAGCCCCACCGCGGCGATGACCTCGCCGAGTTCGAGGGCCGTGCTCACGCCCAGGAGTCCGATCGCGGCCCGGGCGGTGGGGTGGGCCCGGGTGGCGCCGCCCACCAGGCCGACGGCCATGGGCACCTCCAGCGTTCCCACCAGGTTCCCGGCCGTGTTCTTCTCGAAGCGGGAGAGGGCCGTGTAGCGGCCGTCCCTGGCGGCGTGGGAGTGGCAGCCGGCCTCGACGGCCCGGGTGTCGTTGCCGGTGGCGAGCACGACGGCGGAGATGCCGTTCATGATCCCCTTGTTGTGCGTGGCGGCCCGGTAGGGGTCGGCGGCGGCGAAGTCACCGGCCAGGACGATGTCGTCCACCACTCGGGGCCCGCCCAGCAGCTCGGCGTCGAACTCGCCGCGGACCCGCACGAGCCGCCGGTCCGCCTTGTTGCTGAGGATGCGCAGCAGCGACCGGCCGCCGGCGAGCCCGGCCAGTTCGGGGGCCAGTGCCTCGGCCATCGTGTTGACGGCGTTGGCGCCCATGGCGTCGCGGACGTCCACGATCAGGTGCACGACGAGGTGGGTCCCCGAGGCCGTGGGCACCGCGCGCACCTCCACCGCCCGGGCACCGCCGCCCAGTTCCACCAGCACGGGGTCCTGTTCGTTCGCCCGGGCGAGGATCTCCGCCTCGGCCTCCAGGATCCGGAAGCGGGCGGCCTCGGGGGCGGGGACGTCCACCAGCTGGATCTGGGCGATCATCACCGGTCCCGTGGTGGAGGCCCGCAGCCCACCGAGCCCGCGGGCCATCCGTGCCGCGTTGGACGCGGCCGCCACCACGCTCGGCTCCTCGATGGCCATGGGGACGAGGTAGTCGCGGCCGTTGACGGTCAGGTTGGTGGCGATCCCCAGCGGGACGCCGAAGACCCCGACGGCGTTCTCGATCATCTGGTCGGCCTGCTCGGCGCCGATGCCGTTCCGCGGGTCGAAGGCCGCGGTGTCCGCCCCGGCGTGCTCGGCGATCCTGGTGCGGCGGTCCCCGACACCGAGCTCCCGGAGTCCGGGGATACGACTGTTGACCGGCAAGGATCCACCTCCTGGTACACGGTGACCGGCCCGGGGCCGGACATCGTTCTGGTGCTCGGTGGCGAGCCTACGACCGGTATGTGACTCGGCGCACGGTGCGAGAACACAGCAAAAGCGCGCTTCACTGTGCTGTGGTCCCAAATCACCGTGGGGAGTACGCCGCCTCCACGGACACCACCGGCGCCCCGGACCGGTGAGCCTTGTCGGAGACGGGGGCTCCGAGCCGGGCGAAGGCCCAGGAGTGCGATGCGGCCCGTCGGGGCTCGCGTCGCCGTACCCGTGCGCGAATCCCCATCCGGCCTTCCAGGGAGATCCCGCATCCGGTGCGTTCGACCCCGGCCACGATGCGCCTCGACGCGGCCCGTCGGGGCTCGCGACGCCGTACCCGTGCGCGAATCCCCATCCGGCCTTCCAGGGAGATCCCGCATCCGGTGCGTTCGACCCCGGCCACGATGCGCCTCGACATCGCATGGTCGGCGTCCCGCGCACGGCGGGACTCCTTACGGCGCTGCCGCTTCAGGACGCGCTCGGCACTCTTGGCACCCTTGGCCTGCAACTTCCGCCGCAACCGCACCTGGCGTGCGCGGTACCGGTTCGGCCTGAGCCCGGCCAGCGGCGCCGTCACGACGCCGGTGACCTCCGCGGCCCGACCGGCGGCCCGCCCCTCTCCCCCGCTCACGGGGGCCCGGCCCGGAAGGGCGGGTACCCGGCCCGGTCGCGGGCCGCAAGCCAGAGCTGGAGCAGGAACCGGTCGCCGCCGTCGTCCAGCGACAGCCCCGTCTCCTTCTCGAACAGGCGCAGCCGGTAGTAGACGGTGGTGCGGTGCAGGTGGAGGGCTTGTGCGGTCCGGGCCACGCTGCCGGCCCGGTCGAGGAAGCACGCCACCGTCCGCAGCGACTCCTCCGGCTGGGACTGGACGGTCTCGGTGATCAGGTCCGGGATCAGGGCGGCGTCGATCTCGGGCCGCAGCGCCGCCTCCAGCAGGATCTCCCGGGGGTGGTCCTCCCAGAGTGCGACGGGGCGCTCTGCCCGGACCGCGGCGCGGGCGGCCGCCCGCGCCCGCTCGTAGGACCGCGGGGCGTCGGCGAGCGGGACGGCGGGCCCCACCCCCAGTCGGAGCCGTTCCGCGAGCCCGGTGTCCGTCCGGGCCGCCTCGGTGATGACGCGCTCCGCGGTCTTGGCGTACTCCGACCGCGCGGTGCCGCCGCGGCCCCCGATGAGCAGGAGGGCGTGGTCCTCGGCCACGGCGAAGGCCGTCGAGCGGTCCCGCCTCGACCGGACCGCCTGCCGCAGGGCCCCGCGCAGCACGTCCGCCCGTTCGTCCGCGCCCCGGGCGGGCCGGGGTTCGGCGCCGGCCACCACCAGGGCGGTGGCCTCGGTCGCGTCCTCGAAGTACCCGAGGCCGGACAGGTCCCGTGCCGCCCCCGCCCGGTCCCGCTCCTCCCCGGAGAGCAGGGTGAGCAGCAGGCCCTCGACCTCCGGGTCGGAGTCCGGTTCGTCCCGCTGCCGCCGTGCCAGCACACGCTCCATGTCGCGGGCCGTGTCCAGGCACAGCCGTGTCTCCTCCTCGGACAGTTCGTCCTCGCCGGGGAGGATGACCCACATCACCCCCAGCGGGCCGTACCGGGAGCGCAGGGGGAAGGCCATCCGGTCGTGCTCGTGCCCGTCGACCCCCAGGGCCTTGCCGCGCCGCGGCGCGTGCCAGTGCGGGAACCCGGCGGCGAAGGTCGCCTCCCGGACCGGGCCCTCGATGCGCCGGTTCGCCAGAGAGACCAGTCGCAGGGGGTCGGCGTCTCCGAAATGGGTGCTGGACCCCAGAAGACGCAGGTCGGTGTCGTCGACGGCCACACTCCTCCTGAGCTTCTGGGCGAGCCGCTCGGCGAGGTCCGTGATGGCGTCCATCTCGCGATCGTACAGATCCACAGGTCCGGGACCGGCTTCCCCGTGATGCTCCGCGAGACGCAGGGGCGCATGCAGGCGGTGAAGGTCCGGGGCGGGCCTTCCTACACCTGTCGAACGGACTCCGGGGAACCTTCGATGTCCGAAGGTCGAAAAACCCTCTCCGGCGCGCCGAACATGGGTTCCGGTCCACCCGTGTGAACAGTGCAGACAGGAGACCGTCATGCCGAAGGGCTATTCCCATATCGTCGTCGGCGCCGGGACCGTGGGCTCGGCCGCCGCCTATTGGCTCAGCCGGCGGGGCGCCGAGCGGGTCCTCGTCCTGGAGCAGTTCGACCTGCTCCACCCCTTCGGGGCCTTCGGCGACCATTCCAGGATCATCCGCCGGGTCTACCCCTCCGCCGCGTACTCGGGCCTGACCGATGCGATGTTCGCGGCGTGGGCCCGCGTGGAACGGGAGAGCGGGCTCGCGTTGATCACCACCACCGGTGGGCTGGACCTCGCCGAGGAGGGGACCGACGGGCACGCCTACGTCGAGAACAGCGCGCGCGTCCTGGCGGAGCTCGGCTTCGCCCACGACCGGCTCACCGCGGACGACATCCGGCGGCGGTTCCCGCAGTGGCGGGTCTCCGACGCGACCGTCGGCATCTACCAGCCCGACGCCGGCGTCCTGGACGTGCGCCGCTCGGTGAGCGCGCACGTCTCCCTCGCGCGGGCGGCCGGCGTGGAGTTCCGCACCGGGGCGGTGGCGGGCATCGACCTCTCCGCGAACGGCGTCGGCGTCCGCGTCGCCGCACCGGAGGGGACCACCGAGACGGTCCACGCGGACCGGCTCATCGTGGCGGCCGGTTCCTGGCTGGGGCCGCTGATGGCCGACCTCGGGCTGAGGTTCACCCTCACCCTGTCCCAGGAGCAGGTCGGCTACTTCGGCAGCCCCCACCTGGCCGCCTTCACCCCGGACCGGCACCCCGTCTGGATCCACCACGGTCCGCAGGACACCTACTACGGCTTCCCCGTCTACGGCGAGGCCGCCACCAAGCTCGGCCGTGACATGCGCGGCCGCTTCATCACGGACGGGGAACGGGTCTTCGAGGGCGACGCCGCCGAGGAAGAGCTCCTCGCCGCGTTCCTGCGCGAGCACCTGCCCGCGGCCGCGGGACCGGCCCTGACCAGCCGGACCTGCGTCTACGACATGACACCCGACCGCGGCTTCGTGCTGGACACGCTGCCGGAGCACCCGCACGTCGCCGTCTTCAACGGGGCGGGGCACGCGGCGAAGTTCGCCGGCCTCATGGGGCAGATCCTGGCCGACCTCCAGACGCAGGGCACGACCCCGCACCCGATCGGGGCCTTCGGCCTGGACCGGCCGGCCGTCGCCGACCCCGACCACCCGCTCACCTTCAGGCTGGAGACCCCGGCGCACGGCGAGGGGTGAACCCGTGCACACGACCGACCGATGAGGACCCACGGGTTCGGCGCGGGGTGGAAGGTCCCGGCCTCCCGGGCGTGTCCTGCACGGGGTCGGGGGACGGCCGCTCCATGATCGACTCCATGAGGGACGAGCCGCTGGACGGCGATGACGTGACGGTGCATCTGGTGGGCGGCCCGCCCCAGTGGGACGGGGTGGAGGTCAAGGGCGTCTTCGACCGGTGGGAGATCCACGAGGTACCGGCCTCGGAGCTGGGGGCGCTCCTGCCCGTTCCGGGGCAGGCGTTCCGGCGAGCGGTGTACGAACCCCGCCCCGACGGCGAGCGCAACGTCTGGCACTTCCTCGGCTGGGAGGGCTGAGCGGCCCCTGACGACAGGGCCCCGCGGACGGCTGCGGTCCGGGGTACGGCGAGGGGCGGAGACGGGCCGTGTCCCGTCGAGTGGTGTGAGAACACCGGCTGTTCGGACAAGGACGAGTCGCCGACCGGAGCATTGCCGCCCTTGGTACCCGGGGGTCGAACGAAGTCACACCACTCGGCGGGACACCACCCGGCGACGGGCGTCCGGGACGCGCCGGAGCCGGGTGCGGGCACGGCGTGCTCCGGGGTGGGCGGACACGTCCCGGTGCGGGTCGGGCGGGCGGGTGGTCGTCCGTTTCGTGGAGACGGCCGGAGGCGGACGGAGGCGGCCGGGCGAGAACTTCCCGAAAAACTTTGAACCGGATCCGGAGGGCGTCCGTGTACCCGATTGACCGTGAAACTTCGGGCCGGAACTCAGCAGCCGCGGATCTGATCGCCGCCCGGGACAGGAAACGATGGAGAGGACTCGGAGCATGCGTGCGAAGAAGTTCCACCCCCTGGCCGCCGGAGTGCTCGGGTTGGCACTGCTCACCGGATGCGGGAACGCCGACCCCTACGCCGCTGCCGCCCCCGCGCAGGATCTGTACGGCACGGAGGGCGAGGCGGAGGAACCCGGCGAGGACGCCGGTGGGGAATCCGGCGCCGCCGAGGACGTACTGGACCTGTCCCTGCGGGGGGACGGAACGCTCGGCGAGATCGTCACCGACCCCGACGGCTTCACCCTGTACCGCTTCGAGGAGGACTCCCCCGGCTCGGGGGCCTCGGAGTGTTACGACGAGTGCGCCGAGAACTGGCCCCCGGTCCCCGCGGCCCAGGAGATGACGCTCCCCGGGGGCGACGAACTGCTGGGCACCATCGAGCGTGAGGACGGCACCGAGCAGGTGACCCTGGACGGATGGCCGCTGTACCGCTACGCGGCCGACGCCGCCCCCGGCGACACCGACGGCGAGGGCGCCCAGGACGTCTGGTACGCCGTGAGCCCGGTGGGCACCAGGGCCGCGGACGAGCCCTGGACCGAGGGCTACTGCCCGCAGGGCTTCCAGGTGGCCCAGGACCCGGAGCTGGGCGAGATCCTGGTCGACGACGAGGGCTTCACCCTGTACCGCTTCGAGGAGGACTCCGCCGACCCGCCCGCGGCGACCTGCGTCGACGACTGCGCCGAGGCCTGGCCCCCGGTCCTGGCCATGGCGGAGTTCGACTTCTCCGCCGGTCTCGACCCCTCCCTGTTCGGCTCGGTCGGGCGAGAGGGCCGACTGGACCAGGCGACCCTGAACGGCTGGGCGCTGTACCGCTACGCCGAGGACGACGCCCCCGGTGACGTCGGCGGCCACGGCGTGAACGGCGTCTGGTTCGCGGTCACCCCGACCGGCGCGATCGCCGGGGGCGGGGCCGGCGGCACCGGCGACGGCAGCGCCGACGGCGGCGGCACCGACAACGGCGGCGGCTATGGCGAATCCGACGGCGGCGGATACTGACCTCGCGCACGGCGCGACCCCGGGGCCTCCGGGCGGGGACCGACTCCCTTCCCCGCCCGGAGGCCCCTCTCCCGCACCCGGCCCTGCGGGGGGATTGCGTCCGGAACCGGTGTCCGCAAGGCTGATGCCCCGGACACCGCCGAGGGAGGAGGGACGGATGGCGCTGTGGGGCTCGCGTCGCCGGCGCGACGCCGAGGACGAGGCGCTGATCCGTTCGCTGTACAACGAACACGGCCGGGCGCTGCTCGCCTACGCCACCCGCCTCACCGGGGACCGGGCCGCGGCGGAGGACATCGTCCAGGAGACCTTCATCCGGGCCTGGCGCAACCCCGACGTGCTCGCGAACTCCAGGGGCTCGGTGCGCGGCTGGCTGTTGACCGTGGCGCGCAACCTCGTCATCGACCGGGCCCGGGCCCGCCGGGCGCGGCCCGCGGAGGTGGCCCCCGCCCCCGGCACCGAGCCCTCGCAGAGCGACCACGCCGACGCCGTGGTGGACTCGATAACGGTGATGGACGCGCTGGACGGCCTCTCCGACGACCACCGCGCGGTCCTGGTCGAGGTATATTTCCGCAGGCGCAGCGTGGCGGAGGCCGCCGAAGTGCTGGGGATCCCACCGGGAACGGTCAAGTCGCGTTCCTATCACGCACTCCAGGCGCTGCGCCGCCGCTTCGGCGGCCGTGCGTCGCAGGGGAAGGGGGTGGCCCGATGACGTCGGGGACCCATGACCCGCAGCTGTTGGGCGCCTACGTCCTGGGGGCGCTGGACGCGGAGGAGGCCGTCGCGCTGGAGGCCCACCTGGCGGGCTGCGAGCCGTGCCGGGCGGAGCTTCGCGAGCTGGCCGCCGTCCGCGACGCCCTGGGCGAGCCGCCCCCGGAGGCCTTCCTGGACGGCCCGCCGCCCGCCGGGAGCCAGGCCCTGCTGCGCGCCACGGTGCGGCGTGCGGGGGCCGAGCGCGCGGTGCGGCGGCGCCGCCGCACCCTGCGTCTGGCCCTGGCCGCCGTCCTGGCCGGAGTGGTGCTCGCCGGGGCCGGGGGCGTCGCCGGACGGTTCCTGTCGCCCGCGGCGCCGCAGGCGGAGGTGACCCGGCTGGCGTCGGGCACCGTGATCGCCGTGCAGGAGGACCCGGGCACCGGGGCGGCCGCCACGGTGAGCCTGGTACCCGAGTCCGCGGGTCTGCGACTGGAGTCGTTCATCACCGGCATCCCGGAGGGCGAGGAGTGCGAGGTGGTCGTCCTCACAGCGGACGGCCGGGTCGAGGTCGCCGCCGTGTGGACGGTCTCCGCCGAGGCCGCGGCCCAGGGCAGCCGTCCCGGCGGGGTCGCCGACGTCGCCCCGCAGGACGTGGCCTCGGTGGTGGTGCGCAACACGGCCGACACGGAGTTCGTGACCATCGATTTCTGAACCGGCCGGCCGCCCGTCCCCATGGATCGGACAGGGGCACGGCCGCGTTCCGGCACCGGTCGCCCCCGCGCGGGAACCCGGACCGCCCCGGCGACGACCATAGGGGGAGAGAACACCTGCCGCCGGGACACGACACCCGGTGGACCGCTCCGAGGAGAACGACCACGTGGACCCACGACCGGACGCCCCCGCACCGGACCGGCCCGACGGGCGCCGCGGCGCCTGGGCCGCACTGCGCCCGCTGATCCTGCGCCTGCACTTCTACGCCGGGGTGTTCGTCGCCCCGTTCATCCTGGTGGCCGCCGTCTCCGGGCTGCTGTACGTGTGGACGCCGCAGCTCGAACAGGCGGTGCACGCCGAGCAGCTCTACGTCGAACCGGACGGGGAGCACCTGCCCCTGCACGAGCAGGTGCGCATCGCCCGCGCGGAGCTGCCGGGCGCCGAACCCGACGCGGTGCGCCCGGCCACCGGGGAACAGGACTCCACCCGGGTGCTCTTCGACCTGCCCGGATCGGCCGAGAGCCACCGGATGACGGTGTTCGTCGACCCCTACGGCGGCGAGGTGCTGGGGGTGATGGAGACCTACGGCACCAGCGGCGCGCTGCCGGCCCGGACCTGGGTGGACACCCTGCACCGCAACCTGCACCTGGGCGACGCCGGCCGCCTGTACAGCGAACTGGCGGCGAGCTGGCTGTGGGCGGTCGCCCTGGGCGGGGCCGTTCTGTGGGTGTCGGCGGCGCTGCGGCGGCGCGGGAGCGGACGGGCGCGCCGTCTGTTGGTGCCCGGTGCGGGCACCTCGCCGGGACGTTCCCGGTCGGTGTCCGTGCACGGGGCGACCGGCCTGTGGCTGCTGGCGGGTCTGCTGTTCCTGTCCGCAACGGGCATGACCTGGTCGCAGTACGCCGGGGCGAACATCGCCGACCTGCGTGAACGGCTGGCCTGGACCACCCCCGCCGTCTCGGCGGAGACCCCGGACGCGACACCCGGCGTGGACGTCGGCGTCGACACGGTGCTGGCGAGCGCCCGGGAGGCCGGTCTGGACGGGCTCGTCGAGGTGTCCTTCCCGAAGGACCCCGCCGCGCCCTACACGGTGACCCAGATCGACCGGTCCTGGCCGACGAGCGTGGACGCCGCGGCGATCGCCGCCGACACCGGGGAGGTGGTGGACGTGGTCCGCTTCTCCGACTACCCGCTCATGGCCAAGCTGAGCCGGTGGGGCATCGACGCGCACATGGGCGTGCTGTTCGGGGTGCCCAACCAGCTCGTGCTCACCGCCGTCACCGGGGGGCTGATCGCGGTCGTCGTCTGGGGGTACCGGATGTGGTGGCAGCGGCGGCCGACACGGGGCCGGGCCCTGGGGGTGGGCCGTTCCTACCCTCGCGGGTCCTTCCGGGCCCTGTCGTGGCCGTGGCGGGTCGGGGTGGCCGCCGTCCTGGCGGTGACCGGCTGGGCGGTGCCGCTGCTGGGGGTGTCCCTGGCGGTGTTCCTGGCGGTGGACGTCCTCCTGGGGTGGCGTGCGCGCCGGAACCGCCCGGCCCCCGCGCGCCCCGACGAGGCGGGGCGGGAGGCTTCGGTGGTCGGGACGGGAGCCCGGTGAACGGCCGCACGGGCGCGGTCACCGCGCTGCTGACACTGGTCATGGCCTGGTCCATGCTCCCGCTGTTCGCGGTGGCCGCGCTGGCCCCGTGGATCGGCCCGGCCCTGGGCGCCGGGCCCGCCCTGCTCGGGGCGGCGGTCGGCGGCGGCTTCGCGATCGCGGCGGTGCTGTCGCCGGTGGCCGGGCGGCTGACCGACCGCTGGGGGCCGCGCCGGTGCACGGTCGCGTCGCTGCTCCTGACGGCGGCGGCCCTGGGGCTGCTGGCGGCCGCCCGGGACACGGTCGGCCTGGCGGTCGCTCTGGCCCTGGGCGGGCTGCCGCAGGCGTTCGCCAACCCGGCCACCAACAAGGTGATCCTGCGGTCGGTGCCCGCCGACCGCAGGGGCGCGGTGACCGGCTGGAAGCAGTCCGGTGTGCAGGTGGGCGCCCTCGTGGCGGGTGTGCCGCTGACCGTGTCGGCCGCGGTGGCGGACTGGCGCGCGGCCGTCGCCGCGGCCGCGGTGACGGCGGCGCTGTCGGCCCCGTGGGCGTGGTGGCTGCTGCCCGCCGACGGCTCCGCGCCCCCGCCGGCGAGCGCACCCGTGCGGCCGGCCGTGGGGAGGTTGGCCCTCTACTCGTTCTTCCTGGGGGTGGGCGTGTCCTCGGTCAACGCCCACGTGGGACTGTTCGCGGACACCGGTCTGGGCTGGGGGCCGGTGTCGGCGGGGCTGCTCGTCGCGGTTCTGGGGGCTTCGGGTGTGGCGGGCCGGGTGCTGTGGGCGGCGCGGGCCGGGCGGAGCGGCGCCTTCGGGCTGTTGACGCCCCTGGTCCTGGGCGCCGTGGCCGGGCCCGTCCTCTTGGCCGCGTCGGTCTGGGCGCCTCCGTTGGCGTGGCCCGCCGTCGTGGCCGTGGGCGCGCTGGCGGTGTCGGCGAACGCGGTGTCGATGATCGCGGTCATGTCCCGGGCGCCGGGCCCGGCCGCCGGCCGGGCGACCGGTCTGGTGTCGGCGGGGTTCTTCGCCGGTTTCGCGGTGGGGCCGGGCTCTCTGGGGCTGCTGGCCGAGGCGGTGGGGTACCACTGGGCCTGGGCGCTGTCGGGTGCGGCGTTCGTCCTGGCCGGGGCCGTCATGGCGGCCCGGACCCGTGAGACGGAGGGGGCGGCCGGTGTCCGCTGAGGCCGTGGTGCGCACCGCGCGCGGGGTGCTGGACGGCCTGCTGGAGCGCACCGGGCGGCTCCACGTCCGCTGCGCGGGGAGGTACCCGCTGTACCGCCCCGCGGGCGGGGATTGGGTCACGAGCCGCCGCGGGTCGTGGACGGGAGGGCTGTGGGCGGGTCTGCTGTGGCTGCGGGCCCTGGAGTCCGGACGCGGGGAGCACCTGGAGCATGCCGTGCGGGCCACGACGGGGCTGGACGGGTGGACGGGGGCCGACACCGCGACCCGGGGCCTGATCTTCTGGTACCCGCTCGCCCTCTCCCGCCTGGCGGTGCCCGGCGGCGTCCCGGAGGTCGAGGCCGCCGCCGGGCGCTGCGCGCACTCCCTGGCCGCGCGGTCCCGCCCCGCCCACGGGGTGGTCCCCTGGGGAACGGCGTTCGGCGGCGAGGGGGACCTGGTGCGCGTGGACGGGGCGCCCGGGGTGGCGCCGCTGCTGCGCGGCGCCACCGGCGCCACGGAGGCGACCGCCCGGGCGGGGACCTCCCACCTGCTGCGCCACCTGGAGCTGTGCGCGGCCGGGGACGCGGTGGCCCCGGTGTGGCTGCTGCGCCCGGACGGCGCGCCGCCGGTCCGGTCCCCCGAGCCCCTCCACCTGTGGTCGCGGGGGCGGGCGTGGCTGTCGGCCGCCCTCGCCGACGCGCTGTCCGTCGGGGCCGTGGAGTGGGACGACCCGGTCGTCGCCACCGCCCTCGCCGGGCACGGGGAGCCGCTCGTGCCGCCCGCCGACGCCCGCGATCCGCAGGGGCCGGGCGACACCGGGGCGAGCGCCATCGAGGCCGCGGCGCTGCTGCGCGCGACCGCGCACGCCGCTCCCGGTGACCCCCGGGCGGAACGGGCCCGGCTGCGGGCGCACCTGCTCGTGGCACACCTGGCCGCGCACCACCTCGGAGCGGACGGGGGCCTGTCCGGCGGCTCCTACGAGGTGCGCGGCCGCCTCCTGACCGGGCTGGAGACCGTGTGGGGGGACTTCTTCCTGGCCCTGGCCGCCGCCCTGGTCACCGGGGCCGTCCCGGCCGACCGCGTCTGAGCCCGGCTCAGGACCGGAGCAGGCGCCGGGCCACGGCCGACACGTGCGTTTCGTCGGGACCGTCGAGGATGCGCGCCTGCCGGGCCAGTCGCTGGAGGCGGGGCAGCGGGGTGTCGGGGCCCAGCCCCTCGGCCCCGTGCACCTGGGCCGCGGCGTCGGCGACGGTGGACAGGGCGCGGGCGGCCGCGACCTTGGCGGTGGCGACGGCGGTGCGCGCGGGGTCGGCGGCCGGCTCCTCCACGGCGCGGACGGCCTCCTCCACCAGGGAACGGGCTCCGGCCAGGGCGAGGTGGGACTCGAAGACCAGGCCCTGCACCAGTTGGTGTTCGCCCAGGGCCGGGGTCCCGCGTGTGGTGTCGCGGGCTCGTTCCAGGAGCAGGTCGAAGGCCCGCTGCGCCTGGCCGAGCCAGCGCAGCGAACGCAGGGTGCGGCCCAGGGCGAT
The DNA here is from genome assembly GCF_030766825.1 of Nocardiopsis sp. CC223A. Classification (GTDB taxonomy): domain Bacteria; phylum Actinomycetota; class Actinomycetes; order Streptosporangiales; family Streptosporangiaceae; genus Nocardiopsis. The sequence goes on from NZ_JASFDV010000054.1 coordinate 37,693, forward strand.
ACGGGAGGCGGCCACCCGCAGCCCGTCCCCCACCCCGCCCAGGACATGGTCGGCGGGCACCCGGACCCGGTCGAAGCGCAGCTCGTACTGGCCGCCCGTCCCCCACACGGGCAGTTCGCGGACGACGCGCACCCGCGGGTCGTCAAGTGGGACCAGGACCACGGTCAGGCCGTCGCGTCCCGCGGGCCCGGGCGGCCCGGTGCGCACCACCACCAGGGCGAGATCGGCCTCACGGGCCCCGGTGACGAACCACTTGGCGCCCTCGACCACCAGGTCGCCGCCGTCCCGGCGGGCGGTGGCGGCCAGGGTGGCGGGGTCCGACCCGCGGGCCCCGGGCTCGGTCATGGCGAAGCAGGCGCGCACGGTCCCCCGCACCAACCGGGGCAGGTAACGCTCCCGCACCTCGGGCGCCGCGTGCGCGGACAGGGTGCGCACGTCGAGCAGGGCGGCCGACCCCAGAGCGGCCGGGCCGTGGTCACTGCGCCCCTCGGCCTGGGCGACCCGGGCGTAGCGGGCCAGGCCGATCCCGCCGCCGCCCCACTCGCAGGGCAGTGGCAGCGCCCACAGCCCGGCGTCGGCGGCACGCTCCCGGAGCCGCCGCATCCGGGCCGCCGCACGGTCGTCGAACCGGTCCAGGACGTCTTCGGCGGGTTCGACCTCGCCGACCACGAAGGTGCGCACCCGGTCGACCAGGTCGTCGTGCCCCTCCGTCGGTGTCCGCTCCGCTGCGGCCACGCTCCCACCTCCGCTCCTCACCGCGGCCGGGAACCAGGGGTGCCCGTGCCACGACTGCATGTACGACAGATGGGTCGGAACGGACACACGTCGAGTTCCCGGACGTGTCACCCGTTTTCCGCATCCTTGGGACGGAAACCGCGAAGGACTCCCATGACCTCCACCGTTCCCCTCACCCCGGTGCCCCTGGCCGGTGTGGAACCGATCTCCGAAGGCGGCGGCGCCCTGCACCGCCGCACCCTCGACCACCTGCGCCTGCTGGGCGCCTCCCCCACCGGCGCCGGGTCCGCCCCGGACACCGATCACTCCCGGCTCTCCTCCCCCCGGGGCACCGGGGCGGTGCTCGCCTGGACGGGCCCTGACACCGGCGGGCACGGCACGGAGACCGGCCTCCAGGCCGCAGCCGGGCTCATGGCGGTGCACGGACGGCGCCGCGGGAGACCCGAGGCCCTGCCCGTCGACCTCGTCGGCACCGTCGCGGCGACCGCCCACGTCACCGGGTTCCTGGCCGCGGAACTGCTGCGGCTGCGCACCGGTCGGGCACGGACGGTCCGCACCCGGGCGGACGCCTGCGCACTGGTGTCGGTCTCCCAGTACCTGGCCGCCGCCGCGGCCGACGACGGGGAGGCGGTGCCCCTGTCCCCCGGGACCGCCACCCTGACCACCGCGGACGGCGCGGACTTCGAGATCGAGGCGCTCACCCCCGAGCCGTGGGCGCGTTTCTGGGCCGACCTGGGCGCACCGGAGCGGGCGGCGGGCGCGGGCTGGACCCCCTTCCAGTTCCGCTACGCGACCGCCTGCTGCCCCCTGCCCCGGGAGCTGCGCGGGGCGGCCGCCCGGGCCCCGTGGGAACGGGTCCGGGCGGCCGCCGGACGCCACGGCCTCGGCCTGGTACGGCTGGGCCCCCCGTCCACCGGTTCCCCGGACGGCGTCCCGGTGCGGACCTCGCGTCCCACCGGTCCCGGCCGGGGGACCGCGCCCGCGGCCGACGGCGATCCGCCGCTGCACGGGGTGCGGGTGCTGGAGGCCGGGCGCCGCATCCAGGCACCGCTGGCCGCCCACCTGCTGCGGCTCCTGGGGGCGGAGGTGGTGCGGATCGAGCCCCCGGGCGGTGATCCGCTGCGCGGGATGCCGCCGACCTGCGGTGACCTGTCCGCCCGGTGGCTGGCGCTCAACGATGGCAAGGACGCGGTGGAGGCGGACATCAAGAGCGCGTCGGGCCGCGCCGACCTGCTCGGCCTCGTCCGTGACGCCGACGTGTTCCTGCACAACTGGGCACCGGGCACCGCCGAGCGGCTCGGACTGGACGCGGACGCCATGGCCGCGGTACGCCCCGGCCTGGTGTACGTCCACACCTCGGGCTGGGGCGGTCCGGGAGAGGACCTGCCGCCGGGGACCGACTTCATGGTCCAGGCCCGCACCGGCCTGACCGCGCCCGGTGAGGACACCGCCACCACAGTGGCCTCGCTGATGACGGTGCTGGACGTCCTGGGCGGTTTCCTGGGTGCCCAGACCGCGGTGGCCGCGCTCCTGGAGGGTGGGCGGCTCGGTGCCGGGGTGGCCGCCGAGAGCTCGCTGCGCGGGGCGGCCCGCCTGCTGGCCGGGGCCCGGCGCCCCGGCGCGCCCGCCGTGGGCGAGGGGGAACGGGGGCCGGTGGTCGAGGACCCGGACACCGGCGCGGCCCACCCGGTCACCACCGACCTGACCGCGCTGGAGCACGACCCGCGTTTCACCGGGCTGCTGTCGCGGACCGCCGACGGCCTGCTGTCCGCCGCCTCCCCCTGGGAGGTCCTGTGAGCACGCGCTTCCCCGACCGGGTGCCCGCACGGCTCCGGAGGCGGTGGTCCGAGGAGGGCCACTACCTCGACCTGAGCGTCTACCGGCTGTTCCGCTACGCCGCGCTGGCCCACCCCGAACGGGCCGCGGTGATCGACGATCACGGGACGGTCACCTACGCGGGCCTGCACGCCGAGGTCCTGCGCCTGGCCAGGGGCCTGATGGATCTGGGGGTGCGGCCCGGTGAGGTGGTCGCGATCCAGCTCGCCAACGGCGCCGCGGCCGTGGCCGCCGAACTCGCGGTGGCGGCCGCCGGCGCCGTCGCCCTGCCCTTCCCCGTGGGGCGCGGGGCGGCCGAGGCGGAGTCCCTGCTGCGGCGCGGCGGAGCTGTGATGCTCATCGCCGCCACCGAACACCGGGGCCGCAGCCCCCTGAGGCAGGCGGAGGGGCTGCGGCCGCGCCTGCCCGACCTGCGCCTGCTGGTGGGGGCCGACGACAGCTCCGGGATCATGGCCGCCTACGGTGCGCGGGCGGCCGAGTCGGAGCTGCCCGAGGTCGACCCGAACAGCGCCGCCCGCATCCTGGTCTCCTCCGGTTCGGAGGCCGAACCCAAGATGGTCGCCTACTCGCACAACGCGCTGGCCGGGGGGCGCGGCAACTTCGTGGCATCCCTGCGCCGGGGCCACGATCCGATCCGCGCCCAGTTCCTGGTGCCGTTGGGTTCGGCGTTCGGCAGCAACGCCGCGTCGGTGGTCCTGGCCCGGCACGCCGGAACGCTGGTCGTGAACGGGCACTTCGAGGCCGCGGCCGCGTCGGCGGCGCTGGCCCGGCACCGCCCCACCCATGTGCTGGGGGTGCCGACGATGGTCCGGATGATGCTCGACCACGGCGGACCCGTCGACCGGGGCGCCGGGACCGTGCTGGTCCTGGGCGGAGCGCCGCTGGACGCCGAGACCGCGCGGCGGGCCCGGGAGGCGTTCGGCGGCCCGGTGGTCAACCTGTACGGGTCGGCCGACGGGGTGAACTGCCACACCGGGCTGGACGGCGACCCCTGTGACGAGTCCGGCCCCGGCCGCCCGGCGGGCCGCCCCGACCCCGGGGTGGTGTCGGTGCGGATCGTGGACGCCGACCTGCGAGAGCTCCCCTCGGGAGAGGTCGGCGAGATCACCGCTCTGGGGCCGATGAGCCCGCTGTGTTACGTGAGCGCCCCGGAGCTGGACGAGCGGTACCGCACCCCGGACGGCTGGGTGCGCACCGGAGACCTCGGGGTGCTGGACTCCCGGGGCCGGTTGCGTGTGGTCGGCCGGCTGAAGGACGTGGTGATCCGGGGCGGCGCCAACATCAGCCCCGCCGAGGTGGAGGCCGCGGTGCGCACGCACGGGGCGGTGTCCGACGTGTGCTGCTTCGGTGTGCCCGACCCGCTGATGGGCGAACGCCTGGCCGCCGCCGTGGTCCCGCACCCGGGGCACGCGGCCCCCGCCGCGGAGGAGTTGGCGACGCACCTGAAGGAGCGGGGGCTGGACGCCTTCAAGTGCCCCGAACACATCGTGCGCGTCGATGCGCTGCCCCTGACCCCGGCGGGGAAGGTGGACCGCGCGGCGCTGCGGTCGCTGGTCGGCTGACCGGTCCCGGTGGGGCGGCGGTGCCCGCCCCACCGGACGGGCTCAGTGGGAGGACTCCTCCTCGTCCCCGTGGCCGCCGTCCCCGTGGTCGCCGCCCTCCTCGCCGCCGTGACCGTGGCCTCCGCCCTGCGGCTCGGCCTCCTCACCGGCGAACGCGGCGGCGATGGCGTGGGCGTTGGTCTCGTACAGGGCGATGAGGTCCAGGTCCTCGCCGGGGTAGTTGACGACGCCGACCTGGAGTGCGTCGGAGTCGGGGAGGACGCGGCCGGTGGACATGTGGACGTTGTCGAACACGAAGGCGGGTTCCAGTCCGGCCAGCTCGGCGATGTCGCCCGCGGTGGGCTGGTCGGGGCCGTAGGTGGCGGCCGGCTCGATCCCGGCCAGCTCGGTCGCCCAGGTGGCGTAGACCTGGGCGACGGCGGTCGGCGCCTCGCCCCCGGGCCACTGCCCGGCCAGTTCCCCGGCGAGGCGGGCTCGCTCGGCTTCGAAGGTCTCCAGCCATTCCCCGGCGGCGTCGGAGGTGCCGAAGAGCCCGCCCAGCCGGGTGACCTCGGAGGTGATCACGGCCGCGGAGTTGTCGAGTTCGACCTCCACCGTCTCGGCGTCCCCTCCGGCGGCCTCGGTGATCTGCTCGGCGAACGGCTCGAAGGGGCTGTACAGCACGAAGTCGGCGTCGGCGACCGCGGCCAGGTCGGAGGGGGAGGGCTCGTACTCGGGGGCGTGCTGGACGTCGGCGGGCACGATGACGGTCACGTCCTCGGCTCCGGCCGCGGTGGCGAAGGCGCCCTGCCAGGTGGTGGTGGCCACCACCACCGGCCCCGCCCCCGCGGCGTCCGCCGCGGCCGGGGCGTCGGTCTCCTGCCCCGACGAACACCCGGCCAGTGCCAGTGGGAGGGAGATCAGTGCGAGGAACCGGATCGGGGCGCGGTGTGCTGCCATGGACGTTTCCTTTCGGGGATGAGATGGACGGCGACGGCGATGAGGCCCGCCGTCAGGACCAGGACCGGTCCGGGGGGAAGGTCCGAGAGCAGGGCGAGGGCGAAGCCGGCCGCCGTACCGAGCAGCCCGAACGCCACCGCCCACAGGGAGATCGAGGTCAGCGAGGTGCCGACCCGGCGGGCGGCCAGGGCGGGCAGCAGGGTGAGGGCGTCCACCAGCAGGGCACCGGTGAGGCGGATCGCCCCGGCGACGGAGACCGCGACCAGGACCAGCAGCACCAGGGTGAAAAGGCGTACCGGGACCCCGGAGACCAGGGCGAGTTCGCGGTCGTGCAGCAGCAGCGCCAGCCGCCGGTGGAAGACGAGGAAGAGCGCGGGAACGATCACGGCGAGCGCGCCCAGGATGGCCAGGTCGGTGGTGCGCACCGACAGGATCGAGCCCCACAGCAGGGCGAAGGCGCTGGCGGCGTTGACCCCGGAGACGGCGATGAGCAGCAGGGCCGCCGCCATCGCCAGGCTCATGAGCAGGCCCATGCCCCCGGACAGGCCGCCGGGCCGGTCGGCCAACGGGCTGACCGCGGCCCCGGCCGCGGCGCAGGCGACCAGGGCGCACAGGGTGGGGTCGGCCCCGGTGAGCAGACCCACGGCGATGCCCAGCAGGGCGACGTGCATCATCGCGAACCGGACCGGCATGATGTCCAGCCCCACGATGATCACACCGACCAGGGGCAGACCGACCGCGCCCGCCAGCAGGCCCAGCGCGGCGCGCTGGACGGCGGGCATGGCCAGCAGGTCCGCCAGGGTGGCGAGGTCGTTCACACGACCTCCCGCAGGTGTCCGGCGGCCATCTCCAGGCGGCGGTCGCAGGCGGCCGCCAGCTCCGGGTCGTGGGTGACGACCAGGACGGTGGCCCCGAGGCCCAGCAGGCGGGCCGCCGCCTCGCGGCGGGCGCCGAAGTCCAGGGCCGCGGTGGGCTCGTCGGCCAGGACGAGTGCGGCACCGGCGGCCACGCGGCCGATGACGCGGGCCAGGTGCGCCCGCTGGAGCTGCCCGCCGGAGAGCGTGGAGACGGGGCGGGAGAGCAGGTCGCCGATGCCGAGGTCGGCCGCGGCGGTGCGGGCGGCCGCGGGATCGCCTCCGGTGTCGAGGAGTTCGCGCACCAGCAGGGGGAAGGCTCCGGCGGCCTGGCGCTGCGGGATCCAGGCGCAGGTGCGTCTTCGGCGGTTCAGGTCGCGGCCGGTGCGGGCGACGTGCCCGTCGACGGCGACCGTGCCGCCGGAGGGCCGGTGCAGCCCGATGACGGCCCGCAGCAGGGTGGACTTACCCGAGCCGTTGGTCCCGGTCAGGGCGACCCGGGCCCCGGGCCCGATGTCCAGGTCCACACCGTGCACTGCCCGGACCGGCCCGTGGTCGCAGGTCAGGGCCTCGATACGGACAGCGGCTCCGCTGGTCGCCATGGGCATCGCCTTCCACACGCTCGTTCCCCGTCCCCACAGGGGTCGTCGAGAGGGTGCGGTGAGTTCCCGTCGTTCCGGGGCGGGCCGGCCCCGCCCCGGTGGACGGCCGGGGCTCAGTGGTGTGCGCCGTGGTCGGCCTCGGGTGCGCCCCCGGCGGTCATGGGCTCCACCGGGGCGGTGAACACCGCTTCGCGGCCGCCGTCGAAGGTGAGGGTGACCTCCACGTCGTCCCCCGCGGCCAACGGCGCGGGGATGTCGTTGAGCATGATGTGGTAGCCGCCGTCCACCAGGGCGGTGGCCCCTCCGGCCGCCACGGGGATCTCCTCCACCACCCGCATCCCGGACGCACCGGACTCCGTGGTCTCGGTGCTGCACAGGTCGGCGTCGGGCGAGGCGTCGGTGGCCACGTCCGTGATCGCCGTGTCCCGGGCCGCGGCGTTGGCCACCTCCAGGTACAGCACCGCGACCTCCGGGTTGGCGGGCTCGGGCACCCACGCGCCCGAGACCTCCAGGTCCCCCGCCACGGCGTGGCCGCGCGCCGCCTCCGGGGAGGCCTCGGCGGCCGGGGGTGTGTCGGCGGCCCCGCAGGCCGTGGCGAACAGCAGGGTGGCGACCAGTGCGGCGGGGGCGCTGGAAGAACGCAGGGCGTGTGGGGACGGCATGGTGTTCGTGGTCTCCTCGTGGTCATGGTCGGGTGGTCGGGCCGGGCGCGCGCGTCCGTCCCGGGAGTCGTCCCCGGGGCCGCCCGGGTTCCCGCGGGTGAGCGCCCTCACCCGCCGAGCAGGTCGTGTGCGGTCCACGGAGCGTCCTCCCGCACCGGCGGGACCGCGAACAGGGCACTGCCCTCGTGCCGGATGAACGGGCCGAGGGCGTCGGCCCCCTCGTCCAGAGCCCGCTGCACGGGGGTGAACCCCGTGCGGGGATCGGCCTGCCAGGCCGTGAAGACCAGCCCCGCCTGCCGGTTCCCCTCCGCGTCCCAGCCCAGGTCGTAGGAGAAGCCGCGGCGCAGCATCCGGGCGCCCAGCGTGTTCTCCGGGGCGGCCAGCCTGATGTGGGCGTCGCGGGGGATGACGGGGGAACCGTCGTCCCCCACCGCGGCGAGGTCGGGGCGGTCGTCCTCTGCGGTGCCGCCCAGCGGCGCACCGGTGGCCAGGCGGCGGCCGATGACGGCCTCCCGGTCGCGCGGGTCCAGGGTGGACCAGTCGTCGAGGAGCATCCGGATGCGGCGGACGACGAGGTAGGTGCCGCCGTCCATCCACGCCAGGGCGGTCTCGGGGTGCGCGGCCAGGACCTGGGAGCCGAACAGGGCGTCGGACGGGCGCGGGTTGACGGTGCCGTCGATCTGTCCCATGAGGTTGCGCGGGGTGGCCGCCGGGTCGTCGGCCGCCGCGGCGGAGCGCTGGAACCCGGGCAGGGACCAGCGCACCCGCACCTCGGCCGCGACCGCGCCGAGCAGGTGTCCCACGGCGGAGGACAGCACGACCGGGTCCTCGGCCCCGACGTGGAGCAGCAGGTCCCCGCCGCACCAGGCCGGTTCCAGGTGGTCGGCGGCGAAGGCGGGCAGGTCCTCCAGGTGCGGCGGCACCCGGTCGGCCAGCCCCGCCGCGGCGAGCAGGGAGGCGCCCAGGCCCAGGGTCACGCCGAGCGAGGCCGGACGGAGCCCCTGGGAGGGGGCGCCCTCGACCAGGGCCGCCAGCCCGTGCTCGTGCAGGGCGGCGGCCTCCCGGCTCCAGATCCGCAGCACCCGGCGCGCGGCCTCGCGCGCCGGGGCCCCGGGGGCGGCCCGCAGGTCCACCGCGACCAGGTGGACCTGTGACGGTGTGGGTGTCAGCAGTGCCGGGGGCAGGCCGTCGCCGGCCCCCGCCCGGGAGCGGGCGGGGGCGAGTGCGGGGTCGGGCTCCCCGGTGGCCCGGGCACCGGTGACGGCGTGCCCGGCCGCCGCTCCGGTGGCCAGGCCGGCGAACCCGGCCGCCGCCGCGGCCGTGAACAGGTCGCGCCGGGCGAGCCCGCCGCCGGTGTCGGTGCGGCGTTTCACAGCAGGGTGTCCGCGAGGGTCGGGAGCAGGGCGGCGATCCCGTCGGCCTCGGTGCCCTCGTCGAACATGCCCGCCGCCTCGCCGCCGGGCAGCAGGACCGCGATGCGCCCGCCGTGGGTGACCAGGTACTGGCCCTCGGTCTCCTGTGGTGGGTCGATGGGGATCCCGTAGTCGCGGGCGGCCTCGACGGTGGCGTCGATGTCCCCGCGCACCCCCTGGAAGGCGGGGTCGAACCGGTCCAGCCAGGAGCGCAGCTGCTCGTCGGTGTCGCGTCCGGGGTCGGTGCTGACCATGACGACGTCGTAGGAGCCGGCGGCGCCCTGCGCCCGGTCCAGGGCCAGGTCGATCTCGGCCATGGTCATGGGGCACACGTCGGGGCAGCTGGTGTAGCCGAAGAAGAGCAGGGTCAGCCGGTCGTCGGCGACGTCGGTGAACCCCCAGGGGGTGCCGTCGACGGTCGCCAGTTCGACGTCCGAGGCCGCCATGGGGTCGTCGGACAGGTCGAGGTAGTACTCGGCCTCCGCGACGGGGTCGGCCGGGGCGCAGCCAGCGGCCGCGGCCGGTACGGCGGCGCAGAGCAGCGCCGCCAGGGCGCGCGTCGGGTGTGGGCGGAAGATCATCGTTCTCGTTCCATGGTCGGGGCCCGGCCGTCGGACGACCGGGACCGTACGGAGGCGGGGCGGGACCGCGGCGCGGTCCCGCCCCGGACCCGGGTCAGGCCGCCTGGCGCAGCATCCGGAGCAGGTCGCGGCGGCCGCGCGCCACCCGGGAGCGCACCGTGCCGATGGGGGCGCCGATGGCCTCGGCCGCCTCGGCGTAGGGCATCCCCTGGAGCTGGGTCAGCACGAAGGCCGTTCTGCGGTCCTCGGGGAGGGCGTCCAACAGGTCCAGCAGGGCGAGGTACTCGTCGAACCGGCCCGGCTCGGCGAGCGCCCCGGTCTCGGCCCATTCGTCCACGGCGCTGTGGCGCGGGGTCCGGCCCTGGACGCGGTAGCGGTCGGCCACGGTGTGGCGCGCCACGGAGAACAGCCAGGAGCGCACCGGGGCGCGTCCCGCGTAGTGGGTCAGGCCGCGCATGGCTCGCGAGAAGGTCTCCTGGGTCAGGTCGTCCACCCACGAGGGGTCGACCCGGCGGGCGATGAAGCGCGTCACGTCGTCGCGGGTGAGCGCGAAGAGGGTGTCCAACGCCTCGCGGGTGCCTGCTTTGGCGCGCATGGCCAGCACGGTCAGTTCGCCGTGATCGCCCCCGTCGGGGCGGGTGCGGTCGTCGGAGCGTCCGGACCCGTCGAAGGGCACCGGGGAGGCGGCCTCACAGAGGGAGAGCATGTCCGTTCTTTCTGTCGCCGTCCGCACGCGTCCGGGGCGGGAGCCGGACCGGATGCGCGCGTACTCGTGGAAGGGGCGGCCGCTCGGGCGGCGCACCCCGGAGAGGGAGGATCGAAGGCGGCCCGGACGGCGCGTTCGACGGTCCTCCCGACACGGCGGAGAAAGCGGTGCGGGATGTCGGGACGGCACGGCGGAGGGCGGGTCACGGCACGGGCGGCCGCGCTCCGGCGTTCCGGTGCACGGGGCGAACGCGGGGTCTCAGGCGACGGACGGGGCCGGGGGCCCGCGCAGGATGAGGCTGTGCCGCAGGTAGGGCAGGCGGATGCGGGCGGGCGCGTCGGCGCTCCGCAGACGGGGGACGACCGGTCCGCGCGGTGCGGGCAGGCCGCCCAGCGCCAGCAGCAGCGGGAGGAACGAGAGCGCCATGAAGCGCAGGAAGGCGAACAGCGCGCTCTCCCCCTGGCGCAGCCACCAGGCGCTGACCAGCGCGGAGAGCACGTGCATCCCGATCATGGTCCAGGCGGGCATCGCCGCCTCGGCGACGACCCGGCCGGTGTGCGACACGGTGTGCGACGCACCGAACGATCCGACGTAGCTGAACGTCACGTGCAGGGCGAACTGGCCCCAGAGCATCCACCCGGCCAGGGCCGCCCACCCCTGGCGCCGGTTCGTGGCCGCCCAGGCCATGGCGAAGACGACGACCATGCCCAGGAGCAGGCCCAGCAGCGGGACGTCGTGACCGGAGCTGAGCGCGTGCCCGTGCGCGGACAGGCTCGCGCACACCAGGGTGAACACCCCGGCGCGCAACGGGCGGCACGCTCTGTTCTCGGTCATCTCCCCGATATCGTCTCACCGCCGTCAAGGGGGGCAACGGCGGGTCCGGGTCCGCGCCCCGCAGCGCGCGCCGCCGGGACTTTCGGGACATAGGGGGCGGGTGTCGGCGTTCGCCGGGTGGACCCGCACCGGTTTCCCTAGGCTCGCTCGGAAAGATCCCCGAGGAGCCCCCATGCCCACTCCCCCGGCGCGCCCCCTCCCCCGCGACCCGTACCGCAACCTCGTCCTGCTGGCCCTGCTGACGCTGTCGGGGCGCCCGCCCGCACGCGACCTGCTGCCGTGCGCGCACCGGTTGGTGTCCCGGGCGCTGCCGTGGGGGCGGCGCAACCCCCGGGCGCAGGAGTACCCGCGGGTGCGCCTGCGGGTGCTGCGCCGGGCACTGCGGGGCGGGCGGCCGCGGGCGCGGTGG
>NZ_JASFDV010000055.1 GCF_030766825.1 Nocardiopsis sp. CC223A
GTCGTTCAGCTCAGCCGGTCGCGGTCGGGGAACCGTGGTGCGGTCGAGGTAGGGGCGTACCAGGGCTCCGCCGATCTGGTCGAGGTCGGCGTCCAGCGCGTCCTCCGGCTCGAACGGCGCGGAGTGATCGCGGTAGGCCTGCTTCCAGCGGGTCGAGGCTGTGGACGCCCCGGCCACCCAGATGTTCTGCGCCGGGAAGCCGGACGGGTCGGCGAGCAGATGGTCGCCTCGCCTACAGTGCCCGGGGTTGCTGCCGGGCGTCGGTGCTGCGGGCAGCGCACGCGGTACCCGGGTGAGACGGTCCAGTCGAGGGCTGAAGATCGCCGCCAGGGCTGTGGCCAGTAGCGCTGCGGTCAGGGCCCACACGCGCCCGGCCATGCTGTGGCAGGGCCTGCGGTGGCGGCCGGTAGTAGGGTTTCCCATGGTCTCCTCCTGGTGGTTTCAGGTGGTGATCACGCCCCGGCCGGTGTGCCAGCACCAGCCGGGGCGCTTCGTTTTCAGGGGCGCGGGGGTGTTCACGCCAGGAGCGCCGTGGAGCGCGGTGCCCGCAGGCGGGCGCGTTCCTCCACCAGCGCGCGGGTGCGGTGCGCGTCCAAGGCGCGGCCGTCCATCGCCACCGCGAACCACACCCGTTTGCCCACACCGCAGGGGTAGGCCCCGCACGCCTCGCGCGTGAATGCCTGGATCAGCCCGAGCCCGCGTCCGTGGTCGCCGGTCACCCAGGCCAGCTCCTCCGGTTCAGGGAACACCGGCACGGTCGGCCCGGTGTCGTACACCTCGACCACCCCGCAGCGGTCCGGCCGCGCCCAGACCTCCACACCGACCTCGGGGCGGCCGTGCAGCAGGGCGTTGGTGAACGCCTCGCTCACCGCCAGCCGGGCCACGCCCAGCCCTGCCTCATCCATCCCGGCCGCAGCCAGCGCCCCGTCCGTGAGACACCGCGCCAGACCCACGTCCTCCGGGCCCGGGCGCCTCCAGACGCACATGACTTCGTGCACCGCACATCACCTCGCTGTCGTCACCGATGCGAAGCGGGCCGCGTCGCCGCTCACTTTCGGCCCGCTGTGCGTCCATCATGATTTGCAACAACGCAAATTACAAGCTCAGCAAGTTAATTTGCGTACAATGAGTGACAATGCGTGCTTCCCCTGGGTGGGAAGATGACAGCGCCGGTATCGCGATGGACAGGAGGTGGAGATGCCCGAGGGCACTCCCGCGCACGGTTCCCCCGCCCGCAGGCACTACCTGGTCAGCCAGCTCAAGCGGCTACGGGTGCAGACCGGCCTGTCCCAGGAAGAGGCCGCCGAGGAGATGGGCTGGCACAAGTCCAAGGTCTCCCGCATGGAGAACGGCAAGTGGAAGCGCCTGAGCAGCCCGGAGATCGACGCCCTCTGCCGCCTCTACAAAGCGCCCGACGACCTCCGCGAAGAACTGGCCCACATCGCCAAGGCCGCCAGCCGCAACCGCACCTCCGCCTGGTGGAACGCCTACGAGGACGTCCCCGGCGGCGCCTACTACCCGCTGGAGTACGAGGCCGGGCAGATCTTCGAGTACACGATTGGCCTGTTCGGCGGCCTGGCCCAGCACCCCGACTACATCCGCGCCCTCATGGGCCGGGGCGCCGTTCCTGACGAGGCCGAGCGCGAGCGCAGGACCCAAGCCCGCCTGGAGCGTGCCCACAGCATCCTGCACCGCGACGAGCCGCCGCAGATGTGGTGGGTGATCGACGAACCCGTCCTCACCTGCCAGGTCGGCGGACCCGGCGTGATGCGCACTCAGCTCGCACACCTCCTGGAGCTGAGCGACCACCCTCGCATCGATCTCCAGGTCCTGCCGCAGGCCGAGGGCATGAGCCTCAACTACGGCTTCAGCCTTCTCTGGCTCGGGGACGACCGGGTCGGCCACGTGGATGTGCCTCCCCAGGGGCTGCTGTTCGACGCCCCGGAGGACGTGCAGCACCATGAGCTGAGGTCCCACCACCTTCGGGCTGCCGCGCTGTCCCCCGAGCGGTCCCGTGACCTGATCCGGTCCCGGATCGCCGCACTCGACTGAGGAAGGTTTTCCACATGAGCACCCAGAGCACTCCTTGGCACAAGTCCAGTTACAGCAACGAGGCCGGGACCTGTGTGGAGGTCTCCGAAGGTCCGGTGACGCGCGTGCGCGACAACCAGAACCTCCACGTGCAGCCGCTGGCCTTCACCCCGGGAGCGTGGGCGTACTTCCTCGGCGGCCTGCACACCGACTGACCACCGGTGCCCGCCGACCTCGGCGGGCACCGTGCGTTCACCGTTGGAGTTCGCCTCTACGTGTCCGAGCGCTTCTCCCAGTACCGGCTGAGCATTTCCCCGGGCCAGGAGGGCTGGCTGATCTCTCCGCGCGGGCCGAACTCGGCGAACCAGGGGGCGATGTCGTAGACGGGGGTGCCGTCGACCGCGTCCAGGTCCTCCACGTGGAGGTCGCGGCCTTCGACGCTCAGCAGACGGGGGTGGGAGACTGCGATCCTGGCCGGGCGCCGGTGGTTGCGGTGGACGAACGTCCCCGTCTCCGGCCAGTCCGGGTTGTTGCGCGGATGACGTGCACCGAGGTGTACGTCGGCGTCGGAGCCTCGGCTGAAGTGCCACACGACTTCGAGGTGGCTGAACTCCTTCAGACCCTTCAGCGTGTCCAAGGGGAGGTCCTCGTTGAGGCGGATGACGGACCGTACGCCGCCCCAGTAGTCGTCACTGACCTCGGACCGGCCGCCGATGACGGTGGCGATGGGGGAGAGCGTGATCTCCACGGTGTTTCCCTTCTCGAGCGCTACCACAATGCGCGCTTGGTCCCACGGCGATCACGACAGCTCGGCCAGCAGTGACCTTCCCGCCCTGCGGGCATGCTCGGTCTGATCTGTCGCCCTGCCTCGGCGTCTGGCGCCGAGGATCCTGTTCGCGCAGACCCACAGCCGACTGAGCTTGCCGTCCCGGCATGTGAGGTCGGGGGCCAGGCGCTCGGTGATCTCCTCCGCGAAGTCGGGCACCCGGAACGCCGACTCCCACAGTTTCGCAGCGTCCAGACCCCGGGGCATCAGGCCCCAGCTGTCCCAGTCCAGGAGGAACAGGCGGGGCGCGGTGAGGTTGGCCCAGTGCAGATCCCCGTGGCCGATCACCCAGCGGGAGACAGTCGTGTCGACCGATGTGCCGAACGCTTCGTGGATGGAGCGGTCGATGTCCTCCTGGACGAGGGAGACACGGTCGGTGTTCGTGCGAGCCAGGCGCTCCAGCGCGGCGGAAAGGTCCTCCCACCACTGTTCGGTCAGCTTGGGGGCTTTGTCCAGGGTGTAACCGTCGGAGACTGTGGGCTCATGGACAAGGGTCATCTCCTCGGCACGGCAGACGAGGCCGTCGTTCATCCAGTGCACCGCCTGGATGAACGATGGCTTGGGGACGCCGAGCACGGCCATCGAGGTCTCCAGCCCGCTGAACTCGCGGGAGAAGACCCTGGACGGCGTGTGCCAGCTGATACGCGCCCAGGTCCCACGCGTTGTCGGAGCCCCTACCGACAAGCGCGAACCCCGCACCACCAGGTGATCCTTAACGAGGTGGGTGCCAAGCCTGGCTGCCGCCGTCTCGAGCACCCCCGGCGGTCTCGCCTGGGCCTGGGAGTAGACGGACGCCGGAGTGTTGCGTTCGGGGGTGGGTGCGCTCAACCGGTCACCTTTCGAGACGCTCCCGCAGGTCCGCGCTGGCCTGCGCCAGGGGGACGCGGTTCTGATCGCCGGAGACCATGTCCCGGAGGGTGACCTCTCCGGCATCCTGCTCATCGGGGCCGAAGATCACCGTGTACCGCGCGTTCTGAGCGTTCGCCCATTGCAGCTGCTTGCCGAGTTTTCCGGAGGAGCCCAGGTAGGTGCCGACCCGCAGACCGTGCGCGCGCAGTTCGCCTGCCAGCCTCATCAGCTCGGCCTGGCCGCCCAGCACAGTGATCGCGACGTCGAGGCCCACGGCCGAACCGTTGCCGGTGTCCTGGAGGGCCAGGATGCGCTCGATGCCGATGGAACCCCCGCAGGCGGGCATGTCCGGGCCGCCCAGCGAGGCGACCAGGCCGTCGTAGCGTCCACCCGCCGCGATCGACCCGGGGAAGCCCTCGGCCTCCACCTCGTAGATCGCACCGGTGTAATAGTCCAGGCCACGGACCATGCGCGGGGCGAACACGGCCCGGTCGCCCAGGCTGGAGGTCAACTCCAGCAGGCTGTCGATCTGGGCGAGGCCGCGCTGGCCGCGCTCGTTGGTGGCGAGCTTGGACCGGATCAGGTTCTGGTCGTCCGAGGCGACGTCCTCGGCCAGGCGTTCGGCACTCGCCACCTCCAGGCCACGCTCATCGACCAGCTCCTTGGCGACGGCGCCGACGCCCACCTTGTCGAGCTTGTCCAGAGTCGCCAGGACCCCGTCACCGTTCTCCTCGGCGACGCCGTAGACCTCCAGGAGACCGCGGAGCGCTTCGCGGCTGTTGACGAGGAAGCGGAACCGCTCCACACCCAGAGCGTCCAGGCTCTCGGCCAGGGCCAGGACAACCTCGGCGTCGGCCAACGGGGAAGCCGAACCCACAGTGTCGATGTCGCACTGGACGAACTCCCGGAACCGCCCCTCCTGGGGGCGGTCGGCCCGCCACACGGGGCCGATAGCGTAGCGCTTGTAGGGGTTGGGAAGCTTCGCCCCGTGGGTGCCGATGACACGGGCCAGAGGAACCGTGTGGTCGTAGCGCAGCGCCAGGTCGGGCTTGCCGGAGGCCTCGTGGACCCCGCGACGCAGGATCTTGAACAGGAGCTGGGAGGCCTCTTCGCCGTACTTGCCGGTCAGCACCTCCAGCCGCTCGAAGGCGGGCGTCTCCAGTGGGTCGAACCCGTAGCGCTCGAAGACGTCGCTGACGGTGGCGAACGCCGCCCTACGGCGGCGCAGGTCGTCGGCGAGGAAGTCCCTCGTTCCGGAGGGGGCTGCTGACTTGGCCATGTGAACGCTACTCCTGCTGTGGTTTCAGGCTTCCCGGGATGGCGTCAGACTACTGTGGGTCAGGTTCGCTGACCGACCAGTCAGGGAAGTGCCGGGCCAAGAGTTCCACCAGCGCGGCGCGGTCCTCAGGACTTCCGTGACCGGTGTGCAGGAGCGGTGTTCCGTCGATGGCCTCCAACTCCTCCCATCCGTTGAGCGAGTCCATGAGTGTGCGCACCCCCGTCATCAGGGACAGGGACATCTGTGGCACGATCGCGTCCAGGGCGTGTGCCTGGTAGTAGATCGAGGAGCGCCGGGGCGCGGTGGAGTCGATCCGCTCGGAGTAGTTGACCTCGCTCACCTGTGGGTAGCACGAGTCCAGTAGCACCTTCGGCACGTCCCACACCGGCATGAAGCAGTCCACCTCGCCGGTGCGGCGCTTGGGGTAGGGGAGCGGTCGGCGTCCGTTCATCAGGCAGAACAGCAGTTCCGCCATGACGTCCTCGCGGTTGTAGCCCATCAGCAGGCTGGAGCCGCCGATCTCCTTGTTGAGCGCGCGACCCACGAGATTGAGCAGCCAGGTCCCGAAGAAGTGCGAGGAGTCGGGCCCGTAGGTGGACCTGATCTCGGACCACAGGGCCTGGGGAGTGGTGCTCATGCCCAGCAGGGCCGCGATGTCCTCCGGGTAGAGCACGCGGTGGCCGAACCCGTGGCCTTCGCAGAGTTCTCGTGCCCGTTCGGCGGCCGACCCCCGCCAGAGGGGGTCCAGGACCACGGTGAAGCACAGCACCTGGTTTGCGGGGAGGTCTCGCGCCGTGGCGTAGCGGCGCAGACCCTGGACGATGCTGCTGGAGTCGCCGCCGCCGGAGATCCCGGCGACCAGCGGAAACTCCACGCGGTGTTCGTGGAGGAAGTCCGCGATCTTGTCGAAGACCATCTCGCGGAGCTGGTCGTCGTCGACGAGGTGGACGCCGTGGAGGGAGTCCTTCTCCGCGTACTTGAGGTCGTACATGGCCGCGACCGGGCGGTCCGTGTGCGCGAAGGTGGTGAGGGCGGGCGGGACCAGGTCGGCGTCGGTGTTGCGCATGCACTGGAGGATGACGTTGCTCGTCTCGGGGATGGCGTCGAGCGTGTGAGAGATGGGAACGGGCCGCAGGCTCCCGTCGCCGGGCACTTCGTAGGCCTGGAACATGGACGGCGGAAAGCGGTTCGCGCGCAGCAGATCGGCGAACGACAGTGCGTCCTTCTGCGCCAGGGGCCTCGCTCCGTTGGCGAAGAGCAGTGTGACCCGTTCCCAGTTGCTCACTCAGGACTCCTTCGTTCTCTGGGGTGGACGGACTCGTCGGTCTAGTAGTGAGCGGTCAGGGCGGAGCAGGACAGCGTCTCCTCCACCCGGGGCGCGGTCATCCGGTCCATGCCGACCTGCGGCAGGGTGAGCGTCATGATCCTGCCGAGGTCGGCGGTGGTGAACTGCGTCGTGCGGTCGGTGGACGTCGTGAGACTGGTCTTGTTGCTCATGTGCGCCTTTCCGTGGGGTCGTCACCATCACGATGACCGGAACCGATCCGCCGTCCAGCTGGGTTCGTGCCGCGAACGGTGGCCGGAGTCAGCAGTGTTGCGCGAACCGGGACGGCGACCTATGCGCACGCGCATAATCTCGCCGTTCGATTTATGCGCGGTGTTCGAAAAACCCAGCATGGCCAGCTCGTAAGGGCCGTGGTACGTCGGATGCGGATACCTCGACTCGTCGCTGGTTCTACGCTGAACGCCGAGAGTTCCGTGCACGTCAGGTCTGGAAAGAGCAGGAGAACATGATTCGCTCAGTGGTGTTCGACGTCGGAGAAACCCTCATAGACGACACCCGGGAATGGGCGCGCTGGGCCGACTGGCTCAACGTTCCCCTGCACACCTTCTCCGCCGTACTGGGGGCTGTGACGGCCGAGGGGCGCAACAACGCGGAGACCTTCGACTACTTCCGCCCAGGCTTCGACCTGGCCGAGGAGCGCCAACGACGTGAGGACGCGGGCCGCGGGGAGCTCATCGAGGACGTGGACCTGTACCCCGACGTCAGGCCCGGGCTACAGGCCTTGCGGGACGCCGGACTCTGGGTGGGGATCGCCGGAAACCAGACCGCCCGTGCCGGAGAGCTCCTCCGACAGCTGGACCTTTCCGTCGATGCCATCGCCACGTCCGGGGAGTGGGGGGTGGCCAAACCCGACCCCGGCTTCTTCGACCGTGTCATCGCCATGGCTCCCGGGGAACCGCAGGAGATCGTGTACGTGGGCGACCACCGCGACAACGACGTTCTCCCCGCCCGTGAAGCGGGGTTGCGGCCGGCGCTGATCCGTCGCGGCCCCTGGGGATACCTGTGGGCGGACGACCCGCAGGTGCGCGCGCACGCGGACTGGGTCATCGACTCGATCAAGGAACTGCCGGGCCTGCTCACCGCAAGGGGCTGACCCCGGTCTGAGCGACGAACTCACGAGCCCGGCCCTGAGCCCGGCCGGACGACAGCAGCAGGCCCGACAGCGCCCGCACGTGGGGGTTGAGCCGGGTGTGCTCCGGGGCCCTCTGCCACGCGGATTGAAGGTTGGCCAAGGCCGTCTCTTCACGTCCGAGGAGGTGGTGGGCGCGGGCCACGTCGATGAAGTAGTGCGACGCCCGCTCAGCGGGGAGTTCCCGGGGCGGAGTCCAACCCGCGGCCGCGTGGAGGGCCTGGTCGGGGTCCTCGCATTCCAGGGCCAGGGTGACCTGGTGGACGCGCACGGAGGCGCTACCGAAAGCCGTGCCGGTGTAGACCGCCTCCCGGGTGTGCTCGGCGGCGAGGCGCGCTTGTGCCAGGTGGGGTTCGGCCTGGCGGGGGTTGTGGTCTCTCGCGGCGAACACGGCGGCGCGCATGTGCAGGGACCCGTAGGCCGCCCATGAACGCGCGTCCGAGGGCGTCAGGCTGTCAGCTGCGCGTTCCAGCAGACGGCGCCCGGCTTCGTGTTCGCCGGAGCAGAAGAAGGTCTCCCCGCGCACGTAGGTGGCGGCGGCCCGTGTGACGTCGTCTCCGGTCTGGTCGGCCGCCCACAGGAGTACCTGGATGGTGCGGGCGGAGAGGTGGTGGAGGCCGAACTTGTCCGCGATCGCGTCGGCGGCCCGGTAGGCCTGGACCAGCAGTCGGGCCGCGTGGGCACGTTCCTGCCCATGGTGGCCCAAGAGGGCGCGGCTCAGCTCGGGGAGCAGCCCGGGGAGGCGTTGCATCAGGCAGCTGTAATGGGAGTTCAGGCGGCATCGAATGATGCCGTTGACTTCGCGCTGGAGCTGGCCGAGAGACCGCACCCGCCCGTCGTCGGGGAGGTCGTACCGGTTGACGAGGGATTCCAGCAGCGCGATGCCCCGCTTCCAGTCGACATCACCGCTTCCGCTCGCGGGCGTCGGCTGCTCTGGCTCGGGCTCCGTGAGGGAGCGAGGTGCTTCGTCGGCCGGGAGCGGGTCCAGGGCTCCGAGCCCCTGGAGAGCCTCGTGAATCTTGCGTCGGTCGCTGAGGCCTTTACCGGCTTCAGCGCGCGTGATGGTGCTTTGGGCGACCCCGCACATCCTGGCCAGGGCTTCCTGGGACAGGTTCTTGACCCGTCGGCGCAGAAAACGGATCACCCGCTGGGCGTCACGTTCTCGGACGGCGTCCACCATCTCCGGATCCCGCCATACCCACGAGGGGATGCACTGACAGGACCCATGGTGGGCGCCGCGGTCCCGCCCGCAGTTTCCACAACGCATCGAGGGGTTCCTCCGTCACCTGGGGGTGCAACGAGATCACTCCACAGTAACCACGGGGCCGTCTCCGCGTTCAGGTTCTTTCCGAAGCGGAGTGACCTTCTCTGGAGCCTCTGCACCTGTCAGGAGCGAGAAATCGAACAGCTCGCATAGTTCGAACACCGCGCTTATCCGAGTACGCATAGGTTTCTGCCCTGGGCGCTCACAAACTGCTCGGCATGCCGACCACAACACCGACGCCGCCGCGTCTGATGAACACCATCGCTCCTGAACCCGAGCACCACGGCCGACTCCAGGACCTGTTGGACGAGCTGGTCCGCGACACCGCCGCCTCCTACGGGGTGGTGTTCGGTACTCACGGACTGCACCTGCTGCGGTCCGGGGACCTGGGCCAGGTGGGCGCGGAGAGCGTCACCGCGATCATGACGAACGTGCTGCTGCTTTCCCGCGGGGCCGGGAAGCTCACCGCCCGGGGCGAGGCGGAGACGATCGTGGTCCGCTACGCCTCCGGCGCGCTGGCCCTGGCCCCGTTGGGCGACTCGTTCGGGCTGGGGTTGTTGACCGGTGATGCGGAGAAGCTGGCGCACATCGCTTACGCCATCGCCCGGTTCACCACCCGAGCCGCGCACCTGCTCCCCCCGGACGCCCTTTCCTCCCTTGGCGGCCTGCTGCCCGCTCCGGGAGGGGCACGGTGAGCGCTCTGGTTCCGGCCCCGCTGCTGGTGAGGCCCTCAGCAGCGGTGGTCATGCACACCACGGTCGAGGCCAACCCCGCCGTCCCGTCCTCCTACCAACCGGACCTGCCCGAGGCGTTCTGCCAAGTCCTGCAGCTGTGCCGAGGGCTGGGCAGGTCGGTGACCGTGGCGGAGCTGGCGGCCCGCACCTGTCACTCCCCAGCCGTGGCCGGTGTGGCGGTCGCCGAACTCGCGGATCTGGACCTGGTACGGGTGGTGCGCGCCCCCGCCTGGGCACAGCGACTACGGGCTTGGGCCACCCGCACCCGCCCGGTCCCCGTGGCGGTGTCGGTGATCAAGACCCTGGTCGTCAGTGCCCTGGCCGAGTACACCCGGCATGCACTCGCCGACCTGGGCGGCGTCGGCCCGTGGCGGTTGCAGGGGCCGCCGGTGATCGAGGTCGCGACCACCCGTATCGCACCCGACCTGGACCTGCTCGCCCTGGGCATCAGCGCGCTGGGCGGGGCGAGCCCGGTCTGGGGGGACGTGTGCCGCGAAGCCTTCGGCGCCATACTCATCACCGGCCCAGGGGCCGAAGAGTTGAACACAGCGCGCGAGAGCCTGCTGCCCCTGCGCGAGTTCGGCGTTCCCGTGGTGGTCCTGGTCCACCAGGACGGTGCCGGTGACGTGGACACCGACGTGGTGCGCGCCTGCCTGGGCCTGTCCGCACACACTCCCGTGGTGGTGGGGGACGTCCATGAACGCGGCATGTGCGAGGCGCTGATGGACCTGTGCTCGGCCCGAATGAACGGAGGCCGGCGATGACTCGTAATCCGCGCGCGGTGGTGTTCGGGTCCGGGCACTCCGCTCTGACATTGGCCACCGGGTTGTTGGCGGACGGGTGGAGAGTGGATGTCTTCACCCGCCATTCCACCCCCGAGATCCTGGGCCACGGCGCCGGGCTGACCCAGCTCACCCTCCCCTCGGTGCACGCCACCGAACTCGCCCTGGGGCTGGGGCTGTGGCAGCACACCGCCCCGCCCGCCCACCAGGTGCGCATGCGCATGCTCCCCTCTTCGGGAGAAGGGCTGGAGTTCACCGCCCCCCTGCCGGGAGCCGCAGTGGCGGTGGACCACCGGCTCAAGAGCGCTTACTGGCTCCAACACGTCACCGACCGGGGCGGGCGGGTCCACGAACGCACCTGCACCTCCGGTGACGTGACCGGGTTCGCCGCCTCGGGACTGCACGATCTGCTCGTGGTCGCCCCCGGCGTCGACTCCGACCTGCGCCACCTGTTCACACCCGACCCCGACCGCACCGGCGGAGCCACCGACCGCGTTGTCGTCCAGGTCCACCTGGCCGTACCCGAAGACGACCTCCCCGACCACGCCCAGGTTCTGACCTGTCCGTGGGGTGAGGTGATGCTGTACCCGGTCCTGACCGTGAACGGCCTCACCCCCGCCCAGGTACGGGCCCTGTCCGCTGCGGACGCACCGCCGGTGCACGTCACCCCCTTCGCGGGGGTCTGCGTGCAGGTCATGGCCCGCCCCGGTAGCCCGCTGGACCCCACACCCGCCATATCCCCGGACGGGTCCAACGGGCAGACGGGCGCGGGTCTGCCGCGCAGGCACGGTGCCCACGCCCGCACCGCCTGGGCCCACGTCCTCGGCCAGCTCCGCACCCTGGACGCCGAGCTGTCCGCCCGGTGCTCCGACCATGAAGTGGTGACCGGCTCGGAGCTGGTACGCGAAATACACCCGCAGGTCAGGCGCGCGGTCACCACCGTGGCGGGCCGACCCGTGGTGGGGATCGGGGACGCGACGATGACCGTCGAGCACGCCTCCGGCCAAGGAGCGGGAGCTTCCACCTGGGTCGCTTCGACGCTGCGTGACCAGATCCACCAACAGCGTCAGGCCAACGGGGTGCTGGACGCGGAGTTCCTGTCAGGGGCGTGGGAGGCGTACTGGGCCCGGCACGGTCAGTACACCTCGGCTTTCGGCGGTTTCGTCACCACTTACTGGAGCGGGTCCCTGTCCGAACACGTGCTGGCCGGGTTCGCCCAGACCGTGTCCACCCCAGAGGGGGCAGCGGCGTGGGCGGCCGGACTGGACGACCCAGCGCGGATGAACCGCCTTCTCCCCCTCTGACCTTCCTCTGCTGTCCTCCTCTTTTCCCGAGCTGGAAGGTGTTGCTGCGTCATGCCCGACCACACCCCCCACACCGGCGCCGGGTGGATCTCGCGCCCCAACCCGACCCTGTACAGCCCCGAGAACATCCGCCGCTACGGCGACCTCATCGTCGGCAAGTCCCACAAGTGGGCGTGGAAGCTCGACAACGCCCAACTCCAGGACCTGTACCTGCGCCATGTCCGGGACCCCCATCTGGAGATCGGCCCGGCCGACCTGCATTTCCTGGACCGCACCCCGGCCCCGGCCATGGCCCACCAGTGGCAAGTGGACGTGATCGACATCAACACCGCTCCGTTGGGCACGGCAAAGGAGAAGCTCACCGGCCGCGCCCAGGTCAGGACGCACGAGCACGACGTCCTCACGCTGCCCTGGCCTGTGAAGAAGCACCACTTCCTCTCGCTGGCCATCGGCAACGTGCTCCACTGGCTGCCGGGCGCGGGGTTCACCACGAAGACGGCGGTCATCCAGGGGATGGCCGAAGCCTTGGCCGACGACGGCATCGCCTGGGGTTACACACTGACCGGCGCCCAGGACCCGATGACCCGGACCAACCTGCTCGCACGGGTCCTGATGTGGCACTACAACAAGGCCGACAACATCTTCAGCAACCGCGGCGACCGATTCGCGGACCTGGAGCGCGAGCTGAAGATGTACTTCGCCGCCGTCGAGATCTGGCCCATGGGCAGCGCTGCGGTGTTCGTCGTCGGGGAGCCCATCCGATGACCGCCAACGCACCCGTCCCACCGCACCCTTCGGTGGCGATCATCGGCATGGGCTGCCGCCTGCCCGGCGGAGTCAACTCACCTGACCAGCTGTGGAAGGCCCTGGTCGAAGGACGCGATTGCGTCTCCCGAATCCCGCAGGAGCGCTGGGAAAGGATGGCCGCTCGCCTGCACCCGGACCAGGTCCCCGAACGCCCGTTCCCGGCCGGAGTCGTGGACCACGCCTTCGACAACGCCTTCTTCGGCATCACCGACGACGAAGCGGCGGAGATGGACCCCCAACAGGGATGGCTCCTCGAGACCGCCTACGAGGCACTGTCCGACGCCGCCCTGGACCCGGCGTCGTTGGCCGGGACCAGGACCGGGGTGTACGTGGGAGCCGCCTCCATCGACCAGGCCGCCACCAACTTCGGAACGGGCGCTCGAGCAGGGGTGTTCACCGCTCCGGGCGCGGGGATGGCGATCTTGGCCAACCGGCTCTCCTACCACCTGGACCTGTCCGGGCCCTCCTTGACCCTGGACACGGCCTGCTCCTCCTCGCTGACCGCCCTGCACTACGCGGTGCGGGATCTGCGCTCGGGTGAGGTGGATGTGGCCCTGGTCGGCGGAACCAACGTGCTCAGCAACCCGGTTATCACCGCTGGCTTCACCGAAACCGGGGTGCTCTCACCGCGGGACCGGTGCGCGCCCTTCGACCAGCACGCCGACGGGTACGTGCGTTCCGAAGGCGCAGTGGTCCTGGTGCTCACCCTTTCCGAGGACGCCACCACGCGCGGGCACCGGATCTGGGCGCACGTGGCCGGAACCGGGATGAGCCACGGCGGCAGGGCCCCGCACCTGCTGGCCCCACGCGCCGACCGTCAAACCCTGACGGTCCGCAGGGCGCTGGACGACGCGGGGATACTCCCCGCCCAGGTGGGGTGGGTGCAGGCCCACGGCACCGGCACCAAAGCGGGGGACCGTATCGAAGCACGAGGCCTCGCCCAGGCGCTGGGGGAGAGGGGGCCGGTGGCGGTGGGGTCGGTCAAGAGCGTGCTGGGCCACCTCGAAGGCGCCGCCGGAGCAGCGGGAGTCATGGCCGCGGCCCTGGCCCTCCACCACGGGCAGATCCCACCGACCGCACACCATCAGCACCTCCGCACCGGGTTAGAACGTCAGGTGCGAGTACCGACCCAGGTCGAACCATGGCCGCACACGACGGAGAAGGACGGGGAGCAGGTGGCCGGGGTGAGCGGATTCGGGTTCGGCGGCTCCAACGCGCACGTCCTGCTCACCCGGGCACCCTCCACAAAGGACCCTGCGGTCGAGGATCCGATGCCGCTGCCGGAGACCGTGTTCGTCTCCGCGCATACCCCTGCCGCGTTGGCCTCGGCGGCCGGCCGTCTGGCGGTTAACGCCCCCAGGGGCGGCTCGGTCGGGGTCGTGGCCGACACCTCCTTGGCACGGGGACCGCATCACCGCTGGAGGGCTGCTGTGACCGTCGCTGATCTGGGCTCGCTGGTCCAAGGGCTGCGCAGCCTCCAAGACGGCACCCCCGACCCGCACACCGTCGCCCCTCGTCCCGCTCCGGAAGGGCGACCGTGGATGGTGTTCGTCTACTCCGGCCACGGCGGCCACCACCCCCACGCGGGGCTCGAACTCATGCACCGGCCCGTTTTCGCCCAAGCGGTGGAAGACGCGCGGGCCGCGCTGGCTCAGCAGACCGGATCCCAGGTCTGGGGTCCAGGGGAGGAGATCACCGGGTTCGCCGACGCCCAGCACTGCACGCACCTGGTCCAGGTCGGACTGACCGCTGAGTTGGCCGACCGCGGCATCGTCCCGGACCTGGTTCTCGGTCACTCGGTGGGAGAGATCGCCGCCGCGTCCGCTGCCCAGATCCTGGACACCTGGACGGCGTCCCGGGTCCTGGCCCGCCGGGCCGAACTCCTGGCACCACTCGCCCAAGCCGGTGGGTTACTGGCCATCCGCGCCAGCGTCGAGCAGGTCGAGGCCCTGCTCGCCCTCTACCAGGGGAGGATCACCATCGCCTCCTACAGCGCCCCCACCGTGCAGGTCGTCGCCGGACCCGCGCCGGACTTGGACCACCTCCACGAGTACCTGGACGAGCAGGGTGTGTGGTGCAAGCCGGTCCCGGACGCGATCCCCGCTCACTCCCCAATGGTCGAACCCGTCGTCCCGAGGCTCCGCGAGGCCTTGGCCGGACTGGTCAGCGCCCCGGCCCGCATACCGATCGTCTCCACCGCCGATCCCGATCGCGCCAGAGACCACTCGCACACTTGGGGGCCGGCCTACTGGGCCGAGCAGGCGCGACAGCCGGTGCGCTTCACCCAGGCACTGAAGGCAGCCGTCTCAGCTGCGTGCCAGCGACCGGTGGTTTTCGTGGAGATCGGGCCACGCGCGCTGCTGAGCGAGCACATCGCCCACACCCTTCCCCGAACCGTGACGACCGCTGTGACCAGCGACCCCTTCGGTTTCGCTCGCGGGATCGGTCAGCTCTACACCACCGGGATCACCCCGACCGGGCCCACCGTGAGGGCTCACCCTGATCTGGTGATCGCCCCAGGCTGGGACCACACCGAACGCAACACCTCGACCATGGACGCCCCAGCGGCTCCGGTGCCCGCGCGGAACCAGGTGCAGGCGTACCTGGCCGAGGAGGTCGCGCGCTTGGTAGACCTGCCCGAAGGCCTGGATATCGACAGCACCTGGATCCAGACCGGCCTCGGAAGCCATAGCCTGCTCCAACTCACCTCACGCCTACGCCGAGTCTCGCCGTGGGCTCAGATCGACATCCGGCTCTTCCTCCCGGAGAGGACCTGGCGCAAGGTCGCCGCCACTCTGGCCGCACACCTGCCCGAGCCGAACGAATCTGCCCTGGAAGGGGTGTCATCCGTCCTTCCCTGATCCCGGAACGGCACTCCGTGGTGGTCTCGCCAGTGCGGTTGAGTTACATGCCAGAGCCTCCATCACACCCGGCACGAGACACGTGCAGGCGTTCCTGGCCCTGCAGAGGGACCAGCGGGGGGACCGTGTGAAGAAACGGGAGGGGGTGGGGCCATTGGGATAAGGCCCGGGGTGCCAGCCGTCGGTCGCCGAGATCCGCTGTCTGCTGGCCAAGACGGTGTTGGAGGCCTGTGCGGGGCTCGAGCGCATCGAGCACGTGCTGAACTGGTCGTACTTCCGGTTGACGCACCGAACACGCGCTGACCAGCCGCTACCGAAGACACGGGGATCCCCTGCCCGCACAACTCCGAATAAAGTACCTGGATCCAACATAGAACCGACAGCAACGGATGACAGCAGGATGTCGACCCTAGTACAGTCGACACCATGAGCCCACGGTATTATCTACTTGTCGTTGGCGATAGGAAGCCTCTCGCCTGGATTATCAGTCAGCAACGCACAGCTTTCGCATCGCGTCGCAGCAGGATTGCAAGCCAATTGAAGGTTGGAGATCGCATGATGATCTATACAACTCGAGGTTGCTTTCACAACCCAACGCGCGATCGCGGTCGGCTAATCGCGGAGGCACGGGTTACCTCAAATGTTGCAGAACTTGAGAACCCGGTAGAATTCGACGGAAGATATTTCACCAAAGGGTGCGATCTTAGGATCGACCATATTGCCCCCTTGGGCAAGGGTCCTATTCTCGCAGGCCTCGTTGATCAGCTCGACACATTCCCTCCGGCATGGGCTACTCATATCCGGCGCAGCCTGGTTCCCTTGAACAAGAAGGACTTCACAATCCTCAAGAAATCCCTTGAGCCTACTACTGTCACGCGGCATCAAGCACTCCAGGCGTACATGGACCAAGCTAACCCTACCTAATCAAGGGTGGTCCAAAGGTTCAATCCCGCCTTCCAAGAGTCCACCAGAAAAGAATATAAAATAGGTAGAGTCACTACATGATAGTGACTCATCGAGGCGACCTTTAGTGAAGGTGCCCCCACTGCCTGTTAATCATAAGATCAGGTTTTCAGTACTGCGCTATACGACCTCCGGAAGACCGACGACCTGGCGCAGGGTTATCCACAGCTCTATACACCACAGACCAGCGGTCGCGTAGACTACCCACAGCCCTCCTAGCCAGGGTACCCCCAGCAACAAGGCGGACATCAAGTGATTAACTCCGACAAACCCCAACTCTGGAAAAATGACGTTGAGGCATCCGTCCAGCTCTACAATAACTGGTTCCTGGAAGCCGCCCCGAAGGCTTATCGAGAAACGCGGCTTCTCACAATCGAAGAGGTAGAGCAGACCCTTCAGTGGACAGCCAACATGACCAATATTACTCCTGAGGTTCTGAAATCCCATCCGAAAGCCCTGGCTACTCTTCGCATGAGCACAGCTCCCCCGATTGCCAGAGATCGCCTGGTTGGCCTTTCGCATGGATCGAAGTCTCTTGTTGACAAGATGGAGAAGGAGGGAAAGCTCCCATCCAGAATGAAAGAGGATGCTTGCCATGCACATCTCTCCAAAATGTGCAATGTGATAAACGACCTCTTGGATTTGGATCTTTTCGAGTGGCGTCGAACGGGCGAACCTGCCGCTCCTCGCCAGCGAGAACTCGCAGCTACTGTCATTGCAGACCGCCTTTGCGGCGCCATCTCTGACCCCATCGTGAGAAATGCCCAAGAGAAACGACAGCTAGCACTTATTGAGGCTTGGCTCGTTGATCGTGGATACACTAAGAAGCCCCATCCAGCTTCGCTGCCGCTGCATACTATGCAGCCAGGCACTTTCTCATTCAGGCAGATCGTAGTAGTTGGCGAAGATCACGAGGTCAACATCCCCGTTGATGTCGTAATTCAACCCCATTCTCCTCAGGGTCATAATCTTCCAGTTCTCATCGAAGCAAAGTCTGCAGGAGATTTCACCAATACAAACAAACGCCGAAAAGAAGAAGCTACAAAGATTCACCAACTGCAAGCAAGGTATGGGGAGGACATCTCCCTGCTCCTCTTCTTGTGTGGATATTTTAACAGCGGATACCTGGGTTACTCCGCAGCAGAAGGACTCGACTGGGTCTGGGAACATCGAATCGAGGATTTGGAATATGCAGGCGTTTAGCAATGGCGCGGTTGAGCAGATCGAAGGCAAAAGGCTCCTCCTGCAGGGTGAACTGGATGCTGAGCGTACCCTCCTCGAGCGAAATCAGATGGGCCAGTTTGCTACACCTCCGGCCTTGGCTTCTGAGATCATGAGCTATGCGATTAATCTGCATCAGGAAAAGGAGGTTAGCTTCCTGGAGCCATCTTGCGGGTCGGGGGCGTTCTTTTCAGCCCTGCTCCAAAACCTGGGTGGCAAAAACATTAGCAAAGCAGTTGGCTTTGAGCTGGATTCACGCTTCGCTCAGGTCGCTACTTCGCTGTGGAGAAGCCATGGACTCCGCGTTATAGATGGAGACTTCACCTCCGCTGAAACAGAATTCGATGCTAGCGCATCGCTGCTCGTTGCTAACCCTCCATACGTTCGGCATCATCATCTGACGGGATCTCAGAAGAATGAACTGCGCTTCCGTTGTTCAAACCAACTAGGGATCAGGCCATCAGGGCTGTCGGGGCTCTACCTCTATTTCATGCTCCTAAGCCATCGGCTTCTTGCCTCGGGGGCGGTCTCCGCTTGGCTAATCCCGAGTGAATTCATGGACGTGAACTACGGGGTTGCTCTAAAAGAGTATCTAACGCATAAGGTCCAACTCATCCGCGTACACCAGTACGACTCTTCAGAAGCTCAATTTGGCGATGCCCTCGTCACCTCAAGTGTCATCGTCTTCAGGAATTTCCCGCCCACCCCTGAAAACAGTGCAGAATTCTCTTTTGGAGGAACGCTTTCCCGGCCCAGGGTCTCTCATAAAATTAAAACTGGAGATCTCAAAGTAACGACCAAGTGGTCGCGCTACATTGATGGCAGTGCAGTGGCCATGCAGGAGGCAGAAGACATCCCCCGGCTTTCTGATTTTTTTAGAATCAGGAGGGGTCTAGCCACGGGCTCGAATGGCTTCTTCATTCTCTCCCGCGCCGAGGCTCAAAGGGTAGGGATTCAGGACAGGTTTCTTCGACCAATTATCCCTGCCCCCCGAAATCTCCGAGTAACCCGCATTGAGGCTGACGAACACCGCTGGCCGGATATTCCAGATCAGCTGGCGCTAATTGACTGCTCTCTTCCAATCGAAGAGGTGCGCCAAGAGAACCCGGAACTGGCTTCTTACCTGGAAGGGGCAGACGAAAAGGTTCGCAACGGATATCTGGTCAGCAAACGATCTCCTTGGTACAAGCAGGAGGCCAGGGAGGCGGCCCCTATCCTTCTTACGTACATGGGGAGGGGAAAGGATGGCGAAGCTCCGCTTCGATTCATCCTTAATAAATCTGAAGCGGTTGCCACAAATGTATACCTTATGCTCTACCCAACAGATCTCCTTCAGTCCTATCTGAGCCAGGATCCTGAGAGGATTGAAAAGGTCTACCAGGCTCTCCTCGACCTAACACCGCAGGATATCCGCGAAGGAGGAAGAGTTTATGGTGGCGGCATGCACAAAATGGAACCAAAAGAGCTCGCCGCGCTCCCGGCGCACAGAATCGCAAGCCTTGACGGATCTCTCGCTCAAAAATCGGCAGACAAAAGCCCATTGCGTTCTTCGGGAAAAACGCCTCAATTCGACAAGAAAAATGCAGGTGAAGTTCGATCCTGGGCTCGTAAAAACGGCTTCCAAGTATCAGATCGCGGTCGGCTTCGACCGGAGATTTGGGATGCCTGGAGGCGCGCGCAACATGCAGATGCGAGCAACCATCAAAATCCTGATCCTACAGAACAAACAGCCCTCTGGTGAAACGCAAAGTTGGCCTAGTGTTCTAATTGTAGATTCGGTTTGCCATGGTAAATGGCTATCTGATGGATTCGGCGAGGCAGCGTCCCGCTGATGCGGTTGTTTCCCGGACGGAGCAAAGGTCACTTCCCGATCATCGATTGTTGTGAATATAACGAAAAAGCAGGCGTTGGCCGCGGCCACCAGCGTAGCGGCCAGACGCTGGCCAAACTGGTGTGTATCGCTCTTGATGGAGTCAGGCTGTTGGATTTTGAGACACTTCACCGGCCCACGGATTTGATCCGTGACTTGGGAGATGGGGCGGTTGCTCGGTGGTTGCTCCGATGCTGGGGGACAGGGCGGTCTTCGGTGGTCTCGGGTGGTCGTTCGTGGTGTCGGTGCTGCGGGGCGGCGGGGGAGCTATCAGGGCATAGTGGGGTGTATTGGAGTGGCCGGAGCGGACTTTTAATCCGTGGGTTCAGGGTTCGAGCCCCTGGGGGCCTACCCACAAAACCCCAGGCCAGAGGCCCTTTTCGAGGCTTCGGGCCTGGGTTCTTCTCGTTCCAGAGGCCGGTTGGTTGCTCGGAGCTCGCTCTTTTGTCTTGACCGTGCCTCCCACCTCCCGAGCATCCTCGCTCCGCGCTGCTCTGCGGTGTGCCGTTACGCCCCGTCCCAGCCTGGGCACGTGCCCACGTGCGCCCACCAAGCGCCCCGCTCGGCGCCCGTGTGCCGCGTCCGTCCCGTCCGGCGGCTTTCCGGGGTGGGGGCGCCTGCGCCGTTTGTGGCCAGCGGGTGACGGCCGGGGTGTGGGTGGGTAGGAGACTGACGGGCTGCGGGCAATACTTGTTGGGGTGGACATGTACACCGAATCTAGTTCGGTTCTGAAAACCCCGTGTTGCGTGCAGAGCGTTTGTGCTGTTCAGGGGCTTGCTGATGCGAAAAGTGGTCTGGGTCACGGACTGGAATGTGCTCGGGAGGGTGGTCACGTGCGGAGGCGGTGTATCGTCGCAGGTCACGAACCCTGAAAACAGGGAAGGGTTCCGCAGGCCTATAAAGCCCGTAGGGCATGGAAACGACACGTTGGAGCCAGGAATGCTTGGGCAAGAGATGTTCCGCAGGCCTATAAAGCCCGTAGGGCATGGAAACGTGTAGTCGCCATCGAGCGCCCCGAGCTCTGCCCATGAGGAGTTCCGTAGTCCCATAAAGCCCGTAGGGCATGAAATGGTGACTGCTGCCAATACACGGGCCAGGGCGGGAGATCGATGTCTTCTGCCCCGGCCCTGTGGCGGTGGTGTGAGGTCAGTGTGTGGCGGGTGCTCGGTGGGTGGTGAACATGGCAGCGGTGGCTTCGGCCGCTGCCTTGGCGACATCTGGGAACACGGTTTGGTAGGTGTCCTGGGTGAAGTGGGTGGTGGCGTGGCCGAGTTCGGCGGAGACCACCTTGACGTCGACGCCAGCGGCTAGGGCGGTGGAGGCGGCCCCGTGGCGTAGCCCGTGCAGCCCGATCGGCGGCAGGTCGGCCGCCTTGCCGATGCGGTTGAACCAGTCGGTGACCTCGGCCGGATGCCATCCCTCGCCGTTCTCGCGGGTGAACACCAGGCCGCTGTCGGTCCAGTTCTTTCCGGCGGCGAGTTTGGCCTCGAGCTGGTGGCGGCGCCACCGCTTCAACACCCGGGCGGTGGTGGCATCCAGGGTGATGGTGCGGGAACCCGCGTCGCTTTTCGGGGTGCTGGTAATGGTTCTCCACCCCACCTGAACGACCTGTGTGGTGATGTCGATCTGCCCGTCCATGAGTCGCACATTCCGCCATGGCAGCCCGACGGCTTCTCCGCGCCGGAGCCCTTTGATGGCGATGAGGTGGAACAGGGCGTAGATCCAGGGGTATTTGCGGGCGTGGGTGAGGAAGGCGGTGGTCTGGTCGGGTGTCCAGACCATGACCTCACCGGGAATCGTGCCGTCTTTACGCCACTTCGTCACCCGGTCGGTGGTCCACACCAGGGGCTTTTTCCTCGGGCAGGACGGCAGCCGGGCGTGGGAGGCGACGTTCACCGTGACGGGCAGCTCGGGCGAGCGGACCGCATCCGACAGGGCGCTGCGCAAGGTGGCGCGGATGCGGTGCTTGGTGGACAACGAGGTGACACGTCGGCCTTTGACCTGGGCGCGCACCTGCGGATCCGAAGATTCGCGGCATTCCAGGACGTGCTCGTTGTTCTCCTCGATCACCGCGAACATCGCCTCCACATGGCGCGCTTGGAGCTTGTTCAACGCCAACTGGCCCAGGTGAGGGATGAGGTGGTTGCGCAGGTGCCCGGCGTAGGAGGAACGGGTGCCCTCGGCCAGCCCGGGCTTGCCCTTCAACCACTCGGTCAACCACTCAGCCACCGTGGGAACAGTGGTGCGCACGTCCACGCCGAGGTTGATCCGCCGCTTGACCTCCTCAACGTTCGGTAGGGGTGTGCGGGCGCGCAGCGCGCTCTGAATGAGGTCGGCGACCCGTACCAGCGTTTCGGGCTCATCGTCGTGGGCGGCTTCGAGCAGGATCTTGATGTGGGCGAGTTCGCCCAAGGCGTCCTCCTGACAGGCCAGGCCGACCTTGCGGGCCTGGCGGCGTTTGCCGTCGGCGGTGGGCGGGAGTTCGATCTGGTAGCCCCACCGTCCGTGGGTGGAGCTCCAGGTGCCGTTGCGGCGGCGCAACTTGGGGCAGCGCGCCCCGACGGGCTTCTGGGTATCGGGGTGGCGGCAGGTGCAGCGTTTGAAGGTGGAGCCTTCGCGTACGGTGCTCACCGTTCCTCGTTCTCCTCCGGGGTGGTGGTGCGCGCACCGCATCCACAGGCTGTGGACAACCCGAGGAAAACGAGGAGCCCGGCGGTGGGGATCCGCCAGTGGCGGCCCACCCGGTAGACCGGGACAGGGAAGGTCCCCTCATGGAGGTGGCGGTAGACGGTGGTCCGGCTCATCCCGAGCCACCGCCCCGCATGGGCGGGTGTCACCCACACAGGCAGGGCGCCGACCTCGGCCAGCCCTGGCACGGTTCCGTTCACCTCGTCCACCTCCTTTCCGGCCTCGTTTTCCCTGGTGGTATGCGGTGCGCGGCCCCGCGTGGTGCGGGGTACCACGTATCCACGCTCGATCTCGGCGAGCTTTGCAAGCGGATCATCGCAAAACCCCAACGGATCTCTCCTCCACCTCCTCGACCTGGGCCGATACCGGCCCCGGCGGCTTTCGGTCCGGGGATTGCGGGTGGGCGCGGCGGCCTGTCGGCCGCTGCGGCCCTGAACACCCCGGGCGGCCCCCCGTGTGGACCCTGACCGGGGGTGTGGGGCCGTGTGGGGCGCTACAGCGCCCCACACGGCCCCTGTCTGTCGGTCAGTCGGGGCGGACGTGTCCCGTGTAGGTGGCCCAGGCCCGATGGGCGGCCCTGACCTGTTCGGGGATGGCCACCGCCCGGTACCGGGCGGCCCCGGTGCGGTGTTCGACCAGGTAGTGGTCGCCCTCCCACGCCGGGATCCGCTTCAACAGGGCTCCGACGTGGGCGATCTCGGCGAAGGCGTCTTCGTCGGTGGTGGTGTGCGGGAAGTAGGTGATGTCCAGGGTGGTGTGCTGGCTGACGGGCAGGTCCGGGTGTTCTTCCAGGAAGTCCGCCAAGGCCCGGAGGTCGGCGGTGATCCGGGAGCGCAGTGCGGGCCCGGCGGTGTCGGTGAACGGCACGGGGTAGGTCCCCTTCTTCTCGGGTGCGGCGGGCAGGTGGGTGTCCGGGGTGTTCACGCGGCCCACACCTCCGTCTCCTGGTTCTGTCGCGGGTTCGGGTTGGTGAAGACCAGGGCGTCCTCGTGTTGGACCACGTGCACCGGCACGCCGCCCTTGCGGAGCCTGCGCACCTCCACGAGTTGGAAGAACGAGGCCCGGCCCACCACCTCGCCGTCGCGGACCGCGCACAGCAACGCGGCGCACCGGTCGATCTGCACCAGCCCCGCTTCCTGGCAGGCGTGGGTGATCTGTCCGGGGAAGTCGATGAGTTCCCCGTCCTTGCGGAAGGGGCGGGTGGTGACCACCACGACCCCTCCCGGCGCGAGCAACTCGCGGCAGGCGGCCATGATCCGGGCGAACGAGCTCGCCAGCTTCTCCGGGCGCTGGTAGGCGAGGTTGGCGGCACGCCGGTCGCGGGCGCGGGAGTAGGTGTAGGCGGTCTTCTCCACCGCCTCCGCCCCGTCCCTTCGGGAGCGGACCTGCCCGTGGGTCATCGACCCGTACGGAGGTGAGGTGATCACCAGCCGCACCCGCCCCGCCACCTCGGTGCGGGCCAGGTGGGTGGCGACTTCGGCGGCGTCACCGGTGTGCACCTCACCCACCCCTGAAGCACCTTGCACCATGGCCGTTTCGAGGTTCAGGCGGGCGATGGACGCCCACTTGGGCTCCAGCTCGATCCCGACCGCCCGGCGGCCTTGGTGGGTGGCTTCGACCAGGGTGGTGCCGATCCCGCACATCGGGTCCAGCACCACATCACCCGGCCGGGTATAGGCGCGGATGGCGTGCGCGGCGATGGCCGGGAGCATCCGTGCGGGGTGCTCCAGGGACAGGCGCGAATAGCGGTCCCCGCGCTGGCGGGCGGCCTGGTGCTGGCCGGTCTCCCACACCGAGTGCCCCGAGGTGGACACCCGCGGGTCCGGGGACGGGGCGGAACCCTCGTTGTTGTCGTGGCGCATCAGGCCGCCACCTCCCCACCGTGGCCGGTGCCGGTGCGGCGCGTTGACCTGTGCCTCCGGAACACCGACACGTTCAGGTGGGCGGGCGCGGTGATGGTCACCGCGGCCTCGGCCACCGACGGCGCCAACCCCACCTCCACCTCCGGACCGTTTTCCCACCAGCCGGAATCGGAGCCGATCCCGTCCCGGTCGCGGACGGGGATGGTGGCCCCCAGCCCGCTGGTGCAGATCGGTACGGTCAGCGCGATGACGTGCTGGAGGTAGACCAGGTGCGCGCAGGAGGCGGCGCGTACCACCGCCGGGGCCGGGTCGATCAGGGCTCCGGTGCGGGTGTGGTCCAGGCCGGTGACCGCGGCGACGATCCCGCCGGGGCGGGTCACGGTCGCGGCGAACACCATCCGCGCCCGCACCGACGCGCCCTCGGGGCGCACCTGGTCGGAGGGGGCGGGTACGTGCAGGACGGTCAGGTCGGCCCACCCCACCTCCTTCACGTCGTTGCCCTCCTGTTCCCCACGGTTGCCGGTGTCGGCGGGCGAGGTGGCGCGCTCGGCGCGGGCGGCTGCGGCCGCGATGGCCCGGGTGCCGGTCAGGTCCGCGACCGCCTGTCCGGAGCGGGTGTACTCGGCCACCAAACGCTCGGCCAACCGGGCCGGAACGGGGCGCTCGTCGGGGTCGTCGTGGGTGCCGCAGGACCAGACCGCCAGCGGCGGCCTGCCCGGGGTGTCGGGCCACGGGGTCGGCTTCTGTCCCAAGAGGTCCCTCCTCCTTCTTCTTTGTTGTGACGCCCTTGAGGAAGACACCCCGGGCCGGGGATGCGACACCCCGCGGGAAAAGCACGGGAGAAAAAGGTTGAAGGCCCGGGGCCCGCACCAGCCGTTCGTGCTGGTGCGGGCCCCGGGCCTTCACCCGGCCGGGCTGCGGTTCAGGTGCGCCGGTGGCCGATCCGGCAGGGGCAGCCCGCCCGCTGCACGAGGCCGCGCAAGGGCAACGGCATGGGAAGGGTGATGATGGCGGCGAGGCGGTCCAGGGGCAGGCTGTGGCAGCAGCGGCCGGTGGCGCGGTCGTGGGCGGTCAGGTGGTGTCCGCAGTGCCCGCATAGGGTGCCGGGGCCGCGTTCGGAGTGGTGGACCATGCCGGGCCAGTCGCCCTGCACGTAGTAGCGGTCCAGGAGCCGGGCGGTGCGGGCCACGGTTCCGGCGAGGGTGACCAGGACGCACGCTCCGGCCAGGAGCAGGGCGGTTCCCCAGTCGGGGCAGGGGTTCCAGGCGGGGTTCATGATGAACACGGTTCTATACCTCCCAGGGGTATTCGCGGGGTGGGGGTGCGGGCGTGTGTGGGCCCGCACCCCCCGGGGTGGTGCGGTCAGCGGCCGGTTTTGGCGGAGCGGTAGCGGCGGGGCTTGTCGCCGGTCTGTACCGCCCGCTTCTCCTGGGCCAGGCGGGCGAGGTTGTTCTGGATGGCGCCGATGGACCGCCCGCCCAGGAGGTGGCTGATCTGGGTGGCGGTGAACTCCGATCCGGGGTCGGAGTCGAGGATGGCCTTGACCATCACCTTGAGTTCGCCGGGTGCGAGCCGGGGGCTGCCGCTGACCGGGTTGGGTGCGCCGACCTCGATGAACGCCGCTTCCGAGGTGGCGGGTTCGGTGGTCGCCGCCGTGCGGGGCCGGTCGTCCGTGCCCGGGGCGGGGCTGGCCTTCTCCCCCTGCGTCGGGGAAAGCACCTGGTTCTCCTCCTCGGACGTGGGGGCCGGGCTCTCCCTCGGGGGAGTGGTGGCCGGGGCGGGCTCGGAGGTCTCCTGCGGGGAGGTGGGCTCCTGCACGGTGGTGGCCTGCCAGGTGTCGGGGAGCCGCTTGGTCCCCTCGCGTCCGCCCGGGGTGCGCACCGCCTTGTCCTCCTTCTCTAGCGTGTTGAGGTGCTTGGACAGGGTGGAGGTGCCCATGCCGGTCTCCTCCGCCAGCGCGGCGACCGTCACGGGTCCGCGGGTGTGGGTGAGGGCGGCCAGGATCAGGGCGCGGGTGCGCTCGGCCGAACGGCGCGGCGCAGTGGTCGTAGCGGTGGTGGTCATGGTGAATGCGGTCCTCTCGTGCGGTGTGCGGTTGGCGGTGTCGCCCCAGCCCCGGGTGTGGGGCAAGGCGGGGCGTGGTGGGGTCAGGTGTTGGAGTCCAGGCGGGCGCGCAGGCGGGTGCGGATCTCGCGGGGCAGGTGGTGCCGCTGCGAGGTGGGGGTGTACCAGCCGGTCAGGTAGGAGCCGTGGTGGGTGATCCAGGTGAAGATCGCCCCGTCGGGGTCGGGCATGTCGGGGTCGGGGTAGGGGGTGGCGACCGTGACCGCGGTGGCCGGGTCGCGAGTGTCGAGGTAGGTGTCGTCCAGCCGCCCCACCTCGCCCTGCTCGTGGAACAGCGGTCGGCGCAGCAGGGCGAACCCGTCCCGGTCCATGGCGCGGCGCAGGGCGGCCAGGGCGGTGCGGGGCCGGGGCCGCACCGGCTCCCAGGGCTCCCAGTTCAGGCAGGCGTGGGCCGCCTGGTCGGCCACAGCGGTGGCGGTCGGCCACACCCGCTCCGTGTGCCGGACGAAGGCGAGGGTGTCGAGGTCGTGGTGCAGGTCGCCGTACCCGTAGACGATCACCTCCCGGTTCTGGGCGGTGAGGTAGCGGGCGTGGGTGAGCCGGTACTCGCCGCTGGCCGGGTCGGCGATGATCAGGGCGCCGGGGCCGGTGCGGTCCAGGGCGCGCAGCAGCGGCTCCGACAGGTGCTGGTCGGCGAACCGGGCGGACATGGGCCGGTAGGGGTGAACGGTCACCAGAGTGTTCCTTTCACGGGCGCGCCGAACACCGGGCACGGCGCGGGTTGTGGATCGGGGGGGCCGGGGGCCGCCCCGGGCGGGGCGGCCCCAGGGGTGTCAGGTGCGGTTGCGGGCCAGGTGGGCCTGGATCGCCTCGCGCACCCGGTAGGCCTGGTGGGCGGCGATGAACTGGTTGCTCATCCGGGTGGGCCACCCGGTCACGTGGCGGTCGCCGTCGAAGATCCTGATCAGGGAGAACGCCCCGGTCTTCTCGTCCACCGGGCTGGTGACCGAGACCGTGATGTGCGGGGCGGCCCGGTAGGCGTACTCGTCCCTGACCGTCCTGCGGGTGGCGACCGGGCCACCGGGGCGCAGGTGCTTGTCGTAGTAGTACGGTGCGGCGGTCAGGTCGAGGTCGTAGCGGCGCAGGTGCTGGCGCATGCGGGTGGTGACGAACCCGGTGGCGGTGAGGTCGGCGACCCGGGCGTCCATGCAGTCGAGGGCGGTGCAGTCCACCGCCGCGACCAGTTCCTTCCAGGCCCGCTGCCCGTAGTCCTGCTGGAACCCGGGCAGGCTGGTGACCAGGTCCTGGTAGCCGAACACGATGAACTGCTCGCGCTTCTGGTCGGGGTTCAGGGTGCGGGCGTGGGTGACCCGGTAGTCCTGCCGGTAGGGGTCGGCGATGATCACGCCGCCGGGGCCGATCCTGTCCAGGGCGCGCAGCATGCCCGAGGTGATGCGGGCGTGGGCGAACCAGCGAGAGATCGCGTTGGGTGCTTTCGCGTACACGGAGTGTGCCTTTCTGTGGGTGCGCCGAACACCGGGTCCGGCGCGGGATACAGGTCGGGGGTGGGGGCCGCCCTGCCCCTTTCGCGGGGCGGCCCCCGGGGGTGGTCAGTCGCGCAGGTCCAGGTGCAGGCGGGCGCGTTCCCCGGCCAGACCGGCGAACCTGGGCGCGCCGCTGGTGCGGGTGATGCGCTCACACCAGCCGGTCACGTAGTGCCCGCCGCAGTACAGGTCCAGGGCCGCCATCAGGCTGTGCGGCTGGCGCTGGACGGTGCACAGCGTGAAACCGATGCGCCGGTCCTCGCGCCAGGTCAAGGTGTCGTCGATGCGCGCCCCGCCGTCCTCGGTGGTGCTGAACTGGGGCCGGGCGTTGAGGTACAGGCCGTTCAGGCGCAGGTCCTCGCGCACCCGCCACACCAGCGGGCTCGCCTTGCGGGTCCGGGCGGCCCACCCCCGCAGACCGGCCCGGACGGTGCGGGTCAGGTCAGCGGCGGCCTCGGCGTGGTCGCGGTGGCGCAGGGCCAGGTCCAAGGCCAGGTCGCGGTATCCGTAGACAACGACCCGGCGCCGGTTCCAGTCCAGGTGCTCG
Source organism: Nocardiopsis sp. CC223A (assembly GCF_030766825.1). GTDB lineage: Bacteria > Actinomycetota > Actinomycetes > Streptosporangiales > Streptosporangiaceae > Nocardiopsis. Next base: position 27,971 of record NZ_JASFDV010000055.1, read on the forward strand.
GCGCGGGCGAGGGTGTACCCGCTGCTGTCGGTGTCGGGGATGATCAGGGCGCCGGGGCCGGTCCCGGCCAGGGCGAGCAGGTCCTCCGGTGTGACCTCGGCGGCCAGCAGGCGGTCCAGGTTCAGATCGATCACGAGAAAGTAGTCCTTTTCGGGCATGCCGAACACAGGCTCGGCAGTGGTCTGGGAGTGTGGGGCCGCCCCTGCCCCTCGCAAGGGGCGGCCCCCTGGGGGTGTGGTGGGTGGTTACAGGTCCAGGTCCAGGGCGCCGTTGACCGCGGCGGCGATCAGCCGGTGGACCTGGTGGGCCTGGAAGATGCCCGCGGCGGCCACCGTCACCTCCGCGACCGGCCGGGGGACATCGCCCGGGGCGCACACGGTGATCCGGGTCGGCTCCAGGTAGCCGAAGGTGACCGTGACGCACGCGGTGGTGCCGGTGTGGGTGCGCCGGTAGTAGTCCGTCATCCGGGGCAGGCCCCCGGCTCCGATCTCGAAGGTCGGGGCGGCGTCCAGGTAGATGCGGGGTCCGATCAGCGCCTCGCGCAGCTCCTGCACCTGGAGGTTCATCGCGCGGATGCCGGGCCAGTCGGTGAGCTGGTCGTTGGCGATGTCGGTCAGGTCCCGGGCGAGCTCGTCATCGGTGGCCGGGCGGCCCTGGTCTTCGAGGTCCCGGGCCAGGTGCTTGAGCCCGTTGCGGCCCGTGATGATCATGCGGGAGGGGGCCGGGGCCTTGTCCCCGTTGACCGCCAGGACCCAGGAGGCCCCCTCGTCCCAGACCAGGCAACCGGCGGTTCCCAGCTCGCGCAGCTCGTCGATGTTGCGGGGGGTGACGGTGATCGCCGTCCTGTAGGGCATACTCGTGCTCACAGCACACTCCACTTCGTTGGTTGTGTTGGGCCCGCGCCCGTCATCGGGCTCCACACCTTGCGGCGGGCGCGGTGGTCTGGTGGGCCGGTCCGGAGGTTGCCTCCTGCGGACCGGCCCGCTCTATGCCGGGACGCTCTGGTGGGCGCGCAGCCGGAACAACGTGCCCTCAAGGGCTTCGCGGCACGTTTGGGCTCGCAGGTGGGCCTGTGCCGCCCGGCGGGAAGCCGCGCTGGGCCCTTCGGTGCGGTACAGACGGGCCGCCTCGCCCCGCGCGGCCAGCTCCCGGGCGATCGCGGCCTCCCAGTCGGCCGCCACCTCCCGGATGCGGTTGGCACGGGCCCGGTGGGCGATCATCGCCGTCGTGGCCGGTTTTCGGCGGGCGAGCACCCGCCCCGTGATGATTCCGATAGCGCGCAAGGTGCGCATTGGTAAACTCCCTAGAATTGCCGGGCGTTTGTCTTTTGCGGTCCGAGGTTCGCTTGGGTGTCGCGGGTTTGTCAACTCACCCCGTGAACCTTTTTTCGCACCCCCGGAAAACGGTTCCGTGCTCCGGGGCGGCCACTAGGTGACCTTGGGTGTCGCGGGTTTGTCAACCCGTGTCGTGGAAAAGTTTTCCGGCCGCCCCGGGAACCGTTCACCGGCTCCGGCGGCACGCCAATAGCACCTTGGGTCCCGCCGGGTTGTCAACCGTGTCGCGAGATTTCTCGTGAGAATTTTTTCGGCCGCGCCACAGGGAGAGGAACCGTGCCCGCGCGTATGTGCGCGCGAAGGGGGGTGATTTCATCTTCGCCTGCTTTTTGGCTGATCATCATTTCCATGGTTTTCGCGGTTAGGGATGATCATGAAAATGGCGCCAGCTGGCTCATGTGGTTTTTTTGATGGTGATGAGGAGCTGTCAGGCAGGGAGAAGTGGGGCGGGGGAAGAGGCGGACGGAGGACGGAGCGATGAGACGGGACCACCGGCCGACTGAGCCGCGGAGGAGGGGGCGCCGCCCGCCCTACGTGAAGAGGAACTACCCACTTGGGTATGTGTCTGGATAGCGAAGGGCCCACTCAGGGCGGCTTTGACCTGCACTGATAGCGCCAACGGGGTGGGCCGCTCTAATGGGCCAGGTCACGGGCGGAGTCACAGGCCCATGGTGGGGCCCAGTCACACGCGGAGTCACAGGCGGAGTCACAGGCCCGCCCCGTTTTTGGGCGTGGGCGGGCCGTCTTGCAGGGTCCCTCAGCTGGTGAGGTCCCTGAAGAGCTGCTGGGAGATCGCGTCAGGCCGGGCACCGAAGTGGGACAGGATCTCCTTCATTTCCCGGAAGGAGCGGTGCACCATCTCTTTCCTTCCCAGTTGCGAGTACTGGGTCATCTTCTCCCGGTGGAGCACCTCGTTCATCGGGTCGACGTGCAGGGCAAGATCGATCAGAGAAACCTTTTCCTCTGCATTCTTGGTTCCCTTGATAAGCCTCGTGCAAGTGTCGGAGAACTCCACCTGCAAGCGGCGCCGGTACCTTCCCAGCCACTCCTCGTCGCTGTCCGAAAGGAGATCCGACTTGTAGAGCCCTATGGCCTCCTTGAGAGCCCGAGCGTTCGCGCCATCCTTTTCCTTGGAGGCTTCCTTGCGCAACTTCCAAAACCGATGCACATCGACGTCGAACAACCCGTCCTGAAGTCGGTAGAATCCGCCCTCCTTTTCAACGAAAGGTGTTTCGCTACCCAGACCCAAGGATTTGCGCACCGTGTTGCGCAGGCTGGTGACCGCGTTGGATCGGAGACGGCGAGCCCGCTCGACATCCGTATCCGGTGCCAGGCAACCAAGCAGTTCCTGGTCGGAGATTCCCTTTCCCCCACCCTTCAACGCCAGTACCGCCAGCAGGGCGAGGCTGCTGGAGCGGAACCCCTGGACGGCCTGACCGTCCACCTCGCATACGAGATGGGGGGAGAGCAGCCGAACCTGTACACGTCCCAGCGAAGTCCGCTCTGGCTCCCCGCCAGGGGGTGACGGGGCCGGTCCGTTCGCGGCCTCCGCCGTGTCCTCCTTTGGACGATCGGCTTCGTTCGGCCCTTGGCCGGAGGGGGTGTCCCAGGCGGAGAGCCGCGGCCGGTCGGAGATCTCCCGGTGAACCGGTGCGGTCATCGACACCCGGTCCCGGCTCTGGAATTCCAGGACGACACCGGCTCCGGTTCCACCGAGCACGCACACGACCCCGCCGGAGGAACCGGCCGACCGGGGGAGCTCCCCGGCGGCGAAGTCCTGATCGGTGCATACGACCAGGGGGGCTTGTCGGCCTTCGGCCGTCGCTGCGGGATCCTCCCCGCTCAAGTCTTCTCGCGCCGCGTGCAACATGAGGATGTCGACCTCGACCAGCGCCTCGCGTGCGCCTTCGACCTCCCGGACTTCGGCTGGCACAGCTCCCGGTCCGCCCAAAGCGGTCAGCGCCGATCCGGTCGCGATCACCGGACGGGGGAGGTGATCGGCGACCATGGCCCGCAGCGCGGCCTCGGCGTGAAGCCCCGTCAAGCCGACCCCCTCATTGCCCCGGACACGTGTTTCCTCGGCTACCAGGACGAAGCCGTCCACGTCGACGACCCCTCGTGCGACCCCTTCCGGATCACGGCGCACCAGAGCATCGTCGGGGTCCGGAGGGGGCACGTCACCGGCGCTTGGAACGTTCTCCTCCGCATCGGTGCGGCCCGGCGAACGACGGTGCCGCAAGGCGCCCCTATGCCTTCCCGCCGCGTATCCCACACCCAACCCCGCAGCTCCGGCGGCCGCACCGATCAGAACCGGATGGGCCGGGGCGGCCGTCTCCTCGGAGGCCACCACCTCCACCTGGACAGTCTCGTCCCGGTCCTTGGGCGAAGAGCGCTGTCCTGGCGGGTCGACAGGGGGAGCAGAGACGGGATCGGGTGCCGGGCGCAGGGTGTAGGCGATCTCCACACGCCGGTACCTCTCGTAGGAGACGCCGTCCTCCTCGGGAGGCTGGCTCGCCCCCATTCCCTGCGCCTCGAACCGGATGTCGTTCCTACCGACGTGTTCACGGAGGTGGTCGACCACGGCCTGCGCCCGCTGCTCGGACAGCACCTGGTTGTAGAACGGGTCGCCCACGGGATCGGTGTGGCCGACGACCACCACCGGCGTCTGCGGGTCACCGAACTCGGCGATCATCTCCACTGTGGGATTCAGCGATTCCCCCATCTGCGGGGTGACCTCGGCCGAGTCGAACCCGAAGTGGCTGAGCGTCCGGACCCGGTGGATCCGCTCGTCCCCCGGCTGCTCCCCACCTTGGCCGGACGCGGCCTCCTGCGGGCCTGCTTCCTCCTCATCCGCCACGAAGGTCGTGGTGTCCGCCCAGGATGCCGTCGTCGTGGTGGCAGCGGTCGCACCCCCAGCGGAGAGCACCCACACCAGCCGGATCAGTCCCACACGCGGGACCAGGCCGCGCAGTACCGCCACAACGTCCAGGACCACGATCACCAGGTGCGCGGCCCACATCGCCCACAGAGCCACGACTACCGCGGTGATCACGGCCGCGGACGGAACGGTTCCGCCGCGCAGGTACTGCATCAGCCAGGTCCACGACATCTCCGTCCGCTGCGGGGGCCAGCCCAGAACGGACGCCAACAGGGGAGGCCCTACCAGCATGAGCACGGTGGCCAGGGCTTCAGCGGTGATCGACCACGGGCTGCGCGACATGTCGTCCTTCCTGATTGTTCATGAGGGGCTTTGGGGTGATCGGCTCACTCGTTACTGACGATGGTCGCGGTGGCCTGTGCCTTGACCGCACGGGGTTCGAGGGGGAGCAGGACCGGGGTGTAGGAGGTGCGGGCCAGGACCGTCACGCCGTCCTCGGTGACAGTGACCCGGCCTTGCGCGTCCACCGCCCGCAACTGCCGGAGCGCCGCCTCCCGGGCTCCGACCTCGTCCAGTACAGGGGCATTCCGGGCGATCGTTTCGCCTTCGTCCAGCCGGTGGGTCGCGGCCCGTGCCGCCTCGCGCGCCGCCCCCATCAGTTCGGTTCTCACGGTGAGCATGTGCCCGGCCTCCCACACCAGGGCGAACACGACCATGAGCACGGGAACGAGCAGCAGGAGGAAAACCGAGGCGTGCCCGTCGTCCCGGCGGACCCACCGGGTTCCAAGGCCCTTCACGGCAGCGCCTCCCGGTGTGAGTCCACCGGCGAGACCGCCTCGGACCGGACCACTCGGCTTCCACCCCACCCGCCGAGGTCCACCACGGTCACGGTGCAGGACACCCGCACCCTCACCGAGCCCGCTGGGGCGAACGCCGACGTGTCCACGGCGGCCGAGAACGGCTCACACACCACACCCCGTTCCCGGAGCTCCCGGGCGGCAGCACGGTGTGCTCCCTCATGGGCGGCCGCCGCGCTGTCCTGCAATGACGCCGTCCGGGCCGCCGTGTAGGCGGCCTCCTGCACGATCAGTGACGCCGACACCTGCCGTCCCGCGATGAGCATCAGCAGCAGCGCCGCCACCAGGACCGGCGCGAGCAGCAGCAGTTCCACCGAGGCGCTGCCCCGGTCGTCCGCCCGCTTCGACTCGGAGGAGGGCATCACGGCACCAGGCGTTCCACCGGGCCGGTGACCTCCGAGGACACCGGCACACCCACACCCGGGACCAGGCTCACGGCTCGCCCGCTGACCCGCACCCGCGCCGCCTCCGGCCGCCGTTCCACCTCCACCTCGGTGCCCTGGAGAATCCCACCGCCCAACTGCTCCTCGGCCCGGGCCGCCTGCTCCCGGGCCTGGTGCACCGTCCCGTCGAACGAGCGGGCGGCGGCCAGCGCCTGTGCGGCAATGACCTGGACCCGGTGCTGCGCATGGGCCCACAGCCCCACCTGCGCCACCGCCAGGACCATCACGAAGACCAGGGGGAGGACGAACAGGGGCTCGGCGCTCCCGCGATCGTCCCCGCCCACCGGCCTCCACCGTTGCCCCAGCGGCTCTTGGACGGGCATCACCGCGTCACACCCAGGTCGATGGACTCCGCCGCCGTGGTGAACTCGGTGACGAGGATGCCCCCGACGACCGTGGCGATGGCGATCGCCACCATGATCGTGAGCAGCCACTCGGTGCTGGCCGACCCCCGGTCGTCGGCCACATGCCGCCTCGGCGCGACCCACGTACGTATCCGCCGGTGGGCACGGCAGATGAGCTCTTCCATACCGACTCCTCCTCAGAATCCCGCCATCACGTGGGTGAGGGCGATGAAGCAGACCAGGACCAGGAACCCCGCCACCAGGCCCATGGTGGGCAGCGCCATGCGCTCGGTCGCCGCATGCGCCTCGGCCTCCGCCTCGGCCGCCTGCCGGACCCGCAGCGACGCCGCCTTGGCGGCCAGGGAATCCCGCGTACGCGCCCCGGACCCGCCCAGCCGCAGCGAGGCCGCCAGCTCCTCCAGCTCCCGCACCCCGGCCTGGGCCCCCAGCCCGGCCAGGCCCTCCCACTGGGGCTGGTGGCGCATCTCGCTGGCCCGGACGGCCAGGCGTATCCGCTGCGGGTTCCTGCCCCGCGCGCGGTCGAGCGCCCCGTTCAGAGCCCCGACGGGGCCCAGCCCCGAGGCGAGGCCCATCGCCGTCAGATCTGCCAGGACCGCGGTGGCGGAACGCAGCTCGGCGCGGCACTCGGCCGCCCGGCCACGGGCCGCCAGATCCGGGGCCAGGAAGCACCCCACCCCCACCAGGAGAGCGAGCCCCCAGCCCACCGGCGCGGACGGCATGACGAGAGGGCCGAAAACGGCGACCAGACCACCGACCACGATCGCCACCCCGATGGCCGTCGCCTTCTCCGCCCGGTAGTCCTCCACCGGGATGTCGGCTGCGGCCAGGACCCGCCGCATCCCCGACCCGGGAAGACCGACACGGGCCAACATCCGCCGCAGCGGAGCGCCGAACCGGTACGCCCACCCGGCATCGCCAGCGCGGGCCTCCTGCGGCCTGTGGGCCGGAACCACAGGGCTGAGCCGTTCGACCAGGCTGAGGCGCCGCGACCCGTAGGCCGCCATCCACAGACCGGCACCGACCATGCCCCCGGCCGCGGCGAGCAGACCCGCACTCATCGCCCACCCCCGTTGGCAGCCACCAGGGTGAACGGGCGCACAACAGCGGGAGGCGCCGCCAGACGGGCCATCCACGCGAACGAGGCGGCCCAGATCGCACCGGTGAGAGCGAGCACCAGCTGGCCCGTCGGTGTCCCCAGGGGTTCGAGGACCGCCGGTTGGAATGCGGCCGTGCCCACGACCATGAGCAGGGTCGCCCCGGCGATGATCCGCACCGAGGACCGGACACGCGCCCGGGAGGCCGACACCCGCGCCACGGTGACGGCCCGCTCCCGCGCCGTCTTCGCCAGCCGCGACAGCGCCCCGGCCACATCGCCGCCGTACTGCGAAGAGCCCATGGCCAGGGTGATCGACACCAGGTCGGCCAGATCGCAGTCCACCTCGCGGGCGAACTCCGCGGCCGCCCGCTCCACCGGCTGCCCGGAACGCAGCCGCGCCTCGAAGGCCCGCACCTGCTTGGCGATGACCGCAGGGGCCGCCGGGACCGTCGCGGCCACGGCCTGGTGCAGACCGGCCGCCCCGGTCAGCATGTCCCGGAGCTGCTCGGCCCAGGTCGCCAGCGCTTCGGCCAGGTCGGCCTGCCGCTGGGCTTCGGTGTCCGCCCCGAGCAGGGACGGCAGCCACCAGCCGGCCGCGGCCGCGAGCACGGCCCCCACCGGCCACTCGGTCACCAGTCCGATCACCACCCCGGAGGCCGCCGCCACGGCCACGCGCACGCACAGCTCCCGTGAGATCCCGGCCAAGGGGAGAAGCCGCCGAACAGGTATCGAGGAACGCCCGGTGACCAGGCCGCGCACCGCGCAGAGGACACCCGCGCTGATCAGACCGCCGCCAACGGCGAGAACGCCGGTCTCCCAGTCCCACCAGAGCGGCATCACACCCACCCCCGCACCGCGTACCCGGCCCGCATCAGCCGCCGCGCCACCTCACCGCTGGGCGGGCAGACCACCTCGCCGGTCGCCTGGTCGGCGTCGCGCAGGTACAGCTCGTCGGAGATCACCTGCTCGCCCTCCACCCCGACGACCTGGCGGATGCTCGCGACCACCCGGTCCCCCGACGGCGCGGTGTCCAGATGCACCACCAGGTGGAGAGCCGAAGCGACCAGGGCCGCGGTCGCCGAGGGGTGCAACCGCTCGGCGGACTGGGCGCAGTAGGCCGCCAGCTTCGTGAACACCTGCCGGGACCCGGAGGCGTGGATGGTCGACATCGAACCGTCGGTGCCCATGGACATGGCGTTGAGCAGGGCCAGGGTCTCCGGCCCCCGGGTCTCCCCGACGATCACCCGGTCCGGGCACATCCGCAGCGCGGCGCGCACCAACTCGGCGAGGCTGACCTCACCGACCCCCTCAATGTTGGCGGGCCGACCCTGGAGGGCCAGGACGTTCGCGTTCGTGCCCAGCCGGTGCAGCCCCAGTTCCAGGGAATCCTCGATGGTGATGACGCGCTGGGCGTCGACCGTGCCGAGCAGGGCGCGCAGGAGCGTGGTCTTGCCCGCGTTGGTGGCCCCGCTGATGAGGATGTTCAACCGGGCCCGTACGGCGGCGACGAGCAGGTCGCGGGCGGCCTGGTCGAGTGTCCCGGCCCTGGCCAGGTCCCCCAGCCGCAGAAAACCGTCACGGTGCAGACGGATCGTCACCGAGGGGCGGGTGGCGATCCCCGCCATGATCGCCGACAGGCGTTCCCCTCCGGGCAGCTCCATCGACAGGATCGGAGCGGACAGGTCGAAGCGGCGCTCCCCGCCCAGAGCCCGGGCCGCCGCCCGGCGCACCAGCGCGACCAGGTCGTCGTCGGTCTCGACCACCGGAGGCCGCTCCTCACGACGCCCCGCGCCGAAGTCGACGATCACCGGGTCGCTGCCGGTGATGTGGATGTTCTCCACCCCCGGCTCGGCGAGCAACTCCTCCACCGCGCCCAAGCCCAGGACGTGGTCGGTGATGAGCTTGCGCAGGCGGCCCTCCTGCTCAGGGGACCAGCCGCCGCCTCGGGTGACCGCCTTTTGCGCCTCATCATCCAGGGCCTCATCCACCAAGTGCGCGACCGTGGCAGGGGTCTCGCCCAGTTCGGGGAACGCCGAGAGCCGTTCGGTGATCTGCGCGGCCAGCACGAGCGCGTGCGCGCGGAGCTCATCGGAGCGGGAGGAGGCGGACACCAGGTGGGGAACGGTCGCCGTCATGCCGCACACGCCTTCGCCAGTTCCGGTCCCAGGGTGTCCAGACCGACCCCGGAGAAGTCGTCGCACAGCTCGGCCAGGCCCTTGGCCGCCTTGATCAGCGGCATCCACTCCAGGCAGTCGGGGTCGCGCCGGTGCGCGGACCAGGCCGCGAACCGGTCCCGCCACCGGACGGGCGGGCGGTGTTCCCCGCGCACCAGGGCGGCTCCCACCGGGTCGTGGGGGATCCGCGCCCACACCGGCAGGTCGGCGGCGATCCGCGACACTTCGGCGTCGGGGTGCGGGCAGTTCCCGGTCACCACCAGGCCGACCCGGGTGCCGTCCTCGCGGAGCGAGGCCAGGACCGGGGCGCAGGCCCGCAGGCGTGCGGCCTGCCCGATGCCGCCGGGAGCGGTCACCACCAGGACGAGATCGGCGTGGCGCAGCAGGGCGGCTCCGGCGGACCCCGGTACGGCCCGGCCCACGTCCACCACCGTGGCCCGCCCCGAGGCGAGCAGCGCCGGGTTCTGCGCCAGCACGGCCACCGCGTGCCCCGCCTCCAACGGGTCACCCGGGGCCGCCACGACCCGCAGGCCCCCGGGAACCTCCATCGCGAACCGGGCCGGGGCAGGGTTCGCCTGCTCCTCGCCGGAGAGGACATCGAGCGGAGCCTGCGCCGTTTCCTCCCGTGGGACGAGTGCCGGAGTACGGGAAGCCGCGGCCAGTGCGACCAGGCCCGTTCGCGGTGCGCCCTCCAGACCGTGCCAGGCGGCGATGTCGCCCCCGGAGGCGTCCGCCTCCACGATCACCGGCACGGTCACCGGACTCGCGGGCCAGCACGCGGCCAGGGCCACGGCCAGACTCGTCACTCCCGGGGCTCCGCTGAGAGAGCAGACGGCGACGATCATTCGGCTTCCTCCTCGCCGGTCAGGGCGTCCTGCCGGTTCACCAGGACCACGTGGGCCGCTTCACCGGCCAGGGACTGGGACAGGGCTGCGGCTTGATCCCTCGGCACCAGCACCTCCACCACGTGCCCGCCGGTACCGAACCCGTCGTCGTGCGAGGCGACGTGGTGCACCAGCCCGGTGATGACTTGGGCTCCCGAATCATCGCTGTGCACGGACGGGATCACGTCGACGGTCGTGCCCGCGGTCAGACCGCGCGGCACCGTGGCCACGGGCACGGCCACGAGGGAACTCCCGGGCTCGGGCCAGGCGGCCTCCTCGGCGAGGGCCCCTTCGACCAGCGGCGTCCCGGCGGAGACCGGCTGCGCCAGCACCATGCCGGTGACGTCCTCGGCGGACAGCAGGTGCAGGCCCTCGGCGGGAACGGCTTCCACCGTGGTCACGTCCTGGGCGGTGAGCACATGGCCTGCGGGCAGATCGGCCTCCACCACGGCGATTTGGACGGCGTCCTCACCGGCCCACCCCGCCCAGGCCCCCAACCCGGCCCCGGCAACGACCATGAACACCGCCGCCGCTCCCCACCTCCACCGACGGCGGGACGTGGCGGCCAACCGCACGGACTCCCAGTCCTGTTGGTCTCCTCCGGAGTCTTTCCGAGTTTCCCGGTCTTTTTGATTAGGATTGGCGAGCGCGACCATCGCGCATCCTCCCTCTCGTTCTTCGTCGTTTCCGCTGGATCAGCGGCTGTCGGTGACCACCGAGTGCAGTTCCGCCACCGACACCGGAACCGAGGAGGCGGTGACCAGATCGGCCAGCTCCCCGCTCTGCCCGTCCGAGGCCGACCAGGACACCGTCCACTCCCACGACGCCACCAGGTCGACCGGCGCCCCCGGGCCGGTCGGCGGAACGGACGTGTAGGTGTACGAGCAGTCCGAAGCCCCGTTCTGCCGGTGCGCGGCAACGGAGAAGGGGGTGCCGGGCCCCGGACACACCACCTCGCCCCCGTCACCGGTCTCCCACACCACACGGTGCGGAGAGGCCACCACGGTCACGGCGCCGGTGCTCACCGACGCCGACACCGACACCGGCTCCCAGTCGGCGGCGTCGATCCACAACCAGGACGGCAGGTTCACGAACCGGGGCTTGCCCGGAGCGGGAGCGGTGCCGATGTCCGGAACCGGCGGAGCGAGCCTTGCCCGCGCCTGCTCCGCCAGTACCCGCGGCTCGAAGGCCGGTTCCGCGTGCGTCGACGCGGACCGCTCGCATTCGGCCGCGCCGCCAGCGGGAGCGAGAGGGCTGCCGTCAGGTCCGGAGAATTCGACACCAGGCATGACACAGGGCGGCGGCGTGGCCGTCGTGGCCGTACCCCAGGGAGTGTCCCCGTCGGTATTGCTCGGAGATTCCCCGGGGGCCTGGGCGACCACGTCGCAGCCCGAAGCGGAGCAGGTGGTGTGGTGGGAGAAGTCGCCTTCCTCGGCCCACGCCGACGGGCACAGCAGGAGAACGGCCGCGATCGTCGGTACGGCACCGATGCCTGTCCTCAGCATCCTTCGATGTCACCGAGCCACAGCTCGCCGACCTTCCACTCGCCCTCCTGCTCGGTGACCGTCGCGACGAACAGCCGCGTGTTCCGCTCCTCGGCGGATGCGGGCTCGTAGCCCTCCATCACCCAGTTGCTCTCGTCCACGCAGTCCTCGACGACCACCCGGGGCGGGTCCTGTTGAAGGTCGACCTCCGTTGCCTGCGGCGTCAGCACGGGCTCACCGGTGGCTACGGAGTCGTGGCCCGCCAGCATGTCCCTGGTCAGTTGCAGGGCCTGGCCGTCGGCGAACCGTTCCAGGTCGGGGTGGTCGTCGGCCCCGTCCAGGGAGGCGTCGACCAGGGCCCGCATCATGCCGAGGTAGGCGTCCACGGCGCGCTCCTCCTCGGGCCGCTGGGAAGGGGAAGGTAGAGCGCTGGGAAGGGTGCGTGGGACTTCGGCCGACGAGGTGCCCTCGTCGGATGCGGAGCACGCGGTGCCCAGCACTGCCATCAGGGCGAACACACTCACTCCAGACCTGCTGCGCACACTCCACCACCGATTCCGTTCTCAGTACCGACCTCGCACCGCTCTTTCGAAGAGTGACAGTAGTCACACTCAATGTGACCGACAACCGGTTTGTGGATACTCAGAGTGACGAAAATTGTGGAGAAGAACACGGCTGGTAGATGTCGCACGCTCTACCTGCGGAAACACCGAAAAACACGAAGGAGGGACACTGCTCGGCGGTGCCCCTCCTTCGTCGGGATTGCTCACGCGAACGCCTGTTGCCCGGCTCCCCACAGACGTATGAGGTCCGCCAGCTCCCGCCACTCGTCATCGGTCGGGGAATCCGGTGCGAGGCCCTTTGGTGCGTCGGCGAGGAGGTCCCCGGTGTGGCTCTGCTGCTGTTTCCGCCGTTCGTGCGCGACGAGGTAGGGGCGGACCGCGGCCACACCGTCGTCATCCACGCACCCCCCGGTGGAGACCGGTTCCTGCGCCGGGGACGTGGGGCGCACAGACCCGCACTCACGGAATCCGGCTGCGCGGACCTGGCGGGTTTCCGCGGAGATGAGGTCTTGTTGCGGAGTACCCGTACGGCGGAGCGGGCCAAGCTCCGGCGGCTGTGCGGGAGAAGCAGAATCCGTCCTCCCCGCTGCGGGTTCGGGGGTGGGGGCAGGGGTCTTCCAGAAGGCGCTCCACATCGCCTCGATCAGGTGCCGGATGCGTGAGAGCGGCCGCTGTCGCCTGCGGTGCCTGCCCGTACGATGGGTCATGGTTCTCTCTCCTGCTGTCTCAGGTGGGAGGCCGTGTCTCGGGCGGCGTTGGAGCGCCGCCCGAGGCGGTTTCTCTTCGGGGTGGCCGGGTGTCAGGCGCACACGGGTGTCATTGGCCCCGGATGCAGAAGTCCGGAGCTGCGCTTCCCTTGGGTGCTCCTTCGTCTCCCGGTGTCGAACTGGTTGTTATCGGGCACTGGCGGGGATTTCGTGGTCCAGCGGGCGGACCTCCCCTTTTCCCGTTCGCGCGCGGTATCGCGGCCGGGTCGACTGCGATGGTGCACCATTCTCGCGAGAAGGATCAATGCGGAATTTGGGAAATTTCCCAAAAAGGAAATAGCTTGCTTTCAGGCTTCATATGTGACCTGTTTCGTTTTTCTCCTGAAAGCGGTTCGCGGTCACCCCGGGCGCACAGCGGCGACGAACACACTGCTGTAGTACGGGCCGTCGACCGGCTCGACGCGGATCACCTGTCCGCTTCTCGGGGAGTTCACCATCTGCCCGCCGCCGACGTACATGGTCACGTGCGACGGAGAACCCCCGGGCGCACCGGTGTCGTAGAACAGCAGGTCGCCCGGCCGCAGGTCACCGAGCCCCACCCGCGTCCCGGTGTTCACCTGGTCGGTCGTCACCCGGGGGAGGGCTACCCCGGCCGCCTCCCACGCCCGCATGACCAGGCCCGAGCAGTCGAACGCGCCCGGCCCGGTCCCACCCCACAGGTAGGGCTTGCCGACCTGCTGCAGCGCCCACGCCGCCGCCACGGAGCCCGCTTCTCCGCTGCCCCCTGCTGCTCCGACGGGAACCCCGGTGGGGACACTGGCGGCCAACGCCGTGAAGCGCTCGATGTGCCCTTGTACATCGCGCACGTAGGAGTCGCTCCGGTTGTAGCGCAGCAGCGCGGCTTCGAGGTCGTCGGCATCGGTGAAGTCGACCCCTCCGGCCTCCGGGTTGCTCACGCACAGGTAGACCGCCGCGCTCCAGGCGGCGTCGAGGACGTTGTGCGGGTCCGCGACACCGTCCCCGGACGCGTCCAGCCCGTGCGAGGCCCAGGTAGCGGGCAGGAACTGCATCGGCCCCACCGCCCGCTCGAACTCGGTCTCCCCGTCCCACCGGCCGCCGTCCGAGTCGGCATGCCGGGTGGTGTTGCCCCCGACCCCGGAGCCGTCCAACAGCGGCCCGGTGAAGGGCGGCGAGACCTCGCCGTCCGGGGATATCTGCCGGTCGGCCACGTGCCCTGACTCGACCTCACCGATCCCCGCGAGGATCGGCCAGGACATCCCGCGACAACCGCTGTACTCCTCTTCGAGCCGTGCGGCGGCCCGGACGTACGCGGTCAGAACGATCGGCGGGATGCCGTCCACCTCCAGCGGAACCCTGCTGCTCTGACCGCTTCCGACGACTGCACTGATGAACACCGCGGGGAACAGGAAGAACCCGCCGAGAGCACCGGCGACCAGCCGAATCACTCGGCCTCCCCCAGCTTGGGCATGAGGTCGACGAGCCGCACCCGGTCCGCAGCGCCCGGCGCCCGCCACACGCGCTGGTCCGGTCCGGGCGAGGCCACCCTGGCGTGTGTGGTGACATAGGCGTTCGCCTCCTCGGAGACGACGTCCACCAGCTTTTCCACGAGATTGGTCTCCCGCTGCCCTGAGTGGACGATGAAGAGCACGAGCGAGGGCCGCTCGGTGTAGTGGGACAGCGCCTGGTAACCCCGCATCTTGCGGCAGACCGTGGCCAGCGACTCGCTTCCGGTGTCGTACTCGACGAAGGCCCGCAGGTTCAGGCCGTCCTGCCGCCACCGCACGTACGCGTCCGGGCGGATGTACTGACCCCACCTGCGTGCGCACTCCGCCTCACCGAACCACCGCGCCAGCTCCCCGGGCCCCGACCTGGCCGCTTCCGAAAAACGCACGAAGCACTCCGCCAGCCCCTGCACATGATGAATCTGCGGGGAGTACATGAGCCGCACCGCCTGGTCGGGGAAGACCGCCCGAGCCGCGGTGTCGGTGCCCTGGTGGTAGGAGACCAGCTCGGCACCCAGGGGCGTCAGCACCCAGTAGTCGGGAAGCTTGCCCCGCGGCGTGTACCGCCGGAACCGGTCCAGCACCCCGTACCGGTGCAGGATCAGCAGCCGACGCCGCGCTCGGCGCGGGTGCGTGTCGTGAAAGCACACCCGGGCGATCTGGTGGGTGTCCAGGGTCTGGTGTTCGTAGACACTGCACAGGACGGCGAGGTCCCGAGGAGTGATCCGGGTGGTCAGGGAGGCGACGGTGTAGTTGCCGGGTTCAGTCATCTGCGTTCCCCTTACGATCGGAACCTGCCGCCGCCCCCGGTCCGTGCCGCCGCGCCATTGTTCGTACCTGCGTGGCCCGACCCTTGACGCCGGGGGGAAGTGGTCGTGTGAGTACCGTCAGCGCCCCCTGTTCTTTGGCCCCCACCAACGGGCGCACGGCGGCCTGGTAGGCGCCCAGGTGGGTCAGGTCGTAGGCCCCCAGCACGGGCAGCGTGTGCTGCTGAAGGCTGGCGGCGTCGTCGGGGGAGGCGGAGAAGTAGATCTTCGTGCGCGCGTTCGCCGACAGCGCCTTGCGTAGATCGCCGGGGAGCTGGCCGAGCTCCTGGTGGGCGAGGGTGAGGCCGAGCCGGTAGCCGCGGGCCTCGGCGAGCATGTCCTCCAGGCTGCCGGGCAGGTTGAGGAAGTTCTGCGCCTCGTCGATGTAGGCGGACAGGTCCTTGCGCTGATGCTCGGGGGTGTGGATGCGGGCGGTCACCGCCTGCCAGGTCGCGGCCAGCGCGAACGACCCGATCAGGCTTGAGGTGTCCTCGCCCAGCCGCCCCTTCGGCAGGCGGAGCAGCACCAGGTGGCCGCTGTCGAACAGGGCGGGAAGGTCGACGGTGGACGCTCCCGAGGCCACCACCTGGCGCACCCACTTGCGCAGCAGGGCGCTGCGGAGCTTGTTCAGGATCGGCCCGGTGACCGAGCTGCGCGCTGACACCGTCAGCCCTCCGTACCAGCCCCAGAAGTCCTCCAGCGCCGGGTCCCGCCCTGTGCGCTTGGTGACTTTGGCCAGGATCTGCTGGCGGAGCTTGTCGTCGGCGAGCAGGCGCGGGATGTCCCCCAGGGTCAGGTTCGGGTCACCGGCCCGGGTCAGGGTGAGGGTGGTGGCGCGCAGGATGTCGTCGGTCCTGGGTCCCCAGTACTGGTCGTAGATACGACGGAAGATTCCGACCACGGTGTCGGACACGAAGTCCGGGTCCCCGCCTTGCAGGAAGTTGAGCCGCGGCGGGGACTCGTTGTCGTCGGGATCGAACAGCACCACCTTGCCGACGGCGCTTTCGGGCAGCCGGGCCAGGATGTCGGTGATCAGGTCCCCGCGCGGGTCGATGACCAGGGCGGCCCGCCCCGCCTCGGCGTCCTGGAGCACGAGGCGCGCCAGCAGCGTCGATTTCCCCGACCCCGTTTTGCCGAGGATGTGGGTGTGCTGGCGCCCTTCGACCACCCCTACTGCGACCGGGCGGTCGGGCATGACGTCGCTGTCCCCGATCACCTTGGTGCCCTCGCCCCCGCGGGGCACGGCCGGGGTGGGAGCGGCCGGGCGTGCTCCGGCGCGGACCAGGCCGGGCACGGTCACGTCGGTGGGCAGGTGCGCGATCGCGGCCAGCTCGGTCGTGGACAGCAGGAACCCGTGGCCGAGGAAGCGTTGTGCCGCCCACCAGTCGGTGCGGAACATGTACCTGCGGTCCAGGTGGTTGGTGCCGGAGGTGAAGGCGGCGAACGCCGAGGCGACCCCGTGCGCCCGCCCCCGCAGCCGCGCTTTCGCCTCCTCCTCCGGGCGGGTGGTGGTGAGGATGTAGGCGATGCCGCAGGCCAGACGGGGCGAGGATGCCTTGGTGAGGATCGCGCGCACGTCGTCGCCGGTGCCCGGCATCAGGGGCGGGCGAGACCGGTGCCCTGTGTGCGTGGGGTCCAGGGCATCGATGAGCTGGGCTGCCGCTGCGGTGTGCCCGTGCAGGCGGGCCGCCGCTTGGCGGGCGCGGGCCGCGCGCCAGCCCGTGGTCGGGCGGGCGGTGATGCGCACCAGCGCGTGTTCGCCTTCGGCGAGGTCTCCCAGGGCTCCCAGGAGCGGACGGTAGGGGTCGTCGCCGAAGCTCGTGCGCAGCGGGAACACCTCGGCCCGGCCCAGCCGCAGGCGCCCGCCGGTGCTGTACGCCTCGCTCGGCAGAGGGGAGGTGCCGGGAGCGCTGTGGCGGGTTGCGGTGGTGGCGCCGGGCCAGGCTGAGGCGACCGCACGCTCCACGACCCCCGGGGGTACCGTCCCGGGTACCCACAGCTGGAAGCGGACACCGGCGGCGGAGGCCAGGATCTCCAGGGCGATGTGGGGCTGGAGTAGCCACCGGGACCAGTGGGGTTTGAGCAGGCCCATCATGTGCTGCCAGAACGCGGTCGCGTTCTCCAGGGTGGCCTCGGGCGGAGGCAGGATCTCCACCACCCGCGCCTCTTGGGACAGGTAGCGGTGGCGAGCCGCCCGTACCCCGAGCACGGCCGCGCAGATCAGCGCACCGATCAACGGGATCATGCCGAGAACGAGGAAGAACCCGCCGTTGAGCAGGAACGACACCATCAACCGTCCACCTCCTGCCCGACGGTGGGCTTCGCTTCGGGACCCGGCGGCTCCGCGTTGCTCTGTGGGGTCTCTTCTTCGGCGCGCAGGGCGGCCAGCTCGGCGGGGTCGGAAGTGATCAGCCGGTGCTCGGCCGGAGAGGCCACCGGGTGGACCCCGACGCGCTGATGGCCGGCGACCAGCAGCGCGCTGCCTCGCGGCGCGGTGCCGACCAGGTGGGCCTCCCCGTCGGAGAGCTGGAACGCTTCCCGGACCGCGTCCAGGTTTTGCGGTGCCTGTTTGAGCAGGATCTGTGTGGCCGCGTTGGCGATCACGACCTTGCCCAGCTCGCTGCCGAGCACGTCACCGACGTCCTGGGTGATCACGGTCAGTCCGACCCAGTGCTTGCGGCCCGCCTTGGCCAACCGGGCCAGGTAGCGGGCAGCCGCCGGATCCTGGAGCAGCAGCCAGGCCTCGTCCACCACGACCATCCGGGGCCGGGCCTCGGTACCGGCGGTGACGTGCCGCCAGATGGCGTCCAGCGCCACCAGGACCCCCACCGGGCGCACCTCGTCGGGCAGCTCCCGCAGCGACACCACGGTCAGGTGCCCGCCGACGGCGTTGCCGGTAGGGCTGTTGAACAAGGCGGAATGGGAGCCTCGGGCGAAGGGCTCCAACTGTCCGACCAGGCCCTGGGCCGCATGGGCGAGGTCCGGGTCGGTGTCCGGGCTGGTGGCCAGCTCTTCCAGCACCGTCGCCAGGTCCGAGAGCACGGGGGAGGGTCGGTTCCAGGTGGCCGGGTCGCGGGTGATCCCGGCCTGGGCGTAGGCGGTGACAATGGCCCGGTCCAGGACGGTCCTGTCGATCGCGGAGAGGTCGCCGACCATCGCGCCGATGAGCGTGTGCAGGAACAGCGCCCGGGCAGTGAACTCTTCTCCTTCTCCTACTGAAGGGAGGGAGAAGGGGTTCAGCCCCGGCTGCCCGGCGGCCCCGGGACGCAGCACGGTGCCGCCCACCGCCTCGGCCAAACGCACGTATTCGCCTTCGGGGTCGATGATGGTGACCTCCACCCCCACCATCAACGACCTGAGGACTTCGAGTTTGGCCAGGTAGGACTTCCCCGCCCCGCTGCGGGCGAGGATCACGCTGTTGTGGTTGTCCAGCCCTCCGCAGAACCGGTCCCAGGCCACCACACCGCTGCTGTGGGTGTTGGTGCCGTAGACCACGGTGGTCTCGCCCAGGTCCGCGACCAGCTCCGGGGAAGAGAACGGCAGCAGAGTGGACACGGCGTCGGTATCCATCGACCGGACCGTCCCCACCGGGTCGGTGCCCAGCGGCAGCGTGGAGATCCACCCCTGTACCGCCCGGAACATGGTCGGGGTGACGTCCATGAGCAGGGAGGAGCACAGGGCCCGCACCTGCTGAACGTGCGCATCCAGCAGCTCCAGGGTGGGGGCGTGCACCGTGACGTACACCCCCACCCGGAACAGCTTCCCCTGGCCGGTGGCGATGCGGTCGGCGATCTCAGCGGCATCCATCGCCGCCGTGACCTGGTGCGGGTCCTCCACCCGTCCGCGGACCAGATCGGTGCGCTGCGCCGACTCCAACCGAGCCCGCCGCCTGCGCAGCTGCACGGCGGCGGTGGGCGCCGGTACCGGGTCCAGGTGGAAGGCGATGTCGAGCTGACCGGGGTAGGAGAACAACGGCTCGGCCCACCCGGCGCTCACCTCGCGCGGGTAGCCGATCACCGCCAGGGTCTGGCACACCCCGCCGCCCACCCGCAGGTGGCGGGAACCGACATGGATCGCCGGGCCGCCCAGCTCGGGCGCCCCCGATCGTTTCCAGAGTTCGCGAAGACCCACTTACTGCTCCTGTTCGTGTTCGTTCTCGACCGGGCCGGTCCACGGGTCTCCCGGGTCCGGGGCGTAGGTCAGGGGTGCTTCGGGGGAGTGCATTGACGCGCGCAGCGCCTGCTCGGCGGCCTGTCCGTCCAGGACCTGGGTGCGCACCCCGATCGCGCAGAGCCGCCCGGCGGTGTCCCGGGCCGTGCGCACCAGGGCCGCTCCCGAACGTCGGGCGGAGCCAGTGGCGGTGACCACGACCAGGACCTGCTGGTGGGACAGCTCGTGCGTGGCGGCCATCTCGTGCAGGAAGTCGGCGTGGCCGTGGGCGGCGTCGGTGAGGGCCGGGTGCGGAAGATGCTCGGCATGGGAGCGGATCATCTCGGCCAGCGGGCCGAGGTCGGCGGTGCGCCGCTGCACCAGGATCTGCACCGGGTCGGTGAGGGCGTCCAAGGCCCCGGCGAACGCCGCCAAGATCTGGCCGCGCTCGTGCGTAGAGGAGAGCTGGGCCGGGATCGTGGTGCAGGCGATGACCACCGCACACCGTCCGCCCAGATCGATCACACCCTCGGGGGTGATCGCCGAGGCGGGCAGCCGCAGCGGCGCCAACCGTGGTGGGCGCCGTAGCCGGGGCGCCCACCGGGGCAGGGCGGGAATCTGTCCCGACGGTGCGGGGACCAGGTGTTTGGGGAGGGCGGCCCACCGCGCCGCCTGCGCGGCCACCTTCTCCAGCCCCTGGCCGCCCTTCTCACCCAGGGCCAGAGCGATGACCACCCCCAGGACAGGGACCAGGATGGCCACGAGCGCCCACCACGGGAGGTGGTCGCGCAGCAGCAGATAAGCCGCCCAGGCTCCGGCCAGAGCCGGTGCCAGGAGCAGGCACTGCCGCGCGGTCAGGCCGAACACCAGGGGTTCGGGCCGGTCGATGTCGGCGGGGATACGGCCCCGCCACGCCGCCTCTTCAACCGAGGACACGCGCACTCCCTTTCTTCATCGCTGCTGTCGTCACGAGTCGTCTCGTCCTGCTTCCGGCTTCGGGAGCGGGAAGAGGCCGTACTGCTTCCACACCCGCCTGGGGCTGGAGAACAACGGGATCTGCCCCTTCACCTGCGGTTTCTTGTCCCAGGACAGCGGGGGCATCGACGGCAGATGCCGCAGCCCCTCCGTCGCCCGAGGCCGGGGGCCGACCCACCCCACGCGCTCGGGGGCGCGCCTGCCGGGCACCCGCACCGGCGGGGGCGTGGG
>NZ_JASFDV010000056.1 GCF_030766825.1 Nocardiopsis sp. CC223A
CGCCGAGGCGGCCGCCCGCCTGGCCGCCGCCGAGGGCACGAACGCCGCCGTGGTCCGCCCGGTCGTGGCGGTCGCGGAGCGTCCCGAGCGTATCCCGCTGTCCTACGCCCAGCGCCGCCTGTGGTTCCTGGACCGCCTGGAGGGCCCCGGCGCCACCTACAACATCCCGGTCGCGCTGCGCCTGGAGGGCGACCTCGACCCGGCCGCGCTGAAGGCCGCGCTGGACGACGTGGTGGAACGCCACGAGTCCCTGCGCACCGTCTTCGAGCAGGTCGACGGCGAACCCCACCAGCGGATCCTCTCCCCCCGGGAGTCCGGGGCGGTCCTGGAGACGGTCGAGGTGGACCCGGCCGGGTACCCGGCGGCCCTGGACCGGGTCGTCACCCGCACCTTCGACCTGGAGTCGGAGCCGCCGCTGCACACGACCCTGCTGAAGCTGGGGCCGGCCGAGCACGTCCTGGTGCTGGTGGTCCACCACATCGCGGGCGACGGCTGGTCCATGGCCCCGCTGCTGCGCGACCTGTCCGAGGCCTACACCGCCCGGCTGAACGGGGAGGTCCCCGGCTGGGCACCCCTGGCCGTCCAGTACGCCGACTACGCGCTCTGGCAGCGCGACCTCCTGGAGGACTCGGACGGCCCGGTCGCGGTCCAGGCCGACCACTGGCGCACCTCCCTGGCCGGGATCCCCGACGTCCTCGAACTCCCGGTGGACCGGGCCCGCCCGGCCCGGGCCTCCCACCGCGGCGGGGTCGCCCCGGTGGCGCTGCCCGCCGACCTGCACCGCGACCTGCTGGCCCTGGCCCGCGGACACCACGTCACCCTGTTCATGGTGGTCCAGGCGGCGCTCGCCGTCCTCCTGGACCGGATGGGCGCCGGGGACGACGTGCCCCTGGGCACCCCGGTGGCCGGCCGCGGCGACGAGGCGCTGGACGACCTGGTCGGGTTCTTCGTGAACACCCTCGTCCTGCGCACCGACACCTCCGGCGACCCGAGCTTCGCCGAGCTGCTGGCCCGGGTCCGGGAGGCCGACCTGGCCGCGTTCGCGCACCAGGACCTGCCCTTCGACCGCCTGGTGGAGGTGCTGAATCCGGTCCGGTCGACCGCGCACCAGCCCCTGTTCCAGGTCATGGTGGCCCTCCAGAACAACGCGCGCGCCGACCTGGCGCTGCCGGGGCTGACCGCCTCCGAGGTGCCGTTCTCGACCGGAACGGCCAAGTTCGACCTCACCTTCGTCCTGGCGGAGGAGTACGGACCCGACGGTGAACCCGCGGGTCTGGGCGGCGGCCTGGAGTACGCCACCGACCTCTTCGACGCCGGGACCGCGTCCGCCCTGGTGGACCGGCTCGGCCGGATCCTGGCCGCAGCCGCGGCCGACCCCGGCGCACGGGTGCGGGACATCCCGCTGCTGTCGGAGGACGAACGGGAGGACATCCGCACCTACAACGACACCGCCTCACCGCACCGGCCCGGGGCACTGGTCCACGAACTGTTCGAGGCGCGCGCCCGGGCGACCCCCGCCGCGATCGCCCTGGTCAGCGGGGACGAACGGCTCACCTACGCCGAACTGGACGCCCGGGCCGACCGGCTGGCCCGCCACCTGGTCGCCGCCGGGGCCCTACCGGAGTCCGCCGTGGCGGTCCTGGTGGACCGCTCCGTGCACCAGCTGGTCGCCACCCTCGCCGTGGTCAAGTGCGGCGCCGCCTACGTGCCCTTGGCCGGGTCGTTCCCGCCCGCCCGGGTGCGGACCATCATGGCCGAGACCGGGGCCGCCGTCCTGGTCACCGACACCGGTTGGAGCACCGGCGAGGTGGCCGCCGCGGAGGCGGCGCACGGCACCGCGGTCGTGGTCGCCGACGCCCTGCCCGCCGACCCGCCCGCCCAGGTCCGCCCCCGCGGCGGGGAGGTCGGCGACCTGGCCCTGCTGTACGTCATGTTCACGTCGGGATCGACCGGCCGCCCCAAGGGCGTGGCCGTGGACCACCGCAACGTGGTCCACCTCGCCGCCGACCACTGCTGGGACGGCGACCGCCACGACCGGGTCATGGTCCACTCCGCCTACGGGT
Organism: Nocardiopsis sp. CC223A; assembly: GCF_030766825.1. Taxonomy (GTDB): domain Bacteria; phylum Actinomycetota; class Actinomycetes; order Streptosporangiales; family Streptosporangiaceae; genus Nocardiopsis. The sequence continues at coordinate 2,064 of NZ_JASFDV010000056.1, forward strand.
TCGACGCCTCCACCTACGAGATATGGGTGCCGCTGCTGCGCGGCCGCACCCTGGTCCTGGCCCCGACCACGAACGGCGACGCCCGGGTGCTCGCCGACACCATCCGCGACCACGGCGTGACGGCGGCCTACTTCACCACCGGCCTGTTCAACGTCATGGCGGACGAGTGCGTCGAGGCCCTGGCCCTGCTCAAGGAGGTGTGGACCAGCGGCGACGTCGCCTCCCCGGCCGCGGTGGACCGGGTGCTGCGCCACTGCCCCGACACCGCGGTCGTCCACGGCTACGGGCCGACCGAGACGACCGTCTGGTCCAGCTACCAGACCTTCCCCGTGGTCCCGGGGGACCGGGGAGGCGCCCGCACCCTGGGCGACCTGACCCTGGGCGACCCCATGGACGACACCACCATGTACGTCCTGGACGACCGGCTGCGGCCGGTGCCCCCGGGCGCCACCGGCGAGCTGTACGTGGGCGGATCCCACGTCGCCCGCGGATATGTGGGCCGCGCGGACCTGACCTCCGAGCGGTTCGTCGCCGACCCCTACGGAGCCGAGGGGAGCCGGATGTACCGCACCGGCGACCTGGTGAGGTGGACCCCCCACAAGGAGGTCCGCTTCCTCGGCAGGGTCGACGGACAACTGAAGATCCGGGGCTTTCGCATCGAGCCCGCCGAGGTCGAGGCGGCCCTGGCCGGCCGGCCGGGCATCGGCCGGTCCGCGGTGGTCGTCCGCGAGGACCGACCCGGCGACAAGCGCCTGGTCGCCTACGTCGTCCCCGAACCCGGGCACACGCCCGACCCGGCCGCCCTGCGCGAGTCCCTGGCGGAGTCCCTGCCCGACTACATGATCCCCTCCCTGTTCGTCACCATGGACGGCCTGCCCCTGACCGGCAACGGCAAGCTCGACCGCCGGGCCCTGCCGGTCCCCGACTACGGGGCACTGGCCCGGGGCCGGGACGCGGCCACCCCGCGCGAGGAACTCGTGTGCAGGGTGTTCGCCGAGGTCCTGGGGCTGGAACGGGTCGGGGTCGACGACTCCTTCTTCGACCTGGGCGGCCACTCGCTGCTCGCCACCCGCCTGATCGGGCGGATCAACGACGCCACCGGGATGGAGTTGCAGGTCAAGGACCTGTTCCGGGTGCCGACCGTGGCGGGTCTGCTCGGCGGCCAGAGCCGGGTCGGGGCCTGGGACGCGCTGCTGCCGATCCAGCCGGACGGGGACGCGCCGCCCCTGTTCTGCGTCCACCCGGCCAGCGGCATGGCCTGGTCCTTCTCCGGACTGCCCCGCCTGCTCGGACCCGACCAGCCCGTCTACGGGCTCCAGAGCCCCGTCCTGACCGGTGCCGCACCCGCCGCCGACGTCGAGGCGCTGGCCGCCGACTACCTGGAGCGGATCAGGTCCGTGCGGCCCCGCGGGCCCTACCGGCTGCTGGGCTACTCCTTCGGCGGCATGGTCGCGCACGCCGTCGCGAGCCTGCTCCGGGAGAACGGCGAGGAGGTCGAGTTCCTGGCACTGGTCGACTCCTACCCCGCCCAGGCGCTCGGACCGGTCACCGCGCCCGACCACGACCAGTTCATGGCGATGCTGCTCGGCCGGGTGCCCGACCCCGATACGCCGGGGACCGGCCGGCCCTTCGACCCCGCCGCGGCCGTCCGCGAGCTGCGCGCCGCCGACCCGGTCATGGCCGGGTTCGCCGAGGAGGAGGTCGCCGCCCTGGTGTCCGCGGCCGTCGGCCACGTGGACATCGCACAACGCTTCGTCCCGCGCCGCCACGAAGGTGACGTCACCTTCTTCCAGGCGACGCTCGGACGTCCCGAGGGAGCGCCCGAACCGGGTGCGTGGAGCACGCACGTGGGAGGTGACATCGACGTCCACCGGATCGAGGCGACCCACGCCCAGATGACCGAGCCCGGGCCGATCGCGCTGATCGGCCGGGTCCTGGCAGAGAAGTTCGACACGACAAGAGACGCCGCACGCGGCGCGATGAGGAGCGAACGATGACCAACCCCTTCGAAGACGACAGCGCCCGTTTCCAGGTCCTGGTCAACGCCGAGGGACAGCACTCCCTGTGGCCCGTCTTCGCCCCCGTTCCGGCGGGCTGGACGGTGGCCAAGGAGGAGGACTCCCGGCAGGCCTGCCTGGAGTACGTCGAGCGGAACTGGACCGACATCCGCCCGCTGAGCCTGGGGCGTGTCTGACGGATCATTCCGCGTCGCGGCCGCGAGACCGCCTCCCGCTGCGCCGCCTGCGCTCGGTCGGCCGACCCCGGGCTGACCCTCGCTGGTCGTCTTGCGAGAGATCGCCTCGCGGCCGCTCCCAGCACTCGGCGCAAGCGCCGAGCCACACGAAAGCGTCCGCCGAACACGCCCCGGCGCTGACACCGGTCATGTCCCGTCGAGTGGTGCGAAAACGCCGACTGTTCGAACAGGAGCAGATCACTGACCAGCACGTTGTTGCCCTTGGGATTTTAGGGTCGAACGAAATTACACCACTCGGTGGGACACCACCCTGACACCCGGACGCTGAGCACCGACCGCCCCGGGCCGGCCACCAGCCGGTCCGGGGCAGGACCCGACACGACCGGGTCCGACGCACGACGCACCCGCCACGAGCGGCGGCGCCCCACGGGAGCCCCGGCACAGGAGAGAACCTCCGCGCCGGGGCTCCCGCGCGTGCGCCCGCCGGAAACCGCCGGGGAACCGCCGGTCCGCTGCCGCCCGGCCGCCGCCGGGAGTGCCGCGGGGACAGCCGGTGGAACGCCGGTGCCGACCGCCGGGGGGGCGGCGCCCGCGGTCCCTAGGCTCGTTTCCGTTCACATCCGCGAGGACCCGCCCACCGGGCCTCTGGAAGAGACGGGCAGTGAGATGCAGATGGCGGAAGCCGGCGGCACCCCCCAGGGCGCACCGCTCCTCACGGACACCGGAGGTGCGGCCGCCCTCGGGTTCGGATCGTCCCGTGTCCACCACGGGGAGATCCTCCAGGGCGTGTTCGAGCACGAGGGGCGCCTGGTGCGCGGCCTCACGACCATGCCCTGCGACCTCTACCACGCCTACGCCGTCTTCGAGCCCTCGGCGATCCCGGTGCTCACCGTCGAACCGGCGGGCAAGGCCAAGGCGTTCCGGGCCGCCTCCGCCACCCTGTCCGCGCTGGGCAGGTCCCATATCGGGGGGCGGCTGTACCTCGTCTCCCAGGTGCCGCTGTCCCGCGGCTTCGGCTCCTCGACCAGCGACGTCATCGCCTCGATCCTGGCCGTCCACGACGCCTGCGGACAGCGGCTCGACAGCGGACGGACCGCGCGCATCGCGGTCCGGGCCGAGCAGGCCTCCGACTCCCTGATGTACGACGGCGACGCGGTGCTCTTCGCCCAGCGCGAGGGGCAGGTCATCGAGACGCTCCCCGGGTCGCTGCCGCCCCTGCGGGTGCTCGGCTTCGGCACCAGCCGGGACGGCGCGGGCGTGGAGACCCTGGCCATGGGGGCGGCGGTCTACGGGCCCGGGGAGGTCGCCGAGTTCGCCGAACTGCGGCTGATGCTCCGCGAGGGCGTCGCCGCCGCGGACCCCGGCCTGGTCGGACGCGTCGCCTCGGCCAGCGCACGGATCAACCAGCGCCACCTGCCGGTCCCCGGCTTCGACGCCCTGGATGCACTGGTGCCCCGCTGCGGTGCGGCCGGACTCCAGGTGGCGCACAGCGGCGACATCGCCGGCCTGGTCTTCGACGGCCGCGACCCCGAGACCGAACGGCGCCTGGACCTGGCCCAGCGGGCCCTCTCCGACCTGGGCATCACGGACTTCTGGCGGTTCTCCGCCGGAGAGCACGAGTGAGGACGACACCCCATGAGCAATCCCCCTGTTCCCCCCGCCTCCCGCCCCTTCTCCGCTTCGCCCGCCGCCTTCGACGACATGACGGAGGCCATGGCGCTGCCCCGCCTGGTGCGGATCGGCGACAACCTCTACGCCGCCGTGTTCAACCTGATGAAGCTGCTGCCCGCCAAGCACATCATCGAGCGGGCCCGCCAGGAGGGCGTCCTCGCCCCGGGCGCGCCCGTCCTGGAGACCTCCTCCGGAACGTTCGCGCTCGGCCTGGCCCTGGTCTGCCGGCGGCTGGGCCACCCGCTGACCATCGTCGGGGACCCCGCCATCGACACCGACCTGCGCACCCGCCTGGAGATGCTGGGCACCCGGGTGGAGATCGTCGACGACTTCGACGCGCCCGGCGGCATCCAGGGCGCCCGCCTGGCCCGGCTGGAGCAGTTGCACCGGGAGCGGCCCGAGGCGTTCGTGCCCGGCCAGTACGACAACCCGGGCAACCCCGCCGCCTACCTCCCCGTGGCCGAACTCCTGGCCGGGGCGCTGGGCCGGGTCGACCGCGTCGTCGGCCCGGTCGGCTCGGGCGGCTCCACCGGCGGGATCGCCAGCGCTCTGCGGCTCTTCGGCCACCGGGTGGAACTGGTCGCGGTGGACACGCCCGGCAGCGTCATCTTCGGCCTGGAGAACGGCCCCCGCCCCCTGCGCGGCCTGGGCAGCAGCATCCTGCCCGGCAACGTGGCCCACGAGGCCTACGACACCGTCCACTGGGTGAGCGCCGCCGCGGCCTTCGACACCACCCGCCGCCTGTTCTCCGAACACGGCGTCTTCGCCGGACCCACCAGCGGCGCGGCCCACCTCGCCGCGCGCTGGCACGCCGAGCGCGACCCGCACGGCACCACCGTGGTGGTCTTCCCCGACGACGGGTTCCGCTACCGCGACACCGTCTACTCGCGCCCCTGGCTGGAGGAACAGGGGATGTGGGCGCCCGAGGTGCCCGCCGACCCCCGGCCCGTGGAACCCCCGCACGGACTGCACCCGCACTGGTCGGTCGCCTCCTGGGGCCGCCGCCCCAGCCCGGCCGCCGCCGCGCTCAGCGCCTGAGAGACCCCCGGGAAACCCCCGCAGACACAGAGAGAAGGAGGGCTGGGAGATGCGAACCGTCGCCCCCGCCACCGCGGACCTGATGGACGCCGACCCCACCGCGGTCAGCGTGCACGCACCCCTGCGCCACTACGGAGGACGGACCGGCCTGCACGGCACGGTGCGCACGATCCGCTGCCACGAGGACAACGGCCTGGTCCGCGCCGTGGCCGCCGAGCCCGGCCACGGCCGGGTCCTGGTCGTCGACGGCGGCGGCTCCACGCGGGCGGCGCTGGTCGGCGGCGAGGTCGCCCGCACCGCGGCCGCCAACGGCTGGTCCGGCATCGTGGTCCACGGAGCCGTCCGCGACGTCGCCGAACTGCGGCTCGTGGACCTGTGCGTCCTGGCCGTCGCCACCAGTCCCCGCCGACCCGGGCGCGTCGGCCTGGGCGAGGCCGACGTCCCCGTCGCGTTCGGCGGCGCCGTGATCGCCCCGGGCGCGGAGATCGCCGCGGACGAGGACGGGATCGTCCTCCTCGGAACGGGCGGGGACCGGTGAGCGCCGGGGAGAAGGCCGGCGGCCACTTCCCGCGCTTCCTCGCCGGGAGCCTGTCCGGCAACCTCGCCGACGGCATCATGTTCACCGCGCTGCCGCTGGTCGCGGCGGCGCTCACCAACGACCCCCTGCTGGTGTCGGGGCTGATCGTGGCCCGGTTCCTGCCCTGGCTGCTCTTCGGCCTGGTCGTCGGGGTGCTGGTGGACCGGCTCGACCGCGGCGTCCTCATGGTGTCCGCCAACCTGGTCCGGGCCGCCGCCCTGGTGGCACTGGCGGCCCTGGTCGCCACCGGCCACGCCTCGATCCCGGTCCTGTACGCCGTGATGTTCACGGTGATGACGTGCGAGGTGTTCTACGACCTGGCGGGCCGGGCGATGCTGCCCCGCCTGGTCCCCGTCGAGGGGCTGGACCGCGCCAACGGGCGGATCGTGGGCGGCAAGACCGTCCTGGAGGACTTCGCCGGGGCACCGCTGGCCGGTCTGCTCTTCGCGGTCGCGGCCTTCCTGCCGCTGGCCGTGAACGCCGGGGCCTACCTGCTGGGCGCGCTCGTGCTGCTGGGCCTGCCCCTGGCCGTGCGGCGCACCGCACCGGAGGCGGCGGAGGACGCCCCGGCGCGCCCCTCCGTCCGGGCCGAGCTGCGCGCCGGGCTGTCCCTGGTGTTCGGGGACAGGGCCATGCGCTCCCCGATCGTCCTCAACGTCCTGGCCAACATGGCCTTCATGGCACAGGCCGGCGTCCTGGTCCTCATCGTGCAGGAGCACTTCGGGGTGCCCGAGGCGCTGTACGGCGTGTTCCTCGCCTCCTCCGCGGTCGGCGCGCTCGCGGGCGCACTCCTCACGGCCCGGATCGCCGCCGCCCTGGGCCGGTTCCGGACGTCGGTGCTGGCGTTCGCGGTGATGGGGCTGGCCTGCGCGGCCTTCGGCCTGGCCCCCGGCGCCTACCTCGCCGCGCTGGCCTGGGGTGTCCTGGGGGCGGCCATGTCCGTCTCCAACATCGTGATGCTGGGGTGCGTCCAGACGGTCGTCCCGGGCACCCACCTGGGCCGGGTGATGTCCTGCGTCCAGGTGCTCGGGTTCGGCCTGGCCCCGGTCGGCGCCCTGCTCGGCGGCCTGCTGGGCCGGGTCGAGCTGTTCTACGTTCCGGTGGCGGCGGGCGGCCTGATCCTGCTCGCCCTGCTCTGCACGGCCCCCGGCCTGCGGCGCCTGGTGGCCCGCGCCGACGAGGCCGCGGCCGCGGCGGCGGCGGAATCCGCCCCGTCCGCCGGATGACACCGGACACGCGCAGGGGCGCGGGGGCGATCCCCCCGCGCCCCTGCGCGTCGTGCGGCGTCACCCGTCGACGGCCAGCCTGCTCCACGTGAGCAGCAGCCCGTACGCGCCCAGCGTGAAGACGTCGACGAACCCGCGGCGCCCGGCCGGGGCCCCCTCGGCCCGCCCGGTCACCACGACCGTCGAGTCCCGGGCGATGATGCGGTCCGCCCGGTGCGGCCCCTGTCCGGCCAGGCAGGCGAAGACCAGGGCGGCGGCCCCGTCCGGCCCGTGCGCGGGCCCGTGCGCGGGATGGGTGAAGACGGCCCCCTCGTCCACCAGGGACGCGTACCCGTCGGCGTCCCCCGTGTTCAGGTAGTGGTAGGCGAGGCGGACGTGGTCCACCCCGGCGTCCGTGCTCGGGAGCGGAGCACCCGTGGCCATCGCTCCCTCCGTGTCCCGGGGCATGGTCGCCCTCCTCGGCTGCGCTGGTATCCGGTCTCTGGCCCCCACTCTGGGACCGGCCGTCATCGCGCCCCTATCACCCGCCTAACCCGCCCGCCGAAAAAATCCTCGGCGGGATGTCGATCCGGTCCGGGCCCGTTCGACGAACAGGTGAGAGCGGGGGAGGGACCCCCACACCGCACGGAAGGCGAACACCATGCGCTACATGATGTCGATCATGTCCGACCCGCAGGCCGAGGCGAACACCGAGATGACCCCGGAGGTCTTCGAGGCGATGGCCGCCTACAACGAGGAGCTGGTCAAGGCCGGCGTGCTGCTCGCCGGGGACGGCCTGGCGCCCTCCGCCGAGGCCACCCGGGTCACCTTCTCCGACGGGAAGGCGCGGGTGACCGACGGCCCCTTCGCCGAGGCCAAGGAGTTCATCGCCGGGTACTGGATCCTCCAGGTGTCCTCGCCCGAGGAGGCCGTGGAGTGGGCCAAGCGCTGCCCCCACCCCCCGGCGGGCGACTCCACCGAGATGAGCCTGGTCCTGCGCCGGATCATGGACACCGACGACTTCAGCGACGAGCTGATGCCCGGGGAGCTCAAGGAGCGCGAGCGCGAACTGCGTCGGCAGAACGCCCACGAGGCCCACGAGGGCTGACCGCGACGATGTGCGGCGGCTTCTCCGGCGGGTCCGACTCACGGGCCGACCGGCTGTCTTCCACGGGAGCTGTCGGCCCGCCCGGAGAAGCCGCCGCACGCGACCGGACGGGCGCCCGTGACTCCCGGCACCGGGTTGCGGTGAGGCGGCTCACGGTGCTCTGATGGGCCCGTGAGCCACACCGATGCCCGGCGCGCGGTGGAGGCGGTCTGGCGTATCGAGTCGGCCCGCCTCGTCGCAGCGCTCACCCGCATGGTCGGCGACGTCGGCCTCGCCGAGGAGTTCGCCCAGGACGCGCTGGTCAGCGCTTTGGAGAAGTGGCCGCAGGAGGGTGTGCCGGACCGGCCCGGCGCCTGGCTGACCACCGTCGCCAAGCGCCGCGTCGTCGACCGCTGGCGGCGCGACGAGCGCTTCCAGGACCGCATGGTCGAACTGGGGCGCCAGGTCGTCGAGAACGACGGGCAGGGCGGGTTCGACGCCGTCCTGGAGGAGGACTACGGCGACGACCTGCTCCGGCTGATGTTCGTGTGCTGCCACCCGGTGCTGTCCACGCAGGCGCGGGTCGCCCTGACCCTGCGGATGCTGGGCGGCCTGACCACCGAGGAGATCGCCCGCGCCTTCCTGGTGCCCGAACCGACCGTCGCCCAGCGCATCGTCCGGGCCAAGCGCACCCTGGCCGAGAAGAAGGTGCCCTTCGAGGTGCCCGTCGGCGGGGACCGCGACGCCCGGGTGGCCTCCGTGCTGGAGGTCGTCTACCTCGTGTTCAACGAGGGGTACGCGGCGACCTCGGGCGACAGCCTGCTGCGCCCCGAGCTGTGCGAGGAGGCCATGCGGCTGGGCCGGGTGCTCGCCGGACTGCTCCCGCAGGAGCGCGAGGTGCACGGCCTGCTCGCGCTGATGGAGCTGCACGCCTCCCGGTTCCGTGCCCGGGTCGCCCCGGACGGGTCCCCGGTGCCGCTCGCCGAGCAGGACCGCTCCCGCTGGGACCGGATGCTCATCACCCGCGGCATGGCGTCGCTGCTGCGCTCGCTGCCGCCCGACCCCGCGCAGCCGCGCGGCCCCTACGCCCTCCAGGCGGCGATCGCCGCCGAGCACGCCCGGGTCCCGGACCCGGAGGACACCGACTGGACCGTCATCTCCGCCCTCTACCTGGCGCTGGCCCGGCAGACCGGGTCGCCGGTGGTAGAGCTCAACCGGGCGGTGGCGGTGTCGATGGCCCACGGCCCGGCGGCCGCCCTGGAGATCGTCGACTCCCTCAACGGACACCTGGACGGCTACCACCTGCTCCCGTCCGTCCGCGGCGACCTGCTCGAACGCCTGGGCCGCGCGAAGGAGGCCGAGGGGGAGTACCGCCGCGCCGCCGCACTCACCCGCAACGAACGCGAACGCTCCCTGCTCCTGGACCGCGCCGCCCGCCTCGCCTCCGTCTCCCGCGTCACCGGGCTTCCCACCGTCTCGCTCGGGGGCGTCATCACCACGGAGGACGTACGGGAATTGGAGGACGAGGACTGACAGCGGGCGGCCCCGGAGGGGGTCAGAGCGTGCCCGCGGGGACGATCCATGAGACGGGTTGCCCGGTGACGTCGGCGATCAGGTCGTAGTCCTTGTCGTAGTGGACCACGGTCGCTCCGTGGACCTCGGCCGTGGCCGCGATGATCAGGTCGGGCAGGGCTCGCCGATGGTGCCCCTTGCGGGCCAGCTCGTGCTGGACCTCCAGAGCGCGCCGCATCGCCTCGTTGCCGGTCTCCAACCATGGCAGGAGGCCGTACTGCTCCTTGAGGCGCTCGTAGTCCCTCGTGTTGCGGGCGGAGTAGAGCAACTCCAGGGCGATCATCTCGCACATGGCGATCGACCCGCCGGACGAGACGAGGCCGTGCAGGCGATCCCGGGCCTCGGGGCTGCGCCGCACCATCTCGTAGGCGGACTTGTCGACCAGGTACAGGGTCAGCGCCATGCTTCCCCCATCGTCTGTTCGTCCAGGTCCAGGTCCAGGTCACCGATGAGGTCGATGAACCGGTGCGACCTGCGGCGGGCGGCGATCTCCCGGAGCGCGCGGTTGACGGTCTCGACCTTGGTGGTGGTGCCGAGTTCCTCGGCGGCTGCGGCCAGCGCATCCTCGTCGAGGTCGATGACGGTTCTGGACATAGCGACCACCCCTTGTTTGATATCCCCTTGGTCTCTCTCATGATATCTCTTCCGGAGGATTTTTGATGTGGGTTCTGCCGGTGGCAGTAAACGGTGGCGCGTATCGCCCTGAACCAGACAGACTGCCCGCCATGAGACTTCTGGTACTGGGTGGCACGGAGTTCGTCGGGCGCGCCGTCGTCGAGGACGCTTTGGAGCGGGGGTGGGACGTCACCGTCCTGCACCGCGGGACCCGGCAGGCCCCGCCGGGCGCGGCCGTGCTGCACGGCGACCGGCTGGCCCCCGACGGCCTGGCCGAGCTGGAGAAGGGCGAGTGGGACGCCGTCGTCGACACCTGGTCGGCGGCGCCGCGGGTGGTGGCGGAGTCCGCCCGCCTGCTGGCGGACCGGGTGGGCCGCTACTCCTACATCTCCAGCTGCTCCGTCTACACCTTCCCCTCGGCGCCGGGCTCCGACGAGTCCTGGCCGACGGTGGACGGCGACCCCGGGTCCGGCGGCACCGACTACCCGGCCGACAAGCGCGGCGGCGAACTGGCCGGCGAGGCGGTCTTCGGCGACCGCTTCCTGTCCGTGCGGGCCGGGCTCATCCTGGGCCCCTACGAGAACATCGGCCGCCTGCCCTGGTGGCTGAACCGGATCGCCCGGGGCGGCCCCTTCCCGGCCCCCGGCCCGGCCGAACTGCCCATCCAGTACGTGGACGCCCGCGACCTGGCCGCCTGGACCCTGGACGCCACCGCGGCCGGGCACTCCGGCCCGTTCAACCTGGTGAGCCCGCCCGGACACGCCACCATGGGCGGGCTGATCGACGCCTGCACCGCCGCCACCGGCTCCGACGCCGAGCCCGTGTGGCTCACCCCCGAGCAGGTGGCCGCGGCCGGGGTCGAGGCCTGGTCGCAGCTGCCGGTGTGGATCCCGCCGGGCGAGCTGCACGCGTCCCTGCACGACAACGACGTCTCCCGCGCGGTGGCCGCCGGGCTGCGCTGCCGCCCGGTCGCCGAGACCGTCGCCGACACCTGGGAGTGGCTGGTGTCCATCGGCGGCACCGCCCCGCAGCGCCCGGACCGACCGGCCGTGGGCCTGCCCGCGGGCGCCGAGGAGCGGCTGCTGGCCGGACGCGCCTGACGGCCCCGGCCGCCGTGGACGGTGTCCGGCCCCGCGAGAACGGAGCGTGCCCACGGAGCCCGCCGTCGTCTTCTCCGGCCGGAAGGGTTCCTCCGGACGCTCCGACGGCGGGTCGGCCGCCGCCCCGGGCGACCCCGGCGACGGTGGCGGGAGCGACGGCGGTGGCGACGCGGGCCGAAACCCCGGACATGCGGGAGGGGCCGCCCGGACCGGGCGGCCCCTGCCGTGCATCGCGGTGTTACTCGGCCGGGACGCCGAGCGGGCGGGGCGACACGACCAGGCTGTCGGCGGCGTCGTTGACGTCCACCCCCACCGTGTCCCCCTCGGCCAGCGCGCCCGACAGCAGCTCGCGGGCGAGCGGGTCGCCGATCGAGGACTGCACCAGGCGGCGCAGCGGCCGGGCCCCGTAGTTGGGGTCGTAGCCGGTCATCGCCAGCCACTCCCGCGCCCCCGGCGTCACGTCCAGGTTCAGGCGCCGGTCCGCCAGGCGGCGGGCCAGCTTCTCCACCTGGAGGTCCACGATCCGCGTCAGGTCCTCGATGGACAGCGCCTCGAACATGATCACGTCGTCGAGCCGGTTGAGGAACTCTGGCTTGAACGTCGCCCGCACCACGTCCATGACCCGCTGCTCGCGCGTCGCCTCGTCCAGGGTCTGGTCCACCAGGAACTGCGAGCCCAGGTTGGAGGTGAGGATGAGGATGGTGTTGCGGAAGTCCACCACCCGCCCCTGCCCGTCGGTCAGCCGGCCGTCGTCCAGGACCTGGAGCAGGGTGTCGAACACCTCGATGTGGGCCTTCTCCACCTCGTCCAGCAGCACCACCGTGTACGGCCGGCGGCGCACCGCCTCGGTGAGCTGGCCGCCCTCCTCGTAGCCGACGTACCCGGGAGGCGCGCCGACCAGGCGGGACACCGAGTGCTTCTCGGAGTACTCGCTCATGTCGATGCGGACGATCGCCCGCTCGTCGTCGAACAGGAACTCCGCCAGCGCCTTGGCCAGCTCGGTCTTGCCGACACCGGTCGGGCCCAGGAACAGGAACGAACCCGTCGGCCGGTCGGGGTCGGAGATGCCCGCCCGCGCCCGGCGCACCGCGTCCGCCACGGCCACGACCGCGGACTGCTGGCCGATCAGCCGTCGGCCCAGCTCGTCCTCCATGCGCAGCAGCTTGGAGGTCTCGCCCTCCATCATCCGCCCCACGGGGATGCCGGTCCAGGACGACACCACCTCGGCCACCTCGTCGGCACCGACCTCGTCCTTGACCATGGTGTCGGACTCGGCCTCGGTGGACTCCTCCGCCTGGGAGGCCTCCTCCAACTGCTTCTCCAGCTGCGGGATCTCCCCGTACATCAGCCGGGACGCCGTGGTGAAGTCGCCCTCGCGCTCGGCCAGCTCGGCCCGGGTGCGCAGCTCGTCCAGCTGGCCCTTGAGCTCACCGACCCGGTTCAGGCCCGCCTTCTCCTGCTCCCACCGGGCGACCAGCCCGTTGAGGCGCTCCTGCTTGTCGGCCAGGTCCGCGCGCAGCCGCTCCAGCCGCTGCCGGGACGCCGGGTCGGACTCCTTGTCGAGCGCCATCTCCTCCATCTTGAGGCGGTCGACGGTGCGGCGCAGCTCGTCGATCTCCACCGGGCTGGAGTCGATCTCCATGCGCAGCCGGGAGGCCGCCTCGTCGATGAGGTCGATGGCCTTGTCCGGCAGGAAGCGCGCGGTGATGTAGCGGTCGGACAGGGTCGCGGCGGCCACCAGCGCCGAGTCGGAGATCTGCACCTTGTGGTGCGCCTCGTACCGGCCCTTGAGCCCGCGCAGGATCGCGATGGTGTCGGTGGCCGTCGGCTCGCCCACGAACACCTGCTGGAACCGGCGCTCCAGGGCGGGGTCCTTCTCGATCCGCTCCCGGTACTCGTCCAGTGTGGTCGCGCCGACCATGCGCAGCTCGCCGCGGGCCAGCATCGGCTTCAGCATGTTCCCGGCGTCCATGGACCCGTCGCCGGAGGCCCCGGCGCCGACCATGGTGTGCAGCTCGTCGATGAACGTGATGACCTGGCCGTCGGAGTCCTTGATCTCCTGGAGCACCGCCTTGAGGCGCTCCTCGAACTCGCCCCGGTACTTGGCGCCCGCCACCATCGCCGACAGGTCCAGGCTGATCAGCCGCTTGCCGAGCAGGGACTGGGGCACGTCGCCCGCGACGATGCGCTGGGCCAGGCCCTCCACCACGGCGGTCTTGCCGACACCGGGTTCGCCGATGAGCACCGGGTTGTTCTTGGTGCGGCGGCTGAGCACCTGGATGACCCGCCGGATCTCCCCGTCGCGGCCGATCACCGGGTCCACCTTGCCCTCGCGGGCCCGCTCGGTCAGGTCGACGCCGTACTTCTCCAGTGCCTGGTAGGTCTCCTCGGGGTTCTCCGTGGTGACCCGGCGCTTGCCGCGCACCTGCTCGAACGCGTCGAGCAGCGCCTCCGGTGTGGCCCCGGCGTCCTTGAGCAGCCGGGCCGCCTCGCCGCCGTCGGCGGCCAGGCCCACCAGCAGGTGCTCGGTGGAGACGTACTCGTCCTCCATCTGCTGCGCGCGCTGGGCGGCGGTGTTGATGGAGACGATGAGCTGGCGGGAGGAGCTGGGCGAGGCGGTCGTGGACCCGGACACCTTGGGCAGCGCGCCGATGGCCGCGTCGACCTTGTCCTTGAGCCGGTCGGGGTCGGCCCCGACCTCCTTGAGGAGCGGCCGGGTGACGCCCTCGGCCTGGTCCAGCAGCGCGGACAGCAGGTGCACCGGTTCGGTCTGCGGGTTGCCGTCGGTGGTGGCCAGCCGGATGGCCACCGACAGAGCCTCTTGGCTCTTCTGGGTGAGCTTGTAGTTCATGCGCGCGGTGACTCCTTTCGCAAGTCGTGTCACGCGGAGTGATGTATCGCGGCCGACCGGGCCCCGTTCCGCCGTGCCGGGGCGGCCGTCAGGCCTCGTCGCCGCCGATCCGGTCGGGACCGGGGCCCTCCGGCGCGGAGTCCCCCCGCTGGCCGTCGCCCTCGGCGGTGTTGAAGATCGTCACGCGGGTGCGCCGGACCAGTTCGCCGCGCACCGCGGTCCCGCTCTCGGAGCGGGGCGGGTGGGCGGTGGCCCGCCGGGCCACCGCCCGGCGCGCCGCCTCCAGTTCGTTGGCCAGGTGGAACACCTGCTCGCGCAGCTGCTCCACCTCGTGTTCGAGTTCCAGGATCCGCTTGATCCCGGCCAGGTTGATGCCCTCCTCCTGCGACAGCCGCTGCACCTCGCGCAGTGTCTGCACGTCGCGCATGGAGTAGCGTCTACCGCGTCCGGAGGCCCGGCCCGGGGACACGATCCCCAGCCGGTCGTACTGCCGCAGCGTCTGCGGGTGCATGCCCGCCAACTCGGCCGCCACGGATATCACGTAGACCGGCGCGTCCACGCCGAAGGAGTCGTTCATCGGTCTCACGCACCCTTCGCCCGCGCTTCGAGCCCGTCGCGCGGGTCGTGGTCGGACGTCGCCGCGCGGAACTTCTCCAGGGCCTCGCGGGCGTCGCCGTTGAGGTTCTTGGGGACGGAGACCTCCAGGGTGACGATCATGTCGCCGGTGGTGCCGTCCTTGCGGGTGGCGCCCTTGCCGCGCACCCGCAGCTTGTGGCCGTTCTGCGTACCCGGCGGCACCTTGACCGTCACCGGGAAGCCGCCCAGGGTCGGGATGCGCACGTCGGCGCCGAGCACCGCCTCGGGGAACGTGACCGGAACGGTGATCGTGACGTTGTCGCCGGTCCTGCCGAACACCGGGTGCTCCTTCACGTGGACGACGACGTACAGGTCGCCCGCGGGCCCGCCGTTCTCGCCCGGCGCGCCCTTGCCCTTGATGCGGATGCGCTGGCCGTCGGCCACCCCGGCGGGGATGCGCGTCTGGATGGTGCGGGTGCTCTTGCCGCGCCCGCTGCCGTGGCAGGTGTCGCAGGGGTCGTCGACGACCAGGCCGCGCCCCTTGCACTCGCTGCACGGCTCCGACAGCGAGAAGCCGCCGAGGTTGGTGTTCTCGTGCCCGGTGCCCGAGCACTTGGGGCACATCCGCGGGGCGGTGCCCGCCTTGGCCCCGGTCCCCTTACAGGTGGGACAGGGCGCTTCGCTGGCCAACTGGAAGGAGCGGGTCACCCCGTCCGCGGCCTCCCGGAAGGTCAGGGTGGCCTCGGTCTCGACGTCGGAGCCGCGCCTGCTGCGCGTGCCGGTGCCGCCGCGGCCCCGGCCGCCGAACAGGCCGCCGAACAGGTCGCTGAGCCGCTCGCCGCCGGTGCCCCCGCTACCGGCGGTGCCGCCCTGGCCGAACAGATCGCTCATGTCGAACCCGCCCGGACCGGTCCCCCCGCCGGGCCGGTACGAGCCGCCGAACAGGGACCGCGCGTCGTCGTACTCCTTGCGGCGCTTGTCGTCCGACAGGACGTTGTACGCCTCGGAGATCTCCTTGAAGCGGCCCTCCGCCGCGGGGTCGCCGGTGTTGGCGTCGGGATGGTTCTCACGTGCCAGTTTGCGGTAGGACGACTTGATCTCGTCCTTGGAGGCGGTCTTTGAGACTCCGAGGACCTTGTAGTAGTCCTTCTCCAGGTAGTCCTTGGTGCTCATCGACTGAGTGCCTTCTCCCGCTGATCTGATCGCGTCCGATGTTTCCAGGTGGCCCCGGCCCGCCCGGGACCGGGGTCGGCCCTCCGGGCCACCCGAGGGTGGCCCGGAGAGCCGCGGGTCGCCCCGCTACTCGTCGTCGGCCCTGCCGCCGGAGTCCTCCGCGCCCTCGTCGGACGCTTCGGCGGGGTCGGGCGCCCCGGCGCCCTCCACCGGGTCCCCGACGACCACACGGGCCGGGCGCAGGACCCGCTCACCCATCCGGTACCCCGGCTGGAAGACCTCCACCACCGTCTGCACCGTGATGTCCGGGACCGGGATCAGGGTCAGCGCCTCGTGGATCTTCGGGTCGAAGTCGTCGCCCTGCTCCGCGAACCGCTCCAGGCCCAGCTTGGCGACCGCGCCCTCCAGGGCCTCGCCCACCGCCTTGAACCCGCCGGTGAGCTCGTCGTGGTCGCGGGCCCGGCCGATGTCGTCCAGGATCGGCAGGAGTTCACCCAGGACCTGGGCGGTGGCGACCTCTCGGACGGCCACCCGGTCCCGCTCGACGCGCTTGCGGTAGTTGGAGTACTCCGCCTGCACGCGCTTGATGTCGTTGGTGAGCTCCACGACCCGCTCGTCGGCGTTGATCGCCTCGGACACCACCTGCTCGGGGGTGTCGGGGATCTCGATGCCCTCGACCTCCTCGGTGTCGGCCTCGGCCTCCTCCGCGGCGGTCTCGCGCACCTCCCCGGTCTCCGGGTCGATGCGGCGGTTGTCGCGGATCACCGGCCCCCGGCGCTCCTCACCGTCGCCGTTGGTGCCGTTCGTGCTGTCAGACTGCGCCATCTGGGACGCGCCCTCCTTCCTCTCGGCCGAAGCGGGTCAGGACCGGTCGCCCTTGGTGTCCTCGTCGACGATCTCGGCGTCGACGACGTCGGCGTCGTCGGCCGGGGTGTCCGAGGCGGACTCGTCGGCGCCCTGCTGCTGGCCCTGGCTGTAGATCGCCGATCCGATCTTCTGGCTGGCCAGCGCGACCTTCTCGCTCGCCGTGCGGATGGTGTCGACGTCCGACCCCTCCAAGGCGGTCTTCAGTTCGCCCAGCGCGGCCTCGGTCTCCGAGCGCACGTCCGCCGGGATCTTGTCCTCGTTGTCCTTGATGACCTTCTCGGTCTGGAACACGAGGGACTCGGCGTTGTTGCGGACCTCGGCGCTCTCGCGGCGCTTGCGGTCCTCCTCGGCGTACTGCTCGGCGTCGCGGACCATCTTGTCGATGTCCTCCTTGGACATCGCCGAACCGCCGGAGATGGTGACGGACTGCTCGCGGCCGGTGCCCAGGTCCTTGGCGGTGACGTTGACGATGCCGTTGGCGTCGATGTCGAAGGCCACCTCGATCTGCGGGACGCCGCGCGGCGCCGGGGGCAGACCGGTCAGGTCGAAGACGCCCAGCTTCTTGTTATCGCGGGCCATCTCGCGCTCGCCCTGGTAGACCTGGATCTGCACGGACGGCTGGTTGTCGTCGGCCGTCGTGAAGATCTCGGAGCGCTTGGTCGGGATGGTCGTGTTGCGCTCGATGAGCTTGGTGAACACGCCGCCCTTGGTCTCGATGCCCAGCGACAGCGGGGTCACGTCCAGCAGCAGGACGTCCTTGACCTCGCCCTTGAGCACACCGGCCTGGAGCGCGGCGCCGATCGCCACGACCTCGTCCGGGTTGACGCCCTTGTTGGGCTCCTTGCCGCCGGTCAGCTCCTTGACGAGCTCGACGATGGCGGGCATGCGGGTGGAACCGCCGACCAGCACCACGTGCTCGATCTCGCTGAGGTTGATGCCCGCGTCCTTGATGACCTGCTGGAACGGGATCTTGGTCCGCTCGACCAGGTCGGCGGTCAGCCGCTGGAACTCGGCGCGGGTGAGCTTCTCGTCCAGGTGCAGCGGGCCCTCCGCCGAGGCGGTGATGTAGGGCAGGTTGATCTGCGTCTCGCTGGAGCTGGACAGCTCGATCTTGGCCTTCTCCGCGGCCTCGCGCAGGCGCTGGAGCGCCATCTTGTCCTTGGCCAGGTCCACGCCGTTGGCGTTCTTGAACTTCTCGACCAGCCAGTCGACGATCGCCTGGTCCCAGTCGTCGCCGCCCAGGTGGTTGTCGCCGTTGGTGGCCTTGACCTCCACCACGCCGTCGCCGACCTCCAGCAGGGAGACGTCGAAGGTGCCGCCGCCGAGGTCGTAGACGAGGATCGTGGCCTCGTCCTCCTTCTCCAGGTGGTAGGCGAGCGCGGCCGAGGTGGGCTCGTTGATGATGCGCAGGACGTTGAGGCCCGCGATCGTGCCGGCCTCCTTGGTGGCCTGGCGCTGGGAGTCGCTGAAGTACGCCGGGACGGTGATGACCGCGTCGGTCACGTCCTCGCCCAGGTAGGCCTCCGCGTCGCGCTTGAGCTTCTGGAGAATGAAGGCGCTGATCTGCTGCGGGTTGAAGGTCTTGTCGTCGATCTTCACCGTCCAGTCGGTGCCGATGTGGCGCTTGACCGACCGGATGGTGCGGTCGACGTTGGTGACCGCCTGGCGCTTGGCGACCTCGCCGACGAGGACCTCACCGTTCTTGGCGAAGGCGACGACGGACGGGGTGGTACGGGAGCCCTCGGCGTTGGTGATGACCGTGGGCTCGCCGCCCTCCAGGACCGCGACACAGGAGTTCGTCGTACCGAGGTCGATTCCGACCGCACGTGCCATGTTGCTTCCTCCGTCAAAGTTGAGTCGTTCGGGCGTAAGTTTGCTTCGTCCGGCGAGGGATGTCAAGTCAGTTGAGTCTGGTCGACTCAATTTACTTTCTACGACCTGACAACGAGCGACCCTGCGGGGTTGTTCCCGACTCCAGGGGTTTTCACGAGGAAGATGGCGGAACCCCGGGGGAACCCGGGGGGATCCTTGACCGTGGTCCGGGGGCGACCCCGAGAAGAACCAGGGACGACCCCGGGGTGGCGCGCGCCGCCACCATCCCGGCGGTACTTCCCTGGAATTCTTCTCCTCCGAACCTGTTACAAGCCCGGCCCCGCCCGGACCCCCGACAGAGCATCGCGCCACCCCCGCCCCAGGGGTTGTTCACCCGCCCGGGGCGCCCCGGAGGGCGTCGCGCCTGCCCCGGAACCCGGGGGTTACCCACCCGAGCGGGAACCCCCGGCCATATCCGGAGGGCGTCGCGCCTCCTCCGCCGCAGGGGGTCTCCCACCCGCCCGGGACGCCCAGCCATAGCCGGAAGGCGAACCGGGGCCCTGGCCCCGGGGGGTTGTCCACCCGACCGGAATGCTCAGCCCGAGCCGTGTCACGCCAGTGGGGTGCCCGGCCATAGGGGGTCTTCGCGACAGAGGTGAAGGTTTCCAAAAGCTCAGCCGCTTGGAAACGGACGGGGCGCTACGCGTGGGCCCGGCCCCGGCCGCAGTCGGCGCCCGGCAGCTTGTGGAGAGCATCGTTGGGCGCACACCCTGGGTGGTGGGGGTGTGATCGCCGGAGCCGGGTGCACGCGGAGCGTGCACACCCGCACCGCCCGGGGTGGGAGGCAATGGTCCGCCTGCAAAGGACAGGATGCTCCACGCTCGTTTGAAAGCCCGACCACAGGTGGGGTGACCCCGGTGGTGCCCGCCCTCCGTCACCGAAGGGGGGTTGAGGGAGGCGTCCCCGCGACCCCCGCCCCAGAGAGATGGACTCCGACGTGTCCGCCGCCTCCGCCCCAACGAATCGAAGCCCGGCGCCTCTTCGCCCCGGGTACCCGGGATGAAGATGGTGTCCCATCGAGTGGTGTGACTTTTCCGGCCCTGTTCCCACGGATGCGCGTCAGCGGTGCCGGGCGGATCGGTGCACCGCCGCCTCCGGCGGCTTCTTCATCCCGGTCAGCGGGCCGCCGGTACGCGGCGGCCCGCCCGGCTTCGGCCGACCATCGCGATGACCCGCAAGGACGCACCCGCGCGAAAATCACACCACTCCCGGGGACGTGACCGGGATGAAGACCGCCCTCCCCAGCCCAGAGGGGTGAACCCCGGCCGTATTCGCCCTCCCCAGCCCAGAGGGGTGAACCCCGGCCGTACTCGTCCTCCCCAGCCCAGAGGGGTGAACCCCGGCCGTACTCGTCCTCCCCAATCCAGAGGGGTGAACCCCGACCGTGTCCGCTACCTCTACTACCTCCACATCAAAGGGTGTGGCGGCACGTTTCCACTGACCTCAAGCCCAGCGGCGAAGGTCGCGCGCACGCCTCCCGACACCCCGGGCGGCCAGGGCGGTCAGTGCGGCCAGGGCGGTCATGTCCCCTGAAGCGGTGTGGCTTTCACGCGGGTGCGTCCTCACAGGAGGTCATCGCGATAATCGGCTGATGCCGGACGATCATCGCGCCCTGTCGCCACGATGACCCGGGTGGAAGCATCGCCGAAGGCGACGACGCACCGATCCGGCCTGCACCGCCGACGCGCGTATCCGTAGGAACAGGGCCGGAAAAGTACACCACCCGGCGGGACACCATCCGGGACGCCACCCGTGGCCACAGCCCTAACCGCCGCGGACACACCTCCTCGGGGGCGTGCCCGAGCCGGTGCCCTAGCCCGTGCCCGTGCCCCTGCCCGTGCCCCCTGCCCCTGCCCCCTGCCCCTGCCCATACCCGTCGGCTCCGGTCATCCCACCGGCGTGCACGACGGTGTCCGCCGGTGGGATGACCGATGCCGGGCGGTGCGGGGGAGGGGTGAAATGGGTGTATACGGTGCGAACAGGGGCATTGCATGGCCACTGCCGCGGCGCGTGTCACGGGGTGAACAGGGTGGACCCGCGTGGTTTTGTTGCGACAGGAGTCACTAGCGTTGCCCCTGCGCGGTCGGGGCTCCCCGCAGAGCCGGTGGCCGCCGCATGATTACCCGCTAGTAACATAGTTTCGACCGCCGGTGTGTGGCGCACCGGCCGACGCAGCAGGATGGGAGGCCACGGGCGATGCTGTACCTGATACTGGGCATCATCACCTCGGTCCTCGCCGTGGTCGCCTTCACCATGTTCGGTCTGGCCATCCGCCAGATCGTGCGGACCGTGAACGTGGGCCGACCGGTGGAGGCCGAACGCAAGGGGCCGTTCGGACAACGGCTCACGATGGCGATCATCGAGATCGTCGGCCACGGCAGGATGCTCAAACGGCCCTGGGTGGGTGTGGCCCACTGGTTCGTGATGGTCTCCTTCCCCCTGCTGGTCTTCACGGTCATCGAGGCCCAGGGCGAGGTCTTCGACCCGCACTTCCACCTGCCGTTCATCTACGACTGGACGATCTACGGCCTGGCCATCGAGTTCATCGCCGGGACCAGCCTCGTCGGCATCCTCGGCCTGACCACGTACCGGGTGCTCAACAGCCCCGGACGCAAGGGCCGCGCCTCGCGGTTCATGCACTCCAAGACGTGGACGGCCTACTACGTCGAGGCGTACATCATCGGCCTGCTCATCGCGATCTTCGCGATCCGCGGGTTCAAGGTCGCCTCCGACACCTTCCCGTTCCCGGTGTGGGCCACCCCGATCTCGCACGCGGTCGGCGCGGTCCTGCCGGGCGACGCCGCGATCGCCGACCCGGCGATCGCCCTGATCGCCGCGTTCAAGCTGATCATCAGCTACGCGTTCTTCATGGTCCTGGCCATGCAGCTCACCATGGGCGTGGGCTGGCACCGGTTCCTCGCCCCGGTCAACATCTACTTCAAGCGCAACGCCGACGGTTCCCCGTCGCTGGGCGGCGCCAAGCAGATGATGAACAAGGACGGGAGCGCGCCCCTGGACTTCGAGGAGGCCGACCCCGACGAGGACCCGTTCGGCGCGGGCAAGATCGAGGACTTCACCTGGAAGGGCCTCCTCGACTTCACCACCTGCACCGAGTGCGGCCGCTGCCAGTCCCAGTGCCCCGCCTGGAACACCGGCAAGCCCCTCTCCCCGAAGAAGGTCATCCTCGACCTCCAGCGGCACGCCTACGAGAAGGCCCCGTACCTGCTCCAGGGCATCACCGCCGAGACCCTCGCCGAGCAGCCCGACGAGTCCCACGCCGGCGTCGACGTCCTCGCCCTCCTGGAGAAGCCGCTGGTCGGCACCGAGGAGGAGGGCGGCGTCATCCACCCCGACGAGCTGTGGTCCTGCACCAACTGCGGCGCCTGCGTCGAGCAGTGCCCGGTGGACATCGAGCACATCGACCACATCCTCGACATGCGCCGCTACCAGGTCATGGTCGAGTCCAACTTCCCGTCCGAGGCCAACACGCTCCTGAAGAACCTGGAGAACAAGGCCAACCCGTGGGGCATGTCCGAGGACAAGCGCATGGACTGGATCGAGGAGCTGGCCTCCCAGGAGAACCCGGTCGAGGTGCAGGTCGTCGACGACAAGCTCGACGCGGACACCGAGTACCTGTTCTGGGTCGGCTGCGCCGGCGCCCTGGAGGACCGGGCCAAGAAGACCACCAAGGCCATCGCCGAACTGCTGGACATCGCGGGCGTCAAGTTCGCCGTCCTGGGCGGCATGGAGGCGTGCACCGGTGACCCGGCCCGCCGCCTGGGCATGGAGTACGTCTTCCAGATGCTGGCCCAGCAGAACGTCGAGACCCTCAACGAGGCCGGCGTCACCAAGATCGTGGCCAGCTGCCCGCACTGCTTCAACACCCTCGCCAACGAGTACCCGCAGCTCGGCGGCACCTACGAGGTCGTGCACCACAGCCAGCTGCTGGCCAAGCTGGTGGACGAGGGCAGGCTGACCCCGGTCGAGTCCATCGACGAGAACATCACCTACCACGACCCGTGCTTCCTGGGCCGCCACAACAAGGTGTACACGCCGCCGCGCGACATCATGGCCAAGGTGCCCGGCGTCAAGACGCAGGAGATGCACCGCCACAAGGAGCGGGGCTTCTGCTGCGGCGCCGGCGGTGCCCGCATGTGGATGGAGGAGCGGATCGGCAAGCGCATCAACACCGAGCGGGTGGACGAGGCGCTGACCACCAACCCCGACA
Organism: Nocardiopsis sp. CC223A; assembly: GCF_030766825.1. Taxonomy (GTDB): domain Bacteria; phylum Actinomycetota; class Actinomycetes; order Streptosporangiales; family Streptosporangiaceae; genus Nocardiopsis. Next base: position 24,690 of record NZ_JASFDV010000056.1, read on the forward strand.
CCGTGTCCACCGCGTGCCCGTTCTGCCAGGTCATGCTGGGTGACGCGATCAACGAGAAGAAGTCGCAGGGCGAGGCGAAGGAGACCCTGGAGGTCGTCGACGTCTCCCAGCTGCTGCTGCGCTCGATCAAGGGCGGCAAGCCGCAGGAGACCGAGCCCGCCGACGCCTAGCCGTCGGACCGGCTCGTCGGCCTGGCCTGTCGGACCGGCTCGTCGGCCTGGCCTGTCGGCCCGGCCTGTCGGCCCGGTCCGTCGGCCGGACCCGGTCTCCGGGGGCGCCCACCTCGCGGTGAGCACCCCCCAGGGGGCGCTCACCGCGAGGTGGGCGCCCCTTCCGTCTTCTCCGAGCGGAGCAGCAGCAGGGCCAGCACGGCGATCCAGGTGAACCCGACCAGAAGGGACGCCCGCTGGTAGAGGCCGCCCACGGCGACCAGGCCCGGACTCTGCTGGAAACCGGCGCTCGCCCACATGAAGCAGCCGAAGAAGGCGACCGCGGTGAGCACCGAGTACCCGGCCACCACCCAGCGCCGGTCGGACAGGGCCCGCAGGGCGTAGAGCACACAGGCCAGCGGCAGCCCGAAGAAGAACAGCGCGGACGCCGCGTCGTGCAGGATGCCCAGCGGCGTGTAGACCAGCTCGTGGGGGGTTCCCGGCGGATAGCCGCTGACCGGGTCGCTGCGGAACAGCCCGGCGCCGATCAGGCCGATGCCGCACAGACCCAGCAGCCACGGGACGGGCCCGGTGCGCCCGGTGCGGCCGGTACGGCCCAGCTCCCGCCCGGCGCCGACCGCGAAGGCCGTGAGCAGCGCGCCGGTGAGCAGGAAGTTCAGCACCTGGACCCCGCCCGCCCCGGTGAGCGCCAGTGAGCTGACCGGGTGCCGGGCCAGGGAGTATTCGGGGCGCAGCAGGCCCGCCAGGGTGGACACCGCGAGGAAGAGGGGGCCTGCGGCGACCCCGCACCACAGAAGTCCGCGGTTGGGTGACATGGACATCCTTCGTCGTCGTGGACAGGGCACCACCTTAGGCTCGGCCCCGCCGGACCGGAAAGTCCGGTCGCGGTCGTCGGTCGGGTCCTTCCGGGCCCCGGGTGGGAACTCCAAATAACGGACTGTTTACGGAACGGTCGGGTGCAGGTCCGTATATCCGGAACTGTGGAAAGGCCGAAAATCCCGTCCGGACACCCGGAGCGGCGGGGCCCGGCGGGCCGGGAGCGGGTTCCGCGGTTATTCCTCCCGTGCGCTTCGAGCAGGGGAATCCCCCATCGGATATCACTTCCTGAGAAAAGATCACGCGGAGCCCGGAAAAGGAGGGAGTTCGCACCCCACGCACCCCGTTCTTCGTGTAGAACTCTTACCAGCACCCCCGACCGGGCGCCCGGCGCCCACCCGGGGTGTTGCCGCCCGTACGCGGTGAGGAAGGGGCGCGTGCGGGCGGCACCCCTGTGCCCGGGGCCGGAATCCATGGCACATGACATCTGTCATCGTCGGCCTCGGTGGATTCCCACACGCGATCGGTGACAACGGCGTCTGTGGTCCCGGCTCCGGTTCCGGGAATCTGGAGCCATGACGACGAGCACCGAACCCCTCCCCGACCGCACCGCCGCCGACGGCCCGGCGGTGGTCGTCCGCGACCTGCACCAGCACTACGGAAACTTCGAGGCGGTCAGGGGCATCTCCTTCGAGATCCGCCCCGGCGAGCTGTTCGCCCTGCTGGGCACCAACGGCGCCGGCAAGACCACCACCATCGAAACGCTGGAGGGTTTCCGCCGTCCCAGCTCCGGGACCCTGCGGGTGTTCGGCACCGACCCCTACGGCCAGCCCGCCGCCCTGCGCGGCCGCACCGGCGCCGTCCTCCAGGGCAACGGCCTGATGGAGGACCTCACGGTTCGGGAGTCCATCACCCTCGCCCACGACCTGGTCTCCGGCCCCCGCGACGTCGACGAACTGCTGGCGCTGGTCGCCCTCACCGACAAGGCCCGGATCCCGGTCCGCCAGCTCTCCGGCGGGCAGAAGCGCCGCCTCATCCTCGCCCAGGCCCTGGTCGCCCGGCCCGAGGTCCTCTACCTCGACGAGCCCACCACCGGCATGGACCCCGAGGCCCGGCACACCACCTGGCGGATCATCTCCGAGCTCAAGCGGCAGGGGGTCGCGGTCCTGCTCACCACCCACTACCTGGAGGAGGCCGAGCGCCTCGCGGACCGGCTCGCCATCATGCACCGCGGCGAGATCCGGGTCGAGGGGACCCTGGACGGCGTCCTCGCCTCCTGGGGCGACCGGATCACCTTCCGGCTGCCGGAGGAGGTCGGCACCGACGACCTGCCCGAGCTCGCCGGGGCCGAGGCCGCGGTGGGGACCCGCGACGGGCGGCTGTGGGCCACCTACACCGTCACCGGCGCCGACGTCGAGTCGCGGGCGCACCGGGTGGTCTCCGGGCTCGTCGCCTGGTCCGCCGAACGCGACGTGGTCCTGCGCAACCTCCAGGTGCGCGGCGCCTCTCTGGAGGACGTCTTCCTCCAGGTCGCCGGTGCCGCCGACCTCGCGGACCAGTCGCACCCCGCCCGCCTCGGCTGACGCCAGCAGCCCGCCCGCCCCCCGCCCGCCTCGGCTGACGCCTGCGGCACGGTTCCTCGCAGCAGCCCGCCACCACCACCCGCCCGGCCGCCATGGGCCCGGTGCGCCAGACGCTGCGCCTGGCCCGCACCGAGTTCACCCTCTTCGTCCGCTACAAGACCGCCTGGATGTTCCTGGGCCTGTCGCTGTTCATGTTCGTCGTCCCGATGAACCTGCCCAACGATCCCGTCCTGGGCGACATCGGCAGCGCCGACCTCGCCATGATCGCCGCGATGGGCAGCATCGGCCTGATCATCGGCATCGGCCACCCCTCGAACGTGTTCACCGCCCGCCGCGAGTCCCTCGTCCTCAAGCAGCTGCGGGTCAACGGGGTCACGCCGGGCGCGCTGTTCGGCGCGATGACGCTGCTGGTGACCGCCATGTCGCTGGCCATCGCCGTGCTGGGCGTCGGCCTGATCTACGCCAACTCCGGCTCGCTGCCGCAGGACCCGGTCATGCTGGTGCTCGCGATCACGCTCAGCGCCGTCTCCATGAGCTTCCTGGGCCTGTGCATCACCCCGCTGGTGCGTACCGCCGAGTCCGCCCAGATGGCCGCGATGGTGCCGATGATGTTCCTGCTCTTCACAGGCGGCAGCATCATGCCGACCAGCATGTTCCCGGACGCGTTCGTCGAGATGCTGAGCTTCCTGCCCTCCACCGCGGCGGGCCAGCTCGCCCAGGCCTCCTACACCGGCTACGACGTCTTCTCGGGCTATGAGTCCGCCACCCGGGCCGGGTTCGCGGAGCTGTGGGTCGCCGCTCTGCCCGCCGTCGGCCTGTTGCTGCTGTGGACGGTCCTGTTCGCCGTGCTGGCCTTCCGCACCTTCCGCTGGGACCCCCGCCAGCCCTGACACCCGCCCGCCCCACCCGGTACCACCCGTCCCACCCGTCCCACCCGGTACCGCCCGCCCCGATCGGGGCGGGCGTTCCCCATGAGGGAGACTCGAACGGTGAACCAGGAGTCCCCGACCCCTTCCCCGACCCCTTCCCCGACCCCGACCGCGGCGCAGCGGCGCCACCTGCGGACGGCCCGCAGGATGACCGCATACACGGTGCTGGTGACGCCCGTGATCGTGATCCTGTGGCCCGTGATCGAGTTCGTCCAGACACGCATGCACGGGAATCCGGGATGGTCGGAGGCCGTGTCCCTGGTCCTGCTCGTCGGCGCGACCGTGTGCATGGGCCCGCTGCTGGCCGCCCGGATGCGCGGGGAGGCGGCCCCGGACACGCGACTGTACGTCGCGTCCGTGCTCCTGACCTGGGCGGGGGTGCTGTTCCTGCGGGTCGAGGTGTACATGGTCTCCGCCCTGTCCGCCTGGCTGTCGGTGATGCTGCACCTGCACCGCGGCGGGAGGCGGCGTCCGGTGGTGCTGGCGGTGGTGACCGCCGTGATCCCGTGGATCGCCTGGCCGTTCCTCTATCCGTACGTTTCCGCCGGGTCGTTCGCGGTCACCTGGACGGGCGGGGTCGCCATGGGGATCCTCTTCTACCTGGGCTGCACGGTCTCCTTCCGGCTGTGGGACATCGTGCGCGATGCCTTCGCCGCCCAGGAGGCCAAGGCCCGGCTGGCGGTGGCCGAGGAACGGCTGCGGTTCACCCGGGACCTCCAGGACCTGCTGGGCCGGGACCTGACCGTGCTGGCGACCCGGGCCGCGCGGGCTGAGCGGAACGTCTCCCGGAACCCGGAGGAGGCCCGTACCGAGGCCGCCGAGGTGCACGCACTGGCCCGCGACGCGCTGCGCCGGGTCCGCGCCGCGGTCAGCGGCTACCGGGAACTGGACCTGGCCGAGGAGGTGCGGTCGGTGGCGGCGACCCTGGCGGCCGACGGCACCCGGGCCACCGTGACGGGGCTGGACGGCCTGGACCCCTCTCCGGCGGAGGCGTCCCTGGCGGCCCGGGTGGTGCGCGAGGGCGGCAGCAACGTGCTGCGGCACAGCGACGCCACCCGCTGCCGGATCTCCTTCTCCCGGGACCCCGGCACCGGGCGGGCGGTGGTGGAGGTGTCCAACGACCGGGCCCGCCCGGGAGCGGACACCGGCCCCGGCGGTGTGACGGGAGGGCTGGCCGACCGGGTGCGCCGGGAGGGTGGCACACTGTCGGCGGTGCGCACGGATGAGGGCGACTACCTCCTGCGCGTGCACCTGCCCGCCGGTGCGCACCCTTCCCCTGACTCCCCCGACTCCCCCGACTTCCCTGACTCCCCCGACGCCGAGGAGGTGCGTTGACCTTCCCCCGACGCCGAGGAGACGTGTCCGTACCCTCACCCTCCGACGGCCGACACGGCCGACACGACCGCACGATGCGCTTCGCCCGCCTGATCATCATGCTCACGCTGGGCACGCTCGCGATGCTGCTGGCGGGGATCCCCCTGTTCGGGATCGTCTTCGCCGGGCCGGTGCACGACACGTGGCGCCCGTTGGCGGCCCTGGGCACCTCGGTGCCCCTGGCGGTGCTGGTCCTACTGCTGATGCGGGACCGGATCGACGGCCGCCGCAACCCCGACCCCCGCCTCTACTGGGGTTCGCTCGCCCTGCTCGCCGCCACCTCCGTCCTGATCCAGGACGTGATGCTGACGATGGCCCTGTACGCCTCCTGGTGGTCCGTGGGCGTGTTCGCCGCGCCGCGCCGCCGGGGGATCCCCGTCACCCTGGCGCTGCTGGCCGCCCCGTGGGCGTTCGTCCTCGTCGGGGAAACGGGTCTCCCGCTCATCGTCCACCTGCTCTTCTGGATCGGGGCCATCATGTGGGCGCTGCTCATGGCCTCCGGTTCGATGGCCACCATCTGGCTGTGGGACATCGCCATACAGGCGGTGGAGGGACAGGAGGCCCGGGCCCGGCTGGCGGTCACCGAGGAACGGCTGCGGTTCGCCCGCGACATGCACGACCTGCTCGGGCACAGCCTGTCGGCGCTGGCGGTCAAGGCCGAGCTGGCCGGGCGGCTCGTCGACCGGGCCCCCGAACGCGCGGAGAAGGAACTGCGCGAGGTCCACGACCTGGCCCGGGAGGCGCTGGGCCAGGTGCGCACGGCGGTCAGCGGCTACCGGGACCTGGACCTGGCCGAAGAGGTCGCCTCGGTGCGCGGGGTCCTGGAAACCGCCGGGACCCGGGTGGAGGTCACCGGACTGGCGGACCTGCTGGCGGACCTGGAGGTCCCCGGGGAGGCCACCGCACCGATCGCGTGGGTGGTGCGCGAGGGCGGTACCAACGTGCTGCGGCACAGCGAGGCGACCCACTGCCGGATCGACTTCTCCCTGGTCCGCGGGGAGGGCGGCAGGGCACTGGTGGTGGAGATGTCCAACGACGGGGCCGGTGAGGGGAACGGCGACAAGGGCAACGGCCTGAACGGGCTGTCCGAGCGGCTGTCGGCGGTGGGCGGCGGACTGACGGCGGCGCGTACCCGTGAGGGCGGGTTCCTGCTGCGTGCCGTGCTGCCGCTCTGACTTCAGCGGGTTCGGGCCGGGTCCTCGGGGGTGGAGATCAGTCCCAGTGCCCGGTCCAGTTCCTCCTGGGCCAGGCGGTGGTCGGCGTGGGCGGCGGCGATGAGCACCTCCGCGTACCCGTGAGGGCGGGTTCCTGCTGCGTGCCGTGCTGCCGCTCTGACCTCAGTGGGTTCGGGCCGGGTCCTCGGGGGTGGAGATGAGTCCCAGTGCCCGGTCCAGTTCCTCCTGGGCCAGGCGGTGGTCGGCGTGGGCGGCGGCGATGAGCACCTCCGCGTACCCGTGAGGGCGGGTTCCTGCTGCGTGCCGTGCTGCCGCTCTGACTTCAGTGGGTTCGGGCCGGGTCCTCGGGGGTGGAGATCAGTCCCAGTGCCCGGTCCAGTTCCTCCTGGGCCAGGCGGTGGTCGGCGTGGGCGGCGGCGATGAGCACCTCCGCGTACAGCTCGATCTCGTCGAGCGCGACGTGGTCGTGCAGCGGGGCGGGCCGGCCCGGTTCGGATGCCACACGCGTTCACCCCCCGGGGAGTACAGAGGTGTCCTGGACGGGAACGGGTCCCCCTGAGGAGCGGACGGTGGAGGGTGTGATGACCCGTCCGGAGGACCCGGACCCAGAGTACGCGGCCCCCTCCCGGACCCGCATGACCCGGGAGGACCAGTGCCGGGGTCATCCGGTCCGACCAGGGCGACGGTACCTCCCGGTCCACCCGTCACTCTTCTCCCACCACCCGCTCACTCCCCGTTCCGGGCTCAGCGCCAGGTGACCCCGGCGTGCTCCCGGGCGAGCTGCGCGTAGTGGGCGGCGGTGTACTCCAGGACGGCCCGGTCGTCGTCGCGGAGCTCCCGGACGACCTTGCCGGGAACGCCCGCCCACAGGGTGCCGGGCGGCACGGTCTTGCCCGGCGGCACCAGCGCGCCCGCGGCGACGAAGGCGCCCCTGCCCACCCGGGCCCCGCCCATGACGGTCGCGCCGATGCCGATGAGCGAGCCCTCCTCGACGATCGCGCCGTGCACCATCGCCTTGTGGCCCAGGCTGACGCCGTCGTGCAGCTCCACCGGCTGGCCGGGGTCGGCGTGCAGGCCGCACTGGTCCTGGATGTTCACGCGCTCGCCCACCACGATGTCCTCGGTGTCGGCGCGCAGGACCGATCCGTACCAGACACTGCTCTGGGCGCCCAGCCGGACGCGGCCGACCACGACGGCGCCCGGGGCGATCCAGGCGTCGGGGTGGATCTGCGGGGTGCCGAACCCGGCCTCGCCGATCCGCGGCCCGGGACCCGCCTCGCGGTCCTCGATCCCACTGCCCATGTCGTGTCCTCCCTTTCGGTGGAGTGTGCACCGGCCTTCACGGCGGTGCGGAAGGTGGCGAAGTTGACCGCTCCGCCCCCGCGCGGGGATGATCGCGCATACCTTAGTAAGAACGTGATCGGAGGACGCACGCCGATGTCCCCTTCGGGACTCTTGACGGGGTATCGCGGCGTGTGTCTACCGTGGTCGTTCGGTCGTCCACAGTGTGACGCTCCGCGCCCGATCTTCCCCTCGTGCGATCGCGGCCGCGGTGAAAAAGGACACTCGCCTACAGCCCGTGCTTTGCGCGGACTTGCGGGTGTTCACCGGACAATTGGGTACGGGGCAACTCTCACCAGCTGCGACGTGCAGCCGATGACGGTGTACTAGGACATGAAAGGCACATGAGCGATATGTTGCCGGGTAGCGGACTGCAACAGGACATGTTCCCGACGGTGCGCAAGGGCGGCTATGACAAGGCGTCGGTCGACGAGCGCTTCATTCGTCTGAACAACGACAACCAGAGTCTGCGCCAGCGTCTGAACCAGATGGACGACGAGCTGGAGCAGTACAAGCGGGACCTGGCGGTCGCCCGTGAGAAGGCCCAGACCAAGCCGGAGCACGAGCAGATCAGCGAGCGCATGGCCGAGATCCTCCGCATCGCGGAGGAGGAGGCCAACGAGCGCCGGGCCAAGGTGGACTCCGAGGTTCAGGAGTCCAAGAAGCGGGCCCAGGAGGAGATCGCCAAGCTCCGCAAGGACGCCGAGGACCACGCCGAGCGCATCATCTCCTCCGCGCGTGCGGAGGCCAACGAGATGGTCACCGGTGCCAAGAAGGAGTCGGACCAGCTCCGCGAGCAGGCCAAGCAGGAGGGCGAGCGCCGCCTGGGCGAGGCCGAGGCACGGGCCAAGAAGATCCACGACACCGCCGACCGCAGGCTCGCGACGCTGACCGCGACGCACTCCGAGGCGCTGCGCCGCCTGCGCGACATGCACGCCACGCTGGCGGACCTGGTCACGGCGGAGGACAAGGCGGGTGCGCTGGAGACCGGCCTGACCCGCGAGGAGAGCGTCTCCGCGGCCCCGGCCAAGCCGGCGCCCGCCAAGCCGGAGCCGGCCAAGCCCGAGCCCGCCAAGCCGGCGGAGCCGGTCAAGCCGGAGGCCGCCAAGGCGCCCGGCCCGGTCAAGCCCGAGTCCGCGGCCAAGGTCGAGGCCAGGACCGAGGTCTTCACGCCCAAGCCCAAGCCGGAGCCCGCCGAGCCCGAGGCCGCGGAGCCGGCCAAGCCCGAGCCCGCCAAGTCGGAGCCCGCCAAGCCGGCGGAGCCGGCCCCGGACGAGGCCACCATCCGGATCACCTCCATCCCCGAGGTGCCGGACGAGTCCACGGTGCGGATCAAGCCCAACCCCCGGCCGCAGGGCCCGGCCCAGGGCCAGCAGCCCAAGGGGCCGCAGGCCGATGCCCCGCGTCCCCCGCAGGGCGCCAGGTTCACCGGCCCCGCCCCCGAGGGCGGCCCGCAGGGCACCGGTCCGCAGGCTCCGCAGGGCACGGGCCCGCAGGCCCCGGACACCGCCGAGCCCGGTGGTGACCCGGGCATCACCGGTATCTACCGGCGCCCGGAGGGCGGCCGGCCGCCGTCGGGTGAAGAGGGCGTGCGGGTCATCCGCAAGCCGTAGCGTCGGCGCCGGGCGCACGACGATTCCGGGGTGGGGACCGAGGTCCCCACCCCTGGTGTTTTATGTCCGGTTGTAGGGCGACGTCCGCCTTGTCGCGGGGGGTCGGCTACGATTCCGGAAGCCATGATTATCCGTGCGGCCATCCGGTCCGACCTCGGTGCGATTCTGCGTCTCCTCCGCGAACTCGGCGATACGACCCACACGCAGAGCGCTCACGTCCGCATGTCCTCCGCCGCCGTGCGCGCCTGGACCCGGATGGAGAACGACCCGGACCGCACCGTCCTGGTCGCCGAGCAGCGGGGCCAGATCATCGGCACCCTCGACCTGCTGGTGATCGCCAACCTCACCCACGACGCCCAGCCCTGGGCGGTGGCCGACAACCTCGTCGTCGACCCGAACCTGCGCCGCCGCGGCATCGGCCGGGCCCTGATGGAAGACGCGCTGGACCGCGCCTCCCGGGCCGGGTGCTACAAGGTGGAGCTGCTGTCCCACGAGAGCGGGCAGGGCGCCCACGCGTTCTACAAGGCCCTCGGCTTCGCCGACTCCGCCGAGGGCTTCCGCCGCTACCTCTGAGCTTGAGATTCAACCCGCCCTCTCGGTCGGCTCGTTGAGCAGACCGAGGGGTTTTTGCGTTCGGCGGACGACGAAGCGGCCCCGGGGAGATCCTGTGCGCTGTCGAGACGCCGGTGAACCCACCGCGAGGCCGCAGAGATGCGTCCGCTGCACGATCGCGCCCACGTCGAGCCGTTGTCCGCCCTGTCCCGGTTCCGGACCGGCCTGCCCGCCTGCCCGCCCTGCCGTGCCGACGCCCTGCCGTGCCGACGCCCCGCCGTGCCGACGCCCTGTTCGAGCCGTGCGACGCGATCCTGTGCGCCGACGGCCCCGTCACCTCCCCCGCAGGCGCTTCACCGGTCTCCGGCCTTGGGGCCGCCGCGCAGCGGCACACCCCGCATGAACGCCACCGCGGCCAGGCCCAGCACGGCGATGGGCACACCCGCCAGGAACACCCCCTGCATCGCGTGGTCGAACGCGCCCACGACCACGTCGCGCACCGGACCCGGCAGCGCGTGCACCAGTTCCGGTGAGCCCTGGGCGGCCCGGCCCGCCCCGGCCAACTGCTCCGACAGCCCCGCGGCGCCCGAGTCGGTCCCGGCCGCGGCATCGGCCGCCGCCCGCTCCCGGGCCGCCGCCACCGCGGCCGCCAGCTCGCCGTTGAGGCGCCCGACCATCACCGCGCCGAACGCCGCCACACCCGTGGCCCCGCCCAGGTTGCGGAAGAACACCACCGAGGCGGTGCCCGCGGCCATGTCGGCGGTGGGCAGCGAGCTCTGCGTGGCCAGCAGCAGGAGCTGCATGTTCAGTCCGAAGCCCAGCCCCACCAGGGCCTGCCCGGCGACCACCGCGGTCAGCCCCGGGTCCAGGTGCGCCAGGGAGAGCAGCACGAACCCGACCACGCACAGGACCATGCCGACGACCGGGTAGGCCTTCCACCGGCCGCTGCCGCTCACCGCGTACCCGGAGCCGATCGAGGTGACCAGGAACGCCGCCACCAGCGGCAGCGTCATCATCCCCGACACGGTCGGGCTCATCCCGTGGACCATCTGAAGGTACTGCGGCATGTAGATGATCAGGCCGAACATCATCATGCCCACGCACACCGAGGCCGCCGAGGCCAGCACGAACGTCCGGTTCCGGAACAGCCGGGCCGGGATGATCGCCTCACGTGCCCGCCGCTCCACGACCACGGCGCCCGCCGTCAGCAGCACCGCGGCGACGCCCAGGCCGATCGCCAGGGGCGAGGTCCAGGCGATCTGGGTGCCGCCCAGGCTGAGCAGCACGATCGCGGTGCTGGCCGCCCCGAAGATCAGGGCGGCCCCGGTGTGGTCGACCGGGGCGTCGCGCCGGGGCGTGAACGGCATGGTGAACATGAACTGGATGACCACGAACGCGAAGACCGCCAGCGGCACCGTGATGAGGAAGCACCAGCGCCACCCCAGCGGACTGTCCACCAGGAACCCGCCGACCAGCGGTCCCAGCACCGTGGACACCCCGAACACCATGCCGATGAGGCCGCTGTAGCGGCCGCGCTCGCGGGGGGACACCACGTCGCCCAGGATGATGTTGGGGAGTGTGGCCAGCCCGCCCACGCCCAGGCCCTGGAGGGCGCGGGCGGCGATGAGCCAGTTGATGTCCTGGGCCAGCCCGGCCGCGACCGACGCGACGATGAAGACGCCCAGAGCCACCTGGAACAGCAGCTTGCGGCCCCAGATGTCGGACAGCTTGCCCCACACGGGGGTGGAGGCGGTCATGGTGAGCAGGGCGGCGGTCGCCACCCAGGCCAGCCGGTCCTGTCCGCCGAGTTCGCCCATGATCGTCGGCAGCGCGGTGCCGACGATGGAGTTGGTGAGCATCGAGGTGAGCATCGCCAGGACGAGGCCGACCATGATGCGCCGGACCACCCTGCGGGAGGGCAGGGCCTGGGCGTGGGGATCGGGCGGTTCCGGGGTACGGGTGACGGGTGTACTGCGCACTGCCTGTTCCAACGAGATCCCTCATCCCGGACACACGAAAGGCCCCGAGGCGCACTGCCGGGGGCGGGATGTCCGTCTTCAGGTATATGTAAACGGTGTTGACCTTGTCAAGTCGATATCACCGAGGACGATTCGGTAGGCGAACGGGCGCCCGGGGTGCCAACCTGGAATCGGCACAGTCAGAGCAGCGCCGCCGGAGGGTGTGGAGATGGACGGTACGGACGGAACCGGAAGTGGTGCCGGGCCCGCCCGCGGCCGCGAGGCGACCAGGGCGCGCATCCTGGCCAGCGCTCGGGAGCTCTTCACCGAGGAGGGCTACGGCGCCGTGTCCTCGCGCAAGATCGCCGCGCACGCCGGGGTCAACGTCGCCCTGATCAACCGCTACTTCGGGGCCAAGCGCGGGCTGCTCACCGAGATCCTCCGCGAGGACGGCGTGTTCCCCGGCCTGATCGAGGGGGACCGGGACACCCTCACCCGGCGGCTGGCCGAGCACGCGGTGAGCCGCCTGCACGGCGAGAGCTCCGCGCTCCAGCGGGCCCTGGACCACTCGGCGGGCGACCCCGACCTCCAGGCGGTCTACCAGGGGCGCATCACCAGCGCCCTGATCGACCCGTTGGAGGCCTACCTCGGCGGCGGCACCGCCGCCCGTGCGCACGCCTCCCTGGTGACCGCGCTGATGCTCGGCCTCACCCGGGTCCGCCTGGTGGAGGGCGCCACGGCGCTGCGCGCCCAGGAACGGGAGGACCTCACCCGGCGCGTCGAGGCACTGCTCGACCTGTGCCTGGAGGACTTCACCGACGACTAGCCCGCCCGTCACCCGCCACCGCTCGCCCGTCTCCGGGGCCGCCCGGCCGCCATCCGCCACCGCCCGGCCCGTCGTCCGCGACCGTCCGCCCGCCATCCGCCACCGCCAGCCCGTCGCCAGCGACCGTCCGCCCGTCTCCGGGGCGGCCCGTCCGTCATCCGCTGCCGCCTGCCCGTCACCCGCCACCCCCGCCCGCCACTCGCCACCCGCCACCGCCCTCACAAGACGGCCTGCGGCCGCGGTGTTCCCCTCGTACGGACGGCCTGTGGCGCGGTTCCACCTTTTTGCCGGAACGGCAACGGGATTGGCGCCCGGCGGCCGTCGGCGGTGAGGCTGGTCGCGGAGGTGGTCGACGATGACCGATGAGCAGTTCCCCGACGCGCCCCCGCCGGAGATGTTCCGCGCGGAGTACTGGGACGAGCGCTTCTCCGCCCCGGAGCGGATCTGGAGCGGGAACCCCAACGTCGCTCTGGTGGCCGAGGCGGCGGACCTGGCGCCCGGCCGGGCGCTGGAGGTCGGCAGCGGCGAGGGCGACGACGCCCGGTGGCTGGCCGAACAGGGCTGGGAGGTGACCGCCACGGACATCTCCGCGGTGGCCCTGGAGAAGGCGTCCGCCCGGATCGCCGAGCAGTCACCCGCGGCCGCCGAGCGGATCACCTGGTGGCGGACCGATGTCTCGGGTTGGGAGCCCCCGGCGGGCGCTTTCGACCTGGTGACCTCGCACTACCTGCCGCTGCGCCCGGAGCAACGGGCCGGGGTGTTCGCCGGGATGGCCGCCGCGGTCGCACCGGGAGGGACCCTGCTGCTGGTCTCCCACGCGCTGCGTGACCTGGAGAACGGGATGCCGCTCCCGCCGTGGCCGGAGATGTTCCCGACCCTGGAGGAGCTGGCGGCCCTGGTACCCGAGGACCACTGGGAGACGGTGACGCTGGAGGAACGGCCGCGCCCGGCCGTCTACGGCGGCACGGAGTACACCATCCACGACGTGATCCTGCGCGCCCGCCGCCGCGCCTGACCACGGGCGCCCGCCCGCCCAGCCCTGCCCTGCCCAGCCCTGCCCCGCCCCGGTCCGGTCCGGGGCAGGGTGCCCACGGGGTGCTGGCGGCCCGGAGCGGACGTCCTCGTTCCTCGGACGTTCGCTCCGGGCCGCCGGGTCCACTCGAACCCGATCCCCGATCCCCGATCCCCGATCTCCGATCCCCGGGCGCCCGAGCACGGCCCGAAGCGGAGTGGAGGCCCGGAGAGGTGGGGCTAGTCGCGGAGCTTGGCGACGACGTCGATCTCCACCAGGATGTCGGCGAGGTCGGAGCCCACGGTGGTGCGCACCGGGTAGGGCGCGCTGAAGTGCTTCTCGTACACCGCGTTGTACTCGGCGAAGTCCCGCTTGAGGTGCTCCAGGTGCACGGTGGTCTTGACGACGTCGTCCAGGGTCAGGCCGTGCTCGGCCAGGACGGCGGAGATGTTGGCCAGCACCTGCTCGGTCTGCTCCCCGACGCCCGGGGCGACCGCGCCGGTCGCCGGGTCCTGCGGGCCGAAGCCCGCGGTGAAGAGGAACCCGCCCGCGACGATCCCCTGGCTGTAGGCGCCGGCGGGGGCGGGGGCGTTGTCCGTGCGGACCGCCTTCTTGGACATCCGTGGTCTCCTTGTGGTCGCGGGTCTCGCGTGCCGGGCCCGCCTCGTCGATAATGCCTGTACCGGCGTGCTTGCGGATGCACATGCGGATGCGCACACCGGTGCACACGCCGAACGGCGGGGCGGTCCGGGCCACGCTTATTGGCAACAAAGTTATCAATTTTGTTCCCGGAAGCGTATCTTGGCCCCACCGACATCCGGCCGACGATACCCGGCCGGGCGGTCCCCGAACGGAGGACCGGCCCCCGGGCGCAGGACTCGGCCCCCTGAGTGGAGGAACAGTGCAGTTCGAGACCGTATTGGCCGGGGGGCGGGTGGTCGACGGCACCGGCGGACCCTCCAGAACCGCCGACGTCGTGCTGCGCGGCGACCGCATCATCCACATCGTCCCGCCCGGCACCGGCCGACGGATGACCGGCATCGGCGGCGGCGGACCCGCCGAGGTCGTCGACATCTCCGGGCGCGTGCTGGCACCCGGGTTCATCGACATGCACTCCCACTCCGACCTCGCCGTGCTGGCCGACCCCGGGCACGAGGCCAAGGTCCTCCAGGGCGTCACCCTGGAGGTCGTCGGGCAGGACGGCCTGGGCTACGCCCCCGTCACCGACGACACCGTCGAGGAGCTGCGCGCCCAGCTCGCCGGCTGGAACGGCACCCCCGACCTGGACCACTCCTGGCGCGGCATCGGCGGCTACCTCGACCGGGTCGACGCCGGAGCGCCCGTCAACGTCGCCCACCTGGTCCCGCAGGGCAACGTCCGCATGGCCGTCCTGGGCGGCGAGGACCGCGCACCCACCGGCGACGAACTCGACCGCATGCGCGCCATCGTCGCCCGCGGCATGGCCGACGGCGCACACGGGCTCTCCTCCGGGCTCACCTACACCCCCGGCATGTACGCCACCGACGACGAGATCGTCGCGCTGCTGGCCCCCGTCCGCGAGGCGGGCGGCTACTACTGCCCCCACCACCGCAACTACGGCTCCCGCGTGGTGGAGTCCTACCAGGAGTGCCTGGACGTCGCCCGGCGCGCCCAGGTCGCCCTGCACCTGGCGCACTGCCACGTCAACTTCCCGCAGAACCGGGGCCGGGCCCCCGAGGTCCTGGACGCCATCGACGAGGCGACCGTCCGCCACGGCCTCGACGTCACCCTCGACTCCTACCCCTACCGGGCCAGCGCCACCTACCTGGGCGCCCCGCTGCCCAGCTGGGCGCAGATCGGCGGCACCGCCGCCACCCTGGAGCGGCTGCGCGACCCGGCCACCCGCGCCCGCATCCTCCACGAGATCGAGGTGGAGGGCACCGACGGCAACCACGGCGTCCCCATGGACTGGTCCGCGATCGTCGTCACCGGCACCGCCGACCCCGACCTGTCCTGGGCGGTCGGCGCGTCCATCGCCGAGCTGGCCGCCCGCCGCGGCCGCGAGTCGGGCGACCTGTACATGGAGCTGCTCGTCCGGGACGGGCTGCGCAGCGGCTGCCTGCTCCAGGTCGGCAACGAGGAGAACATCCGCACCATCATGCGGCACAGCTCCCACACCGCCGGGAGCGACGGCATCCTCGTCGGCGCCAAACCCCACCCGCGCGGCTGGGGCACCTTCCCCCGGTACCTCGGCCACTACGTGCGCGAACTCGGGGTGCTCAGCCTGGAGGAGTGCGTCCGCCACCTCACCTCGCGCCCCGCGCGCCGGCTGGGCCTGGCCGACCGCGGCGAGGTCCACCTCGGCGCGATCGCGGACCTGGTGGTGTTCGACCCCGACACCGTGGACGCCCGCGCCACCTACGACGAGCCCCGGCTCCCCCCGGTCGGCATCGAGCACGTCCTGGTCGCCGGGGAGTTCACCGTCCGCGACGGGCGGCGGACCGACCGCCTGCCCGGCCGCTCCGTCCGAAGGGAACGGCGATGACACCCCCCGGAACCCGGATCGACGCGGTCTGCGTCGGCGAGACCATGGCGGTGCTGCACAGCGCCGAGCCGCTCACGGCCGGGGCGAGCCTGACCCTGGGCACCGGCGGCGCGGAGTCCAACGTCGCCGTCGCCCTGGCCGGTCTGGGGCACACCGCCGCCTGGGTGAGCCGGGTGGGCGACGACCCCTTCGGCCGGATCGTCACCGACGCCGTCGCCGGCCGGGGCGTGGACGTGAGCGGTGTGGCCGTGGACCCCGACCGCCCCACCGGCCTGTACGTCAAGGACACCGCGCCCGGCGGCGCCGGGGTCCTGTACTACCGCTCCGGGTCGGCCGCCTCGGCGCTGTCCGCCGCCGACGCCGACCGGGTGTGGTCGCGCGGGGCCCGGCTGGTCCACCTGTCCGGGATCACCCCGGCGCTGTCCGCCCGGGCCGCGGCCCTGGTCGAGCACCTGCTGACCGGGCACGCCGACGACGGCGCCCTGCGTTCCTTCGACGTCAACCACCGGCCCGCGCTGTGGCCCGCCCGGGCCGCCGCCCACATCCTGCTGGACCTGGCCCGGCGCGCCGACATCGTGTTCGTCGGCCGGGACGAGGCCGAGCGGCTGTGGGGCACGCCCACCGCCGAGGACGTGCGCGCGGTGCTGCCGGAGGTCCCGGCCCTGGTGGTCAAGGACGCCGAGTACGGCGCGACCTGTTTCTCCGGCACCGACGCGGTGTTCGAACCGTCCCCGGAGGTGGAGGTGGTGGAGGCCGTGGGCGCGGGCGACGCGTTCGCCGCCGGGTTCCTGTCCGGGCTGCTGGACGGCCTGCCCGTGCGGCGGCGGCTGCGCCTGGGACACGCGGTGGCGGGGGAGGTGCTGCGCTCGCGCGGCGACACCCTCCAGGACCCGCCCCGGGACGTCGCGGATATCCGGGCGGGCGGTCCCGTCAGCCGATGACGATGGCGCCCGCCAGGACGGGGTCGCCGAAGCTGACGCTGCCGTGGCCGGAGGCGAGCGCGCGGCTGCCCTGGCAGCTGGTCCCGGCGAACAGCGCGAACTTGACCTTGGCCTCGGTGGCGATCGCGGTGACCCCGCCCTGGCCGGTCTTGAGCGCGCGGCAGCCGCCCTGTTCCACGGTCTGCTGGAAACCGGACTCGAAGGTGATCTTCACCGGGGGCGCCTGGTCCTCCCGGTTGGACAGCCCTGCGATGGCTCCGGCAATGGTGGCGGACATGGTGGCGAGGTTCGCGGGGCGAATCGGCACGGGGTTCCCCTTCACGGCCGGCCTCGCCCGGCGTGCCGCCCGACGAGGTCCTGATCACGCTCTGTCACGTGTCTACAGGGGTCATTTAGCTACACGCGCGCGGCGAACGAGGGGAGCGCGGCCGGAGTGTCGGCGGATTTCTCCGGGTGGGCCCGCATCCGTCGACGGACAAGTCGGGGCCGGATAGGATTTGCCGGGATACGGCCGGTGACACGAGGCGAGGGGGGCGACGTGGTCAACACGCTGCTGCTGTTCCTCGCCGAGCTCCTCCTCATCGGACCCGGACCCGATGCCCTGCCGTCCGCCCCCATGGCGCTGCTGTTCGTCGCGGTGGGCGCCGCCGTCGCCTGGTACCTGGCGTACGGCCCCGCGGCGGTCCCGGCGGGCGACACCACGGCCGGGCGGACGGGCGCGATGCGCCGCCGCTCGGAACGGTCGGCGGTACCGACCCTGCGCGACCCCGACGCGGCGGGCAGGCCGCGTCCCAGGGCGCCCGGCGCGGCCCGGTAGCGGCCGCCCGACACCCGATCCCGTCGTTCCCGAACGCCTCTTTCGTTTCAGCGGCCCGGGGGTCGTCCCGGGCGGCCCGACGTCCGTTCTTTTCCTCCTGGACGAAGGGTCCCTTCCACCGTGTACTCCGTGTGGCCGATCTCGGCCGTCATGTCCCTGCTCACCGCGGTCCTGACCGCACTCACCGCGTTCTTCACACCTCTGGCGGGCGAACCCGCGGCGGCACTGGCCGTGGTCGGTCTGACCGTCGCCGTCCGCCTGCTGCTCCTGCCCCTGGGGGTGATGCAGGTGCGGGCCGAGAAGGTCCGGGTGCGCCTCGCGCCCAGGATCGCCGAGATCACGGCCCGGCACCGCGACGACCCGCAGAAGATGGTGGCCGCCCAGCAGAAGGTCTACGCCGAGGCGGGCACCTCACCGTTGGCGGGCTGCCTGCCCTCGCTGGCGCAGCTGCCCGTGGTCATCGCCCTGTACGGGGTGTTCATCGGCCAGGGGCCCGGCGGCGGGGGGCTGCTGGAGCACACCCTGGCCGGGGTGGCGCTGAGCGCCACCCCGGTGTCCGCCGGGGCGCCCGGGGTGCCCGTGTTCGGGCTGCTGCTGGTCCTGCTGACGCTGGTGGCGTGGGCCTCGCGGCGCTACCTGCCGATGCCCGCCGTCACCCCCGAGGCCGAGCGCATGGCCCGCGGCCCGATCTCGTACCTGCCGTTCATGACGGTGGCCATCGCGGCGTTCGTGCCGCTGGCCGCAGGCCTGTACCTGCTGGCCTCGGGCGCGTGGGCGCTCGGGGAGCGGCTGCTGCTGCGCCGTGTGCTCCCCGAGCCCGCCGTCCCCGCCGGGAAGTGACGGGGCCGCTGTGAGGGTGCCCGGTGGGGTCCCGTCGGAACCGTGGGGCGTCCGGGGCGTCCGGGCGGGCCCTGAGGGGGCGGCGCGGTGTCAGAACGCGACGCTGACACGGGCGAGGCGGTCGCCCGCGGTGCCCGCCTCGCCGTGCTCCGAGGGTGCCCGGTGGGGTCCCGTCGGAACCGTGGGGCGTCCGGGGCGTCCGGGCGGGCCCTGAGGGGGCGGCGCGGTGTCAGAACGCGACGCTGACACAGGCGAGGCGGTCGCCCGCGGTGCCCGCCTCGCCGTGCTCCGTCGCGGTGTGCTGCTCGTGCAGGACCAGGGAGTTGGCCTCGCCCTCGCGGAACTCCCACGGCACGGTGGCGCTGACGGTGACGGCGCCGGTGGCGTCGGTGGTGAAGTCCAGCCAGACCTCGTTCTCGGGGTTGGCGTAGGCCGGGTCGGTGGAGGGGGTGTCCTCGTCGGCGGCCGGGTCCTGCTCGTTCTGGTAGTGCGGCCCGGCGTCCTCGGGCGCCTCCCCGCAGGGCTGTGTGTGCACGTGCGCGCCGAAGTCGCGGTCGGCCTCCAGCCCGGTCCCGGTGAACTGCACGAACGTCGTGCCCTCCTGGGCGCGCACCTGGACGTCGGAGGTGGCGCCCTCGGGCACGGCGGTCTCGTCGTAGGTGATGGCGGCCCGGCTCTCCCCCGGGACCATGAAGATCCCGGCGGTAACGCTGGGGGAGGCGGTCGGCCGGACGCCTGCCGGGCTCTGCGGGGAGTCGGCCCCCTCCTCGTCGGCGCCCCCGGAGCAGCCGGTGGCGAGCAACGCGGTCAGAGCCAGGACCCCTGCGGTGAGCGGTGGCGTGCGCATGACGGAACTCCCGGTGGTTTCTCGACGGTCGTCCGCAAGATTACCCAAAGCGATGAATCCATCGCCCTGGGTTCGGACTCAGGGTGTCGAAGGGGGAGGGAAATGCGTCCTGAGGGTGAAGGCCTCGGGGGAGGGGCCGTGTTCGCGCACCAGGTCGAGACGCCTCCCGGCCTCCTCGACACTCGGGATCGTACCGCTGGGAATCCACCACAGCGCCAGGTGCGGGCCGTCCATCCGGTCGAACCACTGCCGCCGCCCGCGCAGCAGCTCCAGGTGGTCGGTCCGGTAGGTGAAGTCCCACAGCGACTCCAGGTCCTCCCACACGGAGCAGTTGACCAGGTACTCCTCGCCGAAGGGGCGCAGGTCGGTCGCGTTCTCGCCCTCGTCGTCGATCAGCCGCCACACGAACCCGGGCGACTTCTCGGCCATCCGGTTGATCGGTTCGAGCTGTGAGGTGAACCCCTCCATGGACGGGTCGGAGAGGGGTGCCTTCAGGAGGGCGATGTTCAGCTGGGCCAGTTGGTGGCCGGGGCGGGGGTCGCTCATACGGGGTATCGGACCACGACCCCGGCTTCTATGTCAATCTTTTTTGTTTTTAGAGATGACCACGCAGCACCGGCCCGCCGCCGGGTCCAGCCGGGCCCGGCCGCCGTCCTCCCCGGCCGCCTCCAGCATCCCCCGCACCAGCTCCAGGTTCAGGCCGCAGGCCAGCGGCGGGAAGTCCCGCGCCAGCGTGTGGAACGGGCAGTTCCGCAGCCGCAGGCAGCCCGCCGCGGGTTCCGCGCCCGGGACCTCCTCCGGCTCGTAGCCGCGCTCGCGCAGCAGCCCCTCCAGCGACTCCGCGGCCGACCCCCGGGCGATCCGCCGCCCCTCCTCGCGGGCGGCGGCGTGCAGCGCCTCCTCCGCGCCGTGCCGCTCCACCGCCTCCGCCAGCACCCGCGCCGCCAGCCCGTAGTCGCGCGGCGGCAGATGCACCGACAGCTCCCGGTCGGCCCGCCGGTACAGCTTGGCCGGACGGCCCGCCCCCGGCCCCTCCCGGCCGTTCAGCCGCCGGTGCGCGGTCTCCAGCAGCCCCGCCTCGGCCAACCGGTCCAGGTGGTGCGCGGCCAGCGTCCGCTGGATGCCGAGCGCCCGCGCGGCCTCGGCCCGGCCCACCTCGCCGCCCGACTCCACCACGAAGTCGTACAGCCTGCGCCGCAGCGGATCGGCCAGGGTCCCGGCGGCGTCGATCGAGGAGTCGTCCATACCCCCATTGTCCGCGCTCGGGAGCGGTGCGGCGGGTGGGAGACTGGACCTGGACGTGCCCGGCGGATGCCTTCGGCCGGTCCGGTGCCTGCGCCGACGACACGGGCGGCCGCGAAGCGGAACGTCCGGTCGAACACGTCCCCGCCCACCCGACCCCGTCCGAACAGGCGACATGCGAACGATCAGACGCGACGGCGAGCACGAGCAGGAGATCAAGCGCTCCCGCTTCCTCTGCGCCCTGGCCCGGGTGGCCGACGAGGAGGCCGCCCGGGAGTTCATCGCCCGGCGGCGCAGGGAGCACTGGAACGCGACCCACAACTGCACCGCGTACATCCTCGGCGAGGACGGCGGCGTCCAGCGCTCCAGCGACGACGGCGAGCCCGCCGGGACCGCCGGGGTGCCCATGCTGGAGGTACTGCGCCACCGGGGGATGACCGACACCGTCGCCGTCGTCACCCGCTACTACGGGGGCGTCAAACTCGGCGCGGGCGGCCTGATCCGCGCCTACGGCAACGCCGTGTCCGCCGCCATCGACGCCGTCGGGGTGCTGGAGCGCCGCCGCCTGCTCGTCGTGGACGTGTTCGCCGACTACGTGATCGGCGGGCGGTTGGAGAGCGACCTGCGCGACTCCCGCTTCCACGTCCGCGACGTCGACTACCGGGACCGGGTGCGCGTCGAGGTGGCCCTGCCGGAGGCGGAGCTGCCGGAGTTCGAGGTCCTCCTCGCCGAGCTCACCGGCGGGAAGGCCGAGTCGGAGGTGCGCGGCAGCACCGTCGTCGACGTGGAGCCCTGAACCGACCGCGCGGTTCACGGCGGCGTAACGACCGATGGCCGTGTGTATCGGGACGCCGACACCCGGCTTAGGATTTGCCGTAAACGTCATCGTTCGTGGGGAGAAACCGTTCATGCGCAGCTCACGGGTGCCCCAGGCCCTCACCTGCGGCATCGCGGCGCTGCTGGTCGCAGCGTGCAGCGGCGACCCCGCTCCCGCCCCCGCCCCGGTCGAGCCGGAGGCCGAACCCGCGCCGGTCCCCACCGAGTTCGAGGGCCAGGCCCCGCCCGGGATCGAGGGCGAGGTGCTGCGGGTCCTGCACGGTGACGACGTCGACGCCCACGACATATTCGCCGACCCGCTGGGGGTGCGGATCAGCCCCGTCGGCGACGCCTTCCTGATCAGCTCCGGGGGAGAGGACCGCCACCTGCTCCAGGACGCCGCCACCGGCGCCGACCTGTGGGAGGGCGAGGTGCGCTTCCGCGGTTTCGGCACCGACCTGACCGGGGCCCCCGTGCTGCTGATGTCCGACGGGGACCGGCCCTTCGTCCTGGACCCCGCGGGCGCCGTCCTGTGGGAGCCCGCCGAGGAGGGCGACCGCTACCTGGACGGGGTCGGGGTGCGCCGCCCGGACGAGTGGTCGGCACAGGAGCCGTACGGCGAGTACACGGTCCTGGCCGCCGACGGCGAGGAGCTGTGGGGGTACGAGTTCGCCGCCCCGCCCGGGGAACCGTCCGAAGAGCCCGCCGACCCCGAGGACGAGGAGGCCGAGGAACCCGAGGAGGCGGAGGAGGCCGCGGACGAGCCGCAGCGCCTCGGCGTCCCCGTCACCGCCTGGGACGGGGCGGTCCTGCTCGCCTCCGGTGACGGCGCCCTGCACGCCCGCTCCCTGGACTCCGAGGAACCCGGCGGGGAGCTGTGGACCCTGGACGTCGGCACCGACGGGGACCTGGGCCTGACCGACCTCGCCCCGCTGCCCGTCCCGCATGTGCTGGGCCTGTTCCCGCTGCCCGCCGCCGAGGACGGCAAGGCCGCGGACGAGGACACGCGGGAGTCCGCCGACCCCGGCGACGACGTCCTGCTGGTCCGCTGGAGCAGCGCCGAGTCCCCCTCCGTGCTCTCCGCCCACGACCCCGCCGACGGCGACGTGCTGTGGACCCTGGAGGAGCCCGGCCCCAACCCCGTCGGCGGCGCCTACGACCCGGCCGGGCCCGCGGGCGGCCTCTACGACGCCACCACCGGAACCTTCCTGCTGCCCCAGGCCAGCGGCACGGCCACCGCCGTCGCCGTCGACCTGGCCGCCGGAGAGGTGCGGTGGGGCCTGGAGGAGGAGGACGGCGCGTTCTCCCCGGCCTTCACCCACGCCGGGTTCGTCTACGGCACCGACCGCGGCGGGGAGTCCGACTCCCAGGTGGTGCTGGACGCCCTCGACATGGACGTGGTCGCCGACGACCTGGACGCCCACGTCGAGGCGGTCACCGACGGCGGGCACGCCATCCTCGTCCAGGGCCGCCAGCGCTTCGTCTACGGTCCGCCCCCGCAGGAGGAGCCGGAGGAGACGGGGGAGCCGTCCGAGAGCCCCTCGGAGTCCCCTGACGACGACGCCAGCTGACCCGCATCGCCGGGACCGCTGAAGCCGCCGTACCGCCCTGAACCACCGGGGCCACCGAGAGCGCCGGGGGTCCCCACGACCGCCGGGCCCGCTGCGGCCGTTAGGACTCCCGCCGGTCCGGGTGGCGCACCACGATCTCCAGGCCCAGCGCGCCGGTGTCCACCGTCCCGTCGTCGCGCGCCCGCCACTGGCGCCGCGCCGCCCGGGACTCGCCCATCGCCACGACCAGCAGGTCCGGCGCCAGGTCCAGCAGGACGTGCTCGTCGGCGGCGCTCAGCGGCCGGGGCACCACGACCGCCTCGAACCCACCGGGTTCGGGTACCGTCCCCTGGATCGGGTCCGGGGCGGACACCACCGGGATCGTGTCCGCGATCAGCGAGTGCAGCGGCCGGTCCGGGCGCAGCACCCGCACCCGCACCCCGGCGTCGCGCAGGCCGTCGCCGATCAGCCGCACCACGTCCGCGGCCACACCGGTGTCGCCGCCCACCGCCAGTAGCCCGCGCATCCGGGTCAGGTCCAGGTGGACCAGCGCGTCCCCGCCGTCCTGCGTCCCCAGGCACACCAGAACGCCGCGCACCGGTTCGCGCACCACCGTCATCGCGGCCGTCGCGAAGTGGACGGGCGCCGCCGAGCGCCCGCTCCCGTACCGCCACGTGGTGGTGTCCACCACCCGCCACGACGACATCGGCGGGGTAGCCCCGGCCGGGACCACGGCGCTCACCCCCGCGTTCGAGGTCAGCAGCGCCACCGGCCGGGCCGGGACGTCCGCGGGG
>NZ_JASFDV010000057.1 GCF_030766825.1 Nocardiopsis sp. CC223A
CGGGTCGAGAGCCCCCTCTGTTGCAGAGGGGGCTTTCCCTGTTTTGTGGGTGTTGTGTGTTGGGGGGTTGTCCTGGGGGCGGCCCCCCTTTTTTTTTGTGTGTTGTGGGGTTTCTTGTTTGTCCGGGGTGCCCGGCCCCGGCCCGGGAGGTGAATCGGGGCCCTGGCCCCTGGGGGGTTGTCCGCCCGCCCGGGAAGCCCGGCCACAGCCGGGAGGAGAACCGGAGTCCTTCGCGCCAGGGGGTTGTCCGCCCGACCGGGAACCCTGGCCGTAGCCGTGTCAGGTCAGTGGGGTGCCCGGCCCCAGGGGGTCTTCGCGACAGAGGTGAAGGTTTCCAAAAGCTCAGCCGCTTGGAAACGGACGGGGCGCTACGCGTGGGCCCGGCCCCGGCCGCGGTCGGCGCCCGGCAGCTTTGCAGACCGGTGCGTTGGGCGTACGTCCCGGGTGGTGGGGGTGTGATCGCCGGAGCCGGGTGCACGTGGAGCGTGCACACCCGCGCCGCTCGGGGCGGGAGGCAATGGTCCGCCTGCAAACGGCGGGATGCTCCACGCTCGTTTGAAAGCCCGACCACAGATGCTGTAACCCAGCGGTGCCCGCCCTCCGCCACCACAGGGGGGGTGAAGGGAGGTGTTCCCGCGACCGGGCTCCCGAGGGGGGTGGACCGGAGTGTTCCCGCGACCCCGGCCCCGGACCGGAAGAAGAACCGCGACCCCCACGCAGGGGGGGTGTGGACCCGGGCGTGCTCGCGACCGGGCTCCACAAGGGTGAACCGGCGCGGTCCCGCTCACTGAGGTGCCGGTGGCGAAGGCCGTGATCCCCCTTTGTTCCGGACGCCCCCGGGCGGCCAGGGTCCGGGAACCGGGTGCGGGTCGCATCCCTTTCGGGGTGGTGGAGGCCGACGGTTCTTCCTCTCTTCCCCCGACCCCCTTCTGCGGCGGGGGGCGAGCACGCCCGGATCCACCCCTTCTGGGGTCGGGACCGCAGATGTGTCCTGCCTTCACCCCGGCCGGCCGGGGTGTGCGGTCCTTCCTCCGGCCCGGGGCGCAGGCCGCGGGAACACTCCGGTCCACCCCCCTGGGGTACAGGTCGCGGGAACGCCTCCCTCAACCCCCCTGTGGTGGCGGAGGGCGGGCACCATCGGGGTCACCCCACCTGTGGTCGGGCTTTCAAGCGAGCGTGGAGCATCCCGCCGTTTGCAGGCGGACCATTGCCTCCCGCCCCGAGCGGTGCGGGTGTGCACGCTCCACGTGCACCCGGCTCCGGCAGTCACACCCCCACCACCCGGGACGGGCGCCCAACGATGCTCTCCACACTCTGCCGGGCGCCGACTGCGGCCGGGGCCGGGCCCACCCGGAGCGCCCCGTCCGTTTCCAAGCGGCCGGGCTTTTGGAAACCTTCACCTCTGTCGCGAACCCCCCCTGGGGCCGGGCACCCCACTGGCGTGACACGGCTATGGCTGAGCATTCCGGTCGGGTGAACAACCCCCTGGGGTGCAGGCTCCGGTTCGCCTTCCGGCTGGGGCCGGGGTTCCCGGTCGGGTGGGAAACCCCCGGGGCGGGGGTGGCGCGACGCCCTCCGGCAGGGGCTGAGGTTTCCGGTCGGGTACAACCCCCTGGGGCCGGGGCCACGGTTCTCTTCCCG
Organism: Nocardiopsis sp. CC223A; assembly: GCF_030766825.1. Lineage (GTDB taxonomy): Bacteria > Actinomycetota > Actinomycetes > Streptosporangiales > Streptosporangiaceae > Nocardiopsis. The sequence continues at coordinate 1,642 of NZ_JASFDV010000057.1, forward strand.
GCTGGGGCCGGGGTTCCCGGGCGGGTGGACAACCCCCCGGGGGAGGGGGCGGCGCGACGCCCTCCGGCCCGGGGCTGAGCTTTCCGGTCGGGTGAACAACCCCCGGGGGCGAAGGAGACGCGACGCATTCCGGCTGGGGCCGGGGACTCCGGTGGGGGTAACCCCCTGGCGCCGGGCCGGGAGGATCACCGCGGCCTGCACCCCTCTGTGTCCGGGACGGAGGCGATGCCCACCCCGGCCCCTCGGAGTCGAAGGAGATGATCCTCCCGCCGACCGTGGCCGGGCCCCCGAACAGACACACCCGCCACCCCCCACAGCGTTGAAAGGACACGGGCGGACACACAAGCAGCCCGACCCGGCTCGGCCCGGACCGCGCAACACGACCACCACGCCCCCACCCCCCGCGCCCAAGGCCACGGAACACCCTCCGGCCATGACCGCGGTCGAGAGGTATCCAGGGCCGGGTGGGAAGGGTGCGCGGGCCTTCACTCTCCCCGGATCGGAGCCGAGAGCACGCCCGGTTCAACCTCCCGGGGCCGGATGAAGCGGTTCGCCCGCCAGGAGGACCGGGACCCGAGACAGGCTCACCCGCACCACGCACCACGCACCACGCACCGCACACCGTGTTAAAGGGATCCGGGAAGAATCCGGGCCCTTACCGCACGAGAACATGCCCCTCCCCCTCGACGGCTCCTCCAGGGCCTGGCCGTGCTCGGCCACGCCCGGGTACGCCCGGGCACCAGGGAGGTTCCCGTTCCACCTCCGGGCAGCCCGTGGGACGGGTCGTCCCTCTGGAACCGTGGGCACTCCGACGAGGCGGGTGGCGGTCGAGGGACCCGCGTGGGGCGTGAAGGGTGTGCGGCTGTTGTGCGGGGGTCAGTCCTCGTCGGCTTCGGGGGTCTCGATGAGCTGCCGGAGCAGCACAGCGAAGTCCTCGTCGCTCATGGCGGACCAGTCCACGTGCTCGTTCATGCTTGCGGTGTCCCCAAACTGGCCACCGATAAGCCTGCGGTACGTGAATTGGTGTGAGAAGTCTGGGTTAACTCCGCATCGTTCCAGGTCGACCCGGACTCAGATACGCCGCTGGAGGGCGCTCCTGCATTCCGGGCAGCGGCAGCGCTTGTTGTACCCCGTGACGGTGCCGTGGGGAAGGGACGGGTCGCGCTGGGCGGTGAGGGTGGAGTCGAGCTGCTCCCCGAACGGCTGGAGGATCCGCGCGGTGGAGAACACCTGCTTGGGGCTGATGTCCAGCTCGGCGGCCGCCTCGTCGATGTGCTTCCCCATCCGGAGTTTCGCGATGAGGCGGGAGCGGGTGCTCGGCGGCATGTCCGCTTCGGCGTTCGCGATCAACTGCTCGACGTCGTCGATGGGGTGGCTCATGGGTTTCCTCTACGTGTGCGGGCGAGCCCGCCGTGGCGGGCATCTTCTGCATCGTACGCGCTTTCCGCAGTTGTGGCCCGTGGTGTCGATGGGACTGTTGTTCCCCTTGTTCTGCTTGTTCCCCCGTTCGAGGCTCTCGTCACTGTTGGTGGTGAGCGACTTTCCCTCTTAATGCATCGAATCAGCCGCTCTTTTCTAGAAACTCATTGCTAGATGCTAGATGCCGTGTTTCGCTGATCACATACCTTCGACACTCTCCGTCATTGGAACGGTGCCATGACCAGTCCCACGGTCCGTCGTCGGCGGTTGTCCGCCGAGCTCCGCCGCCGTCGTGTTCAAGCGGGCCTGACCCTCAGTGATGTCGCCGACGAACTGGAATGGTCGCCGGCGAAGTTGGGCCATATCGAAACGGGAATCCGCAAGTGGCCGTCGGTCATGGAGATCTCGGCGCTGCTGCGGTTGTACGGGGTCACCGGCGGGCAGCGGGAGGCGATCCTCACGCTGGTGCGCGAGTCGCGGATGCGGCCCTGGTGGACCGAGTACGAGGACGTCCTCTCCTCCGCCTACGTCGGCAACGAGGCCGGGGCGGTCACGTTGCGGGTGTACGGCGGGATCCTCGTGCCGGACCTGTTGCAGACCCCGGACTACACGGCTCTGGTGGGCCGTGCCCTCGGGTACGAGGACACGGCGGTGGAGCGGATGGTCGCCGCCTACCTCAAGCGCCAGGAGGTCCTGGAGCAGGTCCGCTACCACGCGATCGTGGAGGAGGACGCCCTCCAGCGGATCTCGGGCGACCGCGGGCTGCTGCGGGCGCAGACCACCCGGATCATCGAGGCGGCCTCCGAGCGGGTCACCGTGCAGCTGCTGCCGACCTCGGCGGGGCCGCACCCGGGGATCGCCGGCCCTTTCTCCGTGCTGGAGTTCGACGAGGACGAGGCGGACCTCGCGTACGTCGACGCCACCCAGGGAGGAACGATCGTGGAAGCGGACGAAGCGGTCGCCACCTGCAAGAAGGTCTGGGCGGAACTGACCCGGATCGCCCTGTCCCCCAAGGCAACGGCCGGGATCCTGCGGCGGATGGCGCTCCTCACCTGACGGCTTGCTAGTCTGCTAGGTGACAACCTCATAAAGTTCTCTACGGAGTCCCCTGCGGGGGCTTCCTGACGAACCGGATCAACGAAAGGGTCCAGACAGTGAAGAAGATCATCGTTCTGGCGCTGGTGGCCCTCGGGGCTTTCGCCATCTACCGCAAGATCCAGGCGGACCGCGCCGAGCTCGACCTGTGGACCGAGGCCACGGCGGCCGGCGAGAACTGAGCCCGTTCGGCGCGGCGCGCGCCGTCCGACGCCAGTGCGCGACACGAAGACGTGGGTGGGCCGACGTTCCCGTGGTGCGGCCCACGGCTTTGTGGCGTTCGATCCCTGACTCCACGGCCCCGCGGTCGTGAACGGGGCTACGCCCTGGTGAGGGTATGCTCTGCGTAGCGACCGGGCCTGGTGCCGGGGTGCGAGGGGCCATAGCTCAGCTGGCAGAGCGCCGGTTTTGCATACCGGAGGTCAGGGGTTCGACTCCCCTTGGCTCCACTCTTGAACGTGACGGGGACTCCCTGCGGGGGGTCCCCGTTTCGTGTTCCCCGGGGCCGGGACCGTTTTCCGGGACAGGGCCCGCTCTTCCCCGGGGGCGGATCGGGCTTTTGGCCCGATGCCCCCCGGCGGGGGCTCGAACGTGCGCGGGCCCGGATGGTGTCCCACCGAGTGGTGTGACTTTTCCGGCCCCGTTCCCACGGATGCGCGTCAGCGGTACCGGGCGGATCGGTGCACCGCCGCCTCCGGCGGCTTCTTCATCCCGGCCGGCGGGCCGCCGGTACGCGGTGGCCCGCCCGGCTTCGGCCGACCATCGCGATGACCCGCAAGGACGCACCCGCACGAAAATCACACCACACCCGGGGACGTGACCCGGGCCCGAAGCCGGGGGCGGCCGCGCCCGCGGAGCGGCCCGCCGGCCGCGGGGGCTCCCACGGGTCGTTCCGCGAGCCTCCGAGCACGGAATTTTCGATCCTCATCGGAAGTCTGGCCGGCGCCGTGCCTCTCGGTGGAGGGTGATACCGACAGGAGGCCGGACCGGCGGGTCCGCCGCCGGATCCCGATCCGGTCGGCGGGCCGACGGAAAGAGAGCCGATCATGCCGCAGTACTTCCTCACCATGCCGCACGACACCGCCGACGAGCCGACGATGGAGTCGATGAAGGAGATGGACCCCGCCGAGCTGGAGGCCGTGCTGGCCGCCGCCGACGCCGTCAACACCGAGCTCCGGGAGGCGGGCGTCCTCGTGTGCGCCGGAGGCCTGCACCCGCCCTCGACCGCGATCACCGTCGACGCGACCGGTCCGGAGATCAGGCGCACGCCCGGCCCGTTCGTCGACGCCGCCGAGTACGTGGGCGGGTTCTGGATCATCGACGCTCCGGACGAGGAGGCCGCGCTGGGCTGGGCCGAGCGGTGCGCCTCCGCCCTGCGGGCGCGCGTCGAGGTCCGCGCCTTCCAGGAGGTCCCCGAGTAGACCCGGGGCAACGCGCGGACGGCCCTGCGCGGCCTGCGCGGCCCGGGCGAGCCGCTGTGGCGTCGGGGGCGGTGCGCCCGCCGGCGGTCGGAGACCGTCCCGGGCCGTTGCCGTGGGCGGGTCTTCGAGCCGCCTGTTCGGCGGATCCGCTAGGCGCGCCGATAGGTCAGGAACAGTGTTCCCGCGGCCGATCTGGAGACGTCGGCCAGTGCCAGGCGTTCGGAGGGCGAGCCGTCCTCGAACAGCCGCCGGCCGCGGCCGGCGACGGTCGGTGCGACGACCAGTTCGAGGACGTCGACCAGCCCTGCCCGCCAGAGTGACCGGGCGAGTCGAATGCTCCCGTGGATGCCGATGTCGCCGCCCTCCTCCTGCTTGAGCCGGGCGACATGGTCGGCGGCCGGAGCGGACACGAAGGTCGATCGCTCCCACCGCCGCTCGGGGACGCCCGAACCGAACACGACCTTGTCCGTCCGGTTCACGAACGTCGCGAACGGTTCGACGTCCGATGTCGGCCAGTAGTCGACCCAGTAGTCGTGTGTGCCGCGGCCCAGCAGCACCGTGTCCTGCCGGGCGATGACCCGGCCGAGATTGTCGAAGACCTCCCGCCCGGGGTCGGAGAACCAGTCGCCCGGCTCCTCGGCCACCCCGTCGAGCGACAGCAGTTGGTAGAGCACCACGTCTCGCATCGGCCGGAACCCCTTCTGTTCATGTGCGCGCCGGGGCGCGGGGCGCGGTGTGAACGCCCGCCCGTCAGGGCGAGTGTCCCGGCTCGGAGCACCCGTGACAAGGGCTCTGCGTGGCGCGCCCTCCTGCGTCGGCCGATGCCCGGGGCAGCGCCTTCCCGGACCGCGGCTGGGCCACGTCCACGGGAGTGGTGTGATTTTGGCTCGGGTGCGTCCTTGCGGGTCATCGCGATGGTCGGCCGAAGCCGGGCGGCCAGCGCGTACCGGCGGCCCGCCGGCCGGGATGAAGAAGCCGCCGGAGGCGGCGGTGCACCGATCCGCCCGGTAACGCTGACGCGCATCCGTGGGAACAGGGCCGGAAAAGTCACACCACTCGGTGGGACACCATCCACGGCTGCGCGGGTTCCATGGCCGAACGGGGCGGCCCCGGTGGGCCCGGCGCCGGGGTACGGCCCACCGGTTCGGTGCGGACGCACACGGCCCGCCCGGTCGGCCGGTGACCGGGCGGGCCCACCGGCGCGGACGCGCGCGGCGACGACCGCACGACGCCGTTCGGGGCGCCGAACGGCACCCTGAGGGCCCTGGACGCCCTGGTCGGAGAGCCGCGGGCGGCCGGCCGGGCGGAGGTGGGGTCGGGGTGGCGCGTGTTCACTCAAGCCCGCCTTATCCGAATTAATCGGCATTGGAGTGTTTGGCGGATAGGCGAGAAAAGTGCGTGTTGAGAGTCCGCGTCAGGGGCGAATGGGGGTTTTGCGTGCGCGCCGCAAGGAATCTTTTCTGTTACTGGTCGGTAGGGATGTGGTGTCCGTCGACCCCGCTCGAAATGGGTGACCTGCGGGGTTGCGGAGTGTGTGTGCCATGGCGTTCGTATAGTCCGTTCGGGGGATACCAGGGGTGAGTGGTCCGCTTCGGCGAGGTCTGTCCGGCCCGGGGCGAACGCTCGTCGGTCGGAGTGAAACCGCAGGTCATCCGGCTTGTCGTGGAATGTTGTGGGTGGAGTGTTTCGCTAGGGTCACAGTAGTCCCCTTCTCTGATGTGGTGTAACTCTCCGTGTGTGTATGATGACACTCCATCTAGGTGCAATGGTCCTACTGGGCCATATGAGAAATAGGCCAGTTGGGGTCTGTTGGTGAACTGAGACGATCCGTAGTTTCGACACCAGCGACAACGAGGAAGACAGCGCGCCGAAACGATCGACCCCCGAAGTCGGCCCGGGCGGCCCCCCGCCCGGATACGTTCCCGTCCTCGGATTCGGCCCGTGTCCTCCTCCCCCGCCGGTGCTGTCGGCCGGCGGGTTTCCGATCACCACACATGCTGATCTTGGGAGTGGGGCAACATGTGGAATGAGAAGATGGCGGCCCGCGCCAAATGCCGGGAGATCGACCCGGACGCCCTGTTCGTGCAGGGAGCGGCCCAGAACCGCGCCAAGCTGATCTGCCGGGGTTGCCCGGTCCGTACCCAGTGCCTCGCCGAGGCGCTGGACAGCCGTATCGAGTTCGGTGTCTGGGGAGGCATGACCGAACGCGAACGGCGGGCCCTGCTGCGTCGGCGCAAGGACGTCACCAGCTGGTACGACCTGCTGACCAGCGCTGAGCGCCGCTACGAGGAGAACCGGGGCCGCCAGGAGGCCCCCCGCGAGGAGACGGCCCCCGTCACCGCGCACCACTAGGATCACGGGGCCGCGGGGAGGACGCGGCCCGCACCGAACGCGCCGGGTGCGGCGCGGGGCCGGGGAGGGGAGAGCCCCGGCGGGGACCGGGCACGACCTGTGGTCGTGCGGAGGGACGGTGCCCACCCCCTACGAAGGTCGAGGCCCGCACCCACGAAGGTCCGCCATCGGGAGGACCGGCGGATCAGGGGAGCATCAGGGACGATCCCGATACCGAAACGCCTTTCCGTCGCGCATCATGGAGGGAGTGCGGCCGTTGCGGTCGCACTCCCAGCGCGGGGGAGAGGGAAAGTGGTCGTGCAGGAACCTCAGCACCCTGTGAGGCGCCCCTGGGAGCGCCCACAGCCTCAGATCCGGCTGACCCACGCCGACAGAGACGCCGTGACCGAAATCCTTCGGGAGGCCTACGGCAAGGGCCAGCTCGACGAAGACGAATTCGAGGAGCGCCTCGACCAGGCGATGCGCGCCAAATTCGGTGCCGACCTGGAACCCCTCACCCTGGACCTGGGGCTCACCCCTCAGGGGCGCCCGGCCACGTCGGCCAAGCCGGCCGCCACCGGCACCGGGGGCGGGGCCCCCGAGAGCACGGCGGTGGAGCGAGTGGTCGCCGGGGTCGCCCACGCGGGCAACTACTTCTTCCCGGTCATCGCCCCGCTGGTCCTGTTCCTGGGCGCCGCGAACATCTCGCCCTACGTTCGCCGCCAGGCGCTGGAGTCGCTCAACTTCCAGCTGGCCTGCATCATCGGCTCCATTCTGAGCCTGGTGGCCATCTGGCTGGTGATCCCGGCGTTCTTCCTGATCGCCATCGTGGTGGGCTGGGCCGTCCTCCCGGCCATCGGCACCGTCGCCGCCCTCGTGGGCAAGGACTGGCGCTACCCGATGCCCGGCCGGTTCCGCCTCGTCAAGGACGACTAGGAGCCGCACCGGGCAGGGTCGGGGAAGGCACGTGCGACGAAGGACGGGAGTGCGGGCGGGACCACCTCGTCCCGGCCCGGCACCCACCGGTCGGCTACCTTCCGGGGCGACCGTTGTCCTTAGAGCGGTCGCTCGCGGCGGCCTTGACCGCCTCCTTGGCGTCCTTCGCCTTCTCGGCGGCGGCACCGGCCTTCTCGCCGGCCTTCTCCGCGACCTTTCCGGCCTTGTCCTCCAGGTCCTCCCGGGTCTCCCTGACCTGCTCGCGGGCCTGGTCCAGGTGCTCCTGCCACTCGGCGTCCTGCGACGCCTGGCGCATACGGACCAGCGAGTACACGATCACACCGCCCACCAGGGCGGCGCCTCCGATCAGGACGGCACGGGGGATGCGGCGACCTCCGTTGCGCAGTCCGCGCAGTCCGCGCCGGGCGGGCTTGGGGTCGACCCGCTGGGCCGCCGCCGTGAGCAGCCCGGCCACGCGCGGGGCCACGGTGTCCTCGACCCGGTTGGCCGCGGTCTCCAGTCGGGGCGCGGTCCAGCCACGGGCCTGGAGGAGCGTCCGGGCCGCCTGTTCGCGGGCCTGGTCCGCGTACGGGCCGAGCCGGTCGGCCTGTTCCTTGGCCAGGTCCTGCAGCCGGGTGATGGCCACCTCGGCCTCCTTGCGTGCCTTGCGACGCTTGGCAGTGATAGGCACGTCGTCAGCTCCTTCGGTCGTTCACCGATTTCATGCGGTCGCACCCGGTGCGGCCGACGGCGGTGCCGACGGCTCGCGCCCGGGCCTTCCCGTCGTCCTTCCCCGTTATCCGGGTGTTATCTCAACATACGTCCTCTCCGTCGGCGATCGGCGTTTCGACACCGCCGACGGGGTAGGTCCGCGACGGGGGGCGAACCGGGCGTACCGTGACGTGGAGGACGTTCTCCCCGGTCTCGCCGGGTTCCGCCGAACCCCGTGTGTCGGACGGGTAACGTGATCTCGTCAACGAAGTCGACCGAAAGGCACTCAGGTGTCGGACTCCAAGGCCCAGCCGACCGCCCGGCTGAACACCTCCAAGGGAACCATCGTCATCCGGCTCTTCGAGGAGGAGGCGCCCGAGACGGTCGCCAACTTCATCGGCCTGGCCGACGGCTCCAAGCAGTGGATGGACCCCGCCACCGGCAAGCCCGGCAACGGCAGCCTCTACGAGGGCACGATCTTCCACCGCGTCATCGAGGGCTTCATGATCCAGGGCGGCGACCCGCTGGGCAGCGGCCGCGGCGGCCCCGGATACACGTTCAAGGACGAGATCCACCCGAGCCTGCGCTTCGACCGCCCCTTCCTGCTGGCCATGGCCAACGCGGGTCCGGGCACCAACGGCTCCCAGTTCTTCATCACCGTGGAGAAGCCCTACTGGCTCGACGGCCGCCACACCATCTTCGGTGAGGTCACCGAGGGCCAGGACATCGTCCAGTCCATCGCCCAGGTGGCCACCGACGCCCAGGACCGTCCCCGCGAGGACGTTGTGATCAACAGCGTGGAGATCACCCGATAGCGGCCGGGAGAGCGCCCCTCGCCGGGGCGTGACCACGGGATACGGGAGCACCCATGGGAACACGGCAGCGCACAGGAGGTAGACCCAGACCATGACCGCCTCTCCCCCGCCGTCCGGAGCCGATCCGGAACCGCGGCGGCCCGTCCGGCGCACCTGCTACCGGCACCCCGACCGGGTGACGGGGCTGTCGTGCACCCGGTGCGAGCGGCCCATCTGCCCGGACTGCATGACGGCGGCGTCGGTGGGGCAGCACTGTCCCGAGTGCGTTGCGGAGGGCAACCGCAGGGTGCCCAAGGCCCGCACCGTCTTCGGTGGCGGGGTCGTCTCGGCCCCGTACGTCACCTGGACGATCCTGGGGCTGATGGGGGTCGGCTACGTCGCCCAGATGCTCACCGCGGGCTCACCGCTCAACACCGCCGGTTCACCGCTGGTGGACCGGCTGGGCATGTGGGGAGGCGGGGTGGCCTTCCGCGGGGAGTGGTACCGGCTCGTCACCGCGGCGTTCCTGCACGCGGGGCTGTGGCACATCCTGTTCAACGGGTGGGCCATGTACGCCCTGGGGCCGCAGCTGGAGCAGTGGCTGGGTCACGGACGCTTCCTGGCGCTGTGGGTCCTGGGGGCGCTGGGCGGCTCGGTGCTGACCCTCCTGGCGGCCCCGGACACGCTGTCCATCGGCGCCTCGGGGGCGATCTTCGCGCTGTTCGGCGCGGTGCTCGTGATCGGCCGCAGGCTCGGACTGGACGTCCGGATGGTGGCGTTGCTGATCGGCATCAACCTGGTCATCACGTTCGTGTTCCCGAGCATCTCCTGGACCGCCCACATGGGCGGTCTGGCCGTCGGCCTGCTGCTGGGGGCGGTCTTCGCCCACCTGCCCGGCAGGTCGGCCGCCCCGCGCACCAGGAACCTCGTCCACACCGGGGCGCTGGTCCTGCTGGCGGTGGTGCTGACGGGGCTGGTCTTCGTGTCCCCGGCGTTCCTGACGGCGCTGTACGTCGGCTGAGCCCGCCGTACGCCGAAGGCCCCCGGAGCACCGCTCCGGGGGCCTTCTCACATCCGCGGTCGGCCCGACCCGGCCGCGGGCAGCACACGGAGAGCCGCCCACCGAGTGGGGCGACCCGCGATCACCGGGGGAGGATCAGTGCCAGCGGGTGGCCAGGATGATGGCCACGATGATGCCGGAGAAGCCGACGGCCAGGTTCCAGTTGCCGAGGTCCTGCATGTAGGGCACGTACTGCCCCGCGATGTAGAAGACCGCGATCCACAGGATGCCCAGGATGAAGAAGCCCAGCATGGTCGGGACCAGCCAGCGCGGGCTGACCTTGGGCTTCTCCTTCGAAGGAGGCGGCGTGTAGACGACCTTCTTCTTGCGATCGTTGCGGGACTTGGGCACGGTCGCTGCTCCAGTACGGGTGGGGCCGGTCATAACGGAAACACAGTCTATGCCCAGCCCGTACCCCGCCGTCACCCCAGGGGCGGCTACGGGAGGGCCGCGAACGGCGACGGGGCCGCCCCCTGGGGCGGCCCCGCCTATGTCCGGTTCCGGTCCGGTCTAGTCCCGCAGCGTGGGCTCGAATATGAACCCGTCGCCCTCCGGCGGGCCCTCGCCGTCCGGGGGCGTCTCATCCCCGTCGCCCGGCGGCTCCGGGGAGTCCGGGTCCGTGGGCTGGTTCGGCTGGGTCGGGGCGATCGCCACCGTCACGGTGACCGTGGTGCCCGGCGCCACCTCCTGATCGGCCGCGATCGACTGGCTGACGACCGTGCCGGGCGGGTTGTTGGGGTCCTCCACCTCGTGGAAGGACGCCGTCAGGCCGCGTTCCTGAAGGGCGGCCTCGGCCTGCTCGCGGGTCATCCCCACCAGGTCGGGGACCTGTGCGTCGCCCGGGCCGCTGGAGACGAAGAGCCGGATCTCGGCGTCCGCGGCGACCTCGCTGCCCGCGGGCGGGTCGGTGTTGATCGCCGTCCCGTCCGCGATGGTGTCGTGGTTCTGCTCCTCGACGGTGACGTTGGTGAACCCGGCCTCGGCGAGCGTGTTCTGCGCGTCGGTCTGGCTCTGCCCGTCCACCGGCGGGATCGCCTGGGCGTCGGGGCCGCTGGAGACGTACAGGACGATCGCGTCGTCCAACGCGATCTCCTCGCCCGCGGGCGGGTCGGTCTCCACGACCGACCCCTCCTCGGCCTCGGGGTCGGCGCGCTGCTCGACCCTGACCTCGGTGAACCCGGCCTCCTCCAGTTCGGCCTGGGCGTCCTCGGCCGACGACCCGACCACGTCCGGGACCGCCGTCGTCTCGGGCTCATCCGCCCCTGGCCCTTCCCGGGTCATCAGGAAGAACACCAGGAAGATCGAGGCGACGACACCGAGGCCGAGCAGCGACCACAACACGATCCTGCCCGTGTTGTTCGGCTTCTCGTCCCGGTAGTCGTCGTAGTCGTCGTCGTAACCGTCGTCGTAGTGGTCCCCGTACCGGTCGTTCGCCGGCGGCAGCATCGTGGTCGCCCCGGCGGCGGCCATCGCCATGTTGCCCGCCTGGGTGGGCATTCCGGCCAGCCCGCGCTGGATGTCGGCCCGCATCTCCGCGGCGCTCTGGTACCGCTGGTCGCGGTCCTTGGCCATCGCCCGCAGGGTGATGTCCTCCAGCCACTCCGGCACCTGCGGGTCCACCTGGGACGGCGGCACCGGCTCCTCGCGGACGTGCTGGTAGGCGATGGACACCGGTGAGTCGCCGGTGAACGGCGGACGGCCGGTCAGCAGCTCGTAGAGCACGCACCCGGTCGAGTAGAGGTCGCTGCGCGGGTCCACCCGCTCGCCGCGCGCCTGCTCCGGGGAGAGGTACTGGGCGGTGCCGATGACCTGCGAGGTCTGGGTCATGGTCGCCTGGTTGTCGTCCATGGACCGGGCGATGCCGAAGTCCATGACCTTGACCTCGGCGCTGCGGGTCAGCATCACGTTCGCGGGTTTGATGTCCCGGTGGACGATCCCGTTGTCGTGGCTGTACTCCAGCGCCCGCAGGATGCCGTCGACGAGTTCCGCGGAGCGCTCCGGCAGGAGCCTGCGGTCGTCGTCGAGGAGTTCCTTGAGCGTCCGGCCGTCCACGTACTCCATGACGATGTACGGGATCGAGAGCCCGTCGATCATGTCCTCGCCGGTGTCGTAGACGGCGATGATCGCGGGGTGGTTGAGGGAGGCCGCCGACTGGGCCTCCCGACGGAAGCGGGCCTGGAACACGTGGTCGCGGGCCAGGTCGTGCCTGAGCGTCTTGACGGCGACCAGCCGGTCGAGTCTCAGGTCTCGCGCGCGGTAGACCTCGGCCATGCCGCCGCGCCCGACGATGCCGTCGAGTTCGTAGCGCCCGCCGAAGAGCCGGGGTTGGGACATGTCGTGTACTGATCCTTGTTCTGGGCCCGCGTGCGGACCTTCTTACTCGGAGCGTCTGCCGCTCATGGCCTCGTCACGTGATCGGTTCGCCACCCTGAGGCGGCTCGCCGCCGCCTTCCCCGCCTTCGCCGCCTTCATCGCCGGGATCGGGGTCCGGATCGGTGGTACCGGGGTCGGTCTCACCGTCGGTCGGCTCCTCGCCTCCTTCGCCCGGGTCGGTCGTGCCGGGGTCGGTCTCCCCTTCGGAGGGCTCCGGGGGATGGCTGGGAGTCTCCTCTGGGGTCGTCGGTGTGTAGTCGGGTGTGTAGTCGGGGACGGCGGGTACGTCGGTGTACTCGTCCTCCTCGGGTTCGGGGGAGGGGCTGGAGGACGGCTCGTCGATGACGACGGGCGTGTCCTCGTTGCGCACGTTGTCCGCGCCGTCGGTGCCGTCACCGCTCAGGAAGAAACCCCCCAGGACGGCGGCGGCGATGAGCACCGCCGCGCCGACCACGGCGAGGATCACCGGCAGGCCGATCCGTCGTCGGGACGCCAGCCTAGCGGAGTCGTTCTCCTGACCAGGAGCTACGGTCTGCTGTCCGGTGGTGCGCCGGGGCGTGATCCCGGTGGTGCGCCCGGCGTCGGGGACCGCGGCCGCCACCCGGGTGGCGGCCACCCCGCCGAACCCGGCGGAGGGCGTGGGCGGTCCGGTGCCCGCGTCGGAGCGGATCATCGCTGCCATGTGCGCGACCTCGCCGGCGGACGCGGGCCGGTCCTCGGGATCCTTGCACAGCAGCAGGAACACCAGGTCGTCGAGCTCGGCGGGGACGTGCTCGGGCAGCGGCGGCGGCTCGTCGCGGGTGTGCGCCAGGGCCAGCGCGACCGGGCTGTCGCCGGTGAACGGCGGCTCCCCGGCCAGGCACTCGTAGGCGACCACACCGAGCGCGTACAGGTCCGAGGACCCGGTGGCCGGCCGCCCCGACGCCTGCTCGGGGGAGATGTACTGGGCGGTCCCCATGACCATGCCGGTCTGGGTCAGGGTGACCGACATGTCGCCGCGGGCGATGCCGAAGTCGGTGAGCTTGAGCCTGCCGTCCCCGGTGACCAGCAGGTTGCCCGGCTTGATGTCGCGGTGCACCACCCCGCGGGCGTGCGCCGCGGCCAGCGCCTGGGCGGCCTGGCCGATGAAGTCCAGGGTCTCGTCGGGGGTGAGGCCGCCGCGCTCCTTGAGGACCTGGGAGAGGGGCTCGCCCACCACCAGCTCCATGATGAGGTAGGCCCGGCCGTCCTCCTCCCCGTAGTCGAAGACCTGGGCGATGCCCGGGTGGGAGAGTCCCGCGGTGATCCTCCCCTCGGTGCGGAACCGCTGTCTGGCGGTGGGCTCGGCCATCTGCGACGGGTGCAGGAGTTTGACCGCGACGGGCCGGTTGAGCAGGGTGTCGGTGGCCTTCCAGACCGTGCCCATGCCACCGGAGCCGATCTGCTCCTCTAGTCGGTAACGGTCGCTCAGAACGGTCCCGGTGAGTCCACCGGGACCGTTCTGGGAAGAAGGTTCGTAGGTGCCCACTACAGAACCACTGCCTCCATCAGTGCCCGCGCGACCGGAGCCGCGAGTTCGTTACCGCTCCCGCCGCCGAACTCCACCACCACTGCGACCGCGACCTGCGGGTCGTCCGCCGGGGCGAACCCGATGAACCAGTTGTGGGTCCGGTCTGTGCCGTTCTCCGCGGTACCGGTCTTGCCGGCCACCTCGATGCCCGGGATGGCGGCGTTGAGGCCGCTGCCCTCGGGCGGCGTGGTGACCAGGACCATCATGTCGGTGAGCATGTCCGCTGTGCGGGCGCTGACCGCCTCGGAGTAGGTGTCCGGGGAGGTCTGGGTGATCACCGACAGGTCGGAGTCGCGTACCGACTCCACCACGTAGGGTCGCATGACGTCGCCGTCGTTGGCGATACCGGCGGCGACCATCGCCATCTGGAGCGGGGTGGCCTCGACGTTGGACTGGCCGATGCCGGCGCGGCCGAGGATGCTCTGGTCGGACTCCACGGGGGCGTAGCTGTCCACCACCGACAGCGGCACGGCCATCGGTTCCTCGGGGTTGAACCCGAACGCCGTCGCCTGCTCGCTGAGCGCTTCTCCGCCGAGTTCCATGGCCCAGTTCGCGAACGAGGTGTTGCACGAGATCTGGATGGAGTGGGCCAGGGTGTCGGGCTGGCCCCCGTTGCAGCTGCCCATGGCGTTGGGCAGCGGCGGACCGGACGGGAACTGGAGCTGGTCCGGTGCCTCCTGGGTGCTGTCCGGGCCCGCGTCCAGGTTCTCGATCGCCGCCGCGGCGGTGACCACCTTGAAGGTCGAACCCGGGGGGTAGCGCTCGTTGAGGGCCCGGTTGAGCAGCGGCTTGCGCTCGTCGTTCTCCAGCTCGACGTACGCGTTGGTCGAGTCCTGCGGGTTGTTGATGTCCACGACCGTGTTGGGGTCGTAGGACGGGTAGGAGATCGCGCCCAGGATCGCCCCGGTATCGGGGTCGAGCGCGACCGCCGCGCCGTTGCGGCCGCCCAGGTTCTCGAAGGCGGTGTACCCGGCCTCCTGCACCTCGGGCACCAGCGTCAGCTGCACCTGGGCGCCCTCGGGTTCGCGGCCGGTGATCATGTCGCGGAAGTTGCGCACGGCCAACCGGTCGTCGCTGCCGTTGAGCAGGTCGTTCTCGACGGCCTCGATGCCGGAGGCGCCGTAGTTGCGGAAGGAGCCCACGATCGGCGTGTACATGTCGCCGCCCTCGTAGACCCGCTGGTAGCGGGCCGGGTCGCCCTCGTCGGCGATGTTCTCCGAGTAGGCGACGTTCTCCCCGCCCACCAGGATGGGGCCGCGGGGGGCGCTGGCCTGTTCGGCGTACTGGCGCCGGTTGAGCGGGTCCTCCTTGATCGTCGGCGCCTGGATGCCCTGGATCCAGGTGATGTTGGCCATGAGGACCAGGAACATGAGCAGGCAGAAGATGCTCAGTCTGCGGATCGTCGTGTTCATCGTCGGATCACCTGGGTCGCACCCTCGTCCTGGATCGCCTGCGGTGCCGGCCGTCGCGCGTTGTCGCTGATGCGCAGCAGGATGCCCATCATGATCCAGCTGGTCAGCAGCGCGGTGCCGCCGGCGGACATGAACGGTGTGGTCGAACCGGTCAACGGGATGACCCGGGAGACCCCGCCGAGCACGATGAAGGTCTGGTACACCAGCACGAACGCCATACCGCTGGCCAGCAGCTTGTTGAACGTTCCGGTGGACGCCAGGGCCACTCGCATACCGCGCTCCACCAGCAGGAACAGGACCATGAGCACGGCCAGCAGGCCGGTCACGCCCAGCTCCTCACCGATGGAGGCGAGGATGAAGTCGCTGTCGGCGGCGAAGATGTCGGTGGGCCTGCCGCCGCCCAGGCCGGTGCCGAACAGGCCGCCGTAGGCCATGCCCACGATGCCCTGCACGAGCTGCTGGCTGCCGCCGACCGCCTCGTAGACCTCCTGGTCGAAGGCGTTGATCCAGATGTTCACACGGGCGCGGACGTGCCAGAACAGGAAGTAGGCGACGGTCGCGCCGGCCCCGAACAGCACCAGGCCCAGGGTCACCCACGAGGAGCGCTGGGTGGCGACGTACAGCATCGCCAGGAACGTGCCGAAGAGCAGCAGCGAGGTGCCCAGGTCGCGCAGGACGACCAGCATGCCGATGGCGACCAGCCAGCCGACCAGGATCGGCGCCAGGTCGCGGGCGCGCGGCAGTTCGATGAGGGTGAACCGGCCGACCTTGAGCGGCTTGCCCACGATCTGGAGCACCTGGCGCTTGCTCATCAGGTACGAGGCCAGGAAGATGACCAGCGCGATCTTGGCGAACTCCGACGGCTGGAACGTGATCGGGCCGATCTTGATCCACAGCCGGGCGCCGTACACCTCGTGGCCGATGACCGGCAGGGCCGGCAGGGCCAGCAGGACCAGCGCGATCAGGGCGCTGATGTAGGTGTAGCGCTGAAGGATCCGGGGGTCCTTCAGGAAGATGATGATGAGGAAGCAGAAGATCAGGCCCAGGGCCGTCCAGACCAGCTGCATGCCCACGCCGGCGCTCTCGATGTTCTCGCTCTCGACCGCGTTGAGCCGCCAGATCATGGCGACGCCGATGCCGTTGAGGAACAGTGCGCAGGGCAGGATGAGCGGGTCGGCGTAGGGGGCCACGAACCGCATCGCCGCGTGGGCGGCGACGGCGAGGGCGCCGAACGTCAGGCCGACGGTCCAGGTCGCGGCCGGGACCCGGCCGCTGAGGTTGAGGCCGGCGATCGCGATGCCCAGCATCGTGATGACGACGGCCACCACGATGAGGACCAGCTCTGCGTTGCGCCGTTTGACGGGGGGGAGTGCGGTGGGGGCCTCGGGCGTCGACGTGTCACTCACCTGGCCTCACCCGCTTCCTTCCTCGGTCTCCGTGCCCTGCTCGCCCTCGGGGGCGGTGCTCTCGCGGAGTGCCTCCACCCGCTGCTGCGCGTCCTGGAGGTCGGAGGCCGGGATGTTGTTCTCGATGGACCGCTGCTCGGCCTCGGACAGCGACTCCAGGGCGAGCCCGGAGTCCTCGACCTGCTCGGACAGGTTGAACCCGGCGATGTCGGTGTCGATGCCGCGGTAGATCGCGACGTTCTGCCCCGACTCGGACGGGGCGATGAAGTACTGGGAGTCGACGTACTGGCGCCCGAAGTAGTAGCCCGCACCGCCGATGATGCCGACGACGACCAGGAAGCCGACGATCATCGGCCACCAGCGGCGGGTCTGCTGCTCGGGCTCGTTGCGGCCGCCGCGCGGGCGGCGCGGGGCCGGGGGCTCCTCGTACTCGCCGTAGGGCTGCTCCTCGTAGGGCGCGCCGTAGGCGCCCCCCGCCGGGGGGCCGTTCGGCGCCGGGGCGCCGGCGTAGGCCGGATCGTCGACGACCGGGTCCATCTCGGCGGTGTCGCCGCCGTTGGAGCGCAGTTCCTGGGCGCGTCTGGCCGGGCTGTCCTGCCCCTGCTCCATCATGTCCCGGCGCTGGTCGGCGGCACCGACCACCTGGGCGGCGCGGGTGGGGCCCTCGCGGTCGGCGTCGGTCTCGATCACGTCGGCGATGACCGCGGTGATGTTGTCCGGGCCACCGCCGCGGATGGCCAGGTCGATGAGCTTCTTGGCGGCCGAACGCAGGTCGGGTTCGGTGGCCAGGGTCTCGTGGATGGTCTTCTTGCTGACCACACCGGACAGGCCGTCGGAGCACAGCAGGTAGCGGTCGCCGACCTTGGCCTCGCTGATGGAGATGTCGGGGTCGACCGGGCTCTTGCCGTCGAGGGCGCGCAGGATCAGGGACCGCTGCGGGTGGGTCGCGACCTCCTCCTCGGTGATCTTGCCCTCGTCGACGAGGGTCTGCACCAGGGTGTGGTCGTGGGTGATCTGCTCGAAGCGCGAGCCGCGCAGCAGGTAGGCGCGGGAGTCGCCGATGTGGATGAGGGCGACCCGGGGACCCGACCACAGCATGGCGGTCAGGGTGGTGCCCATGTTCTCCAGCCGGGGCTCCTCCATGATCCTCCGGGACAGGGAGGCGTTGGCCTGTTCGACGGCCTGCTGGAGGGCCTCGGCCATCTGGTCGGCGGGGTGGTCCTCGGCGTCGAGGCGACTGATCGAGGAGATCGCGATGGAACTGGCGACCTCGCCGCCGGCGTAGCCGCCCATACCGTCCGCCACTGCGAGCAGGTGCTGGCCGGCGTAGCCGGAGTCTTCGTTGCCTTCGCGGAGGCATCCTACGTCGGAGTACGCCGCGTATCGGAGAGCGATTGTCATTTGCGCAGTTCCAGGACGGTCTTGCCGATACGGATGGGCTGACCCACCGTGATGGGCTGGGGGCGGTTCAGCTTCTGTTGGCCGAGGTAGGTGCCGTTGGTCGAATTGAGATCCTCGACGAACCAGCGGCCGTTGTCGGAGTAGACGCGCGCGTGGCGGCCCGACGCGTAGTCATCGGTGATGACGAGCGTCGAGTCGGGTGCGCGGCCGATGAGGATGGGCTGGGACGCGAGCGGGACGGTGGTGCCCGTCAGCGGTCCCTGGGTGACGGCGAGGACGGACGGCTCGTTCCGGCGCGGGCGCTGGGCACGGGCGGGTGCGGCTCCGGAGTGCGAAGGGGCGCCGCCGCGCGTCTCCTGCCGGGCGGCGGGGCGCGGCTTCTTCTTCGGCTTGCGCTTGGAAGGGCCGAAGAGGTCGGTGCGGACCACACCGATCGCCATGAGGATGAACAGCCAAAGCACCGCGAGGTACGCGATCTTGATCAGTATGAGGGTCAAGTTGGACATCGAACTGCTC
This sequence comes from Nocardiopsis sp. CC223A, assembly GCF_030766825.1. Classification (GTDB taxonomy): domain Bacteria; phylum Actinomycetota; class Actinomycetes; order Streptosporangiales; family Streptosporangiaceae; genus Nocardiopsis. Next base: position 20,066 of record NZ_JASFDV010000057.1, read on the forward strand.
TTCAGCCCCTGTCGTGCTCCGGCCGGGGTGGCGGTCATCGGCGCCGCCACCGTGTCTTCCCCACCTTCGTTCCGGTGAGTTGAGGTCGCTGGTCCACAGCCCCTCGGGCCGCGGCCATTGTGCCCGATCGGTCGGGTCTTCGCGGAGACTACCTTCCCGGCCGGATATCCGACAGCAGGTCCGAATGGACCCGACCTCGGACTTGACCTTTGTGACGCCGACGCGACGGTGTTGGTTGCGTCCGGATCGCGCCGGCCGGTCGGAACCCTCGGCTGTTGCCGGACTCCGGGTCAGTCGCGGCGGAAGGTCATGGTGGTGCGGCCGAGGCTGATCCGCGTACCGTCCACCAGGCGGGCCTGGCGTACCTGCTGGCCGTTGACGAAGGTCCCGTTGGTGGAACCCTTGTCGACCAGGATGGCCTCGTCGCCGTCCAGGCGGATCTCCACGTGGTGGCGCGAGACGCCGTTGTCGACCAGGCGCAGGTCGCAGTCGGTGCCGCGGCCCAGGAGCGTGACCGGCGTGGTCAGCTCGAAGGACTGCTGCATCCCGTGGCTGGCGATGCTGCCCTCGGCGGTGGCACCGCCGGGGGAGATCAGCAGGCGGGGGCGGCCGGCCTGGCGCTGCGCGCCGGGCGCCGGGTCGCCCACCGGGGTGCGGACCTCGCCCTCCTTGCTCACCATCGTCCCGCGGACCACACCGGAGCGGATGCGGAAGCGGCCGGTCTTGAGGCCCTCGTCGGACCTGAAGTGGACCCGGACCGGGCCGACGAAGGAGTAACCCTGTTCGGTCGCGTAGTCGCGGGCGAGCTTGGACAGCTCCTGTCCCAGGCTGTCCGCGTAGACCTCCAGGCGCTCCTTGTCACTGGCCGCCAGCTCGACGATGAAGTCGTTGGGGACCAGGGTCCGGCCCTGGGCGACGATCGCCGCGCGCTCGTCCATCTCCCGCTGGACCGCACTCGCCACCTCGACCGGTTGCAACTCGGACTTGAAGGCCATCGCGAAGGTACCTTCGATCATGCCCTCAAGCCTGCGCTCGAAGCGTTGGAGCACTCCCACGAGCTACCTCCCTTTGTACTCCACATCCGTATGTGTAGACGATCGTAACCGGGCGATGGTGCCCCTGGTTTCATACGTACCCCCGCAAGAGGGGCGGTCGGGGCTCCGGAGGAGGCCCCGGGAAACGATGTGCGACCCGCGCTCGGAGCGTGCTAGCCTTATCCATGTCGCCAGGGGGAAACGGACGAAAAGCCCGGATCACCTGGCAACATAACTGAATGCATGTCACTCGGGCGGGTGGCGGAACGGTAGACGCGCACGGTTCAGGTCCGTGTGTCCGAAAGGATGTGAGGGTTCAAATCCCTCCTCGCCCACAAGATACCCGGTGGAGATCGTAAGTCGATCGTCACCGGGTTTTTTCGTTGCCCCGCCCCGGCGTTGCGCGGAGCGCCGGGGCGGTCCGCTCCGGGGCCCGTGGCCGGGAGCGGCCACGGGCGCGCCGGACGCCCCCTCCCCCTCTTCGCCTGTCGCGGACCCCCTCAGCGGTCCGGGCCGCCGTGCGCCGCGACCTCCTCGTCCACCGGGTCCAGCCGTACCGTGGCGGTGAGGTGACGGGTGTGGTCGACGGTGCGGGCGGGGCCGGTCAGGTCCACCGCGAAGACGTGGCGGAGGTCCTCGGCGGAGGCCGCCAGTGACAGCTCCAGCCGACCCGGGTCGACGACACGCGCCCCGTCCGGGCCGGTGTAGGACGACTGGTCGGCGTGCACGGTGAAGTCGACGGCGCGCGCCTCCCCCGGTTGCAGGTCGATCCGCGCGTACCCCACCAGCCGCCGCACCGGCAGCGCCACCCGGGCCACCGGGTCGTGCAGGTACACCTGGACCACCTCGGTCCCGGGCAGGTGTCCGGTGTTGCGGACGGTGCAGCCCACGGTCACCTCGCCGTCGGTGGGGACGGACACCGGTGCGCCGTCGCGGGGGCGGCCGCCGATCCACGGGTCCTCCCAGGAGAAGGACGTGTAGGACAGGCCGTGCCCGAAGGGGTGGCGCGGGGTGGGGTCGACCGAGCTGACCTCGCTGCGCCGGGCCAGGGGCGCGCCCAGGTAGGTGGCGGGCTGGCCGCCGGGGGTGCGCGGGACGGAGAGGGGCAGCCGTCCCCCCGGGCCGATCCGGCCGGACAGCACCCCGGCGATGGCGGAGGCGCCCTCCTCTCCGGGCATGAACGCCTGCACGACCGCCGCCGAGGCGTCGGCGACCGCGCCCAGGGCGTAGGGGCGGCCGGTGACCAGGACGGCGACGACGGGGGTGCCGGTGTCGACCAGTGCCTCCCACAGCTCCTGTTGGACCCCGGGCAGCCGCAGGTCCTCGGCGTCGCAGCCCTCGCCGGAGGTGCCGCGGCCGAACAGGTCGGAGCGGTCGCCGAGCACCACAACGCACACGTCGGCCTCCCGGGCCGCCGCCAGGGCGGAGCCGAACCCGTCGGTCTCCGGTCCGTCCACGGAGCACCCGCGCGCGTGGGCGATCCGGGTGTCGGGCAGCTCGCCGCGCAGCGCCTCGTACACGGTGGGGACGCGCACCCCCAGCGGGGTCCCGGGGTGGTTGCGGCCCACATGCGCCGGGAAGGTGTAGCAGCCGAACATGGCGTCGGGCGTGTCGGCGAGCGGTCCGACCAGGGCCAGCGTGCGCGGGGAGGCCAGCGGCAGGGTCCCGCGCGGGTTGTCGAGCAGGACGATGGAGCGCTCGGCCAGGGTGCGGGCCAGGGCGCGGTGCTCCGCGGGGTCGAGGTCGACGGGGGAGCCGTCGGGGTCGGGCGACCAGCCGGGGTCCAGCATGCCCAGGGAGCACTTGTGCAGTAGGACGCGGCGGGCGGAGCGGTCGACCAGCGCCTCGTCGAGTTCCCCGGAGCGGACCAGGGCGGTGAGGCGGTCGCCGTAGCAGTGCGGGTCGGGCAGTTCGACGTCGATGCCGGACTCCAGGGCCAGGGCGCCCGCGCGTGCGGGGTCCTCGGCGACCCGGTGCACGGTGTTCAGGAAGGTGACGGCGAAGTAGTCGGAGACGAGGGTGCCGTCGAAACCCCAGCGGTCGCGCAGCAGCCCGGTGAGCAGCCGGCCGTCGGCGGCGGCCGGAAGCCCGTCGTTGTCGTTGTAGGCGTTCATGACGGACCGGGCGCCCGCGCGCACGGCCGCTTCGAACGGGGGCAGGACGACGTCGGCGAGCTCGCGGGGGCCGACGGACACCGGGGCGTGGTTGCGGCCGGCCCGGGAGGCGGAGTACCCGGCGAAGTGCTTCAGGGTGGCGATGACCCCGGCCGACTGGAGCCCGCGCACGTAGGCGGAGCCGATGGTGGCCACCAGGTAGGGGTCCTCGCCGATGGTCTCCTCGACGCGGCCCCAGCGCAGGTCGCGGGCGACGTCCAGGACGGGGGCGAGTCCCTGGTGGACGCCGAGCAGACGCATGCTCTCGCCGATGCCCGCGGCCATGCTTTCGACGAGGTCGGGGTCGAAGGCGGCGCCCCAGGCCGGCGGGACCGGATGGATGGTGGCCTGCCAGGCGGCCAGGCCGGTCAGGCACTCCTCGTGGGCGATGGCCGGGATGCCGAACCGGTTGGCGGCCATGACCTCGCGCTGGCTGCGGGCCAGGGAGGCGCGGCCCGCGACCGGGTCCACCGGGAGGGTTCCGAAGGGGCGGGTGAGCTGGCCCAGGCCGTTCTCGATGACCTTCTCCCAGGCGAGGGGCTCGCGGGAGGCGTCGTGCTGGTGGGGTGCGACCGGGGCGCCGGAGGCGTCGGCGCTCACCCAGACACCGTTGAGCTGGGCGGTCTTCTCCTCCAGGGTCATGGCGGCGAGCAGGTGGTCCACCCGCTCGCCGTCGGGCAGGGAGGTGTCCCGCCAGGCACCGTCCAGGGGTTCGGGGGGTGGGGTCATCGGGAGGTGCCCTTTCCGTGGTTCAGAAACTTTCGGAAGTTTTATCGAAACCAATGGAACGAGAATGTACGTTCGGCGGGCAGTCGGGTCAAGGAGAGCAGTGAGGTGAATCACGGGAGGGTCGTCGGCCTGGCGAAAAATACCTGTTCATCACGGTATGTAGGCGATGCTCCCCTGAATGATGGCCGGAAGGGGGTCCGAAAATTTCGAGGACGCGTGGTGGCGGGGGCGCTCACCCGCCTCGAACCGGACGGATGACACACTGCGTGCGTGGGAATCACCGAACGCCTTCACGAGATCGGGCGGCCGATGGTCGCCGAACAGCTCGCGCACCCGACCGTCGCCGGCATCGCCCGCGGCGACCTCGACGACCGCGCCTTCCGCTACTGGCTGGAGCAGGACCACCTCTACCTGCTCGACTACGCACGCGCCTTCTCCCGGCTGGCCTGGCAGGCGCCCGACGACCACCTCGCCGACCTGGTGGGCATCGCGCACAGCACCCTCAACGAGGAGCTGGAGCTGCACCGCTCCCTGTCCGGGGAGTTCGGCGCCGACCTCACCACCCGCGACAAGGGTCCGGCCTGCGCCGCCTACACCGCGTGGATCATCGACGCCGCGGCCGATTACCGCGACGGCCTGGCCGCCGTCTACCCCTGCATGTGGGGCTACAACCGGCTGGGCATCGCACTGGCCCGGAACCGGCCGACCGAACCCCGCTACCGCCGCTGGGTGGACACCTACGCCGACCCCGGGTTCACCGAGCTGACCGAGCGGTACGGGCGGATGCTGGAGGAGGCCGACCCCGACCCCGAGCGCGCCGAGCGCTTCTTCCGCGAGGGCATGCGCCACGAGCTCGCCTTCTGGGACACCCCGTACACGGGCTGAGTCCGCCCCCTTGCCGACGAAGGGGGTGCGGGCCGACGGCCCGCACCCCCGCGAGGTCGCCCGGTCAGGGGTCGATGACGGACTCGACGGCGGCGAAGCGGTCGATCTCGCAGCCGTTGCGCTTGTTGAACTCGGTGTCGATCTCGGTGTCGCCGATGTGGCCGGTCACCCGGACCACCTCGGGGCCGCCGATCTGCATCGTGCACATCATGTCGGTGGTGTCGAGCAGGAACGGGTCGGTCCCCACCTCCTCGATCTCCGTGCAAGCGGCCTCCGGGGCGGGGTGGTCACCGCCCTCGGGGGCGCAGCTGAGCGTCCACACCCCTTCCTCGAAACCGGATTCGGGGGAGAGGCCGCCCTCGTCGCTGAGAGAGCGTTCAATGGTCAGTTCCGTGGTGGAGTCGCCGTCGGGCGCCTCCTGGGGGGATTCGGTACCCTCCTCCTCCGCGGAGGGGGCATCCTGGTCGGGGGCGGAGGGACTGGATTCGGATCCGGGCGCCGGGGCACCCACCTCGGTGGGCTCGTTGCCACAGGCCGTAAGGAGCAGGCCGAGGGCCGCGAGCGCGGCGAGGCGGGTCGGCAGGGCCGTCGCGATGGTGTGCTGAGCCATGACGCTTGGACGCCGCCGCGTCACACACGGTTCCCTCCTCCCGGGGAAAATCTCCGGAGGATTCCGGAGGAAACAGATCTGATGGGGGTCATGGATGTTCGGCAACGTGCCCGAGGTCAACGTCACCGAGGTTCCCGAGGACGGGTACCTGCTCGACGTGCGCGAGAACGACGAGTGGGCGGCCGGCCACGCGCCCGCGGCCGTGCACATCCCGCTCGGTGAGCTCAACACCCGGGCCGGGGAGATCCCGCAGGACCGCAAGGTGTACGTGGTCTGCCGTGCGGGCGGGCGTTCGGCCCAGGCCGTCGCCGCCCTCAACAACGCGGGCTGGAACACGGTCAACGTCGCCGGCGGCATGCAGTCCTGGGAGCGTTCCGGACTGGACATGGCGGCCGGTTCGGACACCGAACCGAGGGTGATCTGAGTCGCATCGGGCCCGGAAAGCGATCGGATTGCCCAAAGCCCTGCCCCGCAGGGCTCTCGGGTGGCACTATGACGTCGTGAGTTCCGAGCGCGCGCCCCTCAGCGCCGAAGCCGTGCTGGCCTCGTCGGCGGACGCGGTGGTCGGTCTCGACAGCGAACTCCGGGTGTTCCTGTGGAACCCGGCGGCCGAGCGACTGTTCGGCTGGCGGGCCCGCGAGGTGCTCGGGGGTGAGCTGCCGATCGTCCCCGCGGAGCTGAAGGCCGAACACGGCGCGGTGCTCGAACAGGTGCGCGCCGGGCCCTCCCTCACCATTCACAGCCGTCGCATGCGCAACGACGGCACCCCGATCGACGTGCGGATCAGCACCGCCGCGCTGGCCGCCGACGGCGGCGGGCACGGCGGCTGGGTGCTCACCCTCTACCCGACGGACAACGAGGCGCAGGCGCACACCGCCGCCATGGAACGCGCCCGCCTGGTGCGCCGCCTCACCGACGTGGTCGTCGACATCAACGCCGACCTGAGCCTGCAACCGGTGCTGGACCGCATCTCCGGCGCCATCACCGAACTCACCGGCGCCGACGCCGGGGGCTTCGTGCTGCTCAACGAGGACCGGGTGGAGCTGGTGAGCATCACCCGGCTGTCCACCGGACTCCAGGGCTACAGCGCCCCGCTGGAGACCAGCCTGTTCGGCGAGCTGCTGCGCAGCGGCAAGTCGGTGCTGCTCGCCAACGAGGACACCCGCGGCCTCCAGGACCTGGTCTGGGCCGACCTGCCCGGACTGCACACCATCGCCCTGTGCGCGTCCAACGTGCACGGCCGCCCCTACGGCGCCCTGTACGCGCTGTACAGCCAGCGCCGGGTCGGTCACGTCGAACTCGAACTGCTGGAACTGCTGGCCGCCCACGCCGGGGTGGCCATCGGCAACGCGATGGCCTACGAGGAGCTCAACCACCAGCGGGTGCACGAGCAGGCGGTCGCCGACTCCAGCGCCGACGGCATCGCCGTGCTGGACTTCGGCGGCCGGGTCCGCAAGTGGAACCGCTCCGCGGTCGAGCTGACCGGTTACCCGGCCGAGGTGGTGGAGGGCCGCCACCCGCCGTTCCCGATCCCCGCCTGCCACGGCCGCCCCATCAAACACCGGCTCAAGGACGGGCGCTGGCTGGAGATCCTGATGGCGCGGATCCCCCGCACCCACGAGTGGGTGGTGGACTTCCGTGACATCACCGCGCAGAAGGCGATGGAGGACGAGCGCGAGGCGTTCCTGGCCACCACCGGCCACGAACTGCGCACCCCCATCACCGCGATCCACGGGTTCGCCACCACGCTGATCCGCAAGTGGTCGCGGATGAGCTCGGAGGCCCAGCGGGAGGCGGTGGGCAACATCGTGGACCGGTCCACGGCGCTGACCCTGCTGGTGGAGCGGCTCAGCCTGGGCTCGGACGCCTCCCGGGGCGAGCTGGACGTCAACCCGGTCCCGTTCGAGCTGCCCCGGGTGCTGCGCCAGGCCGTGATGACGTTCCGGTCCCTGTCGGACCGGCACGACGTGGTGCTGAGCACGCCCGGCGGCCTGCCCACCGTGTTCGCCGATCCGCTGGCCACCGGCATCATCATGGACCAGCTGCTGGACAACTCCATCAAGTTCTCCCCCGAGGGCGGCACCGTGCACGTCGCGGTGACGGTGGAGGGCGACGCCGTCGCGGTCTCGGTGGACGACGACGGCCCCGGGCTGCGCCCGGGCGACGAGGAGCGGGTGTTCGACCGTTTCTTCCAGGGCGGGGTGCGCGGCGACCGGCGGCGTTTCGGCGGCCTGGGGCTGGGGTTGTACATCGTGCGGAAACTCGCCCAGGACCAGGGCGGGGACGTCACGGCGCGCAGGCTGGAGCGCGGTACCCGCATGTGCTTCACCCTGCCGCTGCACCGGGGCGAGGACCCCGCCCCCGACGGGGACGGGGACGACGGCGCGGTCGTCGAACCTCCGGGGGTGGCGGCGGTCCGGGTCGGGGTGACCGGGCGGGACAAGTCCCAGGGGCCACCCTCCCCCCAGGAGTCGCCGAAAATCTCACCCGGCCCCGAATCCCTGCCCCGCCAGCGATCCACGCGTCCCAAGGCCGGCCGACCCGCGTGATTCACCGGGGCGTTGGTTTCCGTTCGAGGTGATCGGGGCATTTCCACCCCTGGCGGAATTCGCCGTCACACAACGGGCGGGTTCCGGACCGCACGAGAGCACGAACGCGCAGGGACGAAAGCCGTGTCAGGAGATCACACCCCGTTCGACCCGGGGGAGCACCCCACCAAGGTCGAACGGCACGTCATCCTCCCCTACGTTCCCACCACCGTGATGGACGCCCGCCGCCGTCTGGGCGAAGATCTGCGCGCCCTGGGCGTGGCCGAGGAACGCATCGACGAGGCCGCCCTCATCATCAGCGAACTGGTCAGCAACGCGCTGCGCCACGCCAGCCCCCTGCCCACCCCCGCCAACCCGGCCAACAGCGTCGGTGTCGCCTGGCGGGCCGAGGTGGACGCCTCCCCCGGGCCCGGCGGCTGGCTGGAGATCTCCGTCCGCGACGGCGGCTCCACCACCATGCCCCGGGTGGCCGACCCGAGCACCACCGGCCTGGGCGGGCGCGGTCTGGGGATCGTCCAGCACCTGGCCGGGCGCTGGGGCACCGAGATGGACGCGACCACCACCACGGTCTGGGCCGTCCTGGACCTGCCCGACGAGGACGTCGGCACCGGGCGGGAGGCCGACGCGGCGGCGGAAACCACCGCTCTGGCCGTCGGGCCGGGCGGCCGGGCGCGGGACCCGGCCGACGGCGCCCCCGTGGTGCCGCTGCCCTTCACCGCCCACGACGGCGGGCGCGCCCGCGGCGCCCTGCTCTGAGCCCGCCGTTCACCCTCCCCCGCCCCCGGGGCGGGGGAGGGAACGTGACCGATGTCGCGAAACACCGTCAACGAGGTGGCCCGGCCAGGACCTGGCCGCTACAGTCACGACTGTGGAGTTGAAGATATCGAGCCGATCTCAAGATGACCTCGCGGTGGTAACCGTCGGTGGCGAGATCGACCTGTACACGGCACCCCGATTGCGCGACGAGCTCATCACGGCCCTCGACGAGGGGGCCCGGAGGCTGGTCATCGACATGTCGTCGACCGAGTTCTGCGACTCGACCGGCATCAGCGTCCTGCTCTCGGCGATGAAGCGCTCCCGTGACAAGGGCGGCGACCTGGAACTGGTGGCCCCCAAACCGGCCGTCATGAAGGTCCTGGAGGTCACCGGCCTGCACGAGGTCTTCGTCATCCACCCCGACACCGACGCACCGCCGGTGGCCGCGGGGACCGGAACAGCCCCGTAGACCGGGCCGCGGTGACACGGGGGAGGAACGGCGGACCCGAAGGGGCGGGGGTCGCCGTGGTGATCGCGGCCAAGGACGAAGAGGCACGGGTCGGGCGTACCGTGACCGCCGTCCGGGCACTGCCCGGGGTGGACCTGGTCGTCGTGGTCGACGACGGGTCCGCGGACCGCACCTCGGAGGTGGCCCTGGAGGCCGGGGCCCGGGTGCTCCGGCACCACCGCAACCGGGGCAAGGGCGCGGCGATGGAGACCGGGGCCGAGGGGGTCCGGCTCATCGAGGAGCACGAAGAGGGCGCCGACGGGCTCCGCCCGCCCCGGCACCTGCTCTTCCTCGACGCCGACCTGGAGGCGACCGCCGCCGGGGCGGCACCCCTGGTGGAGCCGGTCGTCGAGGGCAAGGCCGACATGGCCATCGCGCTGTTCCCCGCCACCCGGCTGCGCCTGGGCGGCCACGGGTTCGTGGTGCGCCTGGCCCGCGGCGGTGTGCGCCGGGCGACCGGGTGGGAGCCCGAGCAGCCGCTCAACGGGCAGCGCTGCATCACCCGCGCCGCGTTCGAGGCGGCCCGGCCGCTCGCCCCGGGGTTCGGGGTGGAGACCGGGCTGACCATCGACGTGCTGCGCGCCGGGCTGCGGGTGATCGAGGTGGAGGTGCCCCTGGAGCACCGGGCCACCGGCACCGACCTGAGTGCCCAGCTGCACCGGGCGCACCAGTTCGTCGACGTGCTGCGGGCGCTGGCCGTCCGCAAGCTGCCCCTGGCCGTGCGGCGTGCCCTGGCCGGCGGGCGCCGTCGGCGGGGGTAGGGACCCCTTTCCCGGTGAAAATCGCCGATAGTGACACCGCTGGTGCTCTCGGTGGCGATACGCTCACAGAATGTTCACCATGATCCTGGCCGTCGCGGGCGTGCTCACGGGTCTGGGCGGACTCGCCCTGGGCGGGTACGCGCTGGCCAGGGCCCGCGCCATCGATGCCGACACCCGAGTGCTCGCCCAGCGTGCCGCCGCCTCCGCGCAGGTCGGCGGCACCGACCCGCTCGCCGTGCGCGACATGGCGGTGCTCCACTACGACGCCCTGGAGGAGATGTCCGGGGCGCGCTCCTTCTCCCTCGCCCTGCTCAACGGCGACGGCGACGGCGTGGTCGTCACCTCCATCAACGGCCGGACCGAATCGCGCACCTACGCCAAGGCCGTGGTGCGCGGCGAGTCCGAGACCCTGCTCAGCCCCGAGGAGTACCGCGTCGTACGGGCCGCCCGGCTCGGCGAGGGCATCGGCACCACCGTGCCCGCCCCGCGGGTCACCGGGCCGGTGGTCGCCGAGGACGCCGAGGACGCGGTCACCGTCGTCCCCGACCCCGAGGCCCCGCAGGCCGGGGAGGGCGCCCGGGAGAAGACCGGGGAGAAGGCGGAAGCGGAGCCGGCCGCGGGGAAGAGGGACATCGTCGCGGTGCCCGACATCGACGCCGACGACACCGCCCCGGAACGCCGGACGGGTCTGCGCAGGGCACCCGCGCCGCGTCGCGGACCCGAGTGACCGCCCCACCGCCCCGGGTGCGGATAACCTGAACACCATGCCCAACCGTTACGCCTACCTCGGCCCCGAGGGCACCTTCACCGAGGCCGCGCTGCGGGCCCTGCGCCCCGACGCGCCCGCCACCGCGCGCATCCCCTGCGACGGGGTCGCCGCGGTCTTCGACGCCGTCCGCACCGGTGCGGTCGAGGGCGGTGTCGTGCCCCTGGAGAACTCGGTCGAGGGCGGCGTCACCTCCACCATCGCCGAGCTCATCAACGGCGAGTCGCTGGTCATCAGCGGCGAGACCGCCGTCCCGGTGGAGTTCGCGCTGTTCGCGCGGCCCGGCGTCACGCTGAACGACGTCAAGACGGTGGCCACCCACCCGCACGCCCTGGCCCAGTGCCGGGGCTGGCTGGCCCGGCACCTGCCCGATGCCGAGACGCACACCGTCTCCTCCACGGCCGCCGCCGCCCGCACCGTCTCCGAACCCGGTGCCCCCTACGACGCCGCCATCTGCGCCGTCATCGCCGGCGAACGCTACGGGCTGCACGCCCTGGCCACCGGGGTGGGCGACCGCGCCGACGCCGCCACACGGTTCATCTACCTGTCCCGGCCCGGCCGGCCGACCGCGCCGACCGGCGCCGACCTGACGTCGGTGGTCGCGTTCATCGCCGACGACCACCCGGGTGCGCTCATCGAGGTCCTCACCCAGTTCGCGGTGCGCGGGGTCAACCTCACCCGGCTGGAGTCGCGCCCCACCGGTGACGGACTGGGCAGCTACTGCTTCTGCATCGACGCCGAGGGGCATGTGGCCGACGCGCGCGTCGGCGAGGCCCTCATGGGGTTGCGCCGGGTCTGCCGCGACGTCCGCTTCCTGGGCAGCTACCCGCGCAGCGGGCAGGCCACCGAACTCGACCCGCCGCTGCGCCCCCGTCCCGCCACCGAGGCCGACTACGCCGAGTCGGAGCGGTGGCTGGCGCGGATCCGCTCCGGCGGCGTCGACTGACCTCCCTCCGGGGGCGCCGTCCGGACTCAGTCGTCCGGGAGGTCGTCGCCCTCGGCCTCGAACACCCACTCCTCCGCCGCGGCCCGGCGCAGCTCCAGGTAGAGCGCCAGCCGCAGTGCGGTGTCGCGGGGCCGCTCGGTGTCGAGGGCCTCCAAGGCGGCGCTCAGTTCTTCGGTGGTCATCTCGCTCAACGGTTTCACTGCCGTCCCTTCCCCGGAACCCGGTGATCTCTCATCGTGAGTACGTGGTGACACCGCGTTTATGACGCGGGCCCGGAAAAGATGTCGGAGCGGGCGGGGCCGGGCGGTAATCTGCAAGACGTGATCGACCTTCGCGCTCTCCGAGAAGACCCAGAACGACTCCGCGCCTCGCAACGTGCCCGCGGGGAGGACCCCTCCGTCGCCGACCGGCTGCTCGAACTGGACTCCGAGCGGCGCTCCTCGCTCACCCGGTTCGAGACCCTGCGGGCCGAGCAGAAGAGCGTGGGCAAGTCGGTCTCCAAGGCGTCCCCCGCCGAGCGCGAGACGCTCCTGGCCCGGGCCAAGGGCCTGGCCGCCGAGGTCAAGGCCGCGGAGGCCGAGGCCGACCGCCTCGCCGCCGAACTCGACCGGGTCGTGGCCACCGTGCCCAACCTCGTCGAGGAGGGCGCCCCCGAGGGCGGCGTCGACGACTTCAAGGTCCTGGAGACCGTCGGCACCCCGCGCACGTTCGACTTCACCCCGCGCGACCACCTGGAACTGGGCGAGAAGCTCGGCGCCATCGACATGGAGCGCGGCGCCAAGGTGTCCGGGGCGCGCTTCTACTTCCTCACCGGGGTCGGCGCCCAGTTGGAGCTGGCGCTGCTGAACATGGCCATGAACCAGGCCGTCGCGGCCGGGTTCACCCCGATGATCCCGCCCGTCCTGGTCAAGCCCGAGACCATGGAGGGCACCGGTTTCCTGGGCGCCCACGCCGACGAGGTGTACCGGCTGCCCGCCGACGACCTCTACCTGGTGGGCACCTCCGAGGTGCCGCTGGCCGGGTACCACGCCGGGGAGATCCTGCCCGCCGACGCCCTGCCCAACCGGTACATCGGCTGGTCGCCGTGCTTCCGCCGGGAGGCGGGCTCCTACGGCAAGGACACCCGCGGCATCATCCGCGTGCACCAGTTCAACAAGGTGGAGATGTTCGTCTACACCCACCCCGACCACGCCCACGAGGAGCACAAGCGGCTGCTCGCCTGGGAGCGGGAGATGCTCGACAAGCTGGAGCTGCCCTACCGGGTCGTCGACATCGCCGCCGGCGACCTGGGCACCAGCGCCGCCCGCAAGTACGACTGCGAGGCGTGGGTCCCCACCCAGGAGACCTACCGCGAGCTGACCTCCACCTCGAACTGCACCGAGTTCCAGGCCCGCCGCCTCAACGTGCGGTTCCGGGACGGGGACGGCAAGTCGCGCTTCGCCGCCACCCTCAACGGCACGCTCGCCACCACCCGGTGGATCGTCGCCATTCTGGAGAACCACCAGCAGGAGGACGGCTCGGTCGTGGTCCCCGAGGCGCTGCGCCCCTTCCTGGGCCGCGACGTCCTGGAGCCGGTCCGGAAGTAGACCGTCCGGAAGCGCACGAGGAGCCCGTCCCCGAGGATGAGGGGGCGGGCTCCTGTGTGTGAGTGGGGTGGTCTCTACAGGTAGAGCCCGGAGCCGCCGTCCTCGCGTCCCGGCGACCGGCCCTGCTCGGCCTGTAGGCCTGCGACGTCCTGGAGCCGGTCGGGAAGTAGACCGTCCGGAAGCGCACGTGGAGCCCGTCCCCGAGGATGAGGGGGCGGGCTCCTGTGTGTGAGTGGGGTGGTCTCTACAGGTAGAGCCCGGAGCTGCCGTCCTCGCGTCCCGGCGACCGGCCCTGCTCGGCCTGTAGGCCCGCGACGCCCGGGGGCAGGGCCTTGCGCATGTTCTCCAGCTGGGCGCGGGCCGCCATCTGCTGGGCGAACAGCGTGGTCTGGATCCCGTGGAACAGACCCTCCAGCCAGCCGACCAGCTGGGCCTGCGCGATGCGCAGCTCGGCCTCACTGGGGGCGCTGCCGTCCGCGAACGGCAGGGTGAGGCGGTCCAGTTCCTCGATCAGCTCCGGCGCCAGGCCGTCCTCCAGCTCCTTGATGGAGGAGGTGTGGATCTCCTTGAGGCGGGTGCGGCTGGCCTCGTCGAGGGGCGCCGCCTTGACCTCCTCCAGGAGCTGGCGGATCATGCTGCCGATCCGCATCACCTTGGCGGGCTGCTCCACCATGTCCGCGAGCGTGCGGGGTTCTTCGTGCCCCTCGTCGTCCCCGTGCTGGTCCACACCCATGACCAGGACCTTGGACTGCTCGTTCGGATCGTCCGTATTGCTCATATGTCCCCTTACCGAATGTCGTCGACCGCGCCCGTCAGCGGGTGAGCAGGATCTTGCCGGTGTGCGCGCTCGATTCCATGACGTCGTGCGCCTCCGCCGCGTTCCGCATCGGTAGGACGCGGTCCACGACGGGGCGGATGGCTCCTTGTTCTACCAACGGCCATACCCGCTCCAGTACTCCCGCGACGATCGCCGACTTCTCGTCCCGGGGACGCGAGCGCAGGGTCGTGGCGTGCAGGGAGAGGCGCTTGGCGAGCATACGGCCCAGGTCGGCCTCGCCGGAGCGGCCGCCCATCAGGCCGATGACCACGAGGCGGCCGCCGGTGGTCAGGGAGCGCAGGTTGGCGTCGAGGTAGGAGCCGCCGATGATGTCGAGGATCAGGTCGGCGCCCCCGGCCTCGCGCATCCGGGCGGCGAAGTCCTCGGTGCGGTGGTCGATGGTGATCTCCGCGCCCAGGTCCCGGCAGGCCGCCAGCTTCTCCGCACTGCCGGCGGTGACCGCCACCCGGGCTCCCAGGGCGCGGGCGAACTGGATCGCGAACGTGCCGATGCCGCTGCCGCCGCCGTGCAGCAGCACGGTCTCGCCGCGGCGCAGGCCGCCCACCATGACCAGGTTCGACCACACCGTGCAGGCGACCTCCGGCAGGGCCGCGGCCTCGACCAGGCCCACGCCCTCGGGGATCGGGAGCAGCTGGCCGACCGGCACCGCCACCTTCTCGGCGTAGCCCCCGCCGGACAGCAGCGCGCACACCCGGTCGCCCACCGCCCATCCGGAGTCCTCGGTGCCCGGACCCAGCTCCAGGACCGTTCCGGAGCACTCCAACCCCGGGTATTCGGACGCTCCCGGCGGCGGCGGATAGGAACCCTGCCGCTGGGCGACGTCGGCGCGGTTGACCGCGGTGGCGGCCACATCGACGAGGACCTCCCCTGCGCCGGGAACGGGGTCGGGGACCTGCGACCAGGCCAGGACCTCGGGTCCGCCCGGTTCGGTGATACGGATCGCGTGCATGGGAACGACCGTATCCCCCGGCGGAGGGCGGTTCCCGGCGGTGGCGGGAAGTGGATCGTGTTCGAGAAGGGATAAGGGATGCTTCGGCGGGCCGCGGCGGGTAAGAGTGAACCCAGGGAGCGACCCCCGCTCCCCGGCGGGGTACCCCCTCTCTCTCCGCAGTACACCCCCTTCACGCAGGAGAACTCCGGTGTCACACCAGGATCAGAACGGGACGGACGCAGGCTTCGGGGCCGAGGAGTCGGAAGTGTCCCCGTGGCGGCGTGCGGAGGACGAGCCCGACGAGGCCGGGGCCCCCGTCACCGAGATCGCCTCGCGCAGGCCCGCAGCGCCCTCACCTCGGGAGCAATGGTTCGGCGGCGACGCGCCGCCTCCGCCGCCCTACGCGGCCCCGATCCCGCCGGAGACCCCGATGGCTCCGCTGGCGCCGCCCGCCGCGGCGGAGGCGGACGCGGCCTCCGGGGCGGACGCGGGGGACGACGATGACGAGAGCGGCGAGGACGAGGTACGCTCCGACACCGTCCGGCTGATGCCGCGGGTGCGCGAACGCCCGGCCCGCCCGCTGCGGCGGCCCGCACGGCCCGAACCGGACGATGACGAGGCCGACCCGCTGGCCCCGCGCGACCTGCGCCGCGATGCCGACGTCCCCGAACCCGAACAGCTGCCGCCGCTGGAGCCCGGGGCCGCGGCGGACCCGGAGCCGCCCGCGCCGCCCGTGGCGGACCGGGCCCCGTTCGCCGATCCCCCCGCCGCACCCCCTGTTCCCGGTCCCGCCGTTCCGGGGCCCCCTGCCGTTCCGGGCCTCCCGGCGCAGGGGGCGCCGTTGCCCGGGGTGCCGCCGACCCCGACGGCCCCCGGGGTGACCGGGGAACGGCAGACCTCCGACTCCCTCAACGCCGCCACCCTGGTCCGCAGCCGGCACCAGGGCCCCAGCGGCGGCTGGCGGCGCGCCGTGCACACCGCCACCCTGGGCCTCATCAACCCCGGTGAATCCCCCAAGGTGCTGCGCCGCCGCGAACTCATCGCCCGTGCCTGCACCCCCGTCGCCACCGGCCACCACCGGGTCGCCGTCCTCAGCCTCAAGGGCGGGGTCGGCAAGACCACCACCACGGTCGCCCTCGGCGCCACCCTGGCCTCCCTGCGCGGCGACCGGGTGCTGGCCGTGGACGCCAACCCCGACCGGGGCACCCTCTCCGACAAGGTGCGCCTGGAGACCGCGGCGACCATCCGCGACCTCCTCAACGAGCGCCACCTCGTGTCCCGCTACGCCGACATCCGCGGGTTCACCTCCCAGGCGCCCAGCCGGCTGGAGATCCTCGCCTCCGACCGCGACCCGGCCGTGTCGGAGGCGTTCGGCGACGAGGACTACCGGGAGGTCGCCCGGATCGTCGAGCACTTCTACTCCATCTGCATCACCGACTGCGGGACCGGGCTGCTGCACGCCGCCATGCGCGGCGTGCTGGGCCTGGCCGACCAGGTCGTCCTGGTGAGCTCCGCGTCCGTGGACGGGGCGCGCAGCGCCAGCGCCACCCTCGACTGGCTCCAGGCGCACGGCCACGAGGACCTGGTGCGCGACGCGGCGGTCGTGCTGTCCATGGTGCGCTCCGACAGCAAGAGCAGCGTGGACCTCGACCGCCTCGAAGGCCACTTCGCCGCCCGCTGCCGCGCCGTCGTCCGCGTTCCCTGGGACGGCCACCTCGAAGAGGGCGCCGAGGTGGACCTCGACCGGCTCGCCCCCGCCACCCGCGACGCCTACCTGCGGCTCGCCGCCACCGTCGGGGAGGGATTCGCGCGCCACGGGTGACGGTCCCGGGATTGACGGCCCTCCTTGCGGACAATGAACGAAGGAGAAGGGGGGGCCGAAGGATGAACGAACGGGAGCGTCCGCCGGCGGTGATCGCGGGGGTGGACGGCACGTCCGGCGCCCGCGCCGCGCTGGGGTGGGCGATCGAGGCGGCCGCCCGCCGCCGGGTCCAGCTGCGCATCGTGCACGGGCTGGGCCCGGAGACGGTCGTCGGCGCGGCCACCGCCGACCGCAGGGCCGTGGCCGAGGTGCGCGCCTCCGCCCACGAGCTGCTCACCGAGAGCGCCGAGTACGCCCGCCGCGCCCGCCCCGACATCGAGGTGATCACCGTCCTGGCCGTCGCGGACGCCCCGGCCGTCCTGTTGGAGGAGGCCCGCCACGGCGACGTCATCGCGGTCGGGTCGCGGGGGCTGGGCTCGGTGCGCGCCATCATGCTCGGCTCCGTCGGCATGCGCACCTCCGCGAACGCGCCCTGCCCGGTGGTGGTCGTCCCCGACACCGAGCCCCGCGGGTACCGCGGGCGCGTCGTGGTCGGGGTTGACGGCTCGTCGTCCTCCCGGCGGGCCCTGCGCTTCGCCCTGGAGGAGGCGTTGACCACCGACGCCTCCGTGGTCCTGGTCCACGCGCTGGGGGACGACGCGCCCGCCGAGGACGAGGCGATCGACGACGAGGTGCTCGACCGGCAGTCGGAGGAGGTCGTCGGCGGGGTGCTCGCCGAGGTCATCGACGAGCGCACCGAGCACCTCGACATCAGTGCCGTGCGCCTGCGGGCCGACCCGGTCCGGGCACTGCTCGAAACGGGCGCGGACGCCGACATGATCGTCGTCGGCTCCCGCGGCCGCGGCGGCGTGCGCGGCCTGGTCCTGGGTTCGGTCAGCCAGGGGGTGCTCCACCACGCGAGGACCCCGGTGGCCGTCCTGCCCCCGCATTCCGACGAAACCGACTGACGGCCCTGGACCGGGGGACCTTCCGCCCTGTGCCGTTCCCGGCTCCGCGGGGTGTACTCGGTGATGATGGGTGACCAGAGGGGGTTGTCACATGGTGAACGAGGACCGCACACCGCGCGTGGTGGTGGGCATCGACGGATCGGACAACGGGCGGGCCGCCCTGGAGTGGGCGGCGGCCGAGGCGGACCGCCGGGGGGTGCCGCTGAGGGTCGTGCACGCCCTGGGCATGCCGCTGATCGTGTCCGCGTACGGCGGCCCGGCCCGGTTCGAACCGACCGAGGAGATCCGGGGGCAGGCCACCGAGGTCCTCCAGGACGCGGTGGCGCACGTGGCCGAGGCCCGGCCGGGCGTGCCGGCCGAGACCATCACCGCCCTGGAGGAGGCGCCGCTGGCGCTGCTGCGCCAGAGCCGGCCGCACGACCTCCTGGTCGTGGGCACCCGGGGGATGGGCACCGTCAAGTCGATGTTCGTCGGGTCGGTGAGCGTCCGGGTGGCCGCCCAGGCGCCCTGCCCGGTCGTGGTGGTGCCCTCGCACGAGGGACGGCCCGCGACCACGGGGCTGAAGCGGATCGTCGTCGGCGTCGACGGCTCCCGCAACGGCCGCCGCGCCCTGGGCCTGGCGGTCGACCTGACCGCCGAGTCCGACGGCGAACTGGTGGTGGTGCACAGCTGGGAGGTGCCTTACCCGTACGACCCGGTCGCGATGACCGCCGCGGGCTACCAGCCCCAGGAGGACCTGTTCGAGAAGCAGTCCGAGGCGCTGGTCGCCGAACTGCTGGCCGAGGCCATCGACGAGCAGCGCGACGACGTGGACGTCGACGTCACCGTGGTGCGCACCCAGGACGCGCCGGTGAACGCCATCCTGGCGGCGGCCGAGGGCGCCGACGCGATCGTCGTCGGCTCGCGCGGCCGCGGCACCGTTCGGGGCCTCCTGCTGGGCTCGGTCAGCCAGGGGGTGCTCCACCGCTCGAAGATCCCGGTGGTCGTGCTCCCCAAGCACGCCGACGAGGACTGAACAGCCGTCCCCGGCGGGGCCGCGGCCCCACCGGGGACGCTACTTCCGCGCGTGGTGGACGACGCTCCACGCCGCCCCGACCAGGAACATCACGGGCACGGCCACCAGCACCGACGCCCACAGCGGCCAGTCCAGCAGCCACCGCGTGAGCACGGCCGCCAACAGGGACACCGCGGACGCCACCACCGGAAGCGCACCGCTCCGTTCAGGGGACCCGGCGCTCACCGGGCGTCGTACTCCAGGCAGAAGGGGTGCCCGGCGGGGTCGGCGTACACCCGGAACCACACGGTGGCGCCCTTCGCCTCGGTGCGCAGCAGCGTCGCGCCCAGCTCCAGCACCCGCTGCTCCGCCGTGTCGATGTCCTCCACCCACACGTCCAGGTGCGCCTGCTGCGGCCGCTCCGGATCCGGCCACGCGGGCGCCCGGTGCCCCTCCGCCCGCTGGAACGCGAGCACCGGCCACGCCTTTTGGTCGCCGATGGCCACCCAGTCCTCTTCCCGCAGGGTGACGGGCCGGCCCAGCAGCTCCGCGTAGAACTCCGCCAGCGCCCCCGGGTCGGGGCAGTCGTAGACGAATGTGTGCAACCGTCCGATCATGTCGGCAGCCTCGCACGGCGCCCCGTGAATGTCCAAGCCGCTCCCACGGCGGCCCGGGGCATCGGGCCGCCGTCCCGTCGGCGGACGGGACGCAGGTGTGTTCCCTCGTGGCCCTGCCGTGTCACCCCGACCCCCGCGGACCGCGCGGCGCGGCACTCAGTCGGTTTCGATCCCGCGGGCCCGCAGGACCTCCTGCAAGTCGTCGTCGAGGGCCTCGGCGAACTCCACGAGCCGGAGGTTCGGCAGCAGGTCGAGGTCCTCCAGCGAGGTGATGTCGAACAGGTCGTCCTCGCCGTCCCAGATCGGGGCGCACTCCTGGTAGACCTGGTTCCCGCCGTCCAGGCACAGCTCCTCCACCCGGGCCAGGAGCGCGCCGTCGATCTCCAGCTTCTCGAAGTACTCCCGCGACTGCGGCACGACCTGGTACGCGAGGTCGTTGTCGTGCGCCCAGCGCCAGGGGTCGTCGCCCAGGCCCTGCTCCTTGAGGACGTCGGCGAGGCTGTAGGCGGGCGTCAGGACCTCGTCGACGTACATGAGCTGCTCGATGACGACGAGCTTGAAGTTGAAATCCTTGAACACGGTCACGGTGCGACTCCAGGGCGTGTTCCGCGGATGCCCACCCTGCTGTGCGGTGCCTCGGCACATCCCTCGCCGCGTTCTCATCGGTCGGCGGGAGAACCCGCACCGACTCCTTCTCCGGCCTTGCGATGCAGGCACCAGGGCCCCGCTCGCGACGAGCGGCATCCACGGAACACGCCCTGGCCCCGCCTCTCTGACGGTTCCGGTATCCGTCCCGCTTCCGGTGCACATGTCCCCGCCCGCGCGGAACGGGGCGGCCGCCACCGCGGGTACGGCGAAGGCCGGTGCTCCCCGGCCCGTGCGCACCATGGGCGCACCGGACCCGGACCACCGGCCTTCTTCGCTTCCATCCCGACGCGCCTACCTGCTCCGACGCGCCGATTCTGCGGAGGGTGTGGGATTTGAACCCACGAAGCCCCGTCAAGGACTTGGTGCTTTTCAAGAGCACTGCACTCGGCCGCTATGCGAACCCTCCCCGGTGACCCGTCGGGTCTCCGCGAGTCATCGTAGCCGACGCGCCCCGTCGGCACGCGCGGGGCGGGAAAGTCGCCGGGCGCCGGGTGGCGCACTTCGGTTACTCGCAAGTAACATTCGGGGTATGGCAAACATGAACGCCGAGACGGCGGAGATGGTCAAGTCCGGTTTCCTGGCCGCGGTGCCCTTCGCCCGCACGCTCGGCCTGTCGTTCGAGGAGCTCGACTTCGGTCGGGCCGTGATGAACCTGCCGGACGCCCCCGAGCACCACAACCACATCGGCGGCGCGCACGCCGGGGCGATGTTCACCCTGGCCGAGTCCGCCTCCGGCGCCATCATCATCGGCACCTTCGGCGACACCATGGACCGCGCGCTGCCGCTGCCGACCAGGGCCGAGATCCACTTCCTCAAGATGGCCACCGGCGACATGACGGCCGAGGCCGTGCTGGGCCGTCCCCGGGACGAGATCATCGCCGAACTCGACGGCGGCCAGCGCCCCGAGTTCCCCATCGACGTCGAGATCCGCATGGCGGACGGCACCGTCACCGGCAAGATGACGATCGTCTGGACCCTCAAGCCGAACCGTAAGTGACACCAGCCCCCACAGCCACACCCTGAACACGATCGGCCCTGGTCGCACCCCATTTCACGGGTCCGCCCGGGGCCGTCGATTTGTCGGCACCGCTGGGTAGGTTGACCCTGACCACGCCGACGAGGAGGCAGAGATCGTGAAACTCCGTGTGGACCGCGACGCGTTCGCCGAGGCCGTCGCCTGGACGGCGCGCGCCCTGCCGAACCGCCCGGCGGTGCCGGTGCTGGCCGGGATGCGCCTGGAGGTCCCCGACGGCGGTTCCACCCTGCACCTGTCCGGGTTCGACTACGAGGTCTCGGCCCGTTCCTCGGTCGAGGTGCTGGCGGAGGAGACCGGTGCGGTGCTGGTCCCCGGCCGGCTGCTCGCCGAGATCGTGCGCAACCTGCCCGGCGGCTCGGTGCACATCGACACCGACGGTGCCAAGGTGCGGATCAGCGGCGGCGCCGCCCGGTTCACCCTCATCACCATGCCGCTGGAGGACTACCCCACGCTGCCCGGCATGCCCGAACGCATCGGCTCGGTGCCCGCGGACGCCTTCGCCGAGGCGGTCCGCCAGGTCACCCCCGCGGCGAGCCGCGACGACACGCTGCCGATGCTGACCGGCGCCTACCTGGACTTCACCGCCGACACGCTGAGCGTGGTGGCGACCGACCGCTACCGCATCGCGGTGCGCGACCTGTGGTGGAAGCCGCAGGACCCGGGGATCGACACCTCCGCACTGGTGCCCGCCCGCACCCTGCACGACATGGTGCGGGGCGTCATCGGCGGCTCGAACGTGGAGATCGCGCTGACGTCGGGCGGGGCCGGCGGCCCGGTGCCGGGGGAGGGCTCGATCGGTTTCGAGAACGGGGACCGGCGCAGCACCACCCGGCTGATCGACAGCGACTTCGTCAAGTACGCCGCCTGGTTCCCCGCGGAGTTCGCCTCCCGGGCCGAGGTGGCGGTGGCCCCCCTGATGGAGGCGGTGAAGCGGGTGGCGCTGGTGGCCGACCGGCACACCCCGCTGCGGCTGGTGTTCACCGAGGGCGAGGTGTCGCTGGAGGCGGGCTCGGGCGAGGACGCCCAGGCGGTGGAGGCGATCGCCGTGGACTACCAGGGCGACCCGCTGCGGGTGGCTTTCCGCCCCGACTACCTGATGGACGGCCTGTCGGCGATCGCGACCGACTCCGCCCACCTGAACTTCACGGAGCCGACGAAACCCGCCGTGTTCACCGATGTCCCGTCGAAGGAGGGCGAGACCCCGTCCTTCCGGTATCTGGTACAGCCGTTGCGGGTGTCCTGATCAGGGGATTCGGGTCTTATCCACAGCTTGTCGCCGAGTTATCCACAAGGTTTTCCACAGGGCGGCGCCCAGCCTGTGGATAACCCGGGGTGATCAGTCCCAGGAGTACCCGAATCGCCCCTGAATCGTTCTCGCATTTCCGCTTTGACGTGCGAGAACGTCTCCAGTGGCGATTCTGTGCACAGCCTGTGGAAAACTTCGTGGAACCGGCCTCTTCTTGGCGCCGAAAATCACCACAAATCAGGACAATTCACTTGTCCTGGTCGAACCGGACTCCGTCACTCACTCGTGGGCAGAGTGGACGAACCCCCACCGGTTACGGACGTTTCCAGGCCGAGCTGCGCCTGCCGCCCCCGCTGGTACCCGGCCCGGGCCCCGGCCGGGCTGTGCGTCCGTTCGGGACGGTGCTTGCGCAACTGCGGGAACTGCTTCTGGAACTCCTCCTGGACCCGGTGCACATCGGCGCGCAGCACCAGCTCCGCACCCCGGGAGGACGCCACCTCGCCGTCGGCGGAACCCCCGTCCGCACCGGTCGGCCGCGACATCTCCTGCAAGCGGCGCCGGAACTCGCGGATGCGCTCGGCCACCGCCTGCCCGTAGGCCCGCACGAACGACCGGTAGTACCGCTTGCGCTCGGTCTCCAGCTCGGACCGCGTGTAGTTGCGCAGCTCCCGGATGTCGGACACGTGCCCCGAACTCATGAACTTCGCCGACGCCTCCATCTGCATGGAGATCGACGGCATCAGCATGCGCAGCGCGTCCAGCGCGCTCACCGTCCCCACCAGGATGAGGATCCGGTCGGTGTTCTCCGAGGAATTGCCCCGGACCGCCGACTGGCACCCGTAGGCGGCGGCGATGTCGGCCAGCGCCCGGACCCGGGCCTTGCCGTGGCCGCCCACCCCGGACACCGTGTAGTCCATACGCCCGATCGCGTCGGGTTCCTCGCCCCGCTCCGCACGGGCCTCGGCCTCCGCGATCGCATGGCGGGTCATCAGCTCGGCGGCCTTGGCTGTGAACGCCTGGCTCTCGGCATCGGTGACCGAGGGGTCCTCCGCCATGCGGAGGAGCCCTCGGACCCGCTCGACCATCTTCTGACGAGCAGCTTCAGTCATCGGCGCCCGGTTGCTCCCGTAGGTGTGTTCTCCTTCTTCCGCACCTGAGCGGAAAACACCGAGCCTACTTCTTGTCGCCGAGTACCATCGCGATCACGCCGACCGTCGCCCAGATCGCGAGCGCGGCGAACAGGCCGCCGAACAGGCTCAGGGAGAGGATCCCGTAGCCCACACCGCCCACGACGGCCGGCACGAGCGCGTAGCGGAAGGGATAGTTGGCCGCGTAGCGGCGGCCGCGCCGGTCGGACTTCTTGCTGATCACGCCGCCGACACCGCCGACGAGGGAGAAGAAGATCACGGCCGCGCCCAGGCCCGACATGACGGCGGGGAGCAGCCCGCCGCCCAGGCTCAGCAGGAAGAAGAGGGCGCCGCCCGCGGCACCGCCCAGCAGAGACGTCGTCCAGGGCCAGATCATCGTCGCCGAGGCGACGGGAGTGAATGCGTTACCGCGCTCCAGCGTCATGTCCACCGCTCCAGTCCGTTCGCGTGACGACCGCTCTGGGACGGGCCGTCTCCATCAGCATGCACTGCCCCGGTCCGCACGCACATCAGGGCACATCCCTGACTTACCCCGGAGTGTCCGGGCCGCACCCCGCGGGCGCGGCCGGCGGACGGACGGGGAAGCGCGGACCACGACCGGTCAACGAACGGTCCGCCCCGGAAGTGCCCGTACCCGGCGGCGTCCCCGGTACCCCGCCGTCCCCGAGCCGGGCGGCCCGGCACCCGGCGGCGTCAGCCCGCCGTCTCCACGGACCGTTGCAGGTCCGTCACCAGGGCCGGCCACGCCGTCCGGAACGCGGGCAGCAGCGGCAGCGACTCCGCCGCCGTCACCGGCACCCACCGGACCTCGGTGCTCTCCGAGTTGGCGGGCGAGAAGGCGGCCAGTTCCGGCACGCTCAGCAGGAACGTGTCGTACCGCCACACCGCCAGGTCGTGCTCGTGCGCCCCCACCACCGTGTACCCGCCCAGATCGCCGGCGATCTCCTCGTGGAACTCCCGGACCGCGGCCTCCAACGGTGTCTCGTCCCGGTTGCGCGCACCGCCGGGGATGCCCCACATGCCGCCCATGTGAGTCCACCCGGCCCGGTGCTGGAGCAGCACATGTCCGATTCCGGCCACGTCGGTTCCGTACAACAACAGACCCGCGGCACCGTAGACTCCCCAGCGCCTGGACCCGTCCGGCAGGTACACCCAGCCGTTGCCGTCGCCGTCCTCCATCAAGCCCTCCTGATTCCCACGCGTCCGGCCCCCGCGCGCCGACCACCGTCCGGGGCCCGGGGCCCGTACCCGTAAAAGCCGCACCTCGCAGCGGTCCCCCGGTCCCTACCCTCTACCCTTCTGAGAACCGATGGCCCGCTCCACGACTTCCGCAGCCCTCCTGCCCGCGTACGCGCTCGGCTTGGCCGCACGCTACTGGGTCCCCCTCCTGTGCGTCCACACCGCCGGCATGCTCGTGCACGCGGTGCTGCTGCGCGGCATGGTGCGCCTGGCCGACATCGAGCAGACGCTCTCCCTGACGGGCCTGGGCCTGACCCTGTTGGTCACCCTGGTGACGTTCGTGATCATGTTCCAGCTGCTGCGCCCGGGGCTGCCCACGATCGACGCCGAACTGCGCTCGGAGGTGGTCCGGGAGGACCGGCGGCGCGGGTTCGCCGAACGCGAACGCCGCGTGGTGGACGGGGTCGCCCTGGCGATCCTGCCGTTCCTGCTGTTCTACGCCGCCTGGGGGCTGATCCGCGAACAGTACGACATGTACAGCATCGCCCTGATCAACACCGGCGGCCTGGAGGCGTTCCAGGCGCCCCTCAACGTGCCCTGGTACGGCCTGCCGCTGTTCGTGGCCGTCTCCGCGTGGCTGCTGCGCAAGCTCTGCTCGCACTTCTACCGCAAGGGGTACAGCGCCGTCCTGGGCGTGCTCACCGCCCTGTTCGAGGGCGTGTGGGTGTTCATGTTCCTGTTCTCCCTGGGCCTGGCGATCAACCAGGCGGAGGCCTGGATGACCGGCCGGGTCTTCTGGGTGGAGATACAGGACGCGCTCAAGGGCCTGACGAACGGGACCGGTGCGCTGATCGGCCGGTCCGACCTGTACGCCCAGGTTCCGGTGTGGTGGGCAACGGTGTGGGGCGCGGTCTCGGCGGGCTTCGTGGGCCCGCTGCTGTGGCTGACGATCGCCGCGGTCGTCTACCGCGCCCAGATCGACGACCACGACGGCGTCTTCGAGGAGCACCGGGCCCGTGACGGCTTCGACCGGGCGGTCAACCGGGTGGCCCGCGCCGGACGCTTCTTCGACCGGTTCGTGCGCAGCGACCTCAAGGATCAGGTCTACCCCTGCCTGCACGCGCTGCGTTTCGTCCTGCGCCTGGGACCGGTGTTCTACCTGTCGTACTCCCTGTGCTTCGTGCTGCTGGAGGTCGCGTTCACGCAGCTGCACCGGCTGGTGTTCGTCCTGGCGGGCCCCGGCCCGCTGCACGCCGAGTGGTGGCCGCTGCTGCAACCGGTCGACTTCGTGGTCGACTCCCTGCACATGCTGCTGCGGGTGTGCCTGCTGGCGGCGGCCTTCGAGGTCGCGCTGCGCAAGGCCGAGGAGGACAGCGTCGGCCGCCGGGCGCGCCGGGTGGCGACACACGCCCCCTCCCCCGGTTCCCGCCACGCCGGCTGACCCGCCCGGTCATTCCTCCAGGTTCTCGGCCTCGAAGACCAGGGCGTCGGGCCGGGGCCGCTCGGGGTCGTCGGAGGTGTCGACGGTGACCTCGTAGCGGAGGTCCTCGACCACGTCGGCCGGCACCAGGAACGACAGGATGATGGACTGCTCCTGCCCGGGGGCGATGGTCTCGCCCTCTGCGGTGGTGCAGCCGTAGGCCCCGTCGCTCGCATCCTCGCCCAGGTCGCGCATGGAGAACAGGTTCGTGCGCTCCCAGGAGCGCCCCTGCCCGTCCACGGCGCGGAACCCGCAGCTGTGCCGCAGCAGCTCGGCGGACTCCGCGTCGCCGGGGATGACGCGGAAGCCGACGTCGAGGATCTCCAGCCCTTCGGGCGGCGGCTCGGCGGAGCCCAGGAAACCGGTGATGTACCCGGTGACCCGCCATTCGCTGCCCGCGAGGGACGCGGTGTCGCCCACGCCGACGGGCCGCGGCTCGGGCGGGATCAGCCCGGCCTCGGTCCCGTCGCGTACCTCGGTCGTGTAGGGCCAGACCAGCATGACCGGGAACAGCAGCACCAGTACCGCCGCGTAGGGCAGGTGCAGGCGCTTCCACAGCGGTCGGGCGTGCCGGACGGCCTTGCCCCTGGCCCCGGTGAGCGGGGGGTCGGGCTCCCCGAAGGCTCCGAGGGGACCGCCGTGCGGTCCCGCGTACGCCTCGGGGCCCCGGAACGGTCCGGGGTGCGGCCCGTCGAACGGCCTGCCGCCCGGGCCCCGGGGCGGCGGGGCGCCGACCGCGGGCCCCGCGCTGTCCACAGGGTTCTGGGGCGCTCGGCGCCGCCCGCCGCGGGCCTGCGGCGGGGAAGATCGGCAGAGCGGCCGGCAGGGAAAGAGCGGACATCCTGGGTGGTGTCGTCAATCATAAAACGA
>NZ_JASFDV010000058.1 GCF_030766825.1 Nocardiopsis sp. CC223A
ACCCGGGCCCGACCCGGCCTCCAACAGCGGCCCCCTGAGCGGTCCGCACCCGGGTATGGGCGGCCCGAGCGGCCCGTACACCCCGGCGCGGCCGTTCCCACCTCAGGGTCCGACACCCCAAGGCGCGCCCTACGGCCCCTCACAGCCGCAGCCCTACGGGGCGCCCACCGCGCCCTACAACCCATACAGCGCTCCGGGCGCACCGCAGCGGAAGCAGGGCATGTCCACCGGCGCCAAGGTCGGCATCGGCGTGGGCGGGGGCATCCTGGGCCTGATGGTGATCATGGTGGTGGCCGTCGTACTCATCGCGATGTCCGCTGGCGATGAGGGCGGCGGCACCTCGTCCGCCTCCCCCACGGCCTCCCAGACCACCTATCCGGACGCTCCCACCGACACCCCCACCGACGCCCCCACCGAGGCTCTGGCCGAGCCTCCGGCCGAGGGCGGGGTCACCGTGACGGCGACCCACGCGGGCACCGTGAACGGCACCCTCGACCCCGCCGAGACCTACACCGCGCTCGACGTGACGTTCGTGAACGACTCGGGCGAGCCGTTCTCGGTCAACCCGCTGTACTTCACCTTCATCCTGGACGACGGCACCGAGGTCGTCGACTGGGAGCTCTTCGCCGACATCACCCAGTTCGAGGCGGCCGATCTGGCCCCGGGCGAGCAGGTCAGCGGCCAGGTCGCCATCGCGGGCGAGGTGACCGTGGCCGAGGTGCACTACGACCCCTCCTTCGGCATGGAGGAGCCGATCGTGGTGCCCGTCCAGTAGGGGCGGACGACCACGGCAGGCGTCTTCGGGCCCCGGTCCGCGCGGTGCGCGGGCGGGGCCCTTCCCCGTGCCCGGGGTTCACACGCCCAGGGCGGCCAGTGCGGTGACGGCGCCCAGTTCGCGACAGGCGTCGCGGTCGGCGGCGGCCGGGGCGCCTACGACGGAGACCGGCGGCCGGTGGCGGGCCCAGCCCATGCCCTTGGCGATGCCCTCGACGGCGCGCACCGCCCCCGCGGTGTCGTCGTTGCCGTGCACGTACAGGGCGTAGGGCACGGTGCGGCCGGCCGACAGGGCCGGGTAGTAGACGAGGTCGAACCAGTACTTGAGGGCGCCCGACATGTACCCGATGTTGGCGGGCGTCCCCAGGACCACGGCGTCGGCCGACAGCGCGTCGGCGACCGAGGCCGCCAGTGCCGGGCGGGCGACGACCTCCACGTCCTCGATCTCGTCGTCGCGCGCCCCCTCCAGCACCGCCTCCAGCAGTTCCTGGGTGGCCGGGGAGACGGTGTGGTGAACGATGAGCAGTTGTGCCATGCCGTCACCCTAGGGCTTCGCCCGAGGACGCCCCGAGCTGTGGAGGGAAGTATGAAATCCACGCACCGCAAAGCGGTAAAACCTGGATCTTCCTCCAAATAGTTGCACTCAGAAAAAGGACATCCGCCCCTATTGGGCGTTTTTGCGAAATCGTGCAACACGGAGGAATCCTGTTCGCAAGGATGTCGGATATTGACCCGCCATTCCCCTCTCTCTATGGTGCGATTCTCATAGCGCACCGCCCCGCCGACACCCCGCGTGCCAGCAGGGCATACGCGGACGCACCGACCGTTCCGGGCCGACCACGACGGCCACGGAGGAACGAGGGGAACCATGCCGCACATCGTCCGTGCCGCACTCGTCCAGACAGAGTGGACCGGCGACACCGATTCCATGCTCGCCGCCCACGAGAAATACGCGCGCGACGCCGCCGCCCAGGGGGCGCGGATCATCGGCTTCCAGGAGGTGTTCAACGCCCCCTACTTCTGCCAGGTACAGGAGGCCGAGCACTACCGGTGGGCCGAGAGCGTCCCCGACGGCCCCACCGTCACCCGCTTCCAGGCCCTGGCCCGGGAGCTGAACATGGTGATGGTGCTGCCCGTGTTCGAGATCGAGAAGCCCGGGTTCTACTACAACACCGCCGCCGTCATCGACGCCGACGGCACCTATCTGGGCAAGTACCGCAAGCACCACATCCCGCAGGTCAAGGGGTTCTGGGAGAAGTACTACTTCCGCCCCGGCAACCTGGGCTGGCCGGTGTTCGACACCGCGGTCGGCCGGGTGGGCGTCTACATCTGCTACGACCGCCACTTCCCGGAGGGCTGGCGGGCGCTCGGGCTGGCCGGGGCACAGCTGGTGTACAACCCGTCGGCGACCAGCCGTGGCCTGTCCGCGTACCTGTGGCAGCTGGAGCAGCCCGCCTCGGCGGTCGCCAACGAGTACTTCGTCGCCGCCATCAACCGGGTCGGTCGGGAGGAGTACGGCGACAACGACTTCTACGGCACCAGCTACTTCGTGGACCCGCGCGGGCAGTTCGTGGGGGACGTCGCCTCCGACACCGCCCCCGAGCTGGTCGTGCGCGACCTCGACTTCGACCTGATCGACGAGGTCCGCACCCAGTGGGCCTTCTACCGCGACCGCCGCCCGGACGCCTACGGGCCCCTGGCCGAGGGTTAGGGGACGGCCATGGGACGCACCCTCATCACCGGCGGCCTGGTCGTCACCGCCGCCGACGAACTGGAGGCCGACGTCCTCATCGAGGACGGGAAGGTCGCCGCCCTGGCCCTGCCCGGCACCTGGGCCGGGATGGACGCCGAGGTCATCGACGCCGCCGGGCACTACGTCATCCCGGGCGGGGTGGACGCGCACACCCACATGGAGCTGCCGTTCGGCGGCACCTTCGCCTCCGACACCTTCGAGACCGGGACCCGGGCGGCCGCCTGGGGCGGCACCACGACCATCATCGACTTCGCGGTGCAGAGCCCGGGGCAGGCGGTGCGTTCCGGGGTGGACGCCTGGCTGGCCAAGGCCGAGGGCAACTGCGCGATCGACTACGGGTTCCACGCGATCCTGTCCGACGTCAACGAGTCGTCGCTGAAGGAGATGGACGTGCTCGTGGACGAGGGCATCACCTCGTTCAAGATGTTCATGGCCTACCCGGGCGTGTTCTACAGCGACGACGGGCAGATCCTGCGGGCCATGCAGCGCGGCGCCGCCAACGGCGCGCTGACCATGATGCACGCCGAGAACGGCATCGCCATCGACGTGCTCGTCGAACAGGCGCTGGCGGCCGGGAAGACCGACCCCCGCTACCACGGCGAGGTCCGCAAGGCCCTGCTGGAATCGGAGGCCACCCACCGCGCCATCCAGCTGGCCCGGGTGGCCGGGGCGCCGCTGTACGTGGTGCACGTGTCCGCGGGCGAGGCCGTGGAGGAGCTGGCCCGCGCCCGCGACCTGGGGCTCAACGTGTTCGGCGAGACCTGTCCGCAGTACCTGTTCCTCTCCGTGGACGACCTGGCCCGGCCCGACTTCGAGGGCGCCAAGTACGTGTGCTCGACACCGCTGCGGCCGCAGGAGCACCAGGACCTGCTGTGGCGGGCGCTGCGCACCGACGACCTGTCCGTGGTCTCCACCGACCACTGCCCGTTCTGCTTCAGCGGGCAGAAGGAACTGGGCCGGGGCGACTTCTCCAAGATCCCCAACGGCCTGCCGGGGGTGGAGAACCGGATGGACCTGCTGCACCAGGCGGTCCTGGACGGCCGCATCGACCGCCGCCGGTGGATCGAGCTGGCCTGCGCCACCCCGGCCCGCATGTTCGGGCTCTACCCGCGCAAGGGCACCATCGCCCCGGGCGCCGACGCCGACATCGTGGTCTACGACCCGAACGCCGAGCACGTGATGTCCGCCGAGACGCACCACATGAACGTGGACTACTCCGCGTACGAGGGCAGGCGGGTGACGGGCCGGGCCCGCACCGTGCTCTCCCGCGGCCGGGTCGTCGTGGACGGCGGCGAGTACCTCGGCGCGGCCGGGCACGGCCGCTACCTGACCCGCGGCACCTGCCAGTACCTGATCTGAGAGGGAGCACATGGACATCGGACTCGTCCTCCAGACCGATCCGCCCGCCGACCTGCTGGTGGACCGGATGGCACGGGCCGACCGGCTCGGCTTCACCCACGGGTGGACGTTCGACTCGGTGGTGCTGTGGCAGGAGCCGTTCGTCATCTACAGCCGCGTCCTGGAACGCACCGAGAACCTCGTGGTGGGCCCGATGGTGACCAACCCGGGCACCCGCACCTGGGAGGTGACCGCCTCCCTGTTCGCGACCCTGAACGACATGTTCGGCAACCGGACGGTGTGCGGGATCGGCCGCGGCGACTCGGCGATGCGGGTGGCCGGGCGCAGCCCCGCCACCCTGGCCCGGCTGTCCAGGGCCATGACCGCCATCAAGGACCTGGCCGAGGGCCGGGAGGCGGACGTGGACGGGGCGGCCATGCGCATCCCGTGGGTGCGCGACGGGTCGCTGCCGGTCTGGATGGGCGCCTACGGGCCCAAGGCCCTGGAGCTGGTGGGGCGGCAGGCCGACGGGTTCATCCTCCAGCTGGCCGACCCGTACCTGACGGAATGGATGGTCAAGGCGGTGCGGTCGGCCGCGGCCGACGCGGGCCGCGACCCGGACGACATCACGGTGTGCGTGGCCGCCCCGGCCTACGTCACCGACGGGTCGGAGCAGGGGCTGGCGCACGCCCGCGAGCAGTGCCGCTGGTTCGGCGGGATGGTGGGCAACCACGTCGCCGACCTGGTGGCGCGGTACGGGCACACGGGGGCGGTCCCCCAGGAGCTGACCGACTACATCGAGGCCCGGCAGGGCTACGACTACAGCCACCACGGCCGGGCCGACAACCCCGACACCGAGTTCGTCCCCGACAGCGTGGTGGACCGGTTCTGCCTGCTGGGTCCGGTGAAGGAGCACGTGGCCAAGCTGGAGCGGCTGCGCGCGGTGGGCGTGGACCAGTTCGCGGTCTACGCGATGCACGACGACGTGGACGGGGTCATCGACGCCTACGGGCGCGACGTGGTCCCCGCCGTATCCGGGATCTGATCCGCCCGCCCCGGGGTCCGCCGGACCCCGGGGCACGGGATTTCACCGACGGGTGCCCCGCCCGGAACACGCAGGACGTACGGGGCGCGCACAATGCCGGAGCGGGTACGGCGGCCACCGCACTCCCCCGGAACATCCACGGTGACGTGCCGGGATGTCCGACGGTCCGCAACGGGTCCGGCGGACCCCACGCTCCGCCGCGACCCGCGACCCGCCACCGGTGGGCCCGACGCCGTGCCCACCCCCGATCCCCCGTATCACCGAAGAGCAGGTGACCCGTGACCCAAGCCCCACCCTCCCCGGAACCCAGCGCCGTCACCCACCCCGACGGCCGCGTCTCCCTGGCCGAGGGCGCGTCCATGCCCGAGAGCCCCTACGTCAACGAGGACCTCCAACCGGTGCCGATGTCCCGGCGCACCTGGGGAACCGGCAGCTTCACCGCCCTGTGGGTGAGCATGTCGGTGAGCATCCCCGCCTGGACCCTGGCCAGCGGGCTGATCGCCGCGGGCATGGACTGGCGCCAGGCGATGCTCTGCATCCTCCTGGGCAACGTCATCGTGCTGGTGCCGATGGTGCTGACCGGCCACGCCGGCGCCAAGTACGGCATCCCCTTCCCGGTGTTCGCGCGCGCCTCCTTCGGCCTGCGCGGCGCCAACCTCCCCGCGCTGCTGCGCGGCGCCGTCGCCTGCGGCTGGTTCGGCATCCAGACCTGGGTGGGCGGACAGGGAGTGTACGTGCTCGCCGGTCGGCTGTTCGGCGAGGGCTGGCTGGACGCCGCCGAGGTCGGCGGCAACCCGTGGACCCTGTGGCTGTCCTTCGCCGTGTTCTGGGTGGTGCAGGTGGCCATCATCCTGTGGGGCATGGAGGGTGTCCGCAGGGTGCAGGTGTGGGCGGCCCCGCTGATGATCGTCGGCGGCGCGGCCCTGCTGGTGTGGATGGCCGTGGAGGCGGGCGGCGCGGGCGCCATGCTCGCCGCCGCCCCCGAGGGCCTCGACTGGAGCCCGGCGTTCTGGGCGCTGTTCTTCCCGTCCCTCATGGGCGTCATCGGCTTCTGGTCCACGCTGACCCTGAACATCAGCGACTTCACCCGCTTCTCCGGCTCCCAGCGCGCCCAGACGGTGGGCCAGTCCCTGGGCCTGCCCACCACGATGACCCTGTTCTCGCTGCTGGCGGTCATGGTGACGGCGGGCACCGCCGTGGTGTACGGCGAGCCGCTGTGGAACCCGATCGACATCGTGGCGCAGATGGGCAGCGGCCTGGGCCTGCTGTTCGCGATCTTCGTGGTGCTGCTGGCGACGATCTCCACCAACATCGCCGCGAACCTGGTGGGCCCGGCCTACGACCTGGCCAACCTGGCGCCGCGCCTGATCGGCTTCCGCACCGGGGCGATCATCACCTGCTTCCTGGGCGTGCTCATCTTCCCGTGGCGGCTGCTGGAGAACGAGAACATCTACATCTTCACCTGGCTGGGCACCGTCGGCGGTGTCCTGGGCACGGTGGCGGGCATCCTGCTCGCCGACTACTGGGTGGTCCGCCGGACCCGGCTGGACCTGACCGGCCTGTACCGGCGCGGGTCGCAGTACTGGTACGGCGGCGGCTGGAACTGGCGGGCGCTGGCCGCGTTCGGCACCGGCACCCTGTTGGCCGTGGGCGGCTCCCACTCGGGTGTGGACGCGGCCACCGGCGCCCGGCTGGGCCCGTTCCCCGAGGACGGCCTGATCCCGCTGCTGTCCCCGCTGGCCGACTACGGCTGGGTGGTCGGCCTCATCAGCGCCTTCCTGCTGTACTGGGTGCTGAACCTGGTGGCACCGGTGCGGATCACGGACGGCGGCACGGCCGGGGCGGCCCCGGCCGCCGCCGGACCCGGTCAGGGCGAGCCGGAGAAGACCGGCGCCTGACCCTCCCGGGGCACCGCCCCGATCCGCTCCCGCGGGGGCCGCACCGTCCGGTGCGGCCCCCGCGCCGTTCCCCGCCGTCGGGTTCCGTACCGCCGCCTTTCGCGTCACCGTGACGTGGAGCATGCGTTATCCGGTCGTGACCGGTGTCCGAGCGCGGGTACCGTCGAAAACCAGACCACCCCTGGCGGCATCTGACCAGGTCAACAGGGTTTCTCCTCGGGCGACACCCGATGGGGGCCACTCGGCGCGGCGAAGACCCCCATCGACGGCGGACAACCCGCCGACCGGGATCTTCGTCCCATTCACACCGGAACCCGAACAACGGGTTAAGGCGATAGGAACAGCGAACCGATCTACGACGAACGGCGCACGGCGTGCGGCCCCCGACCGGGGGCCGCCCCGTGCCCCTCGACCTCTCGTGCCCGGAACCCGCACGTTTCCCCCAAGGTCGGGCAGTACATCCCCCAACTCTTCGCGAAGAGGGAGACGACCTTGCCTGAGAACAGCACCTTTCCACGGCCCGCGCCCGCCACGAGGACGGTCGCGGTCGTCCTGGCCGGCGGCAGCGGCCAGCGCATCGGCCTGGCGACGCCCAAGCAGTTGCTGAAGATCGCCGGGAAGACGATCCTGGAGCACACGCTCGACGTCTTCGAGCGGGCTCCGCGCGTGGACGAGGTCATCGTGATGATGAACCCCGGCTTCGTGAGCGATGCCGAGGCCATCGTGCGCAAAGCCGGATTCACCAAGGTGACCCGGGTGCTGCCGGGCGGGACCTCCCGCAACGCCACCACCCAGCTCGCCCTGGACGCCCTGGCCCACCTGCCCGTGGACACCACCAACCTGCTCTTCCACGACGCGGTGCGCCCCCTGCTGTCCCAGCGGGTCATCGACGACTGCGTGGACTCCCTGGACCGCTTCACCGCGGTCGACGTGGCGATCCCGTCCTCGGACACCATCATCGAGGTGGACGACGACGTCATCACCGAGGTGCCCACCCGCTCCCGGCTGCGCCGCGGCCAGACCCCGCAGGGGTTCCGGATGTCCGCCATCCGCGACGCCTACGAGCGCGCCTGGGCCGACCCGGGCTTCGAGGCCACCGACGACTGCACCGTGGTCCTGCGCTACTCCCCCGGCACCCCGATCCACGTGGTCGCGGGCGAGGAGCAGAACATGAAGGTGACCCAGCCGGTCGACATCTTCATCGCCGACAAGCTCTTCCAGCTCTCCTCGTCGGACACCCCCGAGTTCACCGACCAGGACCGCGACCGGCTGCTCGGCGGGCGGACCGTGGTGGTGTTCGGCGGCAGCCACGGGATCGGTGCCGAGGTCGCCGACCTGGCGGAGAAGCACGGCGCCCGGGTCTTCCGCTACTCGCGCAGCGCCACCCGCACCGACGTGGCCGACCCCGCCCAGGTCGCCGCCGCCCTGGAGCAGGCGCACTCCGCGACGGGCC
The DNA here is from genome assembly GCF_030766825.1 of Nocardiopsis sp. CC223A. Lineage (GTDB taxonomy): Bacteria > Actinomycetota > Actinomycetes > Streptosporangiales > Streptosporangiaceae > Nocardiopsis. The sequence continues at coordinate 8,262 of NZ_JASFDV010000058.1, forward strand.
GCGTCGACCACGTGGTCAACACCGCCGGGGTGCTGCGCATCGGGCGGCTGGACGCCACCGCCCCGGAGGCGATCGAGGAGGCGCTGCGGGTCAACTACCTGGCCCCGGTGCACATCGCCCGCGCCGCCTTCCCGTACCTGGCCCAGACCGAGGGGCAGCTGCTCCTGTACACGTCCAGCTCCTACACCCGGGGCCGGGCCGAGTACAGCCTGTACTCCTCCACCAAGGCCGCCACGGTCAACCTGACCCAGGCCCTGGCGGACGAGTGGTCCGAGGACGGCGTGCGCATCAACTGCATCAACCCCGAACGCACCCGCACCCCGATGCGGGTGAAGGCCTTCGGCGAGGAGCCCGCCGGGACCCTGCTCAGCGCCGAGAAGGTGGCCCGTACCTCCCTGGACGTGCTGCTGTCCGACCTCACCGGCCACGTCGTCGACGTCCGCCGCGAGGACCCGGTGGCCGCCGCGCGGACACGCGGGACGGGGGAGGCGAAGTGAACCGGCTCCGTCATCTGGGGGTGGACGGCACCGCGCTGGCGGTCCTGGCTGCCATGGGGGCGTCCCTCCTGCTCCAGGCCGTCGAGGTGGCCATGGCACAGGTCTGGGTGTTCGGGGTGCTGGCCCTGGTCCTGTACACCACCGAGTGGCTGGTCGCCCAGCGCGTCACCGTGCTGACCAAGGTGCTCAGCCGCATCCGGGTGGGGCTCACCGTGCGGATGCTGCTACGGCAGATCCTGCTGATCGCCCTGTACGTGTCCGTGGGGGCGATCGGCACCGCCGCCTACTGGTCGACGTTCGCGGGGATGGCCGCGTTCTTCGTCCTGTCCCTGGGCTACGACCTGATGCGGATGCAGATCCTGCGCCGCTCCCGGCTGCCGGTGCGGACCCGCAACCTGGACCTGTCGGCGCTGAACCTGCCCCGGGTCCCCCGGTTCGTGCACGGGCTGCCGATGAACCGCGTCTTCCTCGCCGACATCGCCCTGGTGACGGGCGGGGTGGCGCACCTGGCCGGCGGCCCGGAGTGGCTCGCGATCGGTGGCGCCGCCCTGAGCGCGGGCGCGGTCCTGGTGCTGGCGCTGGCCACCGTGCCGACGTTCCTGGCGCACCTGCGCTTCCCCTCCGACGCGCAGGTCATCGAAGAGGTCAACGAGCGGCTGCGCGCGTACCGGCCCGAGGTGGTCCTGTACTTCACGTTCGGCGTGGGCAGCCAGAACGGCGTCTACCAGGCCAACATGTGGCTGGAGGCGATCGAGCGGCTGGACCGGCGGGCCCTGGTGGTGTTCCGCGAGCACGCCAACCTGCCGCACCTGGAGCCGACGTCCCTGCCGGTCGTGTGCGTGCCGCGCGCCGACGACCTGGCCGCCCTGGACCTGTCCACGGTGCGGGTGGCCCTGTACCCGGGCAACGCGGGCAAGAACATCCACCTGGTGCAGCGCGCCGAGATCAAGCACGTGTTCATCGGGCACGGCGACAGCGACAAGCTGCCCAGCAGCAACCGGGTCAGCCGGATCTTCGACGAGATCTGGGTGGCCGGCCGCGGCGGGCGCGAGCGCTACCGCCGGGTCCGGCACGCCATCGACGACCGCGACGTGGTGGAGGTGGGCCGCCCGCAGCTGGACGTGGTCGAGGGTCCGCGCTCGGCGGCCGAACGGTCGGTGCCCACCGTGATCTACGCGCCCACCTGGGAGGGCGTGGACGACAACAACTACCTGACCTCGGCCGACACCGTGGGCGTGGAGCTGGTGGAGCGGCTGCTGGCCGGCGGCGAGCCGGTGCGGCTCATCTACAAACCGCACCCGCTGCTGGGCAAGCGGTCCCCGCGCGCCGCGGCGGCGCACCGGCGGATCGTGGAGGCGGTCACCGCGCACAACCGCCGCCTGGACCCGGTACCTCCGGAGGCCGAGCGGCTGCTGGCGGAGCTGCGGGCGCGGATCGAGGGGTTCCGGGAGGAGTCCTCGGAGCGGAACCTGACCGGGGCCGACCTGGCCGGATACCGGGACCTGCTGCGGCAGTGGCACGACCTGTACTGGAGGTCGGCCGGGCCGCTGCGCCACCACGTGGTCACCGACCCGTTCCCGACGCTGTTCTCGTGCTTCAACGAGTCGGACGCGATGGTCAGCGACATCTCCAGCGTGGTGGCCGACTTCATCGCCAGCGGCAAGCCGTACGCCATCGCGGACCTGTGGGACACCGCGGACGAGGAGTTCCGCGCACAGTACCCGTCCGCGGGGGCCGGGTACCTGCTGCGGCCCGGGCTGTCCGGCCTGGACGAGGTCCTCTCGGCCGCCCGGGAGCCGGCGGACGACGCCATGGCTCGGCGCCGGGAGATCCTCAGGGAGTACCTGCTGGGCCCGGACGAACCGGACGCCCAGACCCGGTTCTCCGCGGCCGTGGACGACCTGTACGGGCGGGGGCTGCGGGACTTCCCGCCCGGCACCTTCGCCGAGCCGGTCCCGGCCGACCCGTTCCGCGGGGAGGATCCGGGCGAGAGGACGGGCACCGCGGTCCCGGTCAACGTGCCCGACGCGGGGAAAGCGGTCTGAAACCCGTTCCGGAACCGTGATGAGGGGGCCGCGCGAACAGCGCGCGGCCCCCTCTCGTCATCCTCGTCCTCACACCGCTTCCTGTGACCTGATCGTCACCTGAATCGGTCCGTGAGTCATCTAACTCACAAACCACAGGTAAACCCCATATCCTGTTAAAGCGTCTTTTCATCTGCCCGGTGAAGTCTCCCAGAGCAGGGGCCGGTCGTGCATCGACCTCCCCGAGCTTCCCCTGAGGCACCACCCCGCCCTTACTTCCCTTATCGGAGTCCACCCTTGTCCAGTCATGCCACCGAGCCCGTAGCCCGATCCGTGACCCGCACCGTCGCCGTCGTCCTGGCCGGCGGCAGCGGCCAGCGCATCGGTCTGGCTACGCCCAAGCAGCTCCTGAAGATCGCCGGGAAGACGATCCTGGAGCACACCTTGGAGCTGTTCGAGCAGGCTCCACGGGTGGACGAGGTCATCGTGATGATGAACCCCGGTTTCGTGAACGACGCCGAGGCCATCGTGCGCAAGGCCGGTCTGGGGAAGGTCACCCGGGTGCTGCCGGGCGGGACCTCCCGCAACGCCACCACCCAGCTCGCCCTGGACGCCCTGTCGCACTACTCGGCGGAGAACACCAACGTGCTCTTCCACGACGCGGTGCGCCCCCTGCTGTCCCAGCGGGTCATCGACGACTGCGTCACCGCCCTGGAGACCTACCGGGCGGTCGACGTGGCCATCCCGTCCTCGGACACCATCATCGAGGTGGACGACGACGTCATCACCGACGTCCCCACCCGCTCCCGGCTGCGCCGCGGCCAGACCCCGCAGGGGTTCCGCCTCTCCACGATCCGCGACGCCTACGCCAAGGCGTGGGCCGACCCGGGTTTCGAGGCCACCGACGACTGCACCGTGGTCCTGCGCTACGCGCCCGAGGTGCCGATCCACGTGGTCGCGGGCGAGGAGCAGAACATGAAGGTGACCCAGCCGGTCGACATCTTCATCGCCGACAAGCTCTTCCAGCTCTCCTCGGCCGCCACCCCCGAGTTCACCGAAGAGGACTACGCCGCCCGGCTCTCCGGCAAGACGGTGGTGGTGTTCGGCGGCAGCTACGGCATCGGCGCGGGGATCGCCGACCTGGCGGAGAAGCACGGCGCCCGGGTCTTCCGCTACTCGCGCAGCGCCACCCGCACCGACGTGGCCAACCCGGCCGACATCGCCGGGGCACTGGAGCAGGCGCACTCCGCGACGGGCCGTATCGACTACGTCGTCAACACCGCCGGGGTGCTGCGCATCGGCCGCCTCGACCAGACCGACGACTCCGTCATCGAGGAGGCGCTGCGGGTCAACTACCTGGCCCCGGTGCACATCGCCCGCGCCGCCTTCCCGTACCTGGCCCAGACCAAGGGGCAGCTGCTGCTCTACACGTCCAGCTCCTACACGCGCGGACGCGGCGAGTACAGCCTGTACTCCTCCACCAAGGCGGCGACCGTCAACCTGACCCAGGCCCTGGCCGACGAGTGGTCCGAGGACGGCGTGCGCATCAACTGCATCAACCCCGAGCGCACCCAGACGCCCATGCGGGTCAAGGCGTTCGGCGAGGAGCCCGCCGGGACGCTGCTCAGCGCCGAGAAGGTGGCCACGACGTCGCTGGACGTGCTGCTGTCCGACCTCACCGGCCACGTCGTCGACGTCCGCCGCGAGGACCTGCCCGGCATCGGCACCGGGAGCGCCAAGTGAACAACTTCCGCAACCTCAGCCGGGCCACGCTCCTGGGGGCCGCCCTGCTCGGGCTCACCTACCTGGTGATGCTCACCGGCGTCATCGCCGAATCCTGGTGGGTCTTCGCCGTCGGCGCGGCGGGCAGCTACGCCATGGACGCGCTGCTGCTGCACCGGCTCCAGGACCTGGCCAAGCTGATCCAGCAGATCCGCCTGGGCATCACCTCGCGTGCCCTGCTGCGCCAGCTGCTCGCTCTGGGCCTGCTCATCACCACGACCACGGCCACCTCCACCGGCATCGGCATGGTCCTGTTGGTGTTCCTGCTGCTCTTCGGTCTCCAGTTGGTCGCGGGCATCGCCGCCCGGGTGCTGCGCGCGGAGCGCAAGCTGCCGATCGTCACCCGCAACATCGACCTGAGCGCGCTGAACATCCCCGACAGCCCGCCGATGCCCCTGGTACGCGAGCCGATGAGCCGGCTGCTGCCGCTGGACGCCTTCCTGGTGTTCGGCGTCGTGGGGTACGTGTGGTTCGGGTCGGCCTGGGCCGTCGCGGCCGGTGCCGTGCTGACCCTGGGCGTCACCGTCCTCGGACTGCTGATGCTGGCGTGGCACATCCGGCGCGCCCGCACCATCCCCTCCCCTGAGAAGGTCATGGAGTTCGCCCAGTCCTGGCTGGACTCCTACCGGCCCGAGGTCGTCCTGTACTTCTCCGGTTCGGCCGACTCTGCCTACCAGGTGAACATGTGGCTGGACACCATGGCGCGGCTGCCCCGGCGCGGGGTCATCGTCCTGCGCGAGCGCGTGATCGCCGCCCAACTGGCGCCGACCTCCGTCCCGGTGCTGTGCGTCCCGGCCGCCACCGACCTGATGGCACTGGACTTCGGCCCGGCGCGGGTGGCCCTGTACCCGGCCAACACCGGCAAGAACATCCACATGCTGCGCAACCCGATGATCAAGCACGTGTTCATCGGGCACGGCGACAGCGACAAGATCGCCAGCGTCAACCCGTTCAGCAAGGTCTACGACGAGGTGTGGACCGCCGGCCGGGCCGGGCTGGACCGGTACGTGCGCGCCCAGGTGGGCGTGCGCACCGACGAGATCGTCGAGGTGGGCCGCCCCCAGCTGGACTCGGTCCGCACCGACACCGCGCCCAACGCCGTCCGCACCGTGCTGTACGCGCCGACCTGGGAGGGGTGGACCGACGACCCCGGCAACACCTCCCTGATCGACGCGGGCCCCACCCTGATCGCTCAGTTGCTGAAGGCCGAGCCCGGGGTGCGCGTGCTGTACAAGCCGCACCCGTTCACCGGCATCCGCTCGGACCGGGCGCGCCGGGCGCACCAGAAGATCGTCGCGCTGTTGGAGGCCGCGAACAGGGCCGCCGGGCACGGCGAGCGGGACACCCGTGAGCTGGCGGCGCTCGACCGCCGCCTGGCCGCCTTCGACGACGACCGGGGCACCACCGACGAGGCCCACAACTCGCGCGAGGAGGGCAAGGCCGACCCCGCGCTCATCGAGAAGCTGGCCGTCCTCACCGAGGAATGGCACCGGGTGTACTGGGAGGGCCGGCCCGACACCGCGCACCTGGTCATCCAGGGGCCGCGCCCGTCGCTGTACTCCTGTTTCAACCAGGCCGACCTGCTGATCAGCGACATCTCCAGCGTGGTGGCCGACTTCGTCGCCACCGAGAAGCCCTACGCGATCACCAACTGCGAGGGCATCACGCACGAGGAGTTCCGGGTCAAGCACCCGACGTCGAGTGCGGCCTACTTGCTCGGCCCCGACGGTACCGGGCTGGACACCGCCCTGGCCGCCGTGCACCTGGAGGGCGCCGACGATATGGAGGAGCACCGCCGTGAGCTGCGCACCTACCTGCTCGGGCCGTCGGACACCAGCTCCATGAGCCGCTTCACCGCCGCCGTGGACGACCTCTACGAACGCGCCGCGGAGCTGCGGCCGCTGGACTCCACAGAGTCGGACAACACGTCTGTCGGCGTCTGACTCCCGGAAGGAACCGAATTCCCCAGATGGCAACGAAGACGTCGATCCCCGACGACCTACAGCGCCTGATCCGCCACATCCCCGAAGCGGACGAGGAGGAGCGCGCCCGGGCACAGGACGCCGCCGGCGCGTTCCTGGCAGGTCTGCCCCAAGGCGCCCTGTCCTCTCTGCTCCCCTGACCCGAAGCCGGTTGTGGCTGGTGGCGCAGGGACGGTGGGACGAGGCCGTCGCCATCATCGTGTTCGAGCGCGAGAACCCCGGCGCCTTCCGGATCCGGGGGCTGTTGTCTCCGTCGCTGGAGGTGCCCGGTGTGGCTTCGGGCGTCCTGCCCAAGGAGGTCGCCGCGCTCTCCGACGAAGAGATCCCACTGGTCGCCCGGCTCACCGAGATGGTGTGGGAGGGCGGGGTACTGCGGGTACGCGGCTATGCCCACGTGCGTAACGTCCCCGTACCGGAGCGGCCCCGGATCCCGACGCTGGCCTGGCTCACCCGGAAGGGTTCGCGCAAGCGGATCCCGCTCCGGGTGACACCGCGCGTCGAACCGTTGGCCACCCTCCATTCCAAGCAGGCGCTGCACTGCTACGACGGTTCCGGCTTCGAGATCTCCGTGGACCCCGGGCGGCTGCGCTCTGGCGGGAAATGGGCGAAGGGCACCTGGTCGCTGACCCTGGCGGTATGGGCTTTCGGCAAGGCACGTAAGGACGGCATCGCTCCCGGCGATATCGGTACCTCCGGCCACGCGCACTCCCACCGGCTGGACGAGGGCACACGATGGGTGAGCGACTTCGTCAAGAAGCGCCTGGAGTTCCGGGTGGAGCCGGTCCGCACCGAGTTGCGCGGCCACTCCGTCAACGGTGACCACCTCGCCCTTGACCTGTCCGGCGCGGTCGAGGGCCTGGTCGTCTCCTTCAAGGGAGAGGACGGCGAGCAGGTGGAGCGGGTCCACCCCGTCTCCACCGAGGCGGGGACCGCCCGGGCCCTGCTCCCCCCTCGACGACCTGTGGACGCCCGGTGCCGCCACCCGGGAACTGCGCGTCCGGGCGGCGGTCGGCGACCGGCGACTCCCCGTGGTGGTCCCCGACGGCGCTCTGGCGTCGGCCCACCCGGTGGGTGAGGACCGCGAGGTCTCGGTGGGCGTGACCGCGGACGGAGCCCTGGTGCTGCACGACCGGGTGCGTCAGCCGGTGGTCGACACCCTGCGCTGGGAGGACGGACGGCTCCACCTCTCAGGCGCCTACACCGGCCCGGACCGGGACCGGGTGCTGGTGCTGCGGCACGGCGAACGGTTCGAGGAGATCCGGCAGTCCGTCACCATCGATGACGGTCGATTCGAGGCCGTCATCGACCCCGAGCACCAGGACTTCTTCGGGGCTTCTCTGCCGCTGTCCCGCGGCCGGTGGTACCTGTCCCTGCGCGGCGCCGACCGGTGGGACAACAGCGAGGACGCACCTGTCAAGCTCCGTCCGGACCTGATCGCCGCGCTGCCCGCCGTCCACGAGGGGGTGCACAAGACGTACTCGGTGGACCGGCGCTTCCACGACCGGATCTTCCTGGCAGCGGGGAGCGTTCTGGACTCCTCGGAGCTGGGGCCCTACCGGCAGCGCGTGCTGCGCGACGAGTACCTGGCGGCGCGCGAGCGCGACCCGCTGCGCGAGGCCGTGTTCTACAGCAGCTTCGAGGGCAAGCAGTTCTCGGATTCACCCCGGGCGGTGTACGAGGAACTGGTGCGGCGCGGTGTGGATGTCGAGCACATCTGGACGATCCGGGACCGCCAGGTGGTGCTGCCCCAGAGGGTCACCGCCGTGGAGTACGGCAGCCGGGAGTGGGCGCTGGCCATGGCCCGCAGTCGATACGTGGTGAACAACGTCAAAATGGAGGACTGGTTGCTGCGCCGCGAGGGGCAGATGGTCGTACAGACCTGGCACGGCACCCCGCTCAAGCGGATCGGCGCCGACCTGTTGGGCACGCCCAAGGCGAACCGGGCCTACATCGCGAGCCTGCCGCACCGGTCGCGCCAGTGGGACTTCCTGGTGTCCCCGAACACGTTCACCACTCCGATCATGCGCGACGCCTTCCTCTGCGAATCGGAGATCCTGGAATCGGGCTACCCGCGCAACGACGTCTTCCACGCCCCGGACCGGGAAGCACGGGCCGAGCGGACGCGAGAGGCCCTTGGGCTTCCGAAGGGGCGCAAGGTCGTCCTGTACGCCCCGACCTGGCGTGATGACCAGCGATACGCCTCTCAGAGGTTCAAGCTCGATCTACAGATCGACCTGCCCTCACTGCGCGAGGAACTGGCCGACGACCACGTGCTGCTGTTCCGCAAGCACCCCAAGGTGCTGGACAGCATCCCCGGCGCCGGCCAGGGCTTCGTGTGGGACGTGACCAAGTATCCCGACATCGCCGACCTGTACCTGATCGCGGACGTGCTGGTGACGGACTACTCGTCAGCACTCTTCGACTTCGCCCACTCGGGCAAGCCGATGCTGTTCTACACCTACGACCTGGAGCACTACCGGGACACGCTGCGCGGGTTCTACTTCGACCTGGGCGAGCGTGCGCCGGGGCCGCTGTTGAAGACGTCCGGGGAGCTGATCAAGGCGATCCGCGACCTTGACACGGTGGCCGAGCAGTACCAGGAGCGGTACGAGGAGTTCGTACGGGACTTCTGCGACCCGTCGGACGGCCGGGCCGCGGAGCGGGTGGTGGACCGCATGCTGAACGGGCGCGGCTGAGCCCACCGCCGGCGCGCGGAGGCCCCGGACCTGGCCTTGGGTTCTAGTGGTGGTCGCAACACCCTGAACTTTCAGGAAGTTGCGACCACCATGTCGTTCGCCAAGCAGGAACTTGTCCGCCTCAGGAAACAGTTCCTGGAACTGATGGCCGAGCTCACCGACGTCAATCCGTTCAGCAAGGTCTACGACGAGGTGTGGACCGCCAGCCGGGTGGGGCTCGACCGGTACATGCGCGCCCAGGTGGGAGTGCGCACCGACGAGATCGTCGAGGTGGGCCGGCCCCGACTCAATTCGATCCGCCCGGACACCGCGCCCAACGCCGTCCGGACCGTACTGTACGCGCCGACCTGTTTCGTACCGGGTGGCCTCCTCCAACAACCAGACCTCCTGGATCGGTGAGGGCTTCAACTACAGCCCCGGGTTCATCGAGCGCCGGTACGCGCCCTGCTCCGACAGCCAACCCGACTCCGGCAAGACCGGGGACCTGTGCTGGTCGCGCCACAACGCCACGTTCTCCCTCAATGGTCGCTCCGGCGAGATGTTCCTGGATGAGGACGGCACCTGGCGTATGCGCCACGACGACGCCTCCAAGATCGAACGGCTCACCGGTACCACCAACGGTGACAACGACGGCGAGTACTGGCGCATCACCACTACCGACGGGACCCAGTACTACTTCGGTATGAACCGTCTGCCCGGCTACTCCAGCGGCAAGGCGGAGACCAATTCCACTTGGACGGCCCCGGTTTTCGGAGACGACTCCGGTGAGCCCTGCAACAAGTCCGCCTTCGCGGACTCCTGGTGCCAGCAGGGCTGGCGGTGGAACCTGGACTACGTGGTGGACGTGCACGGCAACGTGATGACGTACTACTACACCGAGGAGAGCAACTACTACGGCCGCAACATGAAGGCCGACTCCCCCACCGTCTACACCCGCGGCGGGTATCTGAACCGCATCGAGTACGGGCTGCGCTCGGACAACGTCTACGGAACCGCGCCGGGCCGGGTGAAGTTCACCGTCGGGGAGCGATGCATCCCCACCGACTCCTTCGACTGCGCGGAGGACAAGTTCACCAGTGCGAACGCGAGCCACTGGCCCGACGCCCCCTTCGATCAGCACTGCGCCCAGGGACAGAACTGCACCAACCGCTTTTCGCCGACCTTCTGGACCCGCAAAAAGCTGAACAGCATCACCACCCAGGTCCACGACGGCACCGCCTACCGCAACGTCGGCTCCTGGGAACTGACCCACGCCTACCCCCAGACCGGCGACGGCACTCCCCCGGATCTGTGGCTGCACTCGATCGAGCACACCGGCCACGTCGGCGGCGAAGAGAGCATGCCGCTGCTGGAGTTCGGCGGCACACCGATGGAGAACCGGGTCGACACCACCGACGACGGCTTCGCCCCCATGCTCAAGTGGCGGATCACCAAGATCCTCACCGAGAGCGGCAGCCAGATCGACATCACCTACTCGGGCGGTGAGTGCGAACCGGGGCAGACGCCGGAGCCCCACGACAACGGCACTCGCTGCTTCCCCGTCGTGAACACGACCGCCGACGGCAAGAGCGAGTACACCGACTGGTTCCACAAGTACGTGGTGACCCAGGTCAGCGAGTTCGACCTGGTGACCGACCAGCCCGAACAGCGCACCACCTACGACTACGTCGGTGACGCCGCATGGCGTTACCGGGATGCCGACGGGTTCATCCGGGACAAGCTCCGGACCTGGTCCGACTGGCGCGGATACGCACAGGTACGGGTGACCGAGGGCCTGCCGGACGAGACCCGATCGGAAACCGAGCACCGCTTCTTCCGCGGTATGCACGGCGACCGCCAGCCCACCGGAACCCGCACGGTCAAGGTGACCGACAGTGAGGGCAACGAGCACACCGACCTCAACGAGTACAACGGGTTCACCCTGGAAGAGATCACCCGCAACGGACCCGGCGGGGACATCGTCGAAAAGACGATCTCCCTGCCCTGGAGCCGGGTGACCGCACAGCGCACCTACTCCTGGGGCACCCTCGAGTCACGCATTACCGGGATGGCCTCCACCACCCAGTACATCGCGGTGGACGGCGGCTGGATGCGCACACGGGAGACCGCCGAATACGACACTCTGGGGCGTACCACTCAGGTCCATCACCACGGTGACGTTGACGACGCCGGTGATGACCAGTGCACCCGCTACACCTACGCCGACAACACCACCCTGCGAATCCTGGACGCCGTGGCGCGGACGGAGAAGGTCGCCGTGGGGTGCGGCGCCACTCCTTCCCGCCCTGACGATGTCATCAGCGATGAGCGGGTCCACTACGACGGTCGCGGCTACGGGCAGGCGCCTACGGCCGGGCTGCCCACTGCCACCCAGCGCATCGAGGACTACGACGGATCCACCCCCGTCTACCAGACGGTCCAGGAGACCGAGTACGACGCCTTCGGCCGGGCGGTCTCCGAGAGCGATGCACTGGGTAACACCACGGTGACCTTCTACTCCCCGGAAACAGCAGGAGGCGTGGCGACCACCGTCACCACCACCAACCCGCTGGGGCACATCGACACGGAGCACTTCGACCCCCTGCGCGGACTGCCCGTCGCGGAGATCGATCCCAACGGCAACCGCACGGACATGGCCCACGACCCCCTCGGCCGCCTCACCCAGGTGTGGACACCCGAGCGCAAGAAGGCGGACGGTGTCGACCCCGCCATGCGGTTCGAGTACCACGTGCGCAACGACGCTCCATCTGCCGTCATCTCGCACACCCGTCGGGAGGATGGCACCTATGCCTCCACCTACCAGCTCTACGACGGGCTGCTGCGCCTGCGCCAGGAGCAGGCACCGGCGGCCGTCGGCGATGGCCGACTGATCAGCGACGTCTTCTACGACAGCCGTGGCCTGAAGATCAAGGAACGCCACGGCTACCACAATGAGGAGGCCGGGCCCGGGCAAACGCTCTTCCACCCGGACCAGGGGGACGACCGCATCCCCCGGTACACCGAGACCGTCTACGACGGAACGGGACGTGCCGTCGAGGTCATCTCCCTCTCCCGCAGCAGGGAACTGTGGCGCACCAACTCCCAGGACCTGGGTGACCGCCTGCTGGTGACCCCGGCCGACGGCGCCATTCCGACCACGACCATCAAGAACGCCCTGGGCCAGACGGTCGAGCTGCGCCAGCACTCGGGTGACACCCCCCAGGCCGACTACACCGCGCTGACCTACACCTACACCGACACCGGTGAGGTGGCCACCATCACCGACGAGGCCGGCAATGTCTGGCGCAACCACTACGACCTGCGCGGCCGCAAGACCAAGACCGAGGACCCCGACCGGGGAACGACCACCTACACCTACGACGACGCCGACCGCCTCGTCTCCCGCACCGACGCCCGTGGTGAAACCGTCTCCTACGTCTATGACGCACTGGGGCGCAAGACCGGCCAGCACCAGGGCGGAACGGACGGGCCGCTGCTCGCCTCCTGGACCTTCGACACCGTGGCCAAGGGCCAGCTGAGCAACGCTGTCCGCCACGTCGACGGGCAGCAGTACACCACCACGATCCACGCCTATGACCCCTTGGGGCGGTCCACGGCCACCACCGTCTACATCCCGCGGACGCCGGAGAACGGAGGGCTCGGCGGACCTTACCGGTTCCGCACCACGTACAACTCCGACGGCACCATCAAGTCGAACACCTTCCCCGCGGGCAGTGGTCTGCCGGAGGAGACGGTGAGCTACACCTACAACAACGCGGGCCTTCCGGTCTCCATCCGGGGCCTGAGCGAGACCTTCCAGATGAGCTACCTGCACGACGTCGTCTACTCCAGCCGTGGTCAGGTCCTTCAGCGCACCTTCTACCGCAACGACGGCAACAACCAGGCCAATGAGACCTGGGACACCCGCACCTACGACCCCGCGACCGACCGCGTGACGGTGGCGAGGATCCACCCTGAGGTCGGCCACGGCACCCTCGTCGAGCAGACCTACACCTATGACGACGCCGGCAACGTGCTGAGCATCAAGGACGAGCCCACCGCTGAGGGCCTCCTCCCGGACGTGCAGTGCTTCGCCTACGACGACATGCGACGCCTCACCGACGAGTGGACCTCCCTACAGGGCGGCGAGCAGGCCTGTGACGGGGGACCGGCACGGGAGAACGTCGGTGGCGCCGCGCCGTACTGGAACAGCTACACCTATGACGCGCTCGGCAACCGCACCTCCGAGACGCGCCGCGGCCTGATCGAGGCCGGGGACATCGAAAGCACCTACCACCGCCCCGGAGCGGGGGAGGACCGCCCGCACGCGGTGACCCAGGTCGACTCCAACGGCAACAGCGGTCTCGCCACCTACACCTACGACGAGGCCGGGAACATGACCTCCCGGCGCAGTGCCACCCGTGACCAGACCCTGGAATGGAACGCCGAGGGCCAGCTCACCGCCGTCCGGGAAGGCGACAGCACCTCTCGGTTCGTCTATGATGCCGAGGGCGAACGCCTGATCCGCGACGACGGCAACGCGGTGACGCTGTTCCTGCCCGGAATGGAGGTCTCTTTCAACAAGGAGGAGCTCACCAGCCAGGGGACGCGCCTGTACGAGCACGAGGGCGCAGTCATCGCCAGCCGCTCCAGCACCGGGGACGTGCACTGGATCTTCTCCGACCACCATCAGACCGGACAGTTGGCGATCAACTCACTGACCGGCGAGAGCGTTCGCCGCAGGTTCACCGCTTTCGGTACCGAGCGCGGAACCGCCACCGGGAGCTGGCCGAACTCGCGCGGTTACGTGGGTGGAGTGATCGACGAACAGGCCGGCTTCACCCGGCTGGGGGCACGCTCCTACGACAGTGAAACGGGGATGTTCATCTCGGCTGACCCGGTCGTCGACTTCAGCGACTCGCAGCAGATGAACGGGTACGCGTACGCGAACAACAACCCGACGTCGTTCACCGACCCCGACGGGTTGTACTACCGCAAGAGCTTCTCCAAGGCACGCAAGTGGGCCGCTGCCTACCGCGCTCGCCAGGCCGCGATCCGCGCTTACCAGGCCCGGATGGCCGCGATTCGCGCTTACCGGATCCGTCAGGCCGCAATCCGTGCCTACCGGATCCGCCAGGCTGCCATCCGCGCTGCGAAGATCCGTGCTGCACACATCCGCGCGGCGAAGGCCGCCAACGCCGCCCGCAAGGCCGCGGCGATGCGCGCCGCCGCCGCCCGCAAGGCCGCCGCAAGAAAGGCCATGCGCGACCGCGCCGCCCGAGAAAACGCTGCCAGAAGAAGGATCTCGAGAGACAAGAACCTTGGCACGCATGACGGGCCCAAGGGGTTCTCTTCTGGGAACCCAAAGAAGCCGGAGCATCTCGGCCTATCGAACGGGCGACACGAATGGCCTGAAATTTCCCCTCAAAAGCACAGCAAGGGCAGTGGCGCGAATCATGTAAAAGTTATCGTTGAAAGGACATCAAGCCCTTACGGAAATTGCACGGCTATGCAATATGAGACCATTGTCTGGATGAATCGAGCGTCTGGGACTGCTATTGGTGCTTACGTGGGGGCGGGAGTTGGAGCGGGGGTTGGTTTTATTCCGGCTTTTGCTCCCGTTGGAGGGCCGGTCGGTGTCGGCCTGGCCGGATTTGGAGTAGGAGTTGGCCTGGGCTACGCAATTGGTGACGGAGTGGGCCAGAGTATGCTCAGGGCGGTATGCTAGGTATCTGCTGAGGTAAATTTAATCAGCGGATAAGTTTTGTCTTCAGTGGTTGATCTTGCCCCGTCTCCCCGGTGGTGAAATTCGAGCTTCCCAGGAGGCGGGGTTTTAATTGAGGCTAGGGAAAAATTGAAAAGTTGATTTCTTGAATTTAAAAGCTGGGTTTCTGGGGTGCAAGCTGTTCTCTCGGGGTGCTGCGGATTTCCCTGCTCTCGGGTGGCCTAGGGATGGTTCGAGTGATCTGAGTTAGGGTTATTTCGTGAGGTTTTGTTAGTGCTTCAGGTTGATTAAAATTTATGGAGAAAAAGTGAGTAACTCCAGCCCTCGGGATAATTTCTCTAAAGTAGTCTTTTGGTTGGTCGGCGCCGGCTTTGGGTTGCTTATATTTTTGATACTTTTGCTTCTTTTCTTTCTGGGGAGGGTCGGTGCTGATCCGAGCGCGGCTCCGTCGCTGGCGATGTCGGGATTGGTGAGCGTGGCTGGAGGGGTGGTTTGTGGATTTTTTGTTTCCGTTGCCCTGAGCTATCTTGCGCGGAGTGTGGCTGGGCTTCCTTTGCCTTCGGGTATGAATTGGTCGGTTAGGAGATCTGCTGGGAGGGTGATTCGCCAGAAGATTCTTACAGGCGATTTTCTGATCGATGAAGCGGCTAGATGTATGGCTGAGCGCAGAGTGGCCTATAGCGTTCCTCCTTGGTTTGTTTTTCTTGTTTTTCTTGCTCTCGTGAATTTTGTGGTGATGTTGCCCCGGCTCTGGGATCCTGGATTTGATCCTGTGGGTTCCCCTTTTTGGGTCTATTTATTTCTAGTCTTGGTGGGTTTCTTTTGTCTACTGTTCACGGCTCGCAATAAGAGGCGTGCTCGCGATTTTCTCATATTCGTCCGAACTCAAGGGCGTCCTGGGTGATGTCTTAGTATTGGTTTGCTGGTGGGTTGATCTGCTGTTCTGAACCGCTGTGTCGCTCATGATGAGGAGCCTTTTTCGCCCTGCCTCGCCAAGCTGAAGAACCAGAACAGCACGGATGGTCTTCCTGGCCTGCTGAGGGCAGCAGCGTAGGCGGCACAGGAGGTCCCACTGCTTGAGCTGGGCGCTCGCGCGCTCACCCGGCACGAAACACTTGGTGTGGGTGGAGTTGGCGTCGCTCCACTGCGGCTTGCAACGCCCCTTGAACGGGCAGAGCACCATCTTTGCCAGCTTCATGTAGCCCTTGTCGCCCAGGCCGATCACCCCGCTGGCTTTGATGCGCTCGGCGATCTTCCACACCCGGGCCGCGGTCAACGAGCGCGAGGTGGTCCAGGACCTGCGGGAGGAGGCCGCGCTGCCCGTCAGGCTGCTGCTGACCGCGGGCTTGCCGGGCGGGACTTCACCCACGCCCAGGCTGAGCGGGGGACACGGGTTTTGCTCGTTCCCAGGCGGGCCGAGCAACGTACCGACCCGGATGCCTCTCAGCTTTTTGTTTAACCTGTCCGGTTCTTGTGTTCTGTCAAAGTCACAGCGCGTTTGACGGTCTTTCCGACCTCGTGTCGGGACGCGGGACCGCGGTTCTTCGATCCGAGCGGGCGACCGGGACCGGGCCGGGAGGGTTTGGGCGCACCGGCCGGACAGGCCACCCTCGCTCGGAGGTGGCGAAACCCCCGCCGCACCCGGGCCGGGGTGAGTCGGCCCGGCCGGGCCGGCCGTTCCCAGGGGCGGCGTAGGTCCTCGGCCAGCGGGCGGGCCAACCGCAGCTGGGTGTGGGCGGCGATCACCAGCCAGGTCCACCGGTCGGCCGCCTCGGGCGAGCGGACCTTCGGGCTGGTCCAGCCCAGGGTCTGCTTGAACAGGCGGAAGGTGTGCTCCAGGTCGAAACGGCGCAGGAACGCCTGCCAGAGCCGGTCCACATGGTCGGCGTCCACTCCGGTGGCCGAGGACCACAGCCACACCGGCTCGGGGTCGCGGTCACCGGGCAGGTGTTCGACCTGCAGGCGCACCAGGGTGCCCTCGACGATGGGCAGGTCCCCGTCGTGGTCGAGCCAGGGGCCGCGGTGGGACAGGCGGGGGTGGAGCCGGTCCCAGGCCATCGCCACGGCGGTGCCGTAGCGGGTGGTGTCGGTGGTGGTGGCCTGGTCGGGGGCGTGCCAGCTGCCCTGCTCGGCCAGGGTGAAAGCGGGGCCGTGCTTGCGGGGGCGGCCCGTGCGGGGGCCGGGGCGGTAGGGCGGCGCGGGCCGCAGCATGACGCGGTCGGAGCGCAGGCGACCCACCAGTTCCACGGGAAGGTCGGCTAGGACGAAGGCCAATCGGCACACGTCGTAGCCGGAGTCCATGACGATGAGGACATCCGGGTCGCCCTGGCGGTGGTGTCCGGCGGTGATGAGGCGGCCCACGACTTCGCGCAGCTGGGCGGCGGTGAGGGCGGTGGCGTCGTCGGCCGGGCCCAGCCTGACCGCGTCCAGGACCTGGGTCCAGCAGGTGCGCCCGGTCTCCAGGGCGGCGACGAAGGAGTAGGGCCGGCCCGGGATGAACTGCGAGGCGTTCTTGGACCGGCCGTAGACGTGGCAGAACAGCCGGTCCGGGCTGGTGGGCGCATCGGGGCGCAGCCAGGGGGAGGCGTCCACGGCCAGCACGATGCGGCCGTCGGCCGCCCGGGGCAGCGGCAGGCGGGCCAGGGATCGGCGCAGCCGGTCGATGTGGACGCGGCCGTGGTTGAGGGCGTCGTACATCGCCCCGTGGCCGCGCTGGTGCTCGGCCACCAGGGTCAGCTCGGCTGGAGAGGTGACCGGTCCATCTGCGCACAGCACCGCGTCGCACAGCTCGAACAGCGCGTCGGCGCGGCGGGGCAGGCAGGCGTGCAAGTCGGTCCGGAAGCGGGACAAGGCGGACAACGACTCGACGTGGGCGTTGTCATAGGCAAGACTCGTCATAGCGGCCGTTTCTTGTTGCTTCGTTACTCGACATCTCGAAGCATGGGGGACGGCCGTGTCTGTTGTCGGGGGAACGACGAAACCCGTGGCCGGAGCGGTGTCCGGGCCACGGGCCGAGGTTAAACAAAAAGCTGAGGCGGCGGCCGCAAGCAGACCGGATTTCACCCCTCTGCGGCGGGAGTCGCGGTTTTTCCTCCGGTCTGGGGTCGGGGTCGCGGGTGCGTGCGGCTCTCACCCTCTGGAGCAGAGGCGAGCGAGAACGCCTTCCTCCACCCCCCGGTACTGGCGGGAAGGCGGGCACCGCTGGGGTCACCCCACCTGTGGTCGGGCTTTCAAGCGAGCGTGGAGCGCTCCTCTGTTCGCAGGCGGACCATTGCCTCCCTTTCCGAGCGGTGCGGGTGTGCACGCTCCACGTGCACCCGGCTCCGGCGATCACACCCCCACCACCCCGCACGGGCGCCCAACGATTCCCTCCACCGATCTGCCGGTGCGCCGACTGCGGCCGGGGCCGGGCCCACGCGTAGCGCCCCGTCCGTTTCCAAGCGGCTGAGCTTTTGGAAACCTTCACCTCTGTCGCGAACCCCCCTGGGGCCGGGCACCCCACTGGCCTGACACGGCTATGGCCAGGTTGCCGGGCGGGTGGGCAACCCCCTGGGGTTCAGGCCGCGGGAGGCTTTCCGGCTGGGGCCGGGCGCTGCGGCGAAGCGATTGACCGCACGGTGCATGTCCGTTTCCGGGCCCTGACCGATGTGGGGGCGCGGCCACGCCGCACCGACCGGGCGGGCGGTGCCGGGCGAGTACGCGATGCGCTGTGGAGGAAGCGGCGGACGAGCTCACGGCGCTGGAGGCCGACCCGAGCGTCGGGGGTCTTCTGCCTGAACGACTTCGGCGCCCCGCCCGAGAAGCAGGAAGAGGGCACCGCCATGGTCCACCGCTTCCCCTTCCCGTCCTGCTTCGAGTCGATCGCGTGCCGGACGGGCAAACCACCGACGTACGAGGGCCGCGGGCCCTAGCGGTCCGGGGCTTTGCACGCTCGGGGTCACCAGCCGGTGTCGGGCTCGTCGGCTTCCAGGGGTGCGAGCACTCCGAAGGTGCCCTCGTCGTCGTAGAAGTGCTCCTCCCCCTCCTCGTACTCGTCCTCCTCGAAGTGCGGCGGCGCCATGCGTGTACTCCCCTGTCGTCCCGGTCGGCCGTGAGCTGGACGCGGTTTCGGGCAAATGGGTTGTCATAAATGCCTCATATGCCAATAAAAGTCGTATCCAGCCCTGAAGGGTACCGGGCGCCGGAGTGTGAGTTGGCGCACTGTTTCCGCAGCTCAGGGCTACGTGTTAACACAGATTTCATTTCGACTGGGCAACGTCAACCCATTTCTGGCCAGATACGGACAAAGCCACCGGATACTGAAGCGGCAGGGCATTCCCCGGGCGCCGTCATCCCTCCGGCGCCCAGCCGCGCGCCCGGACCACGGCCGCCGCCCCCTGCCCCACCTTCACCGAGCCCAAGGCACACCCTTGTCCTCTTCTTCCGTCCAGAGCCCCGTGCTCGACACACTGCGCACGCCCGTGTCCCGACGTCGCGACGACATCGAGGGGCTCCGGGCGGTCGCCGCCGTACTGATCGCCGTGTACCACATCTGGTTCGGCACGGTCTCCGGCGGCGTCGACGTCTTCCTGCTGCTCACCGGCTTCCTCGTCACGGGTTCGATGGTGCGGTCGCTGGAGCGCGACGGCCGCATCGGCATCGGCGCCTTCTGGAGCCGCACCGTCCGGCGGCTCTTCCCCGCCGGGGCCGTGGTGCTCGCGGCGGTGCTGGCCGGGGCGTTCCTGTTCCTGCCGCGCTCGACGTGGACCGCCGTCATCGCCGACGTGCAGGCGGCGGCGCTGTACCACGCCAACTGGCACCTGGCGCTGGGCTCGGTCGACTACATGGCGCGGGACTCCGCCTCCAGCCCCGTCCAGCACTTCTGGTCTCTGGGCGTGCAGGGGCAGTTCTACCTGCTGTGGCCGCTGCTGCTCACCCTCGTCGCCCTGGTGGCCGTGCGGTCGGGCGGCCGGGTGCGGACCGCCGCGACGGGCGCCGTCGCGGCGGTGTTCGCGCTGTCGTTCGGGTACTCGCTGTGGATCACCGCCGCCGAGCCGACCTGGGCCTACTTCGACACCGGCGCCCGCCTGTGGGAGCCCGCCCTGGGCGGTCTGCTGGCCCTGTTCCTGCCCCGTCTGCGGCTGCCCCGTGTGGTGCGCCTGGTCGCGGGCTGGATCGGCCTGATCGCCCTCATCGCCTGCGGCGCGGTCATCGGGGACTCGCTCCCCTACCCCGGGTTCGCCTCACTGTGGCCGGTGCTGGCCGCGGTCCTCGTCCTGGTCGCGGGCGCCGGGGACGGCCGGTGGTCCGCCGGCCGGCTGCTGGGACTGCCCCCGCTGGTGTGGCTGGGCAAGCACTCGTTCCCGCTGTTCCTGTGGCACTGGCCGGTGCTCGTCTTCTACCTGGAGGTCACGAACCGGGTGAAGCCGTCGATGACCGGCGGCCTGCTGGTGCTGGGCACGTCCCTGGCCGCCGCCCTGGCCACCTCGTGGATCCTCGAAGGCGGCATCGACCGGGTGCTGCGCGACCGGCGGGCGCCGTCGTGGTCGCTGGCCGCGGGCGTGCTGTTCGCGGTTCCGGTGCTGGTGGGCTCCCTGGCCTGGGGCGCGGGCATCGAGCACGAGCGGGAGGTGCGCGCCCGGCTCAGCGACGACCCGACCGCCTACCCCGGCGCCGCCGTGCACCTGAGCCCGGAGCTGGCGGCGAACCTGCCGTCGCTGCCGGTGTATCCGGACACCACCACGGTCAAGCAGGACACCATCGCGCAGACCAGCGAGTGCAACGTGACCATCCCCTCCACCGAGCTGATCTCCTGCGAGTTCGGCGACGTGGACTCGGAGTACACCCTGGTCCTCACCGGCAGCTCGCACGCCCGCCACTGGTTCCAGGCGCTGCGGCCCATCGCCGAACACCACGGGTGGCGGCTGGTCATCATGACCAAGAACGCCTGCCAGTTCAGCTCCGCGGAGCAGGAGTTCGAGGGCGAGGTGTACGAGGAGTGCACCGCCTGGAACGACCAGGTCGCCTGGGAGATCGAGGAGATGGCACCGGACGCGGTGTTCGGGATGGGCACCATCACCCAGCAGGGCGACGGATCGCTGGAGCACGTGCCCGCCGGGTTCGTGCAGCGGTGGGAGTGGCTGGAGGGGCTGGGCGTCGACGTGGTCGCGGTCCGCGACACCCCCCGCTTCTCGTTCGACGTGGCCGACTGCGTCGACCGCGGCGGCCGCTGTGCCCAGGACCGGGCGTACACGATGGCCGAGTCGTCCCCGCTGGCGGCCGCCGCCGAGGCCGGCGACCTGCCGGGCAACGTGCGGACCGTGGACCTGACCGACTACCTGTGCGGCGAGACGGAGTGCCCGGGGGTGATCGGCAACCAGCTGGCCTACTACGACGACAACCACTTCTCGTTCGCGTTCTCGTCGTCGCTGTCGGTCCTGCTGGAGCCGCTGCTGCTGGAGGCGCTGCCCGACGCACCGGTGGCCGACACCACCCTCGCCGATCACACCTTCGCCCGCATCGGCGGCCTCGAAGAGGTCGCCGCCGAACCGGCCGCCACCATCCGCTGACGGCCCCGGGCGGAGCCGGGTCAGGGAGTGTTCCAGGGGGCGCGGGGGCCCTGGCGGAGCAGGGACGGGGCGGCGCCGAGGTCGGCCAGCACCCGGCGGCGGGCGCGGCGGTGCGCCCCCGCATCGAGCAGGGCCGGGCGGGCCGGGAGGTCGCCGAGCCGGGCGCGGTGGACCAGCACCGCCAGGCGGCGGGTCCAGTCCTCCCGCTCGGGCGGGTGGAAGTGGTTCTCCCGCGCCCACGCCGGGTAGGGCGCCCGGAAGCGCAGGGCGCGCAGGTCGTCGAGGGTCCCGAAGACGCCTCCGTCCTGGAACACCGTCGCCCCCGGGTCCTCGCCGACGTCGCCCAGGACGATCACCGGGATGTCCAGGGCGACGGCCTCCAGTGCCGCCGGGGAGCCGACGGTGATCAGGCCGCGGGCCCGGTCCAGCTGGTCGGCGACCGGCCCGGGGCGGAAGAGCACCGTGTGGTCGTGGACCCGCCCGGCGGCGACCAGGCCGCGCCACAGTTCCGCGTAGTCGCCGCCCGGCGCCTCGGTCCGCCGTTCGCCCGGGCACACCACGACCTCCAGGTCGGAGCGGCTCTCGGCCAGGTCGGCCAGCGCCTCCAGGATGCGCTCGCGCTGTCGCGTGGTGCCCGGGAACCGGTCCTGGGCGGCGAACACGACCCGGTGCGGGCGCCCCCGGCGGCGTTCGCGGGCCGTGGGCAGCGGCAGCCCCGCCAGGGCGACCCCGGTGCCCACCCCGAGCTTCTCGCCCAGCTCGGAGAACGCGGCGACCTCCCGCAGGCTGTGCAGGACCAGCAGGTCGGTGCGGGCCCGGTGGAGCCACTCGTGTTCCCCCGCGGGCAGGGCGGGCCCGGGCAGGGTGGAGACCACCACGGGTCGGCGCCGACCCGTCGGCAGGATGTCGCCCAGGGCGTCGGTGACCCGGGCGGTGCAGTTGAGCATGACGACGTCGGGCACCCGGCGGCGGATCAGGCGGCGCAGTTCGGGCAGGGTCAGAACGGGGACCCGGCGGCCCGCCAGCCCGCTGTCGGCGACGGCCCGGCGCAGCTGCGCGGGCGCCGGGGTGATCGGTGACCGCACGACGGCGAGGCCGACGGTGTGACCGTGGCCGGGCAGGGCGTCGAACATGGCCGCGGACAGGCGAACGTACGGTTCGGAGTCCGCAACGGCCACGACCGTCAGGTCCATGCCGCCGAGGTCGGGGTCGGTCACGTCGGTCCTCCTGGATGGGTCCGCGCGGCACCGGGAACGCCGACGGGGCCGCGGTGGGTTCGGGATACGCCGACAGACTACACACCCGAAGTATTCGCCCGGATACCCTTCGAAGTAATGGCTGTTCGTGCGGGTGGTCATCATCTCCCCTGGAGGAATCGGGCCCCGATCGAACCGCCGCGCTCACCGGCCGCGTTGATCGCTGTGCAAACGGACCGACGAAGCACGGGGGATGTGCATGGCCGCAGTCGAGGGAGTGGGGACCGCCGCCGGGGACGGCCGGCCGCCGGAGGCCTCGCCACCGGATCCGGCGCCGCCGGAGGCGGTGGCACCGGAGGTCGGGCGCACTGCGCCGCGCCAACGCCTGCCCGGCGTGGACACGGCGCGGGGCATCGCCCTGCTCGGGGTCTTCATCGCGCACATGGGGGTGCCGCTGACCCTGCTGCTGACCGGGGCGCCCGACATCGACGCCGTCTGGGACGAGGGCCGCTCCGGTCCCGGGATGCTCGTCGTGGAGCTGGTGTCGGGTGCGGTGAGCGGCCGCTCGGCGGCGCTGTTCGCGTTCCTGGCCGGGGTGTCCCTGGTGCTGCTGGCCGGACGCACCCGGCCCGGGACACGCGTGGAGCGCAACCGGGTGCGGGTCCGGGTGGCGGTGCGGGCGCTGCTGCTGATCGCCGTCGGGTACGGCCTGGCGACGCTGGGGTCGCTGTCGGTGATCCTGCACTTCTACGGGCTGTTCTTCCTGCTGGCGATCCCCGTGCTGTGGCTGCGCACCCGCCACCTGGCGGTGCTGGCCGTGGCGGTGGCCCTGATCGGCCCGCAGGCGACGCTGGCCGCCCAGGAGGCACAGGCCGGGTTCGGCTGGTTCGGCGGCGGGTCCGTCGAGGAGGAGTGGACGCCCGAGGAGGAGGCGGAGTGGGAGGCCACCTGGGGCGACCCCGAGTGGGTGGAGGAGAAGGAGGCGTACTGGGCCTCCCTGGAGGAGAGCGACAAGGACCCCTTCGCCGAGGAGGAGTTCGCCGAGGACATGCCGCTGTTCTCCCTCGGGATGCTGGAGAGCCCGCTGGACCTGCTGGTGTTCGGCCTGTACCCGGCGACGGTGTTCCTCGCCTACGTCCTGGCGGGGATGGCGGCCGCCCGCACCGGGCTGCGCTCGCGGAGGGTGCGCTGGTGGCTGGTGGGCGGCGGGGCCGGGCTGGCCGTACTGGGCTACGGGTCGTCCTGGCTGCTGCTGGGGCCGCTGGCCCGGTTCCTGCCCGGTGAGGACGGGTACTCGCCGTGGCGGACGGCACTGGAGGCCTACTCCCACGGCAACACCACCTTCGAGGTGGCGGGCAACACCGGGGTGGCGATGGCCGTGCTGGGCCTGTGCCTGCTGCTCGCCGGGACGCGGCCGATGCGCGTCGTGCTCTACCCGGTGGCGGCCATGGGCGCGATGACCCTCACCCTGTACACCGCGCACGGGGTCGTGCTGTGGGCGGTGTTCGGCGGGCTCCTGCCCGGGTGGGCCGGCTGGGTGGAGACCTACACGGTGGAGGCCGTCCTGGTGTTCTCGCTGGTGTTCGCCACGGTGTGGCGGCTCACCCTGGGCGCCGGGCCGATGGAGCGGCCGGTCACCGCCGCCGCCCGGGCGGTCGCCCGGTGGGTCGTGCGCGATCGGGCCGTACCGCCGCGGGAGGGCGCGAACACGGTCGGGCCCGCGGCCTGACGCGACGGAGGCCGCCCCGGTCGGGGCGGCCTCCGGATCGCCGTGCCGGTGGCGGGGCTACTCGCCCTTCCACACGGGGGCGCGCTTCTCGGCGAAGGCCGCCGCGCCCTCCATGGCGTCCTGGCTGACGAAGACCGGGCCCGCCAGCTCGTTCTGCTTCTCCCACATCTGGGAGGTGGACCAGTCGTCGGACTCGGTGATGATCTGCTTGGAGATCCGCACCGCGAGCGGACCGTTGGCGGCGATCCGCGCGGCCAGCTCCCTGGCACCCTCCAGGGCACCGCCCTGGCCGGTGACCCGGTTGACCAGGCCCAGTTCGGCCAGGCGCGGGGCGTCGACGAAGTCGCCGGTCAGGGCGAACTCCATGGCCAGGTTGCGCGGGATGCGGTGGTGCAGGCGCAGCAGGCCGCCCGCGCCGGCGACCAGGCCGCGCTTGGCCTCGGGGATGCCGAACTTCGCATCCTCGGCGGCCACGACCAGGTCGCAGGCGAGCACCGCCTCGAACCCGCCGGCCAGGGCGTAGCCCTCGACCGCGGCGATCAGCGGCTTCTTGGGCGGGGCCTCGGCGAAGCCGCCGAACCCGCGGCCCTCGACCAGCGGGACCTCGCCCTTCATGAACGCCTTCAGGTCCATCCCGGCGCAGAACGTGCCGCCCGCGCCGGTGATGATGCCCACCGCCAGGTCCTTGCGCGCGTCCAGGTCGTCGAGTGCCTCGGCGATCCCGCGGGCGACCGCGGCGTTCACCGCGTTCTTGGCCCGGGGCCGGTTGATGGTGATGACGGCGACGCCGTCCTCGGCCGTGTAGAGAACCTCGTCGGACACGGTGTCCCCCTACTTGGGCGGCATGCGGAGGGCGCCGTCGATGCGGACGACCTCACCGTTGATGTAGCTGACCTCCAGCAGGGTGCGGGCCAGCTTGGCGAACTCGGCGGCGGTGCCCAGGCGCTTGGGGAAGGGCACCGGGGCGGCCAGGCGCTGCTTGAACTGCTCGGACGCCTCGCCCTCGCCGTAGATGGGGGTCTCCAGGATGCCGGGGGCGATCGTGTTGACCGTGATGCCGACGGCCGCGAGGTCGCGGGCCGCGGGCAGGGTCATGCCGATGACGCCGCCCTTGGAGGAGGAGTAGGCGATCTGGCCGATCTGGCCCTCGATGCCGGCCAGGGAGGCGGTGTTGACGATGGAACCGCGCTCGCCGTCCTCGTTGACCGGCTCGGTCTTGGCGATCTCGGCCGCGGACAGCCGCAGCACGTTGAAGGTGCCGATGAGGTTGACCTGGATGACCTTCTGGTAGCTGGCCAGGTCGTGGGGGTTGCCGGACTTGTCGACGGTGCGGGTGGCCCAGCCGATGCCCGCGCAGGACACCGCGACCCGGAAGGGGGCACCGGTGTCGACGGCGGCCTGGACGGCGGCCTTGACCTGCTCTTCGTCGGAGACGTCGGTCGCGACGAAGACGCCGCCGATCTCCTTGGCGATGGCCTCGCCGCGTTCGGCGTTGAGGTCGGCGACGACGACGGTGGCACCGGCGGAGGCGAGTTCCCTGGCGGTGGCCTCACCGAGGCCACTCGCGCCGCCCGAGACGAGGGCGGAGATTCCGTTGAGATCCATGGGCCGCACTCTACAGAGGATGTGACCCACGCACTAGAACCGGGTTCGGTCAATCACCCCCGGCCTCTTCGCCGACCGGGGCCGCCCGCCCGCCGGAAGCCCCGCCGCGAGCCGAATGTGATGCATGACACACCAGGAAATATGCAACGACAAGGGTCCGGCGACCCCTCGGACAGGGTGGAACATAACAAATTCATATATGCCGTAAACCAAACGGCGAACCTAGGAGTGTCGAGCAGGGAACCCGGTACCATCAGGGCATTCGAGAACCCTCCGGAGTTCCACGGTAAACCTTTGAAACCAGCGGGCAACACAGACGCCAACTGGAGAAAAGCCTTGCCGGGAAGGCGTAGCCGACCGTAGGCGGACGGTCACAGAACCACCGAAGCCGGGGCGTGCGATAAACAAGAAGCGCCCATCCGATGCAATCGGCATAATCGACCCGGGCGCCCCCGCACCACCCTTCCCTCCCTCGTCGACCCCTGGAGTTGTGCTTTGCGTGTCACCGCGATCATTCCCGCGCGGGGCGGTTCCAAGGGAATTCCCCTCAAGAACATCGAGCCTGTGGGCGGCGTCCCCCTCATCGCACGCGCCGTCCGCTCCTGCCTCCTGGCCGACGGCGTCACCGACACCGTCGTGTCCACCGACCACCCCGCCATCGCGGCCGCCGCCCGCGCCGCCGGGGCCCGCGTCCTGGAGCGCCCCGCCGACCTGGGCGGTGACACCGTCTCCTCCGAGGCCGTCCTGCTCCAGGCCCTGGACACCCTGGAGGCCGCCGGGGAACTGCCCGACGTGACCGTGTTCGTGCAGTGCACCAGCCCCTTCATCGACCCCGCCGACCTGGACGCCGCCATCGCCCGCGTCACCGCGCACGAGGCCGACAGCGTGTTCTCCGCGGTGCCCACCCACGCCTTCCTGTGGGCCCGCCGCCCCGAGGGCGCCCGCGGGGTCAACCACTCCCACACGCACCGGCCCCGCCGCCAGGACCGCGAACCCCACTACCGCGAGACCGGCGCGTTCTACGTCGTCGACACCGCTGGGTTCCGCGCCCACGCCCACCGGTTCTTCAGCCGCATCGACCTGCGCGAGGTCCCCGACCTGCACGCGTTCGAGATCGACACCCCCGACGACCTGCGCCTGGCCCGGGCCCTGGCCCCCATCGCGGCCCCCGAGACCGACCCCGTCGACATCGACGCGCTGGTCACCGACTTCGACGGAGTCCACACCGACGACCGCGTCACGGTCTCCCAGGACGGCACCGAGTCGGTCACCGTCAGCCGCTCCGACGGCATGGGCGTGCGCCTGCTGCGGGAGGCGGGCGTACGGGTGCACATCCTGTCCACCGAGGCGAACCCGGTCGTGCGCGCCCGCGCCGACAAACTCGGTGTCACCGTCCTGCACGGGCTCTCCGACAAGCGGGCCGCCCTGGCCTCCTGGCTGTCCGACGAGGGCCTGGACCCCTCCCGCGTCGCCTACCTCGGCAACGACGTCAACGACCTGGGGTGCATGGCCCTGGTCGGCTGGCCCGTCGCCGTCCCCGACGCGCACCCCGCAGTGCTCGCCGCCGCCCGGCTGGTGCTGACCCGCCCCGGCGGGTCCGGCGCCGTGCGCGAACTGTGCGAGCACGCCCTGAACTCCCGTGCGCAGCGCACGGACACGAACTCCCCCACGGACGAAACGAACGAGAAGGACGCCACATGAGCAACGGCACCGCCACCGCCGACCTCAGAGCAGAGATCCCCGCCCTGCGCATCGGCCGCCACATGGTGGGCCCGGGCCACCCGGTGTACGTCATCGGCGAGATCGGCATCAACCACAACGGCGACCTCGACATCGCCAAGCAGCTGATCGACGTCGCCGCCGAGTCCGGCTGCCAGGCCGTCAAGTTCCAGAAGCGCACCCCCGAGATCTGCGTCCCCGTCGAGCAGCGGGACAAGATCCGGCAGACGCCCTGGGGCGAGATGACCTACATGGAGTACAAGCACCGCGTCGAGTTCGGCGAGGCCGAGTACGCCGAGATCGCCAAGTACTGCGACGTCCTGGGCCTGGACTGGTTCGCCTCCCCGTGGGACGTGCCCTCGGTCGACTTCCTGGAGAAGTTCGACGTGCCCGTCCACAAGGTGGCCTCCGCGTCCATCACCGACCACGAGCTGCTGCGGGCCCTGGCCGCCACCGGCAAGCCGGTCCTGCTGTCCACCGGCATGTCCACGCTGGACGAGATCGACGCCGCGGTCACCATCCTGGGCGCCCGCAACCTCGTCATCATGCACTCCACCTCCACCTACCCGATGCCGCCGGAGGAGGGGAACCTGCGCACCATCGAGACCCTGCGCGACCGCTACCGCGTCCCCGTGGCCTACTCCGGCCACGAGCGCGGGCTCCAGATCTCCGTGGCCGCCGCCGCCCTGGGCGCCGTCGCCATCGAGCGGCACATCACCCTGGACCGCACCATGTGGGGCTCGGACCACTCCGCCTCCCTGGAACCCACCGGGCTGCGCAACCTCGTCCGCGACATCCGCGTCATCGAGCAGGCCCTGGGCGACGGCGTCAAGAGGGTGTTCCCCGGCGAGGAGGAGCCCCGCAAGCGCCTGCGCCGCACGACCGCCTGATCCCCGCCCATCATCCCCCGCCGAACACGCGCCCGGGGGCCCGCACGGGTCCCCGGGCGGAGGAGTACCCCGTGACCGCCCTGTCGGTGATCATCCCCGCCAAGGACGTGGCGCCCTACATCGGCGACACCCTCGCGAGCCTGGTGCGCAACGACCGCCCCGACTTCGAGTACATCGTCATCGACGACGGCTCCAGCGACGACACCCCGAACATCGTCGACGACTTTCGCAAGCGCCTGCCCAACCTGCGCATGCTCCGGAACCCGGCGCCCACCGGGCTGTCCGCGGCACGCAACCAGGGCGTCGCCGACTCCACCGGCAGGTACATCACCTACCTGGACGGGGACGACTGGCTGGCCCCCGGTTACCTCGCCCTCGCCCTCGAAACCACAGAGCGGCTCGGGGTGGACTTCTCCAAGACGGACCAAGTCCAGGTCTTCGGCCGCCGCCGGGTTTTCAAACCGGCTCCCGAAGGCCGTGTGAACCAGGCGCTCGATCCCCGCTCCGGAATTCTTCCGGCGAACGGGGAGAGCATGGTCGACTACCCCAACGCCTGCACCGGTATCTACTCCCGTGCCCTGGTCGACCAGGGCCTGATGCGGTTCGACCCGGCACTGCGCACCTGCGAGGATCGCCCCTGGGCCTGGGGGCTTCACCTCAAGGCGGCTTCGTACGCGCGGGTTCCCGTCATCGGTGTCTTCTACCGCCGTCAAGTGACCGGTTCCCTCACCCAGATCGGTGACGAACGCCAGCTGCACTTCCTGGACGCCTGTGACCGCATCATGGCCATGGCCGCGGCGGACCCCGAGAGCGACCGGTTCCTTCCCAAGGCGCTGCGCACCTACTGCGCCCTCATGCTCTTCCAGATCGACAAGCGCGACCGCCTTCCACGGCACCTTCAGCAGGAGCTGGTCACCCGCTGTACCGAAGCTCTACGCGCCTTCCCCGCCGAACACCTCGAACGCCTCTTCATCGAGATCGATCGCAAGCGGAGCAAGCGGCTGATCCGGCTCAAGGACGGCGACTACAAGGACCTGAAGCTCTGATCCGCGTCCTTCATCGCTTCCTGTCACCCAACCCGGATTGGCACGTCACCCATGACCCAGATCTTCGTCATCACCAAGTTCTTCGGTGCGCTCCACCTGGCCGCCGCCATCGATTCGGGCCTGTTCGGTGAGCAGAGGCGTGTACTCCTGACCGCCGATTGCTCCGACAACCCCGAAACGGCGCCCCGGCTCGACGAAACCCCCGGGTTCGAGGCGGTGCGCAGCAGGTTCGACGAGGTCATCTCCTACAACGACCTCATCTGGCCCTATCACCCGGCGCACTGGCAGGCGCACGACACGGACCAGGCGCTGCTGCGAAGGCTCCTGGGAAGCCATCTCTCCCTGGGGACGGATGTCCCCGAGCTGATCGTGGAGTCCGTACAGGCCCATCCCGCCCGGGCGCTGACCCGGCTCTTCGACGATGCGCGCCTCACCGTCTACTCCGACGGCCTCATGTCGTACGGCCCGACCCGTACGACCCTGCCCCGACACGTGGCCACTCGGATCGAGCGCCTGGTCCACATGGACCTCGTCCCGGGCGTGCGACCACTCGTACTGAGCGAACACGGCGTCGGGTCCGCCCTGGTGCCCTCGGAGGCGTTCCGCCGGGTCGTGGCCGAGGTGTCGGCCACGACCGACATCACACCTACGGGCGAAGGCCCCTCGGCGCTCTTCGTCGGCCAGTACCTCTCCTCTCTCGGGCTGCTCACCGAGGAGGAGGAAACAGAGATGTCCGTGCGCACCGTCACCGCCTGCGCCCGCGCGGGCTACCGGTCGATCGCGTACAAACCGCACCCCGCGCACGCGCCGTCCCTGACCCGAAGCGTGCAGTCGGCCGCCGAGGCGGCCGGCGTGCGGTTGCGCCTGCTGGAGGGGGTCCTTCCGGTGGAGGCGTGGTTCGAACGTTCCGCCCCCGACCTGGTCGTGGGGTGCTTCTCCACCTCGCTCAGCACTGCGGACAAGATCTACGGGATCCCCGTGGCCACCATGGGGACCGAACTCGTCCTGGAGCGGCTCACCCCGTATGAGAACAGCAACCGCATGCCGGTGACCATCGCCGACACCACCATGCCCCGACTGCTCGACTCCGGCGAGATCACCCCGCCGGTCATCACCGAGGACCGGTACGAGCAGGGGCTCCTCCCCCTCATCCGGGCGGTGGGCTACTGCATGCAGGCCGCCGCCTACCCGCACCTGCGGGAGGAGGCGGCCGCCTACCTGGCCGAGTACGACGGCGACCTGCTGCGCCACTTCAAGCGCAAGCGGATCGCCGCCCTGGGCATGACCGCCCCCGGGGTGCGCCCCTCCGGTCAGCCGCGCGACGCCAGCGTGCCGCGCAGGTTGGCGCGCAGGGCGCGCAGCCTCCTGCGGGCCCGGCCCAGCTGACGCACGGCGGTCGGGGGCAGCGACAGCCGCATCAGGGAGCGCGTGCGCCTGCGCTGCTGTTCGGGCCCCGTCAGCAGGGACTCCCGCTGTGGCAGCTCCCCGCGGCGTGCGGCGGCCACCAGCGCGGTGAGCCGCCGCACCCAGTCGTTCTCGTGGACCGGGTGGAAGTAGTTGGCCCGCAGCCAGGCGCCGTCCACCCGGCGGAACCGGGCGGCGCGCACGTCGTCCAGGGTGCCCAGCACCCCGCTGCCCTCGAACACCAGGTTGATCTGCTCGGCGTTCAGCCCGAAGTCGGTGAGCACCAGCGTCGGCACGTCCAGCGCGAACGCCTCCAGGGCCGCGGTGGAGCTGACCGTCACGAACCCCGCCGCGTCCTCCAGGTACTCCACCATCGGCCCGGTGCGGAACGCGACCGCGTCGGGGCGGACCTCCCCGCGGGCGGCCATGTACCGCCACAGGGCCTCGTAGTGGTACTTCTCCTTGTGGGTCTGCGCCTCGTCCTCCCGGGCCCGGAGCTTGACCACCACCTCCAGGTCGGGGCGGGCCTCGGCGAGCGCGGCCAGCCCCAGCAGCACCTGTTCGCGCTGCCCGCGCTCCGCGGGCACCTTGGCCTGGGAGGCGAACACCACCCGGGGGCGCCCGCCGCCCGTGCCCGCGCGCGGCCGGGGCTCGGGCAGGAACGGCAGGGTGGCCAGGCCGACCGCACCGGTGGCGCCCAGCCGGGCGCCCAGATCGGTGAACTCGGCGACCTCCCGGTGGCTGTGCAGCACGAACAGGTCGGCAGTCGAACGGTACAGCCAGGCGCGTTCGGTGGCGGGTACCGAGATGCCGGGCAGCCCGGAGACCAGCACCGGGCGCCGCTCGCCGACCAGCGCGTGGGCGAGGGCGTCCACCACCGGGCCGGTGCAGTTGAGCATGAGCACGTCGGGACGCTCGCGCAGCAGTCGGCTCCGCAGTTCCAGGGCGCCGCGCACCGGCACCTCGCGACCGGCCAGCGGCGTCCCGGCGACGGCCGCCCGGACCTGGTCGGCGGACGGGGCCACCGGGGAGCGGACGACCGCCAGGTCGGTGTCCCAGCCCTCGCCGGGCAGGGCGCCCAGCAGTGCCGCCGACCACTTCAGGTAGGAGTCGGAGTCGGCGATCGCCATGACCCTGATCCGCCCGTCGCCGTCACGTTCCACCCGCGTGCTCCTCATCGTTGACCAGGGCGGTGGTCACCGCCAGATCCTCGCGCAGTCCCGGCGAGGCGAGTTCCGTCCACCAGTGTCCGGGCACCCCGTCCGTGCGGATGGACGCCCCGCGCACCAGCAGCCGCAGGGACACCAGCGCGGTGGAGGGCAGCGACCGCACGGTGTGCCCGGGGCCCAGCCCGCGCAGCGACAGCTCGACCGGCACCCCGCTCCCCGCCAGCCGCGCCCGCGGGTCCGCGGCCAGCAGCTCCAGTACCCGCGGGTCCTCCCGCCGGTGCGGGAGGTAGGCCACCGGCCCCTGTACGAGCTGCCGCTCCAGCCAGCCCAGGTAGTCGGGCAGCCGGACCAGGCCGTCGTTGACCAGGGCGGTCCCCAGGACGATCCGCCGCTCGGCGGGGTGATCGTACTCCGGCAGGGAGCGCAGCAGCGGGAAGTCGTGGCGCATCACCCGGATCCCCGCGGCGGCCGCCGCCTCCCGCAGGTCGCCGGGGAGCGGCAGCATGGTGAAGACGGTGAGGCGGCCCTCCTGGGCGGCGCGGCGCAGGACGCGCGCGGCCGCCGTGCCCAGGGCCAGGCGTGCCGGGGTGCGCCGCACCCGGGCGCGCAGCACCGGCTGGACGGACGGGGCGCTGAGCAGCCGCAGCAGGTGCCACACGGCCAGGCCGTCGTCGACCAGGACGATGCGGCAGCGGGGGGCGCGCAGCAGGGGCCGCTGCACCTGGCCGGAGAAGGCGTCGCCGATGACCCAGGTGAAGTCCGCGCTGCGGGGGCGGGTGGGACGGCGCGCGAGCGCCGCCGGCGGGGTCGCGGGGAACAGGCCGCGCAGGGCGGTGTGGACATCGGGCAGGCCGACGGCGTCCTGCCGCAGCAGGATGCACCCCTGGGTGGACAGTCCGTGCGCCGCGTAGGCCTCCACGGCGGACAGGAACTGGAGCGGGGATTCCACCCACGCCGACCCGTGCCC
The DNA here is from genome assembly GCF_030766825.1 of Nocardiopsis sp. CC223A. Taxonomy (GTDB): domain Bacteria; phylum Actinomycetota; class Actinomycetes; order Streptosporangiales; family Streptosporangiaceae; genus Nocardiopsis. The sequence continues at coordinate 41,220 of NZ_JASFDV010000058.1, forward strand.
CTCGAAGGCCCAGGGAACGTCCGTGGGAAGAAGGTTCACGACGTGGCTTTCCGGGATTGATCAGACACGTGGGTTTCCAGCGTACACAGTGCATATAACGACCACTTCACCGAAGTACGCCCGTCAGGCCCTGTCCGGCCGCTATGTTCCCCCCAGGGTGACGACGACCGGATTGCAGTGGGCTCAGGAATCGACTCCGGAGGCTTCGATGACCGCAGAGCCGCTCCCCGACTGGTTCATGCCACCGCCCGGCGGATGGACCGCCGATGCCATGGACGACCTCCCTCCGGGCGCCCCCCGGATGGAACTCATCGGCGGAGCCCTCATCGTGCCGTCCCCCCAAACCGTTTTCCACTCCAAGGTCATGTTCCGCCTGGCCCACCTCCTGGAGGAGACCGTGCCGGAGGGCTTCGACGTCCTCCAGGAGATGACGATGAAGCTCGGGAAGTACCAGCGGCCCGAGCCCGACCTGCTGGTCTACCAGTACGAGGCGAACGACGAGGAGCACCTCGACTGGACGCGGACCACCCACGTCCCACCGGAGGACGTGGTCCTGGTCGTGGAAATCGTCTCACCGGAGTCCCGGGACCGCGACCGCACCACCAAGTTCTTCAAGTACGCCCAGGCGGGCATCCCCCACTACTGGATCATCGAGCCCGAGGAGCACGGCGCGGCGATCCACGCCTACGAACTGGACGGCGTCCGGGAACCCCGGTACGTGCCGGTGACCGTCGCCCGGGACCGCCTCAAGGTGGACACCCCCTTCCCCCTCGACATCGACGTGCGGGATCTGCTGCGGCGATGAGCCCCGCCGCCGGTCAGCGGCGGCGGGTGGGGCGGCGGCGCCGGGCGGGCAGCGCGTCGCGGGCCAGGGCGGCCGCGCCGACCAGGCCCGCCTCGTTGCCCAGGGCCGCGGCCACCACGCGGGCCTCGGGGCGGTAGCCCCGGCCGGTGAGTCCGCGCTCGAACGCCTCCCGGGCGGGACCCAGCAGCAGGTCGCCCGCCTCCGAGACACCGCCGCCGATGACGAACAGCTCCGGGTCGAAGGCCGCCGCGAGGTTCGACAGGCCCGCCCCCAGCCAGTGGCCGGCCTCGCGCATCAGCTCCGTGCAGGCGCGGTCGCCCTTGCGGGCCAGCTCGCTCACCAGCGGCCCGGTGATCCGCCGCGCGTCGCCCGCCACCGCCTGGTGCAGCGCACGCGCCACCGGCGACTCGGCGGCCACCAGCTCGCGCGCCTCCCGGGTGAGCGCGTTGCCGCTGGCGTACTGCTCCCAGCAGCCCCGGTTGCCGCACTCGCAGCGGTGCCCGCCCGGGACCACCGTCATGTGCCCGAACTCACCCGCCAGGCCGTACCGGCCGCGGTACAGGCGCCCGTTCAGGACGATCGCCCCGCCGATGCCGGTGCCCAGGTTGACCACGACCACGTCGTCGACCCCCTGGGCGGCGCCCGCGCTCACCTCCGCCCAGGCGGCGGCGTTGGCGTCGTTCTCCACCACCACGGGCAGGCCCAGGCGCGAGGACAGCGCCTCGCGCAGCGGCTCCTCCCGCCAGGACAGGTGGGGGGCGAACAGCACGTTCGCGCGGTGCTGGTCCACGAACCCCGCCGCCCCCACGCCGACGGCGCGCACCGGGTACCCCGAGCGCAGCTCCTCGACCACCGAGACGATCGTGTCCTCCACGACCGCCGGGCTCTTGCTGCGCTCGGGCGTCTCGGTGCGCACCCGCGCCAGTACCCGCCCGCTCGGGGTGACCACTCCCGCGGCGACCTTCGTCCCGCCGATGTCCACCCCGACCGTCAGGGCGTGCCCGTACCGCGCCCGGTTCATCCGGTTCCTCCGGTCAGCCCAGCGCCGAACGGACCACCCCGGCAAGGCGTTCGGCGATCGCGTTCGCCTGCGCCTGCTCCGGGGCCTCCACCATGACGCGGACCTTGGGCTCGGTGCCGCTGGGCCGGATCAGGACCCGGCCGGTGCCGCCCAGCTCCTTCTCGGCCTCGCGCACCGCGGCCCACAGCTCCGCGGAGTCGGCGGCGCGGGACTTGTCCACGTCGGGAACGTTGATGAGCACCTGCGGCAGGCGGGTCATCACCTTGGCCAGCTCCGCCAGCCCCTGCCCGCGGTGCGCCATGGCGGCCAACAGGTGCAGGCCGGTGAGCACACCGTCGCCGGTGGTGGCGTGGTCCAGCAGGATGACGTGCCCGGACTGCTCCCCGCCCAGGGAGAACCCGCCGCGCTTCATCTCCTCCAGCACGTAGCGGTCGCCCACCGCGGTCTCCACGACGGCGATGCCCTCGCGCTCCATGGCCAGTTTCAGGCCGAGGTTGGACATGACCGTCACCACGAGGGTGTCCTCGGCCAGTCGGCCTTCCTCCTTGGCCTCCGAGGCCAGGATCGCGAGGATGTGGTCGCCGTCGATCACGTTGCCCCCGGCGTCCACGGCCAGGCAGCGGTCGGCGTCGCCGTCGTTGGCGATGCCCGCGTCGGCACTGTGCAGCCGCACCGTCTCCTGGAGCAGCTCCAGGTGGGTCGAACCGCACCCCTCGTTGATGTTGTGGCCGTCGGGCGCGTCGCCGATGGCGATGACCTCGGCGCCCGCCCGGCGCAGCACCTCGGGGGCCACCAGCGAGGACGCGCCGTTGGCGCAGTCCACCACGACCTTGAGCCCGGCCAGGGAGTGCGGGGCGGAGGCCAGCACGTGCCGGATGTAGCGCTCGGCGCCGTCGTCGGCGTCGGTGACCCGGCCCACGGCCGTGCCCACCGCCGGGGTCGAGGGCACGTCCAGCAGGCCCTCGATCTCGTCCTCCAGGGCGTCCTCCAGTTTGCGGCCGCCCCGGGCGAAGAACTTGATGCCGTTGTCCGGCGCGGGGTTGTGGCTCGCCGACAGCATCACGCCGAAGTCGGCGTCGAGGTCGCCGGTGAGAAAGGCCACCGCCGGGGTGGGCAGCACCCCCACCCGGACCACGTCGACACCGGTGCTGGCCAGCCCGGCCACCACCGCGGCCTCCAGGAACTCACCGGAGGCGCGCGGGTCGCGGCCCACGACGGCCTTGGGGCGCCGCCCCTCGATCCGAGCCGCGAGCACCCGCGCCCCGGCGATGGACAACTCCAGGGCGAGCGTGGCGGTCAGGTCGCGCCCGGCGACCCCGCGTACACCATCCGTACCGAACAGCCGTCCCACAGGCGACAGCCCCCTTCAGAAGTGGCGCCACGTCAGGCGCCGAGAAGATCAGTGTGACCGACAAGCCACGCGAAAAGGAAAAACCCGTACGACGTCCCCGGGTGTCGGGGACGGCGTACGGGTCGAAGCTCAGCCGAGCACGAGCCGGCGCATGAGCCTTAGCGCTTGGAGAACTGCGGCGCCTTGCGGGCCTTCTTGAGACCGGCCTTCTTGCGCTCCACCTCACGGGCGTCGCGGGTCAGGAAACCGGCCTTCTTGAGGGTCGGGCGGTTGTTCTCCGGGTCCAGGGAAGCCAGCGCGCGGGCGATGCCGTGGCGCAGGGCGCCGGCCTGGCCGCTGGGGCCGCCGCCGCTCATCCGGGCGAAGACGTCGTAGGCGCCCTCGAACCCGAGCGAGACGAAGGGCTCCTTGATGGTCTGCTGGTGGACCTTGTCCGGGAAGTAGACCTCAAGCGGCTTGCCGTTGATCTTCCACTCACCCGCGCCGGGCGTGATGCGCACGCGGGCGATGGCCGTCTTGCGGCGGCCGGTGCCGGCGCTGGGGCCGGAAGCGGTCGGCACGTAGGCGGCGACCGTCTCCTCGGACTCGCTCGTGTACTCGGAGGGGAACTCCTCCGGGTTCTCGGCGTACTCCTGCTCGATGTCTTCGATACCGGTGGGCTCGACCACGGTTCTCCTCGTGTTCTCTGTGAAGTCGCGCGAACGCCTAGGCGGGCTGCTCGATCTTGGTGATTTCGAACGGGACCGGCTGCTGGGCCTGGTGCGGGTGCTCCGAACCGGAGTACACCTTCAGCTTCTTGGCCATCTGGCGACCGAGAGAGCCCTTGGGCAGCATGCCCTTGACGGCCTTCTCGATGGCCCGCTCGGGGTTCTTCTCCAGCAGCTCCGCATAGCCGACGGAACGCAGACCGCCGGGGTAGCCGGAGTGCCGGTAGGCCCGCTTCTGCTCCAGCTTCTTGCCGGTCAGGGCGACCTTGTCGGCGTTCACGACGATCACGAAGTCGCCGGTGTCGATGTGGGGCGCGTAGTACGCCTTGTGCTTGCCCCGGAGGAGCGTGGCAACCTGGCTCGCCATACGCCCGAGCACGAGATCGGTGGCGTCGATGACGTGCCACTGACGCTGAACATCGTTTGGTTTGGGGCTGTAGGTGCGCACGATCGTTTGCCTTCGCTCTTCAGTCGGCTGCCCCATCCCCCTGGTTCGGGATGGTGGACTCGTAATTACGAAACACACCCGCGGGCGCGGGGCGTTTGGACCGGACGTCCCGTGCCACATCGTCAGGACGATCCGGTGGTGAGTGCGCAGACGATGGTGCGTGGATCGGCTCCGGGTCGGTGAACGACCCGGGGCCCACGGCAACTCAAACGCACGACGAAACATCCTACTGGCCACCGTAGCGCAGGTCAAAGCCAGCGGTTGGGGCAGACCGGCAGGACCACGCACGGCGGGGAAAGCGCCGGCACGGGGTCACATCCGTGACCTCTCCGTCTTTCATTATGCCCGTTGCGTGGAGTGCTTCGTCCTTTCCGCGCCCGGGTGTTGGTTACCCTTGCACCGAAAGGCCGGTCTCCGCCCGGAACGACGGGCGCCGACGAGATGCCCGTCACCCCGGCACGCCAGCGGAAACACCGCGGGCACGGGCTTTGGTCAAGTCCCAACCCCCAACGCCTCCGGAGACTCCCATCAGTACCCATCCGAACCCGCCGCAGTACGGTCCCGACGGGCCGGAGCCCGGTGACGGCCAAGACCTGCTCGGCTCAGCCCCCGCACACCCCCACCAGTACCCGGCCGACCCCCGGGTGCCGCAGGGACAGCCACCGCAGCCCCTTCAGGGCGGATCGCCCCTCCCCGGGCACGGCGGGCCCTCCGGGCCGCAGCCGCCGAGCGCCCCATTCACTCCGAGCGGGCCGTACCAGGCCCACCCCGGACATCAGCCGCCCTCCGGCCCGCAGGTGCCGCAGGCGCCGACGCAGGGCCCCGTGGGCGCCCCCGGAGCACCCTCGGGCCCGCAGGCGCCGCAGAACCCGTACGCGCGGCCCGCGGGGACCCCGCCGACCGGACAGTACCAGGGCGCCCCCCTCCCCCCCGCCCCCCACCCCCCCCTCCCCCCCGCCCCCACGGCCCGGCCCCCGCGGCCCCCTCCTCCACCGCCCCCCCGCTCGA
>NZ_JASFDV010000059.1 GCF_030766825.1 Nocardiopsis sp. CC223A
ATCCCGGCCGCCGCGGCGGGCGGGGACCGGCCCGCGCCCAAGCGCAAGGGACGCGGCCGCCGCGCCTCGGTGCCGTCCTGGGACGAGATCATGTTCGGGGCCAAGAAGGACGAGTGACCGTCCGGGGTCCCGCACCGCTTCCCACGGGGGCGGCCGACGCGTCGGCCGCCCCCGTTCCATGTGTCAGCGGGACGCGGCCACACGGCGGGCGGCCAGGGCCATGGCCGCCAGCGAGCGGTGGGACTCCCGGGACAGGTCCAGGCCCAGCAGCGCGGCCGCGCGCCCCAGACGGTAGTCCACGGTGTCGGGGTGGACGTGCAGTCGCGCCGCGGTCCCCTCCGGCGGCCGGTACCTGGTGGTGCCCGTGGACGGACCCGACGTCCGGGTGACGGCGACCGTGCGCGAAGCCCTGCGCCCACGGCCCGCGGGGGCCGGCTCCGACTGCTCCGACCCCTTCCTGGAACACCTGTTCGCGGTGGCGCTGCGCACCGTCGACCTCACCGCACAGGACGCCTACCTCGACTGCCCCACCCGGGAGTCGCGCGCCTGGGTCGGCGACGCCGTCGTACACCAGGCGGTGGACCTGGCGACCGACCCCGACTGGGCGCTGGCCGTGTGGAACCCCCGGCTGCTCGCCCGGGCACGCCCCGACGGCATGCTCCCCATGGTCGCCGTGGGCGACTTCGCCCGCGACGGGGTACCGCCCATCCCCGACTGAGCGCTGCACTGGATCCGGTCGGTGCACCTGCTGTACCGGTACACCGGCGACCGGGAGACGGTGGCGGAGCTGCTGGACACCGCCGAGGGGGTACTGCGCTGGTTCGCCCGGCACGCGCGCCCCGACGGCCTGCTGCACGACGTGCCCGGGCGGGTGCTGATCGACCGGTCCCCCGTGCAGGTCGCCGGGTACTCGGCCGCGCTCAACGCACTGTGGGGCCGGGCCCTCGCCGACTACGCCGAGATGGCCGCCTGGTCGGGCGACCCCGGGCGGGCCCTGTGGGCGCGGGACGCCCACGCGCGCCTGGCCGACGGGTTCGAGGCGTTCCGGGACGGGGAACGCGGCGCCTACCGCGACACCCTGGACCCCGCGGGCCCCGGACGCGGGGTCAGCGAGCACACGGCCGCGGCGGCGGTGTGCGCGCACCTGGTGCCGCCGCGGCGGCGGGAACGCGTGCGGGACCTGCTGCTGGACCGGGCCGCGATGTTCACCCGCAGCCCGCCGGCCGACCACGGGGTCGACGAACGCGGGGCCCGGGACGGCACCCCCGTGCACCTGCGGATCGCCGGGCGGGTGCCCACCCCGCACGGGTTCGTGGAGGTCGCCGTGGAGGACGGGCGGATCCGGGTTGACTCCCCCGTGCCGGTGGAGTCCTCCCACCCGTCGGGCCGCCTGGACTCCTTCCCCGCCGGAAGGCGTACGATCGCCCTGCACCACGCCTTCCCCCGAGGAGACCAGCCATGACGGACGGACCCACCGTGCGCGTCGGAACCGGAGCACTGCGCGGCACCACCGAGCAGGGGATCGTCCGCCACCTGGGCGTCCCCTACGCGGCACCGCCCGTCGGGGAGCACCGTTTCTCGGCTCCCGCCCCAGCCCCGGCCTGGGAGGGGGTGCGCGACGCCACCGTGTACGGGCCCGGCGCCCCGCAGGCGCCCTACGAGGGCCCCATCGGGGAGATCCTGCCGTCGGTGGACGCCCTGGGGGACGACTGCCTGCACGTCAACGTGTGGGCGCCGCAGGGGGCCGAACCCGGTTCGCTGCCGGTGCTGCTGTGGTTCCACGGCGGGGCGCTGGTACGCGGGGCCAACTCCCTGAGCGCCTACGACGGGACCGCCTTCGCCCGCGACGGGATCGTGTTCGTGTCCGCCAACTACCGGCTGGGCTCGGAGGGGTTCTCCGTTCTGGAGGGCGCCCCGCTCAACCTGGGGCTCGCCGACCAGCTGGCCGCGCTGCGCTGGGTGCGGCGGGAGATCACCGCGTTCGGCGGCGACCCGGAGCGGATCACCGTCGCCGGGCAGTCCGCCGGGGCGGGCACCACCGCCGCGCTCATCGCGCACCCCGAGGCCGGGCGGCTGGTGCGGCGGGCGATCATCCAGAGCGGACCGCTGACCGCAGCCGCCCCCGACCGGGCCGGGCGGATCACCCGGCTCATCGCGCAGGACCTGGGGATCCCCGCCACCCGGGACGCCTTCGCCGAAGTGGAGCCGAAAGACCTGGTCACCGCCCAGCACCGGGCGATGGCGTCGGGCAACCCGCTGGCGGGCGGCCCCGCGTTCTCCCTGGCCGTGGACGGCGACCTGGTGCCGCGCTCCCCCTACGACGCGTTGCGCGCGGGCGCCGCCGACCACGTGGACCTGCTCATGGGCACCACCCTGGAGGAGCACCGGCTGTGGCTGGCCCCCACCGGCGCCGACCGCGACCTGGGGTGGCCGCTGCTGGCCCTGGGCGCGCTGCGGTTCGGCGTGGGCCCGGCGACGCTGCGCAGGCTGCGTTCGCGGCGGCCCGGGATGAGCGTGGGGATGCTGGCGGGGGCGCTCGTCGGGGAGGTGGTGCTGGAGCGGCCGGTACGGCGGGTGGCGCGGGCCCGTGCCGGGCGGGGCGTAGCCTCGCACGTGTTCGGATTCGCCTGGCGCAGCCCGGTGGCGGCCCTGGGCGCGGCGCACTGCATGGAGCTGCCGTTCGTGTTCGACCGGCTGGGCACCCCCGGCGCCCTGGCGCTGACCGGCCCGGACGCCCCCGCCGGGCTGGCCGACCGGACGCACCGGGCCTGGGTGGACTTCGTCCGCGACGGCGACCCCGGCTGGCCCTCCTGGTCCGAGCGGGCCGAGCCGCACGTCCTGGACGCGGGCTGAGCCGGCCCGGTCAGGGGCGCGGGCCGGCCAGGAAGGGGCGGACCATGTCCGGGGTGATCTCGGCGGCGAAGCCCACCGACTCCTCGAAGGAGGCGTCCCCGGCGGTGTAGCCCCCGGCGCCCGCGCCCACGGTCACCTGGAGGTCGGCCAGACCGGGCCCGCGCTGGAACAGGGTCTGGCGCCAGGTCCAGCCGATCACCGCCGACCGCTCCACCGTGGCCTGGGAACGCGACAGCGAGCCCGAGCGGACGCTCACCCGCTCCCCGTCGTGGCCGTGCCCCAGGGACCGGTAGCGGTCCACGCCCAGGGGCACCCCGGCGACCGTGAGGACCAGGGCCAGGGCCACGGCCCAGCCGGGGGCGAACGCGACCGTCAGCGCCAGCGCCAGCGCGGGCGGGCCCACCGAGCGCACCAGACGGCGGCGCAGGGCGGCCCGGGGGTGGCGGCGCAGCGTGCCGGTGTAGCGGCCCAGGGCGTGGTCCACGACCTCCTCGACCCGGGCTCGCGGGCCGATCGGCAGCAGCACCGAGCGTCCGGCCGCGTCGCCCAGCCCGGTGACGATCGCGCGCAGGCGAACCGCGCCGCGCAGCCGCTCCAGGGGGTTGTCCAGCAGCTCGTACCCGCGGATGCGCCGCTTCTCCAGGGTGACGCTGCGCCGGGTGAACAGACCGCGCTCGGCCACCAGGGAGCCGTCGCGCTCGCGCAGCGTGAAACCCCAGTGGGTGAAGGCGTAGGAGACCACCGCGAACACCGGCATGAGCAGCACGATCACCACGGCGGCCACGACGGCGGCCGACACCAGGCCGTTGCGGTCGGAGGCCTGCACCCAGTCGACGAACGCGTCCGTGGCCCACTCCCCCGCGGTCTGCTGGACCGCACCGAACAGGGCGGACAGCACGGCGAAGGGGGTGAGCAGGTAGCCCAGGCTCAGTGCGCCGTACAGGTACCAGGAGCGGGGGATGGCGAAGTGGACGGTCCCCTCGTCGGCGGCCGGGGCGTCGGCCCCGGGTGCCGGACGGGGTCCGCCGTCGGCGGTGGCGCCGTCGGCCGCCCCGGCCCGCCCGGCCAGCACCGCCCGGCGGTGCAGCAGGACCCGGCGCAGCCGCTCGGCCTCGGCGGTGTCCACGGCGTCGAGCTTGCCGTCCTCGCTGCCGCCCGCCGCCCCGGCCGCCGCCTCGATGCGCACCACCGCCACGCCCAGGATCCGGTGCAGGAGGGTGCTGGTGACGTCCACGCCCCGGATGCGTTCGAGCGGGATGGTGCGCCGGGACCGGCTCAGCAGGCCCTTGCGGATCTCCAGGTGGTCCCCGGCCACCTCGTAGCTCGTGGTCCGCCAGGTGACGAAGCCGCCGACGAGCAGGCCGACCACGCCCGCACCGGCGGCGCCCATCACCCACGGGTTGAACCCGCCCACGACCAGGCCCGCGATGATGGGCAGCAGCAGGCTGCGCAGCTGGTTGACGGGCCCCACGACCATGGTCCGGGGGCTCAGCCTGCGCGCCCGCTCCGCCTCGAAGCCGCCGGTCCCCGGCCCGGAGGCCTCGTACGGCTCCCCCGGCGTCCCGTCCCGGGCGGCCTCGGCCATCTCTCCCGGCATATTCGGCACATCAGACACATTCGGTGTATCCGGCACGGAGGACCCGCCGGTCCCTGAAGGCCCGGGGGTCCCTCCCGGCCCCTCGGCCGCGGCGGGACCGGGCACCTCCCCGAACGCCTCCGGCCCGGGACGCGCGGTGTCCTCATCCGCCCCGTCGGGCGCGGGGGACGCGGCCGTACCGTCGGCACTCCCAGACCCACCCGAACGAGCGGACACCGGGGCCTCAACGGCCTCGCCGGCGGCCGGAGTGTCGGGACCGGTGTGTTCGGGCGTCGCGGGGGCGCGGTCCCGCGGAGAGGGGGAGCGCGGTGTCGTGCGGCCCTCGTCACCGGTTCCGTCGGTCATTTGGTTGTTGGGTGTGGAGACCCCGTCCTTCAGGACGGGGAGGAAACACCCGTCTCCTCTCACAGCTCGTGTTCTCGTTCGTGTTCTCGATGACTTCCCCGGCTTCCCTCACACCGAGGTGACCGGCTCGCTACAGTACGGCACATGACCAGGACAATCGTGAAGCGGGCGTACCGATACCGCTTCCACCCCACCGGTGCGCAGGCGGTGGAGCTGTCGCGCAAGCAGCAGGGGTCGGCGAACCGGGCCGAGGCCCGGCGGAGGGTGGCGCGGGTGCACGCCCGGATCGCCGACCGGCGCCGGGACTTCCTGCACAAGCTCACCACCCGTCTCGTCCGCGAAAACCAAGTGGTCGTGATCGAGGACCTGACCGTGCGCACCCTGGTCAGGAACCGCAAACTGTCCCGCGCCATCTCCGACGCCGCCTGGTCCCAGCTGCGGTCGATGCTGGAGTACAAGACCGGCTGATACGGGCGGGAGCCGGTCGTGGTGGACCGGTTCTTCCCCTCCACCCGGCTCTGCTCGGCCCCCGGGTGCGGGCACGTGCACGAGAGGCTGCCGCTGGACGTGCGGGAGTGGACCTGTCCCCGGTGCGGGACGGTCCACGACCGTGATGTGAACGCGGCGAACGACATCAGGGCCGCCGGGCCGGCGGTCGCTGCCGGGACCCCGCTGTGCGATGACGGCGAAGCCTGCACAGTAGGGGCGGGAGCCGGTGTGAGACCTCAACGGGAGTCCTCCCGGACGGGGCGGTCGGCGTCGAAGCAGGAAGGCCGCGGGACGACCCGCGACGGGGCGAGAGCCCCGGACCGCCGATAGGTGGTTCCGGAATCCCCGCCTTCAGGCGGGGGAGGTCAAGTGGCATCGTCCCGCAGCGTTCCGGCGTGCACGGCCAGCTCCTCGCTCAGGCCGCGCGCCTGGTCGGCGTCCAGTCCCTCGATGGTCGACGACCCCGCGTAGGAGGCCGTCTGCACTTCCAGGGTCGCCACGGAGAAGAGGCGCTCCAGCCACCCCTGGGTGTGGTCGACCGTCTGTAGGCGGCTCACCGGCACCAGCTGCCAGGTTCGGCTCACCCAACCCGAGCGCGTGTAGATGACGTCCCCGGTCACCTCCCAGCGGTGCACCCGGTACCGCCAGGACGGCACGACCGCCACCCGGATCAGGGCGTACACACCGTAGACGACGGGTACGAACGGGGCGTACTCGCGCACCCACCCGGGCGGCCAGGTCCACCCGAGGGAGGTCAGCGCCCACGCGGCCGCGCTCAGCAGTGCCGTGAGGAACAGGCCGCCCATCAGCAGGCGCACCGTCCACACGCCGATGGCGCGCCTGCTCACCCTGTGCTCCGGCGGTCGCAGTCCGGCCGCGCGCGGCGGCTCCGGTGGGGAGGGATCCATGGGGAGGTCGGGCGGGGTGTCGTTCACGGACACGAGTCTAGGGCCGCCCCGGGCCCGCGATCCCCTGCGGGCCCGGTGATCCCGGGGCGACGGCGTCAGCGAGGTGTAGGCGTCGCGGCCCCGGATGTCAGCGTTCTGTCAGAACCGCCGACGAGACTGGTCATCGAACGTGCGAACGGAGGAGCAGATGACAGACGCCATACGCGCGGAGGGTCTGGTCAAGGAGTTCAAGGGCAAGCGCGCCCTGGACGGGGTGGACCTGACCGCCAGGACGGGGGCCGTGCTGGGTGTCCTGGGTCCCAACGGCTCCGGCAAGACCACGACGGTGCGCATCCTGGCCACCCTGCTGCGACCGGACGCCGGACGCGCCGAGGTCGCCGGCTTCGACGTGGTGCGCGAGCCCCACGAGGTCCGCCGGCTGATCGGCCTCACCGGCCAGTACGCCGCCGTCGACGACGAGCTGACCGGCGTGCAGAACCTGGTGCTGATCGCCCGGCTGCTGGGCTTCGACCGGGCCGGGGCCCGCACCCGGGCGGACGAGCTGCTGGAGCGGTTCTCGCTGTCCGACGCGGGCGGCCGTCCCGCCAAGACCTACTCGGGCGGCATGCGCCGCCGCCTGGACCTGGCGGCCAGCCTGGTCGGCCGACCCGCCCTGCTGTACCTGGACGAGCCGACGACCGGCCTGGACCCGCGCAGCCGCAACGACCTGTGGGACGTGGTCCGCGACCTGGTCGGCGACGGGGTCACCGTCCTGCTCACCACCCAGTACCTGGAGGAGGCCGACCGGCTCGCCGACGACCTGCTGGTGCTCGACCACGGGCGGGTCATCAGCCGGGGCACCCCGGAGGAGCTGAAGAACCGGACCGGCGGCCAGGTCCTGGAACTGCGCACCGTCGAGGCCGACCGGCTGCCGCTGGCCACCAAGATCATCGAGGCGGTCACCAGCACCCCGGTCACCCGGGACGACCTGGTGGCCCGTGTGCCCGTCACCGACGCGGGCGTGCTGCCCGAGGTGGTGCGCCGCCTGGACGAGCAGGGGGTGGCCGTCGCCGAGCTGTCCCTGCGCAAGCCCAGCCTGGACGAGGTGTTCCTGGCCCTGACCGGGCACACCACGGAGAGCGAGACCGAGGAGGTACCCGCATGAGCGCCGTGACGACACGGGAGCGGTCGGTGCAGGCCGGGGCCGTGTCCCACGTCCCCCGGCACATCACGCCGCTGACCACCGTCCGCAACGGGCTCCAGCTGGCCTGGCGCAGCATCCTGAAGATCAAGGCCAACCCCGAGGAGGTCTTCGGGCTCATCCTCCAACCGGTCATGTTCGTGACCCTGTTCGTCTTCGTCTTCGGCCAGGCGCTCATGGGCGACTGGCAGGCCTACCGGGACTTCCTGATGCCCGGCATCGTGGCGCAGTCGGTCATCTTCGCGACGCTGGGCACCGGGTTCGCCCTGAGCCAGGACGTGGAGAAGGGGATCTTCGACCGGTTCCGCTCACTGCCCATCGCGAGGTCGGCCCCGCTGATCGGCGCGATCCTGGGCGACCTGGTGCGGTACACGATCACGGTGGTGATGGTGCTGCTGGTCGGCGTGCTCATCGGGTTCCGGCCCGAGGGCGGCCTGGTGGGCGTGGTCGCCGCCGGGGCGCTGGTGCTGCTGTTCGCGTTCGCCCTGTGCTGGATGTCGGCCTTCGTGGGCATGATCGTGCGCACGCCGATGGCCGTGCAGGCGTTCGGGATGATCCTGATGTTCCCGCTGACGTTCGCCAGCTCGGCGTTCGTCGACCCCGACAGCATGCCCTCCTGGCTGCGGGTGATCGCCGCGAACAACCCGGTGACGCACATCGTGGACGCCATGCGCGGGCTGATGATCGGCGGTGACGTCGCCGGGCCGGTGACGTGGACGCTGGTGTGGGCGGCGATCATCACCGCGGTCTTCTTCCCACCCGCGGTGTGGGCCTACCGGCGCCGCACCTGAACCACGCCCCCGGACGGCGACGGTCGACCCGCGGTGGCCCGGGGTCCGCCCCGGACCACCGTCCCGGGTACCACGCCGACCGCTCGACGGCCCGAGGCGACCGGCTACGGACGGCTGCTCAGCGACGCTCGTGCGGGACCTCCTCCGGGACGGTCTCGGCCAACCAGCGGGAGGCGGCGCCGAGCGCCTCCTCCGGGGTCAGGGCGGCCGCCTCCTCGACAAGGCGGGTGCACTCCCGGGCACCGATTTCTTCACGGAGGCGCTGAACGGTGCGCACCGCGAACGGACCGGCGGTGTCGGCGACACCGCGCAGCGCACGCGCCCACCCGGCCAGCCGGGCCGCCGACCGCGGCTCCCCTTCCACGACCACGGCCGCCAGCACGTCGAGGATCTCGGCCCGGATCGGACCCATGACCCCGATGACACTCCACCACGACCAGGCGGCCTCACGCCGGGCACGCTCCGGATCGCCCTCGTACCAGGAGATGGTCGCCGACAGGGTGCACGCTCCGACCGCGATGTAGACGGGCGCGAACCCGCCGAGCCTGTCCAGCATGGACTTGATCCGCTCCACCAGGGCACGGGCCCGGGAGCGGTCGCCCGCCTCGCTCTCCCACTGCGCCTGGGCCAGGAGCAACAGGACGGTGTGCTCGGGCTGGATCGGGGGCCGACCCGCCAACCCGTCCAGTTCGGCGCGGGCCGGGTCCAGGTCCCCTCGGTCGATGAGGGCCTGGGCCCGGCGCACCCGGAACACCGCGGCCATGCCCTCCAGCCCCTGGGAGTCGGCCAGGGCCACCCCCTCCTCCAGCAGTTCCGCGCTGTGCCCCCGGTCGACGAAGCGGTACAGGTCGGCCGCCTGGGCCAGGGCCTGGCACACGCCCCACCCGTCGCCGACCGCCCGGAACTCCTCCAGCGCCGTGTCCGCCCGCTCCAGGGCCGAGTCGAAGCGGCCGACGAGGGTGTCCACCAGGGACAGCAGCGTGCACGCCATGGCGTGCATCCACGGGTCGGACCCGTCCAGAACACGGGCGATCCGTTTCCGGGTCTCCCCGTCGCCGCCCTCCGTCATCGCCCGGTACATCAGGCAGTAGATGAGCAGGGGGTGCTCCTCGGGGAGGCGGCCCTCTGCGGCGAGCGCCTCCTCGATGGCCCGGACATGGCCCTGGACGTCGTCGAGGGAGTCCGTGGTCGCCGCCGCCCGGTGGAACAGGCAGGCGGCGTGGCCCACCGCACGGCCGGGCGGGACGTCGTCGCCCATGAGGTCCAGGGCCTGCCCGGCCCAGCGGCCGAGCGGCTCCCAGGAGTCGGTCAGGGTCCAGTACCACTGGGAGTACTCGATGAGGTCCAGGACGAGGTGGACGTCGCGGCGCCCCACCGCCCACCGCATGGCCGCGGCGAAACCGTCGTTCTCGTCGTGCAGGCGGGCGATGAGCTCACCCTGGCGGGGGCCGCGCAGCAGCGGTTCCGCCGCCTTCCACAGGTCGCGGACACGGTGGGCGTGGGCGTCCCGGACGGCCTCGCCCTCCCCGGCCTCGGCGAGGCGTTCGGCCGCGTAGGCGCGGACGGTCTCCAGCAGCCGGTAGCGGGGCGGGGTGTCGACGCGGCGCGGTTCCTCGGCGATCACCAGGGACTTGTCGACCAGGGCGAACAGGACGGTCCACACGTCGTGTCCGGCGACGGTGCCGGGGGCGTCGGGGTCGGCGCAGACGTGTTCCACCGATTCCAGGTCCGCGCCACCGGCGAACACCGACAGGCGGCGCAGCAAGCGGCGTTCGGCCTCGTCCAGCAGGTCCCAGCTCCAGTCGACGACCGCGCGCAGGGTGCTGTGCCGCGGCGTGCGGCGGACGCCGCCGCCCAGCAGGCGGAAGCGGTCGTCGAGCCGTTCGGCGAGCTGGGCGGGGGTCATCGCGCGCAGGCGGGCGGCCGCCAGTTCCAGCGCCAGCGGCATGCCGTCCAGTGCGCGGACGATGCGCACGACGTGGGGGACGTTGTCGTCGGTGATGTCGAAACCCGGGCGGACCGCGCGGGCGCGCTCGGCGAACAGGACGACGGAGGAGGCCGCCGCGGCCTCGGCGGCACGGGCGTGCTCGGCGGGCAGGGGCAGGGAGGGGACGGGCAGGAGGTGCTCGCCCGGCGTGCCCAGGGGTTCGCGGGAGGTGGCCAGGACGCGCAGGCGCGGGCACCGCGCCAGCAACTGCGCGGCCAGGCGCGCGGCGTCGTCGACGAGGTGCTCGCAGTTGTCCAGGATCAGGAGGACGGGGTGGTCGGCGATGAACGCGGCGATGCGCTCCGCGGGTGACGGCGGCGGAACGGAGCGGGCCTGGAGGAGGGCGTGCTCGCGCAGCCCCAGGGTGTCGGCGACGGCCTCGGCCAGAGAGGCGCCCTCGGTGAGGGGGGCGAATTCGACGAACCAGGCGCCGTGGGACGACAGGTCGGGGTGCCCGACCGCGAAGGCGGTGGCCCCCTCGACGGCCAGTCGGGTCTTGCCCGCCCCGCCCGGGCCGAGCAGGGTGACCAGGCGGCCGCGGGCGAGCAGGTCGACGGCGACGCCGACCTCGGCCCGCGGCACGAACCCGGTCAGCGGCACCGGCAGGTGCAACGGCACCCCGCCCGCTCGGCCGAGCGCCCCGGCGGCGCTGTTCTCGGCGGCCTCGCCACCGGTACCGATCGCCCGGGCCCCCGGGTCCGAGGGCGCGCCGGCCCACGCACCGGTGCCGGTGCCGGTCGACACCGGTGCCGTGCCCGGGGCCGCAGGGACGGCGGCGCCGGCGCCGGGGGTCGGGGCGGCACCGGTCGGGAGGGGCGTCCCGGAAACGGGTGGTGACGCGGGCGGCGCGGCCGTGTCGGTCGGGGCGGGGGCGGACAGTTGACCGCGGAGCAGGCGCAGGTGGACGTCCTCCAGGTGCGGGGAGGGGTCCAGGCCCACTTCGTCGGCCAGGCGGGCGCGGAAGCGCTCGTAGGCCGCCAGCGCGTCGGCGGTGCGCCCGGCCGCCGCCAGGGCGCGCAGCAGCAGCTCCACCGGGCGCTCCCGGTGCGGTCCGGCCCCGGTCAGGGCCCGGGCCTCGGCCACCGCGTCGGCGGTGCGGCCCAGATCGAGCAGGGCCGCCGACCGCTCCTCCCGGGCGGTGAGGTACGTCTGGTCCAGGCGTGCCGCGACGCCCTCGGCCAACCCCCGGGCGGTCAGGTCCACCAGGGCCGGGCCCCGCCACAGCCCCAGCGCCCGGTCCAGGTCCGCCAGGGCCGGGCCGGGGCGGCCGCCCGCGCGGTGGCCGCGGCCCGCCCGGACCAGCTCCTCGAACACGCACAGGTCGACCCGGTCCGGCGCCACGTCCAGCCGGTACCCCTGCGGCCCGCCCTCCACCGCCGCCCCGGCGGCCAGCGCCCGGCGCAGCCGCGACACCAGCGCCTGTAGGGCGTTGGCCGCCCCGACCGGTGGGGCGCCCGACCACACGGATTCGAGCAGGTGGTCGGCGGCCACCCACTGGCCGGGACGGAGCAGCAGCAGCCCCAGAAGGGTGCGTAACCGGGCACCACCGATGGTCACGGGCTCCCCGGAGGCGTCGTGCACCAGCAGGGGGCCGAGAATGGAGAACCGCACCCCTCCATCATGGCCTCCCGAAGGCGGTGGGGGGCGTTGTCCACAGGGACGATGTCGGACACGACGGGCCGCCCCGGGCGGGTCGGGTCCGCAGTAAGGTTCGCTGAGGAACGTGTGCGGGTGTTCGCGCACGTCGCCTTCGCCGCGCCCGGCGCCGGGACCGTTCCGGACACCGCGCCGCGGCCGTTTCCGTCCTGCGGGGCGCCCCGTCCCTACGGCGTTCCGCGTTCTTCCAGAGTTCAGCAGGAGTCCCACATTGTTCCCGGCCCTCCCTTCCCTCCGGACGACCGGGGCGCGCCGTGCGCCCCGCACCTCCCCCGGCGCGCTCACCGGCGCTCTGGTGGCGGGGACGGCGTTGACGCTGACCACCGGCTGCGGCCTGTTCGCCCCCGGGCAGAACGGGGACGTGCCCGACGACATCAACGTCGCCAGCCCGCTGATGCAGGAGGGCCGCCCGCTGCCCGACGCCTACACCTGCGTCGGCTCCGAGCCGGATGAGGACGGCGAGCGGGAGACGTACTCGCCTCCGCTGAGCTGGTCGGGACTGCCGGAGGAAACGGAGTCCCTCGCGGTGGTGGTGGACGACCCCGAGGCCGCCGAGGTGTTCTGGGTGCTCTTCGACCTGGACCCGCAGTCCGGCGAACTGCGGCAGAACACGGTGCCCGCGGCCGCCCGCCAGGGCCTGAACAGCACGGGCGGGGCCGCCTACCACCCGCCCTGCCCGGAGGAGGACGACCCGCACGGCTACCGGTTCACGGTGTACGCGCTGAGCGCCCCGCTGGACCTGCCCGAGGGCGCGGAGCTGTCATCGACGCTGGAGGCGATCGCCGACCGCGCGATCGCGCGGGGCTCCCTGGTCACCGGCACGGAGTGATCCGGGTCGTCACGCGCGCACCGTCCCGGGCCGCCCGCACGCGTCCCGGGACGGCAGTCCTTTTCCCGATTCCCCGAGGAAGCCCCCATCGCCCTCTGCACACAGGGCACGACAGCGCATACAGTGGGGCAGTGCCCCCCGCCCCTTTTCAGATGACCGTTACCCGTCCACTCGCCGCGCGGCACGCTGACCTGAGACCGCACAGGAGTCGCCTGCACCCCACCCTCTCCGCAGGCCGCCCCTCCACGGGCCCAGGCGGTCGCCGCCCCGCTCCGACCGGCCCTCGCCCGGGCCTGTCCCCGGAGGGATCCGGGTGCGCGGCCGACCTCCCCAAGGTAGAGCGAACACCATGACCCTCACCGTCATCATCATCGCCATCGTCGTCGTGCTGGCCGTGCTGCTGCTCCTGCTGCTGGGCATGCGCGCGCTCAACCTGGGGTCGCGCGACGACGGCTACGAGGACGACTACGAATACGACGAGGACGACGAGGGGCGCGACGCGGATCCGGGGGACGGCGGGAACGACGCCCCGCGGGGGCGCGGCCGCGGACAGCGCCCGGCCGGGCGGGCGGAGCGGCGCCCCAGGCCCAAGCCCCGGCGCGGTAAACGCGAGGCCGACTGGGACGACGACGAGGACGGCGGTTTCTGGTCGAGTCTGGGCGACGACGCCGACGAACGCCCGGGCCGGGGCCGGAGCGGCCACGACGACCGGGACGACCACGGGGACGACCGGGCGCCCAGCGTCACACAGTACGAGTACGAGGACGACGACGAGGAGGCGCCGACCGGTGCGCCCGAGGCCACCACGGTGCTGCCGCGCGCGACCGGTGCCGCGGACCCGTCCGCGGACCTCGCGATGCTGGCCAGCCTGGGCCGCAACGACGACGGCCGTCCGGCGTCCGACGACGACCGGGCGCTGCCGCCGCGCCCCGAGCGCGCCGAGCTGCCGCCCACCCGCGAGCCCGACCCGGCGGTCCCACCCACGCCCGCGACGCGGGAGGACGATCCGCTCAGCTCCAGTTCCTGGAACGTGCGGACCACTCCGTCGCCGGGCTCCCCGTCCCTGGCCGACCGGCTGACCGCGGCCCACAGCGACCCGCTCGGCGACCCCCTGGGCACCGGCGGTCCGACGCGCGACCCGCTGGGCGCGCCGTCGGCGAGCGGCGCGACCCCGGCCCCGGGCGGTGGGCCCTACACTCCGGCGCCGCCCTCCCCGTCCCCCTACGACGGCGGCACGGGCGGGCGCGGGCGCATCGACGACCCGGATCCGCTGGGCGGCGGGTACCGCGGGGCATCCTCCTCCGGCGCCGACGTGGGCTCACCGATCTGGTCGAGCATGGACACCGGTTCCCACCAGCGCCCGGCGGGCGGCTACGGCGTCGGTCCGGGCACTCCGGGCGAGCCGCTGGGCGGGGGGTACCCCGTCCCGGGGCGGCCCGACCCGCTGGCGGGTCCGGGCGCGCACGGCCGCCCGGACCGTCCCGCCTACGACAGCGGCACGCACACGCGGTCGGACTACGGGGCGCCCCGACGACCCGAGTACGAGACCGGCGAACACACCCGCCCCTCCTACGACACCGGGTCCTACACCCGGCCCGAATACGACACCGGCACCCACCACCGGCCCGGCCACCCCGCCCCCGGCTACGGCACCGGCCCGGCCGCCTACGACAGCGGCACGCACACGCGGTCGGACTACGGGGCGCCCCGACGACCCGAGTACGAGACCGGCGAACACACCCGCCCCTCCTACGACACCGGGTCCTACACCCGGCCCGAATACGACACCGGCACCCACCACCGGCCCGGTTACCCCGGCCCCGGTCACGACACCGCCGGCTCGCCCTACGACAGCGGCACTCACTCCCGCCCCTCGGGCGGTGAACCGCTGTGGGGCGCAGGCGAGAACGCCCGGCCGGGTGCGCCGTCCGGGTACGGCGGTCCGGCCCCGGCCGGACGGCCCGAACCGTTCGACACGCCCTCCGGCGCACCCGGCCACGGCGGCGGGTACGGCGTTCCGCCCGGACTCGGCGCACCGATCGGCCCACCCGGCGCCGACCCGCTGCGCGGCGGCCCGGGCGCGGGTTACGTTCCCACCGGCCAGAACCCCTCCTTCGGTGGCCGGCCGGGCGACGGCTACGACGACGTGCTCGGCGGTTACCCGTCGAGCCCGGCGGAGCCGGAGTACGACGGCTACATCCCGCTGGAGGAGTGGCACCGCGGCGGAGCACCCGACCCCTACCGGGGTGCGCAGCCCTACGACCGGCGCGAGCAGGACCACCGGGGCTACGACGACGGTCACGGAGACGGCCGCTTCCGGTGATCGGGCACCGAACGTGATCGACGCCCCAGACCCGCACTGAGGCCGGGCCGGCGGGCGATCAGGGGTTCACAACGCCGAGGTGGCGGGTTCACACCCGCCACCTCGGCTTTTGTTCTGTCCGGATTCACACCCGCCTCATGTGAACACGGGAAAATGGTTACCGAAACCACAACAGTCCGTAACACAGAGCCACTCCCATTGACTACAGTTAGTGACTGACACGGCACCCTTCGAGACATCTCGAAAGTCGCCCCGCCGTGCGCGCCCCCCGGTCCGGACACCTCAAGTCCCCGTGCGCCTACGCATCGCCTGCCCGAACAGAACAGGAGCCACCTTGCGCAACGACGCCCAGGGAACACCGCCCGAGCCGCACACCGCCCCAGAACCCGCCCCCGGGCCCGACCACCGGGGCGTCGCCTCCGACGTCGGCGCCTCCCTCGTCGTCTTCCTCGTCGCCGTCCCCCTGGCCCTGGGCATCGCCGTCGCCTCCGGGGCGCCGCTCATCGCCGGGATCATCGCCGCCGCCGTCGGAGGCATCGTCGCCGGCCTCGCAGGCGGCTCCGCCGTCCAGGTCAGCGGCCCCTCCGTCGGCCTGACCATCATCGTGGCCGGCCTCATCACCACGTACGGGTGGCAGGTCACCTGCCTGATCACCCTGCTGGCCGGACTCGTCCAACTCGCCCTGGGCGCCTTCCGGATCGCCCGCGCGGCCCTGGCCGTCTCCCCCGCGGTCGTCCACGGCATGCTCGCCGGCGTCGGGATCACCATCGCCCTGGCCCAGCTGCACGTCGTCCTGGGCGGCGAACCGCAGAGCTCGGCCCTGGCCAACCTCACCGACCTGCCCGACCAGATCGTCCACAACCACACCCCGGCCGTCGCGGTCGGGGTCGTCACCATCGCCGTCATGTTCTGTTGGACCCGGCTGCCCGGATACGGACGGTTCCGGCCCGCACTCGTCCCGGCCGCGCTGGTCGCGGTCGGCGCCGCCACGCTCATCGCCACCCTGGGGGGCTGGAAGGTCGAGACGGTGTCCCTCACGGACTCCCTCGCCCAGGGCTGGATCGGCCCGGCGCTCCCCGCCCCGGGCCAGTGGAACGGCGTCATGCTCGCCGTGGTCACCGTCGCCATGGTCGCCAGCGTCGAGACCCTGCTCTCCGCCATCGCCGTGGACCGGATGCACAGCGGCCGCAGGGTGATGCTCAACCGCGAACTGTGCGGGCAGGGTGCCGCCAACGCCGTCAGCGGCGCCCTGGGCGGGCTCCCCATCGCCGGGGGAATGGTGCGCAGCACCGCGGGCGTGCGGGCGGGCGGCCACAGCCCGCTGTCCACCATCCTGCACGGGGTGTGGGTCCTGCTGTTCGTCGCCCTGTTCGCACACGTGGTCGAGCTGATCCCGCTGGCGGCACTGGCGGCGCTGCTGGTGTTCATCGGCGTGCAGATGGTCTCCCTGGCCCACCTGCGCGACCTGCGCCGCCACCACGAGGCCGGAGTGTACCTGGTGACCCTGTCCGGCGTGGTGCTGTCGGGGCTCCTGGAAGGGGTGTTCCTGGGGTTCGCACTGGCCATGGTGGTGTCCCTGCGTCGGCTGACCCGGCTCACCGTCACCACCGAGGAGCGGGGCGGCCGCGTCCACATCACCGTGCACGGATCCCTGACGTTCCTGGGGGTGCCCCGGCTCGCGCACGTACTGCGCACCGTCCCGTCCGGCGCCGCCGTCGACCTGGACCTGCACGTGGACTTCATGGACCACGCCGCGTTCGAGGCCATCCACGCCTGGCGCGTGGACCACGAGCGCACCGGCGGCTCGGTCGACATCGACGAGGTGCACGAACGCTGGTACGAACGCAGCACCCGGCGATCGGCCCCGGCGGCCAAGACCGCCCCGCGCGGTCTGGCCCGCTGGTGGGCGCCCTGGGGGATGCGCGGCGGCACCGGGACCGAAGAGGTGGACCCCCTCGGACTGCTCGCCGCCGGGGCCCGCGAGTACCACGCCAGCACCGCCGACCGGATGCGGTCGGTGATGAGCCGGCTGTCCCACGGGCAGAACCCCACCGCCCTGTTCATCACCTGTGCCGACTCCCGGGTGGTGCCCAACCTCATCACGGCCAGCGGCCCGGGTGACCTGTTCACGGTGCGCAACGTCGGCAACCTGGTACCGCCTCCGGACGGCCCGGCCGACGACTCGGTGGGCGCCGCCGTCGAGTACGCGGTCGCGGTGCTGCGGGTGCCCTCGATCGTCGTGTGCGGGCACTCCCACTGCGGGGCGATGAAGGCACTGTTGGAGGGCGCCCACCTGGACCCCGACTCCACCGACACCTCGCACGTGCGCCGCTGGCTCGCCCACGGATCCGCCAGCCTGGCCCGGGCGGGCGAACCCGCCGTGGAGCCGACGGGGCTGCCCGCCGCGGAGGCACTGCGCCGTCTGGCCCAGGCCAACGTCCGCCAGCAGCTCACCCATCTGATGCTGCACCCTCTGGTACGCGAACGGGTGGAGTCCGGGGAACTGGAGCTGACCGGGATGTACTACGACCTGGAGACGGCCCGGGTGCACCTGCTGGACGCCGGGACCGGGGAGTTCACCCCGGTCCAGGGCGTGTGCGACGTGGCCGATCCGGTGCCGCGGCCCCGCCCGGCGGCCGACCGGGGTCAGCCGCTGGAGGAGTCCTCGGGCGCGTCGTCACGCCCGTCCTCCTGAACCCCCGATGCCTGGTAGGTGGCGAGCAGCACGATCGCTCCGATCGCCAGGATCGGCAGGCCGAAGAGGACCACCCAGAAGAGGGTCGAGTCGAACAAGAGTCACCCATTCCGTGGACGCCGTTGCCCGCGGCCGCCGACCCCGGCGGTCGCGGGTGTCCGCCGCCGCGGCCGCGGCGGGGGAGCGCTCCGCCCAATCTATCGGTGCTCCCGCCCGCCGACCATCACCACGGGGATGTACACACCTGACCCCGCGCACAGCGGCGGCCCGCACCCGGGAGGGACAGAACCGGAACAGGGCCGACTCCCCCGCCTTGCGGCACAGGTCAGAAGGCTGGAAGGAGGGGAGTCGGCCGGTAAGCCGGATTCTGTCGGTCCGCGAACGGACCGGGCGGTCATCCATCTGGGATCGCCGTTGCCGACGACCTCGGTGCGGTCTACCCGCGGACTCGGGCGGGCCGCCCTCGATCATCCGCGCGGAGATCCTTCGGATCCCCTTTTTGACCTTGCTCCGGGTGGGGTTTACCGAGCCGGCCGGATCACTCCGGCCGCTGGTGGTCTCTTACACCACCGTTTCACCCTTACCACCGCGAGCGGTGGCGGTCTGCTTTCTGTGGCACTGTCCCGCGGGTCGCCCCGGGTCGGTGTTACCGACCACCCTGCCCTGTGGAGTCCGGACTTTCCTCGGATCCGCGCACCCGGCGCGGTCCGCGACCGCCTGGCCGACTCCCCTCGACCACGAAGTCTACCGCCGGTGGCCGACTCCCCTCGACCACGTTCAGGCCAGGTGGGAGGTGTCGTTGAACGTCCGCATCACCATGGGTCCGTCGGCGTAGACGTCCACCTCGGTGAGGCTGGCGGTGTCCAGGTGCATCCGGTACAGGGCCTGCACCGGCGCCAGCAGGGCCTGCTGGACCAGCGTCTTGATGGGGGTGACGTGGGTGACGACCAGGACGGTGCGTCCCCGGTGCCGCTCCACCAGGGCGTCGCGGGCCGCGCCGACGCGCCGCGACACCGCGGCGAAGTCCTCGCCGCCGGGCGGGGCGGCCTGCGGGTCGGACACCCACCGGTCGACCGCCACCGGGTCGTGCTCACGCGCCTGGGCGAAGGTCATCCCCTCCCAGGCGCCGAAGTCGGTCTCCACGAACCCGTCGTCGACCTCCACCGTGAGACCCAGGGCCGCGGCGGCGTACTCGGCGGTGCGCCGGGTCCGCAGCAGCGGCGAGGCGACGATCGCGTCGACCTTCCGGTCGGCCAACCGCCGGGCGGCCGCCTCGGCCTGGGCGCACCCCGCCTCGGTGAGCGGGATGTCGCCCCGGCCGGCGAACCGGCGCTCCACCGACAGCGGGGTCTGGCCGTGGCGCAGCAGCAGCAACCGGGTCGGCGAGGTGTCGGGGGCACCCCACCCGGTGCTCACCGGACCTCCGGCTCCACGGTGCGGACCAGGATGCGGCGGCACTCCTCGCAGCGCACCACGTCATCGGGGGCGGCGGCGCGGATCTCGCCGAGCTCGGCCGGGCTCAGCACCAGTTTGCAGCCCTCACAGCGGCCGTGGCTCAGCGGGGCGGCCGCGATGCCGCCGTACTGGGCGCGCAGCTTGTCGTACAGGGACAGCAGCGGTTCTGGGACGTCCTCGGAGACCCGCTGCCGGTTCTCGACGACGCGGGCCCGGTCGAGCCCGATCCCGGCGGCGGCGGTGTCGCGGCGGGCGACCACCGTGGTGTAGTCGACCCGGGCCTTCTCGGCGGCGGTCGCCAACCGGGCCACCTCGGAGGACAATGCCTCGACCTGCTCCATCGCCTCCAGCACGACCTCCTCCAGCTCGCCCTGGCGGCGGCCCAGCGAGGCGATCTCGGACTGGAGGTTCTGTAGCTCCTTGCCGCTGGTGATGCGCCCCGACTCCAGGCGCTCGGTGTCGCGGGCGGCGCGGGAGCGCACCTGGTCGACGTCGCTCTCGGCCTTGCGCTGGGCGCGCTCGGCGTCCGACAGGCGGGTCTGGGCGGCGATCAGCTCACCGTCGAGGCGGTCGGCGAGTTCGGCGAGCCGGGTCGCCTCGGCGACCTCGGGCAGGGTCGCGGCCCGGTGGTCCAGGCGCTGGACCTCAAGGTCCAGCTCCTGGAGGTCGAGCAGTCTGGCCTGAGCGGCGGGTTCGGCTTTCACTTGTTCTCCTGGTGTGGTCGGAAAGGCTGGTACGCCGTCCGCGCCCTTGACACTGTGCAGTTCGACAACGCTGTGCAGTTCGATGACGCCCTGGCGGTTCGATGACGCCCTGTGCTGCGGTCCGATCGGGATGCCCGGTACCGGGCGGGTGTCAGGCCGACGGAAACGCCTGTGACCAGGCGTCCGTCACCGTAGTGGACACGCGGGCCTCCACGTTAGCCCCATCCGGGCCCAGGCGCCGAACGAGGGAGTCGGCCAGGGCGGCCGCCCCGTCCGCCAGCCACGGCCATTCACCGGCGAAGTGCGGCGTGTCGATGAGCGCGGGTGCACCCGGCCGCTCGGTGAACTCCGAGGCGGGGTGGTGGCGCAGGTCGGAGGTGACGAAGGCGTCGACCCCGGCGGCGCGGGCCGCGTCGAGCAGGGAGTCCCCCGCCCCGCCCGACACCGCGACGGTGGTGACGAGGCGGTCCAGGTCACCCGCCGCCCGGACGCCGGGCGCGGTGGCGGGCAGGCCCGCGGCGACCCGGGCGGCGAAGTCGCGCAGCGTCATCGGGGCGTCCAGGGCACCGACCCGGCCGATGCCGCGGCGGCCGTCAGGGTCGGTCGTGTCGGGCTCCAGGGGGCGCAGCGGACCGGTGAGCCCGACCGCGCGGGCCAGCGCGTCCGACACCCCCGGGGCGGCGGTGTCGGCGTTGGTGTGAGCGGTGTACAGGGCGATCCCGGCCCGGATGAGCCGGTGCACGATGCGCCCCTTGGGGGTGTCGGCGGCGACGCTGTGCACGCCTCGCAGCATGAGCGGGTGGTGGGTGACGATCAGGTCCGCCCCCCAGGTGACCGCCTCGTCGACGACCGCCTCGACGGGGTCGACGGCGAACAGGACCCTGGCGATCCGGTCCGCGGGGTCGCCCACCACCAGTCCCACCCGGTCCCAGGAGGCGGCCCAGGAGGTCGGGTAGACGTCCTCGAAGGCGGCGACGACGTCGGCGAGTGCGGGGTGTTGTTCGGTCTGCGTGCTCACGGCCACGAGAGTAGCGCCCTTCCGGCCCGGCACGGCCGGCCGACCGGGACGGGCCGCCGCGGGACAGGGTTTAGGCTGGTCGACCGATGAGTACCACGCAGCACACCCGATCCCCGCAGGCCCCGTCCCCGGTCGGCGCGCACGTCCCGGTCGCCGGCGGCATGGCCGACAAGGGGCTGGCCTACGCCGCCGAGATCGCCGCCGAGACCGTCCAGGTGTTCGTGTCCAACCCGCGCGGCTGGGCGACCAACGGGGGCGACCCGGCCCAGGACGTGCGGATGCGCGAGCGGGCCGGTGCCGGGCTGCCGGTCTTCGTCCACGCGCCCTACCTGATCAACCCGGGCACCCCCGCCGAGGAGGTGGCCGACAAGTCGGTGGCCTCCCTGGAGCACGCACTGCGCCGGTCCGCCGAGATCGGGGCGCGCGGCGTGGTCGTGCACACCGGTTCGGCGGTGTCGGGCGGCCGGGAGGCGGGCCTGGCCCGCATGCGGGAGCGACTGCTGCCGCTGCTGGAACGCCTGGGCGAGGACGTCCCCCCGGTGCTGCTGGAGCCGATGGCCGGGCAGGGCCAGGTGCTGTGCGCGACCGTCGACGACCTGGTGCCCTACTTCGAGGCGCTGGAATGGCACCCGAACGTGGGCGTGTGCCTGGACACCGCCCACCTGTTCGCCGCCGGACACGACATCTCCACCCGGGAGGGGATGCGCACCGCCCTGGACCGGTTCGGCGAGGTGGTGGGCGCCGACCGGCTGCGGGTGATCCACGGCAACGACTCCAAGGCCCCGTGCGGCAGCAACAAGGACCGGCACGAGAACATCGGAGCCGGGTTCATCGGCGCGGACGCGTTCGGGGAGCTGTTCGTCCATCCGGTGAGCGCGGGGGTGCCGATCGTGGTGGAGACCCCCGGACCGGCCGGGCCGCACGCAGCCGACGTGGCGACCCTGAAGAAGCTCCGCGACGGCTAGGCGTCCCCGGCCCGCTCCTCCCGCTCCCGCGGCGGCGGCAGCGTGGGGAAGACGTTGACCTGTACCTCGACGGTCTCGGTGTCGGGGTGGCTCTCGGGGGTGCGGCCCTCGAAGCGCTGCCCGTAGTCGCGTATGAACCCGTTCAGCGCCGCGGCGAACTCCTCGGTCTCCCCCGGGGTCATCCGCATGTGCGACAGCGAGTCGCTCGCGGAGTTCTTCCAGCGGCGCGCGTCCGGGCCGTCGGGGTGTTCGCGCACCAGTTCCAGCCAGTCCCGGAAGTGCTCCTCGCGCTGGTGGTAGTAGCGGTCCAGGACGATCTCGGCGGCCGCGCGGGTACTCGGGTCGGCGAGGAACTCGTGCCCCTTCATGTTCCAGCCGCCGGGCCGGATGCGCCACCACCGCTCCCGGCCCCCGGAGCGGCCGGGGGCGGCGTCGATGAACCCGAACCGGGACAGCTGGCGCAGGTGGTAGCTGGTGGCGCCGCTGCTCTCCCCCAGGCGTCGGCCCAGGATGGTGGCGGTGGCGGGGCCGTTGCGGGTCAGCTCCTCCAGGAGGCGCCCGCGTAGTGGGTGGGTCAGGCCGCGCAGGGCGCTCGCGTCGATCTCCATCGACTCGCCTTCTCGGGGGAAGGCGTCCACGTCGTCGGTCAAGGGCTCGTCGGACATGGCTTCACCGTAGCGGTCGGGCAGGTGTCGCACCGGTCCCCCTCATCGGCCCGCTCCGGCCAGGTCCGCGGTGGCCCCGTCGCACAGGCGGGCGAGCTCCGCGATGGTGCGTCGGAAGGCCAGGGCCGTGACGACGATGAGCAGGCCGCCGACCAGGTAGGGCAGGGCGAGGTCGATCCGGCCCAGCAGCCCGCCGAGCAGTGCGCCCACCGGGGCCGTGCCCCAGCCGACGGTGCGCAGGGCCGCGGCCACCCGGCCGCGCAGGTGGTCGGGCACGACGGTCTGGAAGAACACCGACCCGGCGATGTTGGAGATGCTCATGGACAGGCCGACCAGAGCCCAGGCCGCGGCGGCCACGAGGGGATCGGTGGTGAACGCCATCGCGGCCAGGCCCAGGCCCAGGCCCAGGTAGCCGCTCATCATCACGGCCCGGCGGCCGATCGCGAGCACCAGCCGGGAGGTCACCGCCGCCCCGAGGACCCCGCCGACGGCGATGGCCGCCAGGAACAGGCCGTAGAGGGCGGCGGGCACCTCCAGCACCTGCTGGACGTACAGCACCATCACGGCGGTGCCCGTCTGTATGCCCGCCATGGTCCCGGCGTTGGAGAACATCAGGCGGCGGAGGAGGCGGTCGCCGAACACGTGGCCCAGCCCCTCGCGCAGGGAGCGCAGCACTCCCGGCCTCGGCTCCCCGTCCGGCCCGCCGGGGGCCGCGTCGCCGTCGGGTTCCGGCCGGCGGCGCAGCAACAGGACGATGGAGAGCACCAGCAGGGCGCACAGCGCGTAGGAGAGGGCGGCCCCGGCCACCGGGAGCAGGGCGGCGACCGCGAACAGCAGCCCGGCGACCGGTTTGGCCAGGCAGTCCTGGGCGACCAGGTGCATCCCCTCCTGCCTGCCGTTGGCCCGGTCCAGGAGCCGCCCCGGCACCAGCCGGGCCACGCTGATCCGGGCGGCCGGGTCCGAGACGGTCTCACAGGTGCTCACCAGGAACAGGACCGCGTACAGGATCCACATCTCGGTGGCGCCCAGCGCGACGACCGCCGCCAGCACGGCGACGGTCGCGGCGGCGACCGCGTTGGCCACGGCCATGGCGCGCAGCCGGTCGACGCGGTCCAGCAGCACCCCGGAGAAGGGGGCGACGAGCAGCCAGGGCAGGAACCGGGAGGCGAGCAGCCCGGCGACGGCCAGCGGGTCGTGGGTGAGGGTCGCGGCGATCAGCGGCAGCGCGGTGGCGAGCATGCCGTCGCCGAGGTTGGTCAGCCCGGACGCGGCCAGCAGGCGGTGGAAGGCGCCGCCGAGGCGGTCGGTCCGGGCCGGGGCCGTGGGGGGTACGGAGGTCATGCGCGGCTCCTTGTCGGTGATGCCACGACGCTATCCCAAAGATTTCTTTGCAAAGATATATGTGCAAAGAAATCTTTGGGATACTCCCGGCGACCGCGCCGACACACCGACCCGGGGAACCTACGCGGGGGCCCGGTCGTCCCACAGGGCAATGGGCGACAATGGGATCGGGCCCCGGACGCGGGGCCGCGGGTCGAGGGAAGGGGTGGCGACGGATGGATCCGTTCTCCATGGTGTTCGGTGCGGCGATCGCTCTGGGAGGCTTCGTGGTCGGCCGCATCGTCACGAGACGCCAGGCCCGGGAGGCCGTCGCCGAACAGCGCAAACAGGAGCAGGCCAGGGCCCTGAACACCGGCGACCGCACCCCGCAGCCCCTGTGCGGCTGCGGCCACCACCTGGTCTTCCACGACCAGCAGACCAAGAAGTGCCAGACCCAGGTCGTCATCCCCGGCCGCTGGACCGGCTCGCAGAGCTCCACCTACCGCCAGTGCATGTGCCAGGGCTACCGCGGCCCGGTCCCCCTGGACGAGTACTACGCCCCGGACTACCTCGGCGGCGAGGGCTGACCGCCCGGACCCGACGCCCCGCGCCCCCGTCGACACCCGGTTCTCCGCACACGGGCCCCACCGCACACCCGCCGTGCGCGCTGTCCGCCTTCGCCCCGTCTTGCCCGCCCCCGGGGCCGGCGACCCGCGCCGAACACGGGCGCGGCCGAAATGACAATGTCCGCCCGCGACAGCAGAATGGGCCCGCACCGAACACCCGACGAGTGGACACACACCAGTGACGACCCCTGCGACACCCACGATCGACCAGCGCATCGCCGAGGAACTCGGCGTCGGCACCCACCAGGTCAAGGCCGCCGTCGACCTCCTCGACGGCGGGGCGACCGTGCCCTTCATCGCCCGCTACCGCAAGGAGGCCACCGGTACCCTGGACGACGCCCAGCTGCGCGCCCTGGAAGAACGCCTGCGCTACCTGCGGGAGCTCGACGAGCGCAAGGCCGCCGTCCTGGAGTCGATCCGGTCCCAGGGCAAGCTGACCGAGGACCTGGAGCGGAGCATTCTGGAGGCCGACTCCAAGGCCCGCGTGGAGGACATCTACCTCCCCTACAAGCCCAAACGCCGCACCAAGGCCCAGATCGCCCGAGAGGCCGGACTCGAACCGCTGGCCGAGGCGCTGATCGGCGACCCGGGCCTGGACCCGCAGGAGACCGCGGCCCCCTACGTCGACACCGACAAGGGCGTCGCCGACACCAAGGCCGCGCTGGACGGCGCCCGCGCCATCCTCGTGGAGCGCTTCGCCGAGGACGCCGACCTCACCGGCCTGCTGCGCGAGCGCCTGTGGCAGAAGGGCCGCCTGGTCTCCGCCGTCCGCGAGGGCAAGGAGGAGTCCGGCGCCAAGTTCGCCGACTACTTCGACTTCTCCGAGCCCCTCACCGCGCTCCCCTCCCACCGCGTCCTGGCCATGTACCGGGGCGAGAAGGAGGAGGTCCTCACCCTCACCCTGGAGCCCGAGGACACCCCGGCCGAGAACCCCGACGGCACCGTCCCCCGCTCCTCCTACGAGAACGCCATCGCCCACCACTTCGGCATCGTGGACCGCGGCCGCCCCGCCGACCGCTGGCTCCAGGACACCGTCCGCTGGGCCTGGCGCACCCGCATCCTGGTCCGGCTCGACATCGACGTCCGGATGCGCCTGTGGCAGCAGGCCGAGGACGACGGCGTGAACGTGTTCGCCGCCAACCTGCGCGACCTGCTGCTGGCCGCCCCCGCCGGCACCCGCGCCACCCTGGGCCTGGACCCGGGCCTGCGCACCGGCGTGAAGGTCGCCGTCTGCGACCCCACCGGCAAGGTCGTCGCCACCGACACGGTCTACCCGCACGCCCCCCGCAACGACTGGGACGGCTCCATCGACCGGCTGGCCCGGCTGTGCAGGGCCCACGGGGTCGACCTGATCGCCATCGGCAACGGCACCGCCTCCCGCGAGACCGACCGCCTGGCCGCCGACCTGCTCAAACGCCACCCCGAGCTGTCCCTGACCAAGGTGATGGTCTCGGAAGCGGGCGCCTCGGTGTACTCCGCCTCCGCCTACGCCTCCGAGGAACTGCCCGACCTGGACGTGTCACTGCGCGGCGCCGCCTCCATCGCCCGCCGGCTCCAGGACCCGCTGGCCGAACTGGTCAAGATCGACCCCAAGTCGATCGGCGTCGGCCAGTACCAGCACGACCTGGCCGAGACGAAACTGTCACGCTCCCTGGACGCCGTGGTCGAGGACTGCGTGAACGGCGTCGGCGTGGACGTCAACACCGCCTCCGTGCCGCTGCTGACCCGGGTGTCGGGCATCACCTCCACCCTGGCCCGCAACATCGTCTCCCACCGCGACGCCAACGGCCCCTTCCGCACCCGCCAACAGCTCAGGTCGGTGCCGCGCCTGGGACCCAAGGCGTTCGAGCAGTGCGCGGGCTTCCTGCGGGTACCCGGCGGTGACGACCCGCTGGACGCCTCCGCCGTGCACCCCGAGGCCTACCCGGTGGTACGCCGCATCCTGGACCGGACCGGGGTCGACCTGCCCTCGCTCATCGGCAACAAGGACGTGCTGTCCAAGGTGCGCCCGCAGGAGTTCGTGGACGAGACCTTCGGCCTGCCCACGGTCACCGACATCCTCGCCGAACTGGACAAGCCCGGCCGCGACCCGCGTCCGGCGTTCACCACCGCCACCTTCAAGGAGGGTGTGGAAACGCTCGACGACCTGGCCCCGGGGATGGTCCTGGAGGGCGTGGTCACCAACGTGGCGGCGTTCGGCGCGTTCGTCGACGTGGGCGTCCACCAGGACGGCCTGGTGCACGTGTCGGCGATGTCCGACAGGTTCGTGCAGGACCCGCGCGAGGTCGTCAAGCCGGGCGACATCGTCAAGGTCAAGGTGCAGGACGTCGACATCCCGCGCAAGCGGATCTCGCTGACCATGCGGCTCACCGACGACGCTCCGGCGGGCGGCGGCCGGGACCGCCGCGGGGACCGGGACCGCCGCGGGGACCGGGGCGAGCGCGGCGGCAACGGCGGTCAGGGCGACCGGCGCCGCGGCAACGGCAACCGGGGCAACGGCAACCGCGACCTGGGCGGCAACGCGGGCGACCGCGGCGGGCGGCAGGCCGCCCCGCAGGGGGCGATGGCCGACGCGCTGCGCCGCGCCGGACTCGGCCGCTAGGCGCGTGCACGACACGGTGCCCCGTCCCCGGAAGGGGGGGCGGGGCACCGCGGTGTCCGGGCTCCTACTTGGGGGCGAGGGAGACCTCCGCCCACACCGCGCGGGCCGGGGCGACCAGCTCCGGGTGCAGGGCGTCGGGGGTGTTCCACTCCTTGACCGAGAGGGCCGCGGAGGTCGAGGCGGGCCAGCCCGGGTCGCCGGTGGCCGCGAAGTCGCGCCAGGCGGCGATCATCCGCGCCGACAGGGCGTGGTGCTCCTCCCCCGGCCCGCCCTCGAACAGGAACGCCCCGAAGTCGCCGTCCAGATTGCCGAACGCGAACGGCAGGTCCAGGCCGTGGCAGGCGCCCAGGCGACCGCCGAGCACCGTGCTCCGGGCGGCGAACAGGAAGAAGAACGCGCGACCGCCTCCGTCGACGTGCGCCTCGGCGAGCCGGGCGGTGTACTCGCAGAACATGGCGTCGCTCTGGATCGCGTTGAACAGCTCGCGCACCGGCGCTCCGGGCAGCGTGCCCCGATACACCTCCAGGGCGTCCTTCCGCAACCCCAGCCGGGACACCAGCGCGTGCAGGACCTCCTCCTCGTCGATCCGCACCTCCTGGCCCAGTTCGGTGAACAGCCGGAACTCGTGGGCGTTGTGCCCGGTGAGCAGGTCGACCCCGGCCGCCCCGCCGCGAGCGATCGCCGCCAGGGGCTCCTCGGGCAGTTCCGGACCACCGACCACGGGGGTGAAGCAGGTGAAGGGCTTGAAGCCGCCGGAGGGCGAGTCGGCCAGGACCGCGTCGACCGCGTCCAGCACCTTCTCGGGCGACAGCGCGGCCAGGCTCTCGGCCTCGTAGGGGACCCCCGCGGCCCGGGCGATGCGCTCGCCGATGAACCGCGCGGTGCCGGTGGTGATCATGTCGCCGGGCACGCTGTGGGCGATGGCGCGTCGGAACAGGCCCCGCGCGTCGGGGGCGGCCATCAGGCAGACCACCGACCCGGCCCCGGCGGACTCCCCGGCGACGGTGACGTTACCGGGGTCGCCGCCGAAGCCCTCGATGTTGTCGCGGACCCAGCGCAGGGCGGCGATCTGGTCCAGCAGGCCGCGGTTGTCGGGGCGGCCGGGGACGTGGCCGAAGCCCTCGAAGCCGACCCGGTAGTTGACGCCGACCACGACCAGGCCGCTCTCCGCCAGTCGGGTGCCGTCGTAGGCGGGTTCGGAGGAGGCGCCGACGATGTAGGCGCCACCGTGGATCCACACCAGGACGGGGGCGCGGTCGCCGGGGCGGGCGGAGCTCCAGACGCTGAGGGTGAGGCAGTCACCGGACATCTCCGGCGACCAGGCGGCCGCACCGACCAGGTGGGGGCGCTGGGGGGCGGGCGGCCCGAACGCGGTGCAGTCCCGGACCCCGTCCCAGGGGGCGGCGGGCGCGGGGGCGGCGAACCGGTGCTCGCCGAAGGGCGCGGCCGCGTAGGGGATGCTCCGGTGGACGATGACGCTTCCGTCCTCGGAGCGGGGCGAGTCCGTGCCGCGGACCCGGCCGCCGGTCGTCGTCACCACGTTCTCAGTCACTGCCGCACTCTCCTCTGCTTGTGGCCCACCCCACACCTAACAGCGTTAGGTAACTTGGTGCAAGCCCCCTGGGCCCTGGGGAGGACTTTCGGGCGACCGGCGGGTAACATACCATCCGGTCGGTATGACACGGACGAACGGAGACCCGCCATGCGCGCCATTCAGATCACGGAGTTCGGCGGACCCGAGGTCCTCACCCTCACCGAGCTCCCCGACCCCGAGCCGAAGCCGCACGAGCTCCTGGTCGAGGTGACCCGGGCCGGGATCAACTACGCCGACACCCACCAGGCCGAGAACAGCTACCTGGCCCCCGCCACCCTGCCCCTGGTACCGGGCTCGGAGGTGGCCGGGCGCACCGCCGACGGCCGCCGGATCGTCGCCCTGACCACCGGCGGCGGCTACGCGGAGAAGGCCGTGGTCGACCCGAACATGGCCTACGACATCCCCGAGGGCGTCTCCGACGAGGCCGCCCTGGCCCTCATCGTCCAGGGCGCCACCGCCTGGGTCCTGCTCCGCAAGAGCACCCGCATGCAGCCCGGGGAGTCCGTGGTGGTGCACGCCGCCGCGGGCGGGGTGGGCACCCTGGCCGTGCAGCTGGCCAGGCTGTTCGGCGCGGGCCGGGTGATCGCGGTGGCGAGCAGCGCGGACAAGCGCGACCTGGCCCTGGAGCTGGGCGCGGACGCCGTCGTGGACTCCGCCGCCCCGGACATGACGGCGGCGCTGATCGAGGCCAACGAGGGCCGCCGGGTCGACGTCGTCCTGGACATGGTGGGCGGCCGGGTCACCGACGAGAGCGTGCGCGCCCTGGCCCCGTTCGGACGGTTGGCCTTCTACGGCATGGCCTCGCGCGAACTCCCCTCCCCGGTCAAGCTGCCCAACCTCATGCGGTTCTCCACCACGGTGGCCGGGATGTGGCTGCCGCACGTGTGGCTGCTGCCGGGGGACGTGATGGGCCAGGCGATGACGGAGATGTTCACGCTGGTGGCCGACGGCGACCTGCGGACGATCACGGGCGGCGTCCACCCGCTGGCCCGGGCCCGGGAGGCGCACGAGGCACTGCGCTCGCGGGGCACGATCGGCAAGCTCGTGATCGACCCCACCGCCTGATCCCGGGACACCCGGATCCGTGGTGACCGAAAGCAGTACCTTGACGGCGTAGATCATGAAATGTCCGAATTGCCGGAGCGGAGGGGGTCCGCGCGAACGCGCGGCCCCCTCCCGATCACCGTCACCCCCCGGACACCCCGTACACCAGGTCCGCGTAGTCGGGGTGGCGCTGGATCCAGCCCTTGACGAACGGGCACAGCGGGAGCACGTCCAGGCCGCGGCCGCGCACGTCGTCCAGGGCGCCGCGGACCAGCGCCCCGCCCAGCCCCCGGCCCTCGCGGCCCGGATCGATCTCGGTGTGGGTGAAGGTGATGAGCCCGTCGGTGAGGATGTACTCGGCGAAGCCGGCCACCTCGCCGTCGACGCGGATCTCGTAGCGCTCGTTCTCGGGGGCGTCGGCCACTCCGGTCGCCATGGTGGAAGCCTTTCGTGTCTCGCTGCGGCGGCCCCGCGCGGACCGCAGGGGCCATTGTGCCGCCCCGCGCCCCGCGCGCCCCTTGCGGCGCGCTTCCGGTGGGCATAGAGTCCACAGCAACATACCGACCAGTCGGTCTAAGGAGAATGTGATGACTTCCCGGTTCGGCGGCCGGACCGCCATCGTCACCGGTGCCAGCCGCGGCATCGGTCTGGCCATCGCGCGGCGCCTCGTCGACGAGGGCGCCCGCGTGTGCATCACCGCGCGCAAGCCCGGCCCCCTTCAGGAGGCCGTCGAGTCCCTGGGCGGCCCCGAGCACGCCATCGGCGTCGCGGGCCGCACCGACGACCCCGAGCACCAGGACGCGGCCATCGCCGCCACCCTCGCGGCCTTCGGCGGTGTCGACCTGTTCGTCAACAACACCGGCATCAACCCGGTGTACGGCCGCATGGTCGACCTCGATCTCGACGCCGCCCGCAAGATCGTCGAGGTCAACGCGCTCTCCGCGATCTCCTGGGTGCAGAAGGCGTACAAGGCCTGGATGGCCGAGCACGGCGGTGCCATCGTCAACGTCTCCTCCGTCGCCGGGATCAAACCCGCCCCGGGGATCGGCTTCTACGGCGCCACCAAGGCCATGCTCATCCACATCACCGAGGAACTCGCCGTGGAGCTGGCCCCCACGGTGCGGGTCAACGGCGTGGCCCCGGCCGTCGTCAAGACCAAGTTCGCCGCCGCCCTGTACGAGGGCCGCGAGGAGAAGGTCGCCGCCCAGTACCCGCTGAACCGCCTGGGCCGTCCCGAGGACGTCGCGGGCGCCGTCGCCTTCCTGCTCTCCGACGACGCGTCCTGGGTCACCGGGCGCACCCTGGTCCTGGACGGCGGCACCACCCTGACCGGAGGCGTGTGATGGACCTCAACGGAATCGGCGCCGTCGTCACCGGCGCCGGGAACGGTATCGGCGCCGCCCTGGCCCGCCGTCTGGCCTCCGCCGGTGCACGGGTCGTCGTCAACGACCTCGACGCGAACGCCGCCTCCGCCGTGGCCGCCGAGATCGGCGGGGTGGCCGTCCCCGGCGACGCGGCGAGCGAGGCCGGGGTCACCTCACTGATCGCCGAGGCCGCTGCCCACCTGAACGGCATCGACCTGTACGTCGCCAACGCCGGTGTGGGTGTCGGCGGGGGCCCCGACGCCCCCGAGGCCGACTGGGACCTGGCCTGGCAGGTCAACGTGATGGCGCACGTGCGCGCCGCTCGCGAGCTGCTGCCCGGCTGGCTGGAGCGCGGCCGCGGGCACTTCATCGGCACCGTGTCGGCGGCCGGTCTGCTCACCATGCTGGGCAGCGCCCCGTACTCGGTGACCAAGCACGCCGCCCTCTCCTTCGGCGAATGGATGTCGGCGACCTACGGGGACCGCGGCATCACCGTCCAGTGCGTGTGCCCGCTGGGCGTGCGCACCGGCCTGCTGGAGGAGAGCGGACCGCAGGGCAAGGCGATCCTGGCCGGGGACGCGATCACCCCCGAGGAGGTCGCCGACGCCGTCCTGGAGGGGATGGCCGACGGCCGCTTCCTGATCCTGCCCCACCCGCAGGTCGCCGACTACTACGCGGGCCGCGCCGCCGACCCCGACCGCTGGCTGGCGGGGATGCGACGGTTGCAGGCCAAAGTGTTCGACAACGAGGGAACGCATGACTGAGGAACTGCCCGGGCTGGACCCGCAACGGCTGCGCGCGCACCTGGACCTGGCCGCACCCGGCCTGGTCGGCGGGCCGCTGGCGGGACGGGTGATCACGGGCGGCAAGTCCAACCTCACCTACCTGGTCACCGACGGCACCGGTTCCTGGGTGGTGCGCCGCCCGCCGCTGGGCCACGTGCTCGCCACCGCGCACGACATGGCCCGCGAGTACCGGGTGATGACGGCGCTGCGCGACACCGCGGTCCCGGTGCCGCGCACCCACCTGCTGTGCGAGGACCCCGAGGTGCTGGGCGCCCCGTTCTACGTCATGGAGTACGTGGAGGGGACCCCGATGCGCACCCGCGACCAGATCGCCCCGCTGGGCGCCGAGGGGACCCGCGCGGTCGCCGAAGCGCTCATCACCACACTGGGCGACCTGCACGCGGTGGACCCGGCACAGGTCGGCCTGGGCGACTTCGGCCGCCCCGAGGGATTCCTGGAGCGGCAGGTGCGGCGCTGGCGCAAGCAGCTGGACGCCTCCCGCAGCCGCGACATCCCCGGCATCGACGAGCTGCACGAGAAGCTGGCCCGGACGCTGCCCGAGCCGTCGGCCCCCGCGATCGTGCACGGCGACTACCGGCTCGACAACGTGCTGGTCACCGACAAGGGCGGCATCTCCGCCGTCCTGGACTGGGAGATGGCCACCCTGGGCGACCCGCTGGTCGACCTGGGGCTGATGCTCGTCTACCAGAACCGCCCCGTGGACGTCGGGGTACCGGCCGCCACCGCGGCGGAGGGCTACCCCGCCGCCGATGAGCTGGTGGCGCTGTACGCCCGCTCCACCGGCCGGGACGTGTCCCGGCTGGGCTGGTACGTGGCCTTCGGCTGCTTCAAGCTGGCGGTGATCGCCGAGGGCATCCACTTCCGCCACACGCAAGGACTGACCGTGGGCGCCGGCTTCGACCGTATCGGCGAGGTGGTCGCCCCCCTGGTGGCCGCCGCCCACTCCATGCTCAAGGAGGACTGACCGATGGACTTCGCCTTCGACAAGGACACCGAGGAGCTGCGCGAACGGCTGCTCGCCTTCATGGACGAGCACGTGTACCCGGCCGAGCCCGTGCTGGAAGAACAGCTGGCCGAGCGCGAGAACCCCTGGTCGACCGCCCCGGTGGTGCGCGGGCTCCAGGAGAAGGCGCGCGAGCGCGGCCTGTGGAACCTCTTCCTGGCCGGGCACCCCGAACACGGGGGGCTGAGCAACCTCGCCTACGCGCCGCTGGCCGAGATCACCGGACGCAGCCCCCGGCTGGGCCCCATCGCGCTCAACTGCGCCGCCCCCGACACCGGGAACATGGAGGTGCTGACGATGTTCGGCACCCCCGAGCAGAAGAAGCGGTGGCTGGACCCGCTGCTGAACGCCGAGATCCGTTCGGCGTTCGCGATGACCGAGCCCGCGGTGGCCTCCTCCGACGCCACCAACATCGGCACGAGCATCGTCCGCGACGGCAACGAGTACGTGATCAACGGGCGCAAGTGGTTCATCACCGGCGCGCTCAACCCCGAGTGCGCGGTCTTCATCGTCATGGGCAAGACCGACCCGGACGCCGACCGGCACCGCCAGCAGAGCATGGTCCTGGTCCCCCGCGACACCCCCGGGCTGACGGTCGTACGGGGCATGACGGTGTACGGCTACGCCGACGGCGACCACGGCGGGCACGCCGAGGTGGTCTTCGAGGACGTGCGTGTGCCCGCGGAGAACCTCATCGGCGGCGCGGGCGAGGGCTTCGCGATCGCCCAGGCCCGCCTGGGGCCGGGCCGCATCCACCACTGCATGCGGCTGATCGGCATGGCCGAACGGGCCCTGGAGCTGACCTGCCGCCGGGTGCTGGAACGCACCGCGTTCGGACGCCCGCTGGCCGCCCAGGGCGTGGTGCGCGAGTGGATCGCCGAGTCGCGGGTGGAGATCGAGCAGCTGCGGCTGCTGGTGCTCAAGACGGCGTGGCTGATGGACACGGTGGGCAACAAGGGGGCGCACACCGAGATCCAGGCGATCAAGATCGCCACCCCGCGCACGGTGGAGCGGATCCTGGACCGGGCCATCCAGGCGCACGGCGCCGCCGGGGTCAGCCAGGACCTGCCGTTGGCGGGGTGGCTGGCCGGGGCGCGCTCGCTGCGGCTCGCGGACGGGCCCGACGAGGTGCATCTGCGTTCGCTGGGCCGCGCCGAGCTGCGCAAGTACGCCTGACCGCGTACGCCCGACCGCGGGAACCGGATACGTCCGGCCGCGGGAACGGGGAGAGGGGCCGGGGAGGACCCCGGCCCCTCTCCCCCGTGTCCGGGCTACTTCTCCGGGCGCAGCCCCGCGACGAGCAGGTCGGCGAAGTGGCGGCCCACGTCCTGGCCGGTGAGCGCGCCGCCGGGGTGGTACCAGGTGCTCAGGTGGTGGACCGAACCGAAGTAGTAGTTGACCACCAGGTCGGCGGAGAGGTCGTCGCGGAAGACACCCGCGTCCTGGCCCTCCTGGACCATGTCGCGGAAGATCTCGTGGTAGCGGCGGCGCTCGCTGCGCACCTCGCGCTGCTTCTCCTCGCTGAGCTGGTGCATGGAGCGGAAGAAGATGACGGTGTCGTCGAGGTTGGCGATGCTGGTGACGATGACGTCGGCGGCGGCGGCGTGCACGCGCTCGGTGACCGGGGCGTCGAGCCGGGAGATGCGCACCAGGTGCTCGGTCTGCATGCGCAGCACCCGGGCGTACACCTCGTAGAGCAGGTCGTCCTTGGAGCCGAAGTAGTGGTACATGGCACCCTTGGTGACCCCGGCGGAGACCACGATCTCCTGGACGGAGGTGCCCTCGTAGCCGCGTTCGGCGAACAGCCGGGTCGCGGCGTCCAGCAGGCGCTCGGGCACCGATCCGCGTCCGGTCCCCGCCTCGGCCGTGCGCCGTGCCATCGCCATGTCCCGCCCCATCTCGTCGCCGCCGCCCCCGGCGGCGCACCCGTTCGTACGTCCGGTCCAGCATACCGACCGGCTGGTATCAACGCACGTGTGCCAGAGGTCGCCCTGGTCACGCCACGTGCACGTCGACCGGGCGCCCGTCGGGGTCGGTGAACGTGTACCGGCCCGGCTCCAGGGCGGGATCGGTGCGGTGCGCCGGGACCGTGAATCCCAGGCGCGGCGCGCCGGTGGTGCGCTTCTCCGTGGCCGGGTACAGCTCCAGCACCAGGCCGTCGGCCAGGACCGCCGCGTGGTGCTCGGGGCCGGCGCCGTGGCGCTCGCGCACGAACCGCAGGCCCAGCGCCTGGTAGAAGGTGCGGCACTCGTCCGGCTGTGGAGTGTAGAGGACGACGAGCGTCCCCCGGATCTCGGCGCCCTCCAGGACGGCGCGGGCCCGCGCGTACTTGGCGCGCAGCCGCCCCGCCTGTTCGGCGGGCAGGGCGGCCAGCCGGGCCTCGTCGGAGTTGTGCGCGTTGTCGGCCAGCTTGACCAGGCGGCCCAGCGGGTCGGCGGCCGCGCGGGCGATGAGCTCGTCGTAGGTCTCGTCGGGGCGGCGGCTGACCGCGACCACGGCGCGCACGACCTCCTCCGGGCAGCCGCGGGCGCGCAGGTCGTCGGCGGTGAGGCCGGTGTCCTCCAGCACGTCGTGCAGGACCCCGGCCATCTGGGCGTGCTCGCCGTGGGCGGCCAGCAGGTCGCGGACCGCGTGGACGTGCTCCGTGTAGGGGCGGCCGGCCTTGTCGACCTGCCCGGCGTGCGCGCGGGCGGCCAGCTCCGAGGCCTGTGCCGGGGTCAGGGCCATGGTGTCGCCTCCGCTGGGTGTGACGGGGGTGGGGTGACACCAGGGTAGGCGGCGGGGCGGGCTCAGCGGTCCAGGAAGTTCGCGGCGTACTCCTCGCCGGGCGGGATCTCGGTGATGACGTCCACGAGCACTCCGGCGGGGTCGGCCACGATGAAGTGCCGCTGCCCGAACTCCTCGGTACGGATCCCCAGTTCGGGGTGCAGGCCGCCGCGCACCACCAGGCGCTCCCACTCGGCGTCGACGTCGGCCACCTCGAAGTTCAGCAGGATCCCGCGCGCGGGCTCCCGGAAGCCCTCCGGGACGGTGGGGTGGGTGGGGTCCAGCAGGGCCAGTTCGATGTCGGGCGGACCGGGGCGGCGCAGACTGACGTACCAGTCCGCGGCGAAGGTCTCCTCGAAGCCGAACCAGGTGACGTAGAAGTCGCGGGACTCGGGGAGGCGGGTGGTGCCCAGGACCGGATAGAAGGAGTTCAGCTTCATGACGCTTCCTTTCGCGTACCATCGGTATGTGAACTAGGATATTCACATACCGTCGGTATGTCAATGATCGGAGGGACACCCCATGCCCGAGACCACCGGGGTGCGCGCCCGGCAGCGCGAACAGACCCGCCGCACCCTGCTGCGCGAGGGCCGTCGCCTGTTCGCCGAACACGGCTATGCGGACGTCGGCCTCAGCGGGATCGTGGCCGCGGCGAAGGTCACCAAGGGCGCGCTCTACCACCACTTCGACGGCAAGCCCGCGCTGTTCCGGGCGGTCCTGCACGAGGTCCAGGAGGAGGTCGCCGCCGCCGTCGCGGCCACCGCCGACGCCGAACCCGACCCGTGGGACCGGCTCACCGCCGGATGCCGGGCCTTCCTGGCCGCCGCGACCGCCCCCGACGTCCGCCGGATCATGCTGGTCGACGGCCCGGCCGTGCTGGGCTGGAGCACCTGGCGGGAGATGGACGAGGCCAACTCGGCCCGCCACCTCACCGAGGCACTGACCGACCTGGCGGCGGCGGGGATCCTGGCGCCCCGCCCGGTGGAGCCCGCGGCGCACCTGCTCTCCGGGGCGATGAACGAGGCCGCACTGTGGCTGGCCGACCGCAGCGGCCCGGGCGACCTGGACGCCGTGTGGGAGGCACTGGAGCCCATGCTGGAGTCGCTGCGCGCGGACCGCGGACCGGACCCGCGACCCGGGCGGTGACCGATAAGGTCGTGCCCATGCCGGAAGAGCGGGAGAACCACGCGGAACAGGGGTTCCGGAACGATTTCGTCCAACGCTTCGCGGACCACTGGCACGCTCAGGGCGGGCCCCGGTCCGAGGGGCGCATCCTGGGCTACCTGCTGGTCGCCGACGACGAGGCGGTCAGCGCCGAGCAGATCGCCGAGGGGGCCGGGGTGAGCCGCGGCTCGGTGTCGGAGGCGGTGCGCCGGCTGCGCAAGGCCGGGTTCGTGGACCTGGTCGAGACGCCCGGCGAACGGACCCGCCGCGTCACCGTGGACGAGGACGTCTGGGGCGGGTTCCTGCGCAACGAGCGCACCTACCTCCAACGGCAGAAGGCGCTGGCGGCCGACGCCCTGGAGCGGCTGCCGGGGCTCAAGCCCCACGCCCGCACCCGGCTGCGGAACATGCACGACTACATGACCTGGCTGGACGACCACCACGACGCGCTCCTCGCCCAGTGGGAGGAGTTCAAGGCCGCCAGGCAGGAGTAGCCCGGACGGCCTCGGCGTTCGCACGCCCGTACACCGACATCCGAAAACCCACCGGGTTCCGGCGACCACCGCACACGGACACCCGCCCCCCGGACGGCCTCGGCACTCGCACGCCATCCACGTTCGCACGCCCGTACACCGACACCCCGCGCACCCGGATGGGCCGAACATCCCGATGCCGACCACACGCGAATGACACCGACATCCGAAAACCCACCGGGTTCCGGCGACCACCGCACACGGACCCCCGCCCCCCGGACGGCCTCCGTTCCCAGCGGGCGCCACCTCCGGATGGCGCCCGCATCCGGATGGTCACGGCATCCGAGTGCGTCGGGGCGAGCGCTCAGGACCGCTCGTGCGGGATGACGAGCGGGGTGCGGGTACGCGGGTCGGGCACCACGTCACAGGGCAATCCGAAGACCTGCTGCACCCGGTCGGCCGTGATGACCTCTTCCGGGGCCCCGTCGGCGACCACACTCCCCCGGTCCATGAGCACCAGGCGGGTGGCGAACCGCGCCGCCTGGGCCAGGTCGTGCAGCACCGCGACCACGGTGCGGCCGCGCCGGTGCAGGTCGGCGAACAGCTCCAACAGGTCGTACTGGTGGGCGATGTCCAGGTAGGTGGTCGGTTCGTCGAGCAGGAGCACCCCGGTGTCCTGGGCCAGGACCATCGCCACCCACGCCCGCTGGCGCTGGCCGCCCGACAGGGATCCCACCCGGGTGTCGGCGAGGCCGGTGAGCCCGGTCGCCTCCAGGGCGCGATCGACGGCCTCGTCGTCGGCCGGACTCCACTGCCGCAGCAGTGTGTGGTGCGGGAACCGGCCGCGGGCGGCCAGCCCGCGCACCGTGATGCCCTCGGGGGCGGTGGGGCTCTGCGGCAGCATGGCCATTCGGCGGGCGACCGCCTTGGCGCGCTGGGCCCGGATGTCGGTGCCGTGCAGCAGCACCCGGCCCGAGATCGGTCTGTTGATCCTCCCCAGGGCCTTGAGCAGGGTGGACTTTCCGCACCCGTTGGGGCCGACGATCACGGTGAACTCGCCGTCGGCGATGCTCAGGTCCAGGTCGCGCACGACCGGCTCGGCCCCGTACCCCAGGGTGAGGGCCTCGGCGGACAGTACCGGGCTCATAGGGCTCCCTTTCGCCATTCGCGGATGAGCAGGTGGCCCAGGTAGACGCCGCCCAGGGCCATGGTGAACAGGCCGACGGGCAGGCCGTCGCCGACGGGCGACTGCTGGACGCCCAGGTCCGCGGCGGCCAGCAGGAGGGCGCCGGTGATCGCGGACAGGACCAGGTGGGGGCCGGTCGCCCCGGTGAGCCGGCGGGAGATCTGCGGCGCGGTCAGTGCCACGAACGCGATCGGCCCGGCCACGGCCACGGCGGCCGCCGACAACACCACCGACAGGCCGATGGCCAGGGTGCGGGTGCGGGCCGCGGAGGCGCCCAGGGCGTCGGAGAGCTCGTCGCCCATCTCGTTGACGGCCACGGGACCGGCCAGGTACAGCAGCAGCGGCACCGCGAGCAGGACCACGCCCCAGATGGTCACGGCATGGTCCCAGTCACGGGCGCCCAGGCTGCCGTTGATGTAGGCCGACAGCACGCTCGCCTGGTCGCGGGCCAGGACCGACACCACGAAGTGGGTGAAGGCATGGGCCATGGCAGCCACACCGATCCCGGCGACGATGAGCCGCCCTGGGTGGCGCAGCCCGGTCCCGGTGGCGGCCGCCACGACGGCCATGGACAGGGCCGCACCGGCCAGCGCGCCCAGCGGTACCGGGACGACGCCGGGCAGCAGCAGTGCGGCACAGGCCGCGCCGGCCCCGGCACCCGCGCTGAGTCCGATGACGTCGGGACTGCCCAGCGGGTTGCGTGTGACCGACTGGAAGAGCGCACCGGACAGGCCCAGCGCGGCTCCGGTACCCAGGGCGACGGTCAGCCGGGGTCCGCGCAGGCGCTCGAACACGAACGTCTCGGTGCCCTCGCCGCCGCCGGCGACCACGGCGGGGATCCGGGGCAGCGGGATGCCGAGCCGACCCAGGGAGAGTGTGGCGACCGCGACGGCGAGCACCGCGAGCAGCAGCAGCGCCCCCCACAACAGGGAGCGCGGGTGGACGGGCAGGGCCACGGCCCGGCCCAGGCGCAGCACGGGGTCGTGTCGGGTGGCGGCCGGAGCCTGCGGGGCGGTCCCGGTGAGGGTTCGGTTCATGAGATGGTCCGCATCTTCCGGACCGCGTACAGCAGCACGGGGGCGCCGACGAACGCGGTGACCACGCCGACCATGAGCTCG
This sequence comes from Nocardiopsis sp. CC223A, assembly GCF_030766825.1. Taxonomy (GTDB): domain Bacteria; phylum Actinomycetota; class Actinomycetes; order Streptosporangiales; family Streptosporangiaceae; genus Nocardiopsis. The sequence goes on from NZ_JASFDV010000059.1 coordinate 39,527, forward strand.
ATGGGCCGCACCACCGTGCGGCCCACCACGTCGGCGAGCAGCAGCAGGACGGGGCCGACCAGGAGCGCGAAGGGCACCTGGAGGCGGAAGTCGACGCCGACCAGGGCCCGCACCACATGCGGCACGGCCAGGCCGACGAACGCGATGGGCCCGGCCGCGGCGGTGGCCCCGGCGGCCAGCAGCACGCCCGCCACCAGTCCGGCCGAGCGGGTCCAGACCGGGTTGGCCCCGGTGGCGGTGGCCGCCTCCTCACCCAGGGCCAGGGCGTTGAGGCCGCCCATGGTGAGCAGGGCGAGCAGCAGCCCGGCACCGATGACCGGCAGCACCGCGGCGATCACGTCGAATCCGCGTCCGGCCAGGGAGCCCACCACCCAGTAGCGGTAGCTGTCGAAGGTGTCGGGCATGCTCAGCGCGATCGCCTGGACGTAGGCCATGAGCACGGCGGAGACCACCGCCCCGGCCAGGACCAGGCGGACCAGGCCCGCGTCGCCGCCACGGCTGCCGACGGCGTAGGCGGCCAGTCCCGCCGCCAGGGCGCCGGGCAGCGCCCACCACACCGTGCCGGTGACCGAGGTGGGTCCGAACAGGGCGGTGGCGGTGACCACGGCGGCCGCCGCCCCGGCGTTGACGCCGAGCAGCCCGGGGTCGGCCAGGGGGTTGCGGGTGACACCCTGCATGAGGGTGCCCGCCAGGGCCAGGGCCGCCCCGACCAGGATGCCCAGGGCGGTGCGGGGGACGCGGCTGTGCACCACGGTGGTGATGTAGGGGTCGGCCCCGCCGGTGAGCACCCGCCAGACCTCGGGGATCGGGGTGGGTTTGCCGCCCGCGACGAGGCTGAGCAGGATCGCCCCGGACAGCGCGGCGGCGCCCGCGCCGAGCATGAGCACGGCGCGGGCGGGGCCGGTCCGGGGCGGCGTCGTGCGTGTTCTCACAGTCGCCTTACCGGTGCGGGTCAGCCGTCGAGGTTCGCGGCGGCCTCTTCGATGAGGGGCACGTAGCGCTCCAGCGTCCAGGGGACGGTGAGCGGGTTGATGATGGAGGAGGCGGTGACGAAAGGCTGGTCCTCGGGGGCGACGACGGAGCCGCGCTCGACGGCGGGGATCGCCTGGTACAGGTCCTGGGCCTCGATCTCCTCACGGTTCTCGGGGCTGCTGTAGAAGGTGAAGACCAGGTCGCTGTCCGCCAGCTTGTCGGCGTTCTCCAGGCCGATGACGGCGGAGTCGGTGCCCTCGGTCTCGGGGAAGGTCTCCACGATCGGGTCGACCTGGAGGCCCAGGCCGCGGACCATGGCGACGCGCTGCTCGTCGGGCAGGAAGACACCGAGGGTGCCGGGGCCGGTGTTGTAGATGTAGGAGAAGGTCAGGTCCGCGAACTCGGGGTGCGCGGCGGCGGCCTCCTCGAACTGCGCCTCGATCTCCTCGATGAGCCCCTGGGCCTCCTCGGGCTTGCCCAGGGCCTGCCCGATGATCTCGATCTGCTGGTCCCAGTCGGTGCTCCAGGGCAGGTCGGGATAGGCGACCGTGGGGGCGATGTCGGTGAGGACGTCGTACTGCTCCTGGGTGACACCGGACCAGGGGGCGAGGATGACGTCGGGCTCCAGCTCGATGATGGCCTCGAAGTCGATGTCGTCGGCCCCGGCGAACTGGGCGGGCAGCTCGGCGCCGGCCTCGGTGACGGCCTCGTGGACCCAGGGGAGGTAGCCGGTCTCGTCGCTGCCCCACTCGTAGCTCTCGACGCCGACGGGGACGGTGCCCAGGGCGATGGCGGTCTCCGCGGAGCCCTGGCCCAGGGTGACGATCCGTTCGGGCTGGGCGGGGATCTCGGCGGTGCCCAGGGCGCTCTCGACGCTGACGGGGAAGGCTCCGTCGGCCGAGTCCGCCGCGGGAGCCTCCTCCTCGGCGGGGGTCCCGCAGGCGGCGAGGCCCAGGGTCAGCAGGGCCGCGATTCCGATGCCGCCGGCGCGGCGCAGGGTGGAGTCCATGTGCACAGGTGCTTTCTCGATGGGGATCGGCCGTGCTTTGGGCAGGCGGCCGCTGCGCACGGGTCGGGAGACCCGGGGGAGGCGCAAAGGGGCGAAACGGGATGACCCCGACAAACGAAGGTTAGTCTAACCTCACTTCGCCGACATTTCAAAAAAGTTGAAATCGCTTCGGAGGAAGGCTCCCGCAGGTCACCGGCGCGCCCCGCCGGGCTCAGCGGGACAGCAGCACGCGCGACTCCCAGGGCCGCAGCGGCGCGAACACCCCCTCCGCCGCCGGATGGGTGCCCAGCAGGAGCTCCGGACGGGGCCCTGCGACGGCGGGGTCCGGGGCCACCGCCACCGTGTCCCTGCTCCAGTTGGCGAGCACCGTCAGCACCGTGCCGTCCAGCGTGCGGGTGTAGGCGTACAGGGCCGGGTGGTCGGGCAGCAGCGGGGTGTAGGCCCCGTGCACGACCACCGAGTGCTCCTTGCGCAGCGCGATGAGCCGCCGGTAGTGGTGGAACACCGAGTCGGGGTCGGCCAGCGCCGCCTCGGCGTTGATCTCCGTGTGGTTCGGGTTGACCGCGATCCAGGGGGTGCCGGTGGTGAACCCGGCGTTCGGAGAGGCGTCCCACTGCATCGGGGTGCGCGCGTTGTCCCGGCTCATCCGGGCGATCCCCGCCATCACCCGTGACCCGTCCGCCCCGGCGGCCAGCGCGTGGCGGTGGTGGTTGAGGGTCTCCACGTCGCGGTACTCGGAGATGTCGGAGAAGCCGGCGTCGGTCATCCCCAGTTCCTCGCCCTGGTAGACGTACGGGGTCCCCCTCATCATGTGCAGCGTGGTGGCCAGGGTCTTGGCCGAGGCCACCCGGTGCTCCCCGTCGTCGCCGAACCGGGACACCGCCCGGGGCTGGTCGTGGTTGTTCAGGTACAGGCTGTTCCACCCCCGGTCGGCCAGCCCGAGCTGCCAGCGGTCCAGGGAACCCTTGAGGCGGCGCAGGTCCAGTGGCACCCGGTCGAACTTGCCGCCGGGCCCGTGGTCGAGGTCCACGTGCTCGAACTGGAAGACCATGGACACCTCACCGCCCTCCGGGTCGGTGTGCGCGCGGGCCTGCTCCACGTCCACCCCCGGCATCTCCCCCACCGTGAGCACGTCCCGCCCGGCGAAGGCGGCGTCGCGCAACCCGCCGAGGAACTCGTGCAGCCGGGGCCCGTTGATGGAGTACTCCGCGAACAGGCCGTACCGGCCCCCGGGCGGCACGGGGCCGTCGGGCAGCCCCGGGACCTTGGACACGAAGTTGATGACGTCCATCCGGAACCCGTCGGCGCCCCGGTCCAGCCACCAGCGGGCGATGGCGTGCACCTGTGCGCGGACCTTGGGGTTCTCCCAGTTCAGGTCGGGCTGGCGGCGGCTGAACAGGTGCAGGAAGTACTCGCCGGTGGCGTCGTCGCGGGTCCAGGCGGGACCGGAGAAGACCGAGCCCCAGTTGTTGGGCGGGCCGTCCCCGCGGCCCGGGCGCCAGAAGTAGAAATCGCGGTAGGGGGAGTCCCGCGACGCCCGGGAGTCGACGAACCAGGGGTGCTCGTCGCTGGTGTGGTTGACGACCAGGTCCATGATGAGCCGCATGCCGCGCGCGTGCAGGCCGTCGCGCAGCCGGTCCCAGTCGGCCAGGGTCCCGAACCGGGGGTGGATGTCGAGGTGGTCGCTGATGTCGTAGCCGTTGTCGTCCAGGGGCGAGGGGTACACCGGCGACAGCCACACCACGTCCACCCCGAGGGTGTGCAGGTAGTCGAGCCGGTCGATGACGCCGGGGAGGTCGCCCATTCCGTCGCCGTCCCCGTCCTGGAAGCTGCTCGGATAGATCTGGTACACGACGGCGGACTTCCACCAGGGGTCGCCGGGAGTCTGGGGCATCGGTGTCTCCGGGGGTCGCAGTGGCGCTCGCCCCTGCTTCCTGCCCTGCCGCGCCCCCGGCCGAACCCCTGTCCGACCCCGGTAGGGTGGCAGCGCCCGTGGACCGGGCGTACCGCGGTGGAGCGAGCACGAGGAGTGGCACATGTGTCTGCACGGGACCGGTGAGACCGTCCGGGCCCGGACGGCCGGGGCGGCCGGGGCGGCCGGGGCGGCCGGGGCCGCCGTCTCCGGGGGCGGACGGTCTCCGGCGGAGCGCCTCCCGTGGCCGCAGGGGTACCGGAACGTCGCCGACCTCAGCCATGTGATCACGCCGACCCTGCCGGGGTGGGACGACGAGAAGCCGCGCCGGGAGACGGTCACCGGGCCCGCCCCCGACGGCGAGTTCGGGTTCTACGTGCAGCGGTGGACACTGGGCGAGCACACCGGCACCCACCTGGACGCGCCCGGCCACGTGATCGGCGGGGGCCGGATGGTGCCCGACATCCGCCCCGAGGAGCTGGTGGCGCCCGCCGTGGTGATCGACATCTCCGCCCGGGCCGCCGAGGATCCCGACACCGCCGTGACGGTGGACGACGTGCTGGCGTTCGAGCGCACGCACGGGGAGATCCCGCGTGGCTCGGCGGTGCTCATGCACTCGGGGTGGAGCGCCCGCTGGGAACGGGGCGACGCCGCGGTGCGCGGCGCGGCCGGGGACGGGTCGTGGCACTTCCCCGGATTCTCGGCCCAGGCCTGCGATTTCCTCATCTCCCGGCGGGGGATCGTCGGCACCGGGGTGGACACGCTCAGCACCGACCCGGCCGTGTCCGCGGAGTTCGAGGCCCACGAAGTGGTGGGCCGGGCCGACCGGTGGGGCCTGGAGGCACTGCGGGGTCTGGACCGGCTGCCGCCCGCGGGGGCCCTGCTCACCGTCGGCGTGCTGCCGGGCGCGGACGCCTCCGGCGGGCCCAGCCGGGTCCTGGCCCTGTGGTGAGCGGGTGGTTCACCCCTTCGCGCCGGGCCCGTCGGGGGTCCACTCCAGCAGCATGATGGTGGCGTCGTCGGTGAAGCTGCCGCGCTGGTGGTCGTGGATGGAGTGGATGAGCCGCCGCAGCGTCTCGGGGGCGGGTTCCTCGGCGGAGGTGGCGCGGATGATGAAGTCGGCGAACCGTTCCAGGCCGAACATGCGGCCCTGCTCGTCGTGGGCCTCGGTCACCCCGTCGGTGTAGAGCAGGATCTGGTCGCCCGGGTCGAGACGGAGTTCATGGACGGTGCGCGCCCCGGCGTCCGCGCCGACCTCGGCCAGGCCCAGGGGGAGTTCGGAGTCGCGTTCCAGGGCGCCCGGGGACAGTCTCCCCTTGCGGATGAGCAGCGGGGCGGGGTGGGCGCAGTTGACCCAGGAGAACAGGCCGCTGCTCAGGTTCAGGGTGGCGAAGACACCGGTGCAGAAGCGTTCGGGCAGCCAGGTGGTGAGCGCCTCCTCCACCTCGGCGGTGAGGTCGCGCAGTCCCGCTCCGTTGCGGCGGGCGCTGCGGGCGCCGGCCATGGCCACGGACGCGGTCAGGCCGGAGGCGAGGTCGTGGCCCATCGCGTCGAGGATGGCCACGTGCAGGACGTCCTTGGTGATGGAGTGGTCGAAGGCGTCGCCGCCCAACTCGTAGGCGGGTTCCAGGACGGCGGTGGAGATGCCGCGGGCGGTGCCCAGGGTGCGGGGCGGCAGGAAGGCGCGCAGCATCTCGGTGCGCAAATGCACCGGGCGGGTGCGGGTGTGCCGGGCGTAGGTGTCGCTGTAGGCGCGTTTGGACGTGATGATCAGGGCCAGCAGGGCGGCGAGGGTCTGGCAGCGGCGCAGGGTGGGCTCGTCCAGGAAGGGGGCGCACACGTACAGGACGCCCATGCGGTCGACCCCGTCGCGCAGCGGCAGCCACAGTTCGAGTTCGCCGTCGCCCTCGGCCAGGCGCAGGGTCTCGGAGCGGTAGGCGCTGCCGGCGGTGGTGCCGTCCACCGGGAGGGGTTCGCCCTCGGTGAGCGGGACCAGGAGGCGCTGCTGGAGGTCGACCACGTAGACGATGATCCGGCCCAGGCCGATGGCCGCGGCGTAGGACTCGACCGCCTCCAGGACCTCCAGCGGTGCCCGGTCGTGCACCGACCGGACCAGCTCGTCGAACAGGTATTCGCCCTGAGCATCCGTCGGCGCCACAGTGCACCACCCCCTGGCGCCATCTCACACCACGGACGCGGTGAAAGGGGCGGTGGCGGGGCCGCGTGTCCTCGGTCCGGGGGTGCCCGGCGAGGTGTCGGACACCCCGTGTCGTTCGGTGTCAAGCGGCATGGGGGTGTGCGTGGTGCGACCGAGCGGTCGCTTCGTCGTAGAGGGTGCGGGTCTTCAGGCACCCGTGCAGGACGTCGGCCAGGCGGTTGCCGAGCCGGCCGCAGGGCCGGGTCTTACCGACCCGGCAGATCCCATTAGGCGGACTTCTT
>NZ_JASFDV010000060.1 GCF_030766825.1 Nocardiopsis sp. CC223A
GCGGGAGCGGCCGGGGCCGCGGCCTCGTCCGCGACGCTGATCAGCGGGCTGCCCACCGCGAGCACCTCGCCCTCGGCGCCGTGCAGCCCGTGCACCACACCGCCGTAGGGGGTGGGCACCTCCACGATCGACTTCGCGGTCTCCACCTCGGCGATCGGCTGGTCGACGGCGACGGTGTCGCCCACCGCGACCAGCCACTTGACCACCTCGGCCTCGGTGAGGCCCTCACCCAGGTCGGGCAGTTCGAAGGTGCGGATCGTCACTGGTCGTCCTCCCACTGAAGGTCGTCCACCGCGTCGAGGACGCGGTCGACGCTCGGCAGCTGGTAACGCTCCAGCTTGGGCGGCGGATACGGGATGTCGAACCCGGTGACCCGGCGTACCGGGGCGGCCAGGGAATGGAAGCAGCGCTCGGTGACCCGGGCGACGACCTCCGAGGCGACACCGGCGAACCCGGTGGCCTCGGCGACCACGACGGCCCGGCCGGTGGAGCGCACCGCCGCGCACACGGTCTCGTCGTCGAAGGGGACGATCGAGCGCAGGTCCACCACCTGGAGGCTGCGGCCCTCCTGGGCGGCGGCCTCGGCGGCCTCCAGCGCGGTGGGCACCGAAGGACCGTAGGCGATGAGGGTGGCGTCGGTGCCGGGGCGGCACACCACGGCGGTGCCGATGCCCGGGCGCGAGGTGTCCCCCGGGTCGAACTCCTCCTTGGCCCAGTAGAGCTTCTTGGGCTCCATGAACACGACGGGGTCGTCGGAGGCGATGGCCTCGCGCAGCAGGTGGTAGGCGTCCGCGGGGGTGGCCGGGGTGACGACCTTCAGACCGGGGGTGTGGGCGTAGTACGCCTCGGAGGAGTCGCAGTGGTGCTCCACGCCGCCGATACCGCCCGCGTAGGGCACCCGGATGACGATGGGCAGGCGGACCCGGCCGCGGGTGCGGTTGCGCAGTTTGGCGATGTGGCTGACGATCTGCTCGAACGCCGGGTAGGCGAACGCGTCGAACTGCATCTCGATGACGGGCCGCATCCCGTTCATCGCCATGCCCACGGCCAGGCCGGCGATGCCGGACTCGGCGAGCGGGGTGTCGAAGCAGCGGTCCTCGCCGAACTCGGCGGTGAGGCCGTCGGTGATGCGGAAGACACCGCCGAGGGGTCCGACGTCCTCGCCGAAGACGTACACGGTCTCGTCCTCGGCCATGGCGTCGCGCAGCGCCCGGTTGAGCGCCTGGGCCATGCTGAGCTTGGTGGGGTCGGTCGCCATGGGTCAGTCGCTCTCTCTGCTCAGTTCGTCGGCCAGGGCGGCGGCCTGCTCCTTCAACTGCGGGGTCGGCTCGGCGTACACGTGAGCGAACAGTTCGGAGGGGTGGGGGTCGGTCTCGCGGGAGATGCCCTCGCGCATGGCGGCGGCTACGGCCTCGGCCCGCTCGGTGATCTCGTCCTGGCGCGCCCTGGTGAGCACACGCTTGCGCTTGAGCAGGGCCTCCATGCGCGTCAGCGGGTCGCGGGCGACCCACGGACCGACCTCGTCGCTGTCGCGGTAGCGGGTGTCGTCGTCGGCGTTGGTGTGCGCCTGCATGCGGTAGGTGTGCGCCTCGACCAGCTGCGGGCCCGAGCCGGAGCGGGCTGCCTCGACGGCGCCGCCCAGCACGGCCAGCACGGCGGCGGCGTCGTTGCCGTCGACGCGCTCTCCGTTGATCCCGTAGCCGATGCCCTTGTGGGCGAGGGAGGGCGCGGCGGTCTGCCGGGCGAGGGGGACGGAGATGGCGTACTCGTTGTTCTGGATGAAGAACACGACCGGGGCCTTGAGGACGGCGGCGAAGTTCAGTGCCTCGTGGAAGTCGCCTTCGCTGGTGGCCCCGTCGCCGCACAGGGCCATGACGACGGTGTCCTCACCGCGCAGGCGGGCGGCGTGGGCGACGCCGACGGCGTGCAGCAGCTGGGTGGCGAGCGGGGTGGCCTGCGGGGCGACCCTGTGCTCGTAGGGGTCGTACCCGGAGTGCCAGTCGCCCTTGAGGAGGGTGAGCACCTCGACGGGGTCGACGCCGCGGGTGACGACGGCGACGGTGTCCCGGTAGGTGGGGAAGAGCCAGTCGTTCTCGCCCAGCACGAGGGAGGCGCCGACCTGGCAGGCCTCCTGGCCGTGCGAGGAGGGGTAGACCGCCAGGCGGCCCTGGCGGACCAGGGCACCGGCCTGGTCGTTGACGCGGCGGCCGACCACCAGGGCGGTGTACGCGGCGAGGAGGCGCCCGTTGTCGGGGAGGGGGAGGGCCGGGTTCTCGACCGGCCTCCCCGACGCGTCGAGCAGCTGCACCGGCTGCTCGGAGGGGAGCAGGTCCCGGTCGTCGGCCATGCCTCTGCCTCCATGTGTCGAGAGTCGAGTGTGTCGAAGGTGACGTGTACAGACATATGGTGCGGTTTCTTGCCATCTGTTCGCCATAGGCAGGCATAAATCGAGAAAACGTCGCAGAAAGGACCAGCTCGCGTGACCGATCGTCCAGATATGTGACCCGGCACACGCCTTCGGGTGGACAGGTGGCCGCCACCCTCGGTCACCCCGGCGCGCCCGCCCCACCTGCCGGAACACCGTGCCCTCCGGGCCCCCGTCCGGGATGGGGTTCTAGCATGCGTGACAGGGTGTGACACGAGAGGAACGAGGTATCCGGTGAGCGACGACCGCGAGACACTCACGTACGAGCTGTTCGGCACCGCGATGCGGGAGCTGGCGCAGGAGATCGCCGACGACGGCTTCGAGCCCGACATCATCCTGTCGATCGCGCGCGGCGGCCTGTTCGTGGCGGGCGGCCTCGGCTACGCCCTCGGGGTCAAGAACCTCCACGTCATGAACGTGGAGTTCTACACGGGTGTGGGCACCACCCTGGAGATGCCGGTCATGCTGCCGCCCGTCCCCAACGTGGTGGACCTGAGCGACAAGAAGGTCCTGGTCGCCGACGACGTCGCCGACACGGGAAAGACCCTCAAACTCGTCCACGACTTCTGCTCCGAGCACGTCGCCGAGGTGCGCAGCGCGGTCATCTACCAGAAGTCCCATTCGCTGATCGACTGCGAGTACGTGTGGAAGCGCACCGACCGGTGGATCGACTTCCCGTGGTCGGTACTGCCCCCGGTCGTCACCCGTGAGGGTCAGGTCCTCGACTCCTAGGCACGGAGGCGGCGCACCGCCGACCGCCCGGCGAAGGTGCCGCGGCCCTCGCCCGGGGCGGCACGCGGCGGGTTCGCCATGGCCCCGTCGGAGGACGGGCGCCGGTACCCGCTCCGGTGACCGCCCCCGGCCGCAGCAGCGTCCCTCCGCCCCGCTGGCCGGCCGGGTCAGGGCGCGTCGACACGCAGCCGTTCGGCCAGCCACAGCGGGACGTTCACCGAGGAGCGGGGGAAGTACCGCAGGTCGAGGGCGTGATCGAAGGCGCGCGGCGGCAGGGAGAAGTCGGGTTCGCCGTCCCGGTCGTAGACGACCCGCCATCCGGAGGACGGTCCCACGGCGATGTCGACCGTGAACCAGGCGCCCCGGTCCTCGATGTAGGTGGCCGAGCGCAGCACCTCCAGTGCGGCGCGCAGGTCCCGTTCCACGGGCAGGTCGCGGTCGCCGTCGGGACGGACGGCGGTCAGGGTCCCGCCCGCGTAGCCTGCCAGGGCGCGGTAGGTGAGGCGCAGCCGGGACCATTCCAGCCCCTGGGCCAGGCAGCGCATCCGGTCGGCGATCTCGTCGATCAGGGCGACCCGGCGCGCCAGGGGGATCCGCAGCGGCGGAACGCTGGGGCGGTCGGGCGGACCCGGCCAGGGCGGGTCGTCGGCGACGCGCTCGGACAGCAGGTCGGCCCAGGAGGGGCGGTGGGAGGGGGTGCGGCGGGCCATCTCGGCGCGGATCTCGTCGACGTCGGCGGGCTCTCCGGTGGAGTGCGCGAAGCCCAGTTCGCGGATCTCCTCGTCCACCGGGCCGGGCATCCACTCCGGCCAGTGGTCGTAGGCGCGTTCCAGGACGGCGTCCTCCCGGGTGACGGTCAGCCGGGCGAAGAGCCACCGCCCGTCCGCGTCGCCCTCGTCCCGCCGCAGGCGCTCCAGGATCGTGTGCAGCCCGGGGCCGGTGGCGACGGGGACCAGGTCGTCGTGGACGAGGCCGTGCGGGTGGGGGGCGCGGTAGACGAGGACCCTGCGGTCGGCGTCGCCGAGCAGGTGGTCGCGGACCAGGGCCGCGGCCTGGGCCAGAGCCTCCTCGGCACGGCCGTTCGGGTCGGCGTCCGCGGCCAGGACGGTGACGCCGTCGCCGCGGCCGGGCAGTTCTCGGGCCGTGCGCATGGCGTCCCCGAGCAGCAGCATCAGGGAGTGCCCGCCGATGGCGGGGGGTGCGGCGGCGGGCCGGGATCCGCCCGGCTCCATCTCCTCGGGCCGCTGTTCGCCGGTGAGTCCGAGTTCGCGGGCCAGTGCGAGCCCGGCCGCCGGGTCGGCGTCGGCACGGGCGGCGTGGTCCAGGACCGCGGCGAGCGCGTCGGCGCCCAGGGTGCGTTCCCGGGCCCGGGCCGCCAGGTCGGCCACGGCCTTGCGGGCGGACACGGTGCCCGCGGGGTCGGTGGTGTCCAGGGCGGCGCGGACCACCCACTCGGTGAAGTCGTCCAGGTCGGCGCACCAGCCGACGGTGGCGGCCAGACCGTCGTCCGCCCAGTCGTCGGGGTAGGGGGCGCGCGCCCACTCCCCGTCCCACCAATAGACGAAGTCGGGGCGGGGCAGTTCGGCCAGCCGGTCCCAGGGCAGCGCCTCGGGTGCGCCCTGGAAGGGGTCGATGGGCCGGGTCCGGGCACGGGCGGCGGTGTTCTCGGGGTCCTCGCCGATGAGCAGGAACGTGCCGCCGGCCACCCGGGCCAGACAGAAGCGGGCCCCCAGGACCAGCTGGAAGTGGACGGCTCCGGGCCCGGGCACGCATTCGGCCAGCCCGAGTCCGGCGCAGACGGACGCGTAGGCCCCGACCCGGGCCCACAGGACCTCGGGATGGGGCAGGTCGGAGGGCAGTCCTGGCAGGTGGAACACCGTGGAGCCTTTCCTGGGGAACCGTCCCGCACATTGTTCCCCAACGGGTCCGGGGCGACCCCGTATTGCACCGCCGTGTCACGGCCGGTGTTTCACGTGAAACACCGTCCGTTCGGGTGGTATGCCCTGACGGGTGCCGGTTCCGGCTCAGTCCGCGAATGCCGGGCGGTCGATGAGGCGGCTCAGCTCCACCCGGGACCGGATGCCGAGCTTGGCGTAGATGTTGCGCAGGTGGTGGTCCACCGTCCGGGTGCTGAGGAACATGCGCGCCGCGACCTCCCGATTGGTGGCGCCGCCCGCCACGTGCCGGGCGATGCGCAGCTGCTGCGGGCTCAGGTCGGCCAGGCGCGCCTCCGCTCCGGTCACCGCCCCGCCCGCGGCGCGCAGCTCCGCGCGGGCCTGGCGGGCCCAGGGTTCGGCGCCCAGACGCTCGAAGGTCTCCAGGGCCTCGGACAGGTGCTCGCGGGCCGGTCCCGGGTGGCGTGAACGGCGCAGCCGCGTCCCCAGCAGCAGGCGGGTGCGGGCCTGCTCGAAATCGCAGTATCCGGAGGTGTGCAGTTCCAGCGCGCGCAGCAGGTGGCCGTTGGCCTCCTCGCCGTCGGCCAGCAGACCGCGGCAGCGCGCCACCAGCGCACGGGCGGTGTCGTTGCCGATGGCCTCCGCCCACGCGTGCAGGATGGCGACCCCCGCGTCGAACCGGATGTCGAGGCCGCCGCGCACCCCGGCCTCCACCAGGTGCGGGGTGAGCAGCAGGCGAACCGCCGTGTGGCTCTGCCCGGGGCCGGAGCGGGTGAGGGCGCGCAGCCGTACCGCCGCCTCGCGGGCCCGGCCCGCGCCCAGGTCGAGCAGGGCCAGCGCCCAGGACGCCAGCGCTGCGGGCAGCCCCAGGTCGTGGGCCTCGGCGGTGGCCAGGGCGGCTCCGGCCAGCTCCCGGCAGGTCGCCTCCTGACCGCGGATGGCGGCGACGAACGCCAGCGCGGCCCGGTGGTGTCCGGCGCAGTTCTCCTGGCCGGTGGCCAGGGCGGTGCGCAGGCCCTCCGCGGCGCTCTCCTCGGCCAGGGAGAGCCTCCCGAACCAGAGTTCGGCGTAGGTGAGGAACTCCAGGGCCTGGGGGACCAGGGCGGTGGCCCCGGTGCGGCGGGCGATGAGGACGGCCCGTCCGGCCAGGGCGCGGGTGCGGATGTGGTCACCGCACAGCAGTCCGGCGATGACGCCCAGGACGAGGGCGTCGGGTTCGCCGAGCCGGTCGGCGACGGCCTGGACCCGGCGCAGGGCACCGACGCCCTCGGTGTGACGGCCCTGGAACATGGCGGACTTGCCCGCCATGTAGTCGAGGAGGATCCGGTCGCGGGGCGCCGCGGACCCGCCGGCGAGGATGTGGGCGCGGGCGACGGTGGCGAAGTAGCGCTCGTGGTCCCCGGCCAGGCAGCAGGCCTCCCCGGCCTGGTGGAAGAGGTCGACCGCGCGGGAGGGGTCGTGCGCGGCCGCGTTCTCGGCGGCGGCGCGGAGGCGGTGGTAGGCGTCGATGGCCACGCCACTGCGCAGGTCCATCCGGGCGGTGAGCGGGTCGGCGGCGTCGCCCGCCCGCTGCGCGTGCCGCCGTGCCCGCCGCTGGTCCCCGGCCAGCCAGGCGTTCCGTGCGGCCGCCAGGAAGCGCTCTTCCCGTTCCCCGGCCGGGGTCAGTTCCGCGGCGCGTTCCCACAGCAGGGCAGCGGTGGCGTGGTCGGCGGTGGTGCGGGCGGTCGCGGCGAGTTCGGCGGCCAGTCCGGGGTCGGTGCCCGCGACGGCGGCGGCCCGGTGGCGGATGGCGGTGGCCGGGGTGTCGGCGTAGAGGTCGGCCAGGGCCCGGTGGGCGGCGTGGCGCTCGGCCAGCGGGGAGCGGTGGTAACAGGCGGTGCGGACCAGGGGGTGGGCGGGGACCGGACGCCCGGCCTCGTGGCGGACCAGGCCGACGGCCGCGGCGGGGTCGAGGTCCCCGGGGTCCAGACCGGCGCGTTCGGCCCGGTCGTGGTGGTCGGCGGCGTCGTCCAGCAGCATCAGCAGCAGCCGGTGCCGGGCGGTGGCGGGCAGGGTGCGCAGCAGTCGGGCACAGGTGTCGGTGATGTTCCCGTGCGAACGGGGCGGGTCGCCCGGGGGAGCGTCCCCGCGGGCCTGCGCGGGGGTGAGGGCGGCGGCCAGTTCCACCGCCGCTCCGGGGCTCCCGCCGGCGGCGGCGACCAGGTCGGCGCGGACCCCGGCGGCGAGCGGGTGCGGGGACCGCTCGTCGAGGAGGTCGGCCACCACCGGGTCGGGCAGCGGTGACAGCGGTAAGCGCTCCGGTCCGGTCAGGTCGCCCAGTGAGTGGGCGTCGGCGGTCAGCAGGGTGGCGACGCCCTCCACTGAGAACCGGCGGGCGGCGAACGCGATGGCCTGCCGGGAGGGCGCGTCCATGAGGTGGAGGTCGTCCACGCACACCAGCAGCGGGTGTTCGGCGGCGGCCTCGGTGAGCAGGGCCAGGGCGGCGGCCTCCAGCGGGAAGGGGCGGTCGGTCCGGCCCAGGGACAGCGCCTCCTCCAGGACTCCGCGCTGGGCGGCGGGCAGGCGCGGCAGGTAGCGGAGCACGGTGCGCAGGAGTTGGTGCAGACCCGCGTGGGCCAGGTCGCTCTCCTCGGGCACGGCGCGGGCGTACAGGACGGTGAGGTCGTCGGCCTCGGTGACGGCGCGGGCCAGCAGGGTGCTCTTGCCGCTGCCCGGGCCGCCGGTCAGCAGGAGTGCGTCGCTGCGCCCGGTGCGGGCGGCATGGAGGAGGCGGCGGGCGGCGGCGAGTTCGTGGTCGCGCCCGGCGGGGGTGGTGACGGTGGGGGGCACTCTGGTCACTCACCAAAAGTTACCGACGGGTTAAACAGAAGTAAAGGGACCGGCGATTCAGCCGATGCGCGCTCCGTGACCGGTGCCACACACTCACTCCAGATCCCCCCGCCGATCCGGAGGACCCCCCATGAAGCGCCTCCTGGCCGTCCTCAGCGCCCTGCTGCTGGCCGCCGTCCTCTCCTTCGCCCAGGCCGCGCCCGCCGCGGCCGCCCCGCAGACCCCCGTCGTCTTCGTCCACGGTTTCGCCGGCAAGGGCTGGCAGTGGACCACCATGCGCAACGACCTGGTCTCCTCCGGGTATCCGCAGGAGCTGCTGCACGTCTTCTCCTACGACTGGGCCCGCTCCAACAAGACCACCGCCGACCGGCTCTCCTCCTACGTGGACGGTGTCCTCGCCCAGCACGGCGCGGACAGGGTCCACCTGGTCACCCACTCCATGGGCGGCCTGTCCTCCCGCTGGTACATCAAGAACCTCGGCGGCGCCCAGAAGGTCGACCACTGGATCTCGATCGGCGGCCCCAACAACGGGACGAACGTCGCCGAGCTGTGCCCGTCGCTCCTGACCCCCTGCAAGGAGATGCGCCACGGCTCGGCGTTCCTCGACGAGCTGAACTCCGGGGACCCGACGCCCGGCCCGACGGTCTACACGACCTTCCGTTCGCCCTGCGACCTCATCATCTCCCCGACGTCGAGCACGTCCCTGCCCGGCGCGGACAACCACAGGACCGGCTGTCTGGAGCACATCTCGATGATGTGGAGTTCGGAGGTCATCGCGGGCGTGCGGGACACCATCACCTGACCACCTCCCCATCCCCCGCTCGGGCGGGTCGGCGCGCTCCCACGCCGACCCGCCCCTTCCCGTTCCGGGGTTTCAGGCGTGGGTGTCCTCGGGGATCTCCGGGGTGACCGAGTAGTCCCGGAACACCGCGCGGAACCCCTCCCGCTGCGGCGAGCAGCACATGACGCCGACCCGGCAGGTCCCTCCCAGGGGCAGGTGTGCCAGGCGCAGCAGCCGCCAGGCGCCCCAGCCGTCGAGGTACTGGACGTTGACGGTCTCGCCGGTGCGGATCGCCCGGACGGTCACCGGGTGGAAGGACCCGCCGGTCCGGGGCAGGGAGACCACCGACCAGTCGGAGTGCCCGCGGGTGACGACGGCGCTGACGTTGAGGCCGCCGTGGACGAACTCGGTGCCGGTCTTGATCCAGTTCTCCGCGTCGGCGCGGAGCATCAGACCGGCCTGGTCGTACTGCTCCAGGTAGTCGCCGTCGAACGTGACCTGGACGGTGAAGTCCCCGGTGACCCCGGCGGACAGGAAGTGGCCGTCGTCGTGCACGAACCCGTAGTGGGTGTGCCGCCAGAAGTCCTTGCGGTCCCCGGTGGTCACGGTGAGGACGTCGTCCTCGACCTGCCAGGACGGGGGCTCGTTCATCCAGGTCATGTCGGTGAACACGGTGGCGCCTTTCACTCGGGGGACGACCCGTCGACACGACCCTATGCGCCCGGGCGAGAGGGGGGGTACGGCGACAGGTCGCCGTACCCCCCGGGGGTCAGGCGGCCTCTTCGACCTTGTCGTCGTCGACGTGCAGGTCGACGCCCATCTTCTCCTTGACCAGCGAGACGCCCACGAAGGAGATCGCGGCGGCGACGATCATGTAGACGCCGATGCTCCAGGAGACACCGGTGTTCTCCAGCAGCATCTGGGCGATCATCGGGGCGAAGGCACCGCCCAGGATCGCACCCAGGGCGTAGCCGATGGAGACGCCGGAGTAGCGGATCTCGGCCGGGAACATCTCGGCGTACAGCGCGGACTGGGGTCCGTAGCTCAGGCCCAGGGTGAGGCAGAAGACGAAGACACCCGCGAAGTACATGAGGACGTTGCCGGTGTCGACCATGAACCACATCGGCACCGCCCAGACGGCGAGCAGGACGTAGCCGATCTGGAAGGTGCGCACCCGGCCCCACCGGTCGCTGACCCAGCCGCCGTACAAAGTGGAGACGAGCCAGCCGAAGGAGGCCAGGGTGGTGGCCAGCAGGACCGGACCGCGCTCCATGCCCAAAGCGGTGGAGGCGTAGGTGGCCAGGAAGGCGATGACCAGGTACCCGGCCGCGTTGTTGGCGAGGAAGATCAGCGCGGAGAGCACGACCTCGCGGGTGTTGTTGCGGAACAGGGTGCCCAGCGGGGCGGAGGACTCGGCGCGGCGCTTCTGCATCAGTTCGAAGACCGGGGACTCCTCCACGGACTTGCGGATGAGGTGGCCGATGATGATCAGCAGGAAGGACAGCAGGAACGGGATGCGCCAGCCCCAGGCGAGGAAGGCGTCCTGGCCGATGATCACGGTGATGAGCCAGACGACGAAGGTCGCCAGGATCATGCCGCAGGGCACGCCGATCTGCGGGTAGGCGCCGAAGAACCCGCGCTTGTTCACCGGCGCGTGCTCCACCGACATCAGGGCCGCGCCGCCCCACTCGCCGCCGGCCGAGAAGCCCTGGAGGATGCGCAGGGCGATGAGCAGGACCGGGGCGGCGATACCGATCTGGGCGTAGGTCGGCAGCAGGCCGATGAGGCAGGTGGCGATGCCCATCATGACCAGCGTCGCGACGAGGACCTTCTTACGGCCGATCTTGTCGCCCAGGTGGCCCGCCACGATGGCACCCAGGGGGCGGAAGAGGAAGGAGATGCCGATGGTCGCGAACGACAGGATCTGGGCGAGGCCGGGGTTGGACTGCGCCATCGGTTCGAGGAACAGGGGCGCCAGGACGAGGCCGGCGGCCTGGGCGTAGATGAAGAAGTCGTACCACTCGATGGTGGTGCCGACCATGGTCCCGGCGAGGACCTTGCGCCGTTCCCTGCCGTTCAGCGGGGCGGATGCCGAGGCCGTGGCGTCGGATGTTGCCATTGCTGCTCCGTAATGTCTGCCGACCGTGGGGGTCGGTCGCTGCCGGGGCCCGTGCCCGGCACCCGGGACAGGGGGCGCCGAATCGACGCAGGACGGTTGCATCGAGACATAGGTCACGAGCCCCAGGACACTATGCCATGTGACCTACGGCATTTTGAATATCGGAGCGAGGTTTTCGCTGATCAGAGCACATGAACTGACCGAACGGTCGGTGAGTGCGCGAACACCGTCAGGCCATCTCCGCAGGCCGTGGGCCCGCGCCGGCGCACCCCGGGGCAGGCATTGACAGGATGACGCGCGGCCGCAGGCACAGGCCGAGCACACGCGGGAGCGGGGACGGCACCACGGTGGTGGGCATCCACAACACCCACAACGAGAGCGGTGGGCCGTGCACCGACGACAACCCCTGTGAAGTGGACGGGGAGGGCGACGAGACCTCCCTGCCGGGGCGCGCGTACGGGCAGCGGGTCCACATGATCGGGGCCTGCCTGACGGCGGGGTCGGCGCTGGACCTGTCGCGTGCGGAGTGCACCCTGACCCCGGCGGCGTGACGGACCCCGGGTCGGCCCGTCCCCTTGTCGGCCTGTGTTCTCGTCGACACGGCGACAAGGGGACGGGCCGATTCGGCGATAGGGGAGACTGGAGCCGTGAGCACCGAGAACACCCGCCCCGGCCCGCCCGCACCGAGCGTCTCCGTCCTCGTGCTGACGCTGGCCCGCCGGGTGGAGAACGAACTCGGCGCCGCCCTGGCCCCGCTCGACCTCACCGTCGCCCGCCTGGGCCTGCTCGGCCACATCGCGGGGGTGCCGGGCATCTCCTTCAGCGACCTGGCCCGGATGTCGGGGATCACCGTGCAGAGCGCGCACACGGGGGTGAAGACCCTGGTCGCCGCGGGTCTGGTGCACGACCTCACCGCTCGGCCGGGTGCGGCGTCGAGCATCGAGGTCACCGCGAAGGGGCGCGAGCTGCTGGAGCGTGCGGGGCGGGAGATCGCGCGGGTGGACGAGGAGCTGTTCGGCCCGGAGGCGGACCCGCTCCAGCGGCAGGTGGGCACGGCGTTCCGCGAGGCGTTCGCCTCCCTCGCCTCCCCGCCGCGGGACTGACCCGGTCCGCAGGGCACCCCACCTTCAGCATGGCTGAAGCATGCCTTAAGCTTCAGACAATCTGAAGGTTCTGGCACCGAGGAGTCCGCCATGGAAGACCTGCTGCTCTCGATCCACGTCCTCGCGGGCATCGTGTTCGTCGGCGGCTCGGCCGTCGCCACCAGCCTGTTCCCCCGCTACGTCCCGGTCGCCGTCCCCGCCGGAGGGCCGACGGCCCAGGAGCGCAGCCGAAACACGGCCCTCGCCCTGCACCGCATCACCCGCGGCTACGCGCTCTTCGGCATCGTCGTGCCGGTGGTGGGCATCGCCCTGGCCCTGGTCCAGGGCCGGATGGCCGAACTCTGGGTCAACGTCGCGATGATCCTCACCGCCGCCGCGGGCGTGCTGCTCGCCTGGCAGATCCACCCCCGCCAGCGCGAAGCGCTGCGCGAGCCGAAAGAGAAGTCGGCACTGGGGCGGTTGTCCATGTGGAGCGGGATCTACAACCTGCTGTGGGCGGTGGTGGTCGTGCTCATGATCGTCCGCCCGGGCTCGGCCGCCTGACCAACACCGCCCCCGGGACCAGCGGGAACAAAGCCGTTGCCCGGCCGGAGGGTCGCTGTTAGCGTCGCAGGAATGATTCCCGTGACGGAGAACGAGATTCGCGGCTCGTTCATCAACTGCTCCAAGGGCGAGGCCAAGCGGCTGAACCTCCCGCGCGATCTGGACTCCCGGCGCTGGGAGGACCTGGACTTCCTGGGCTGGCGCGACCCGATGGCGCACGAGCGCGCGTACCTGGTCGTCGAGCGCGGCGACGGGCCGGTGGGCGTGGCGTTCCGGCTGACCGGTGCGGACAACGGGTCCCGGCGGGCCCTGTGCTCGGTGTGCGTGACCAGCCGCCAGGGGCCCGGCGTGGCACTCATGGTGGCGCCGCGCGTGGGCAAGGCGGGGCGCGAGGGGAACACGGTGGGTCTGCACATGTGCACGGACTTCGCGTGTTCTCTGTACGTGCGGGGGCTCAAGCAGCCGGAACCGGGCGGGCGCTTCGCGGAGACCCTGACGGTGGACGAGAAGATCAAGCGCCTGGAGGAGAACCTGCACGGGTTCCTGGACCGGCTGACCAAGTAGACGTGGCGATGAATGGGCGTGTCGACTTGCCGACACGCCCTTTTCCTATGGTTCCCGGCCACGTCCCCGGGAGTGGTGTGACTTTCGCGCTGGTGCGTCCTTGCAGGTCATCGCGATGGTCGGCCGAAGCCGGGCGGCCACCGCGTACCAGCGTCCCGCCGGCCGGGATGAAGAAGCCGCCGAAGGCGGCGGCGCACCGATCCGCCCGACACCGCTGACGCGCATCCGTGGGAACAGGGCCGGAAAAGTCACACCGCTCGGTGGGACACCATCTGATTCCCGCCGATGGCCTGCATCACCACCTGTCCGGCTTTCGGTCGCTTCGACCTGCACGAACACCAGCTCGTACCGAATATGTGGGGACGCCTGGGCCTGCTCGGAGTGGTGTGCCCGGTGACCGCCGACGGGAGAGCCGGGCACCGCCCCTGTCCGGGACCTGCGCTCGGGCGCGGTCCCGGGTCAGTGGCGGGCGTCGCGCCAGGGCTGGGGCAGGGCACCGCCGCGGGTGAGGTGGCGGTGCAGGGCCTCGAAGGCCCGGTCGGCGGCGCGGAGCAGCGCGGCGGTGTCGGCGTCGGGGTCGGCGGCCTCGCGCAGGAGTGAGGAGAGCAGGTCGAAGAGTTCGTCGGCCCGTTCCCGCTGGAGGCGGGTGGCGGGCCGACCGCACCGGGCGGGACGGGTGTCGGTGTGGGCGGGCATCGCGGTGTCCTTTCCGAGGTGTTCGGATGTGCGGGAGCGGCGGCGGGGCAGCGGGGGCGGTTGTGCCGGGCGGGGCCGCGGGACCTGTGGGGTGCGGGGCCGGGTGAGGCGGATGAACTCGGCCCAGGTGAGGGGAGCGTCGCCGGTCACAGCCGCCCCAGGAGTTCGCAGACCAACTGCCGGGCGAGCAGATCCTCGGCCCCCTGCCGGGCGACCGGGACGGTGACGTCGGGCCGACCGGGCACCGTCCGCCACCACTGCCGGTGCATCAGACGGACGGTGATCCGCCGCCCGGCGTGCTCCGCCCGCACCGAGCCGGGAAGGTCTCCGTCCGTTGCCGCCGCCCCCCGGCGGCGCAGCGCCGAACGCAACGCCGACACCGCCTCTTCGCCGTCATGCCACTGCGGAGTCGGGATCCGCCTTGCCACAGGTTCCATGGCACCAAGGTGGCCCCCACTGCCCCGATATCGCCAGCGAGTGAGATTTTCCAGAAAATCGCTGATGCCTCACGGAACCCGGAAGTAATCTGACGCACATGACGGAACCCCCTTTCCCTGAATCGTTCGCCCGGTTCCTGGAACTGCGCGGCCTCTCTCAGAAGCAGCTCGCTGTTCGCGTGGCCTCGTCGGTGGCTTCGGTTTCCCGTTGGAAAAACGGTCATTCTCTACCAAAATTGCCCATGGCGGAAACCCTTGACGCCACCTTGGACGCCAACGGGAAACTGTTGGCGTCGTGGCGCGTGGCCGCCAGCGGGGCAGCGGTTCCGGAATGGGCGAGGACGCTGTCGGGGATCGAGGAGGCCGCGCGCACCCTCCACATCGTGTCCCCCGTGCTCGTACCCGGATATCTCCAGTGCGCCTCGTACGCCGCCCAGGTCTTCCGGTCCGGGTGGCCGCTGGCCTCGGACGACGAGGTCGCAAGGCTCACCAGACTGCGGACGGAACGCCTGGGCAAACTGCCCCGGCTCCGGGTCACCGCGGTGTTCCCCGTGACCGCCCTGACCTGCTTCGACGACGAGGCGCGGAAGGAACAGGCGCAGCACCTGCTGGAACTGGTCGCCACCGGTCGGGTGTCGGTCCACCTGGTGCCGGCCGGGTCGATCCTGCTCGACCCGGCTTCAACGCTTCTCGCCTTCCGGTTGCACTCCGGGGAACTGGCTATCAGCAGCGATCACGCAGACGGTAACGTCATCCACGACGCCGCTTCGCACGAGCGGCTGCAAGCACATATCACGGGGGCGTTGGCGGTGGCCCTCCCCGCTCGGCACTCGCTCGCAGAACTGAAGGACCTCGCATGAACGACTGGCACAAGAGCAGCTACAGCTCTACGGGATCGAACTGCGTGGAGACTCGGGAGCACGCCTGTGGCGCGGATGTCCGCGACACCCAGAACCGGGACGCCGGGCACCTCAGCTTCACCTCCACCGAGTGGATCGCGGCCCTGACCGCCGCGAAATAGCCCCGGTTGCACCGAGGCCCCGGGCGATGCCCGGGGCCTTCGCCGTGCGCGGGTGTCGGGGCGTTCGCAGTCAACGGATTGCGGACGATCGCATCAAAACCAGCATATCGGACTTAAATCTCTTAACCCCAGAAATACCTTTTCCATTCACCACCGAAGGTCCTTGACCTGGGGGAACACGGGGTTGTGCATCTTCTTCGGCAATCCGTCCGAAAAATGTGCGCGCGGCCCTCGGATTGCCCTATCCTGGCCCCACAACCGAAAAACTCGTGACCCCGCGACGCTCTCTCAGCGCCCGGGGTCGTGGCCAGCAATTCACTTCCTCAAGACCAAGGATTGCCAGCGTGAGCCAGTTTACTGCCGCGCTCTTCCGGGCTGCCCTCGGGCTCCTGCGAGCGCTGTTCACCTCCCCCTGCGGCCGCCACCACCGGCGCCGCGCCAACCGGGTCCGCCGCTACGCCGCGAACCCCGCACCCGCCACCAGGCCCCTGCCGCCCGCCGCCCCGCGCCTGGCCGCACCCCGCGAAGTGTTCCCCGCCGACGACCTCCCCCTGGTCAGGCCCTACTACACCGCCCACGAACAGGCCCGCGCCCAGGCCGAGGCCACCGCACGCCTTCAGCAGTGGACCGCAGCCCGCATCCCCACGCCCCGCCTCGGGGACGGCGACCTGCTCGCCCCCACCCCGCCCCCGGTCACCTTCGACGACCTCGCCGACGCCGTGCGCCGCTGGCAGACCCAACAGGCGAACAGGCACACCGCGGGGGTGCGAGCATGACCCCCACCCGCCTGTGGACCCACCGCCTCTACCCCGGTGACCTCGCCCACCTCGCCCGGGTCCGCCGCGACCTGCGCACCGACCTGGCCGAATTCGACGACGACCTCGCCGACACCCTCATCCTCTGCGGCAGTGAGCTCTTCGCCAATTCCGTCAAGTACACCGCCTCCGGGCACACAGACGGCCGAGTGGTCCGGACCCTGTGGCTCATCGACGACAGGGCCGTGATCCTGGGGTTCACCGACGACGGGCTGTCCGGGAGCGTCCCCGCCATCCCCGAGGCGCGTACCTCCACCGAGTGGGAGACCGCCGAGGGGCAGCGCGGACTGCTCCTGGTCGAAGAGTTGTCCACAGCCTGGGGATACTCACCCGTGTGCCCCTTCGGTGACCTCGGCACCCACACCTGGGCCACCTTCACCCTCACGAGCTGAGGCGAGCGGCAGCCTCCCACCGGTGTCGGGTGTCCGGTTCGGTCGGCGCCGGGGCGGCTCGGGCACGCCGGGCGGGCGGGGCGGGCGGAACGCCCGCCCCGAATCCCTTCCTCAGAGGCTGCGCGCGGTGATGTCGCCCATGTCGGTGGTGGCGCGGATGTCGAGCACGGTGGTGCCGTCGTTCTTGAGGCCGTTGTCGATGCGGCCATGAGCGGTTCCGGCGTCCAGGGCGCAGGACACCCCGGCGGCCGCGGCCACCGAGATGTCGCCCATGCCGGTGCGGAGCACGACCGTGCCCGAGGCGGCCTCGGCGATGCTGATGTCGCCCCGGCCGGTCTCGATCTGGGCCGGACCGGTGAGGCGGCCGACCTCGATGTCGCCGTCGAGCGCGGCCAGGCGCAGGCTCGCGGCCTCGTCGACCTTGGTCCGGCGGTAGGCGCCCTCGAAGGAGACCTCGCCCAGGCGGCCGACGGCGCGCAGCTCGGCGCCGCCGGACCGGCCCTCCAGGCGGGAGCCGGAGGGCACCTGGACGGTGACCTCCAGGGCCCCGGTCGGGCCGAGGAGGCGGCTCCCGGTGTCCGCGGTGCGGATCCGCAGCACGCCGTCGCCGTAGGTGACGGAGGTCCGCTCGGCCGCCTTGACGTCGCGACCCCGGTCGGCCTTGGCGGGCCGGACCTCGACGGTGCTGTCGGCACGGTCGGCGGCGATGATCTGGACACGCCCGGCGGGGATGTCCAGGACGACGGAGACCGGGGTGGTGGTGCGGAACTGCTGCATGATGCTCTCTCCTTGCGACCTCAATGTTTCCAACAACGGAAACGCTACGTTGCATTTGCAAATCTGGCAACATTTTCGTTGCCAACACTTCGGATTTACGCAGGCAGGAGCCAAATATTCATTGCAATGAACTCTCAATTAACGCAACAACCACACCACTCCACGTTGCATTGATTGTCGCCGAACGCTACGCTGGCGCCACAGAGGAACAGACAGCGGGGGGACCACGGTGCCGGGAGGCAGGCTCACTCAGCAGGAACGCAGGCGGATCGCGCAGGGGCTGGCCGACGGCCTCGCCTACGCCGAGATCGCCCGCGACCTGGACCGTCCCACCTCGACGGTCACGCGCGAGGTGATGCGCAACGGCGGACCCACCGCCTATCACGCCGACCTGGCCCAGCGCGCCACCGAGCGCCGCGGACGCCGACGCAGGCAGCCGGAAACCGGAGGGCGCCCTCCCGGCCCGGACGGCCGCGACGATGCGGCACTGGCCGAGTACGAGGAGAAGTTCACGGCCATCTTCGTGCAGCAGGGCCTGCCCACAATGACGGCCCGGGTGCTGACCTGCCTCTTCACCGCCGAGGCCGGGAGCCTCACCGCGGCCGAGCTCGTCGAGCGCCTCCGGGTCAGCCCGGCGTCGGTCTCCAAGGCGGTCACGTTCCTGGAAAGCCAGGGCCTCCTCCGCCGGGAGCGCGACGAGGGCCGCCGCGACCGCTACTTCGTCGACGACGACGTGTGGTACCAGTCGGTGATCGCCAGCGCCCGGGGCACCGCCCAGCTCGCCGAGACCGCGCGGCAGGGAGTCGACCTCCTCGGACGCGGCACTGTGGCCGCCACCCGGCTGGAGAACATCGCCCGCTTCAGCGACTTCATCAGCGAGAGCATCTTCCGCGCCGCCGACCAGGTCCGCGACGTCCTCCACACGAAACCCCCGACGGAACCGGGCGGTCCGGCCCCGGCATCCCCGAACGATCCCGACCAGACATCCCCCGACGACCCCGACCCGGCATTCCCTGACGATCCGTCCCAGACCGGTCGGAACCGGGACTGAACGTCTCCGGAAGCCCCTGCCCGCGGCGGCGGAGTTGACCTTGTGGTTACTGGAGGGCGCACACTCGTCGCATGCTCACCATCAAGGACTTCAGCGAGATGTGCCGCCTCTCGCCGCAGACGCTCCGCTTCTACCACGCCGAAGGGCTGCTGGTCCCCGCCGAGGTGGACGAGCGGACCGGGTACCGCGGGTACGCCTTCGACCAGATCGAGACCGCGATGACGGTGATGGCCCTGCGCGGGACCGGGATGAGCGTCAAGCTCGTGCGGCGGGCCCTCGACGACCCCGCGGCCGCCGCCGACCTGCTCGGCGAGCACGTCGGGGAGCTGCACCTGAAGCGCGCGGCCGAGGACGACGCCATCGCCACCGCCCGCGAACTCCTGGCCGCGCGGCCCGAGGTGAAGCGGAGCACCGCCCCCGACCGGACCGTGGTGACCGCTGTCGTTCCCGACCCCGCGAACCCGCCCTCCGAGCCGGAGGACGACGTCTGGGGCCCGACCATGACCACCGTCGCCGACACCGTGCGCGAGCTGACCGTGCTGGCGGAAGCGCACGGAAGCCGGGTCACCGGACCGGCGTGGGCGTCCATGACCCGGGAGACCGCGGAACAGCGGCTCCGGTTCAACTCGGCCGAAGGCCCCGTGTGGCGGGTCGAGGTCCCCGTCGAGGTTCCCGTCGACGGCCCCGCCGCAACGCTCGCGGAACACGCCGAGATCCGGACCTTCGAGTCCCGCGAGGAACTGTCCGTGTTCCTCCCCGGCGCGCAGTCCATGGCCAAGTACGGCACCGCCCTGTCGATGCTGGCCTCGCACCGCGTCGAGGGCATGATGATCGACATGTCGGCCATCCGCCTGGTCCTCCACGGCGACGGCGTCGAGACCGCCGTCCGTCTGGGCCGCCTGACCGATTTCACGGAGGACGGGACCCCCGTCTAGGACGGCCGCTCCAGATCCCGCGCCCCTCCTCCCCTCCCCGGTCTCGCATACCGGCCCCGGCAGGTCGGGAACATCGGCGACCGGACCGCAGAAAACCGGGGAACTCCGCCCCTACCCGGGGTGAGAGCCGGTCCTTCCCCGGACGGAAGAGGGCCGCGGTGAGAAGGGCCATGGTGGGAGGTACCACGGTGGAGCGCCCCCCGGCCAAGGGACGTACAAGAAGGGGACCGCGCCCCACCGATCAGGCGTGCGGCCCGCCGCGTCCGCCCCCGCGCCGCGGCGAAGCCGCGGCCCGCGCCCCCGGTGCGGGCCGCGACACGGCCGAGCCCCGGCCGAGTTCCCGATCGCACCCCTGACCTCACCACCGATCGCGCCACCGACCGAGCCCCGACCGCACCCTACGGACATCGGGCCGTGCGGTCGCGCCGGAGTCCAGCACTCCTGCCGACCGGACCTGACAAGCCGACCGGACCGACCGGACCTGCCGAGCCGGTCACGCCTCGCGGCGGCTCATCCCGTACAGCGTCGCTGCGGCGACCGCGCCGTAGAGCAGGTGCCCCAGCAGGCTCATCATCGCCATCGTGTCCATCGGGAACAGCGGCATGCCGAGCATCGCCGGCATCAGGATCAGCCCGCCGAGCACCCACCAGGCGGCCCCGTAGACCAGGCCCGCCGCCAGCGTCATCCCGGCGTGGTCGGCGGTGGCCCCGGCCAGCAGCCCGAACCCCAGACCGATCACCGCGGAGATCGCCAGGTGGACGACCGCGCCGATCACGGCGTTCTCACTGCCGACGAGCATGGCGACCATCGGGAGCATCCCGGACGCGGCCATCAGGATGCCGAAGGCGACACCTCCGGCGAGCCCGGCGAGGACGCCACGCCAGGCGTGGGTGAACGCGTGCGAGCGCGCGTGGGCAAAAGTAGACATCGTGGACATGACGGGCACCTCCATGGTCGGCACCGACTCACCACATCTCCATCATGCGCCTCTTCCGTCGTCTGGGGAAGTCCCGGTATCAGGGCTTTGCGACCCCCGTCCGGTAGGCCCACACCACCGTCTGCAACCGGTCACGGGTGCCGATCTTGGCCATCGCCCGGGTCAGGTGCGACTTCACCGTGCTGGTCTCGATGAACAGCGCCTCCGCGATCTCCGCGTTCGACATCCCCTGCGCCAGCAGCCGCACGATGTCGGCCTCCCGACCGGTGAGCAGCCTCAGCGCGTCCGGGTCGGCGCCGCCCGGCGGTCTGCGGCGGGCGAACTCGGACATGACCCGGCGGGTCACCGACCGGTCCATCAGCCCCTGGCCACCGGCCAGCCGCCGGACCGCCTCCACGAGGTCGTCGGGATCGGTGTCCTTGAGGACGAACCCCGCGGCCCCCGCCTCCAGCGCCCCGAACACGTACTCGTCGAGGTCGAAGGTGGTGATCACGAGGATCTCCGGTGGCCGCTCCCCGGTCCGCCGGGCCGCCCGCTCCAGGATCTCCCGGGTCGCGGACAGTCCGTCGCCGCCCGGCATGCGCACGTCCATGCAGATCACGTCGGGTTCGAGCCGGGCCGCCAGCTCCACCGCCGTCGGCCCGTCCCCGGCCTCGCCGACGACCTCGACGCCGTCGGCCATGCCGAGGATCACCCGGAATCCGGCCCGGACGATGGCCTGGTCGTCCACCAGCAGAACCCTGATCACCGCTCGTCCCCGTTCACCGGCATCTCCCAGCGCACCCGCCATCCTCCGTCCTGCGTGGGCCCGACCTCCAGTGCCGCGCCCACCACCTGGGCGCGCTCGCGCATGCCCAGCACGCCCAGCCCCCGGTGCTCCCGCCCGGTCTCCCGGGAGCCGCCCGGGCCGTTCTCCACCTCCAGGGCGAACCGGTCCGGACCGTACCCCAGCCGCACCAGGACCCGCGCCCCGGCCGCGTGGTCGCGGGCGTTGGTCAGCGCCTCCTGCACCGCCCGGTAGGCGGTGACGTCGGCGATCGGCGCCAGTCCGTAGGGGTCGCCTTCGCGCACCACCTCGATCTCCGTGCCGAGTTCGCGTTCTGCGCCGACCAGCCGGTCCAGGGCGGACAGCCCCGGGACGGGCGCGCCCCGGTCGGCCCCGTCGCCCCGCCCGTCCTCCCCGGGGTCGCGCAGCGCGCCGACCACCGAGCGCAGGCTGGCCAGGGTCTCCTTGCCCTGGGACCGCACCCAGGCCATGGCCTCGCGGGCGGCGTCGTCGTCGCGGCCGACCAGCCGCTCGGCGGCCCCGGCCTGCACGACCATGCCGGACAGGTGGTGGGCGGCGATGTCGTGCAGTTCGCGGGCCATCCGGGTGCGCTCGGAGCGGATGGCCGACTCGGCCCGCTCCAACTGGGCGCGGATCTCCTCGTCGGCGCGGACCCGCAGCAGGTCGGTGTAGCGGCGCCGGGTGCCCACGTAGGCGCCGGCCAGGGCCGGGAGCACGAACGTCGGGATGACGGAGAACACCACCCCCAACCACGTCACGACCGGGTCGTCGGGAACCGGCGGCAGGTCCACCGACGGTGCCAGCGCACCCTGGACCAGGGCGCCGCCCAGACCGTACAGAGCGGAGGCCCCCGTCACCGCGGCGGTGAGCCGGAGCACGGGCAGCCGTGTCCCGCATGTGTACGCGGCGATGAACAGCGCGAACCCCTGGAGGCCGACCTCGGGCGGCAGTAGTGCCAGGACCAGCACCTGGCCCGCCGTCCCGCCGAGCAGACACCGGACCGGGTACCTGCGGCGCACGACCAGCAGCAGGGACTGCGCGGCGAAGGCGGCGGTGAGCGCGATCCCGGTGGCCGGAGGGAGCACGGCCCCCTCCAGGTACACCAGCAGGTCGAGCAGCGACCAGAGCAGGCCGACCGAGACCGCCGCCACGACCACCGCCAGGGCGGCGTCCCGGGAGACCTCCCCGCGCAGCCCCACCCGGTCCAGCAGTGCGTCGAACCGGTCGGCCGCCCCGGCCAGGGGTGAGACCGGCACCGGCCCCACCGCACGTGCGACGGGGTCGTGGTCGCGGTCTCCCATCGGCTGCCTCCTCTGTTCGTCCACGGACATCATCCCGGTGGTCGGACCCGGTCAGTACGACAGGTCGAGCCCGAGCAGCCCGAAGGTGACGGCGAACCACTGGACGGCGAGCAGCGCCGCCAGGACCAGTGCGCCCGCCGTGTACCGCTTCCACCCGGCGCGCCGCCGCACGTCCCCGACCACGGCCCAGGCCGCGGGCAGGATCGCCGCGCACCCCAGCAGCTGGAGCCCCTGGATCCCGCGCAGGACGGCCTCGGGGACCTCCTGCAATCCCATGACCGCGACGATCACCATGCCCCAGCCGGCCAGGGCCGCGACCGCGCAGGCCACGCCGATCCGGGTGAGCACCCGGGCGGTGCGCCCGGCCCGGTCGCGGGCGGGCCGGGACAGCAGGCGGCGCGCCACGGCTCCGACGGGCCAGGACAGCACCGCGACGACCAGGACCACCGCGGCGGACAGCAGGACCGGCAGGGCCGCGGACGTCGCGGGATCGGCGCGCAGCAAAGTGAACGCGGAGGCGAAGCCGATGGCCTCCACCCGGTCCCCCTCCACCCTCATGGTGAGGATCCGCTGCCCGCCGACCTCGCGCCACACCCACGGCTCGACCTCCTCGTAGACCGTGGGGGTCAGGGTCTCCGGTCCCGGGGTGACCAGGATCGTGCCGTCCTCGCGGGCGATCACAGCGGTCGCGGACAGAGCCCCGGCGACGGACAGGAAGGTGCTGTGCATCGTCCGCGAGGGCGTGTAGGAGCCCTCCGCCATGCGCGCGTGCTCCACGGCCGTGTCCGTGCCCGCGGCGGCCGGGGGCTCACCGGGCAGGTAGCGGTCGACGAACCCGCTGACGACGGCCTCGCGCAGGGCCATGCTGTCGGTGGCCCCGTCACCGCCGCCGTTGAGGGACACGAAGATCCCGGTCCCGTGCTCGGGCTGGATCGACAGGCGCGAGTGGAAGAAGAGCGTGTCGCCGCCGTGTCCGAGGACCCGGTGGCCGTTGCGGTCCTCCTCGAAGAAGCCGAGGGTCATCCGCGGCCCCTCGGCGAGGGCCCCCAGGGACGCGGAGTCCAGGGCGGGGGAGTGCATGAGTTCGAGGGTCTCCGGCGCGAGGGGTGCCGCCTCCGGGTCGGTCTCGCCCAGGTGGGCGAGCATGAACCGGGCCATGTCGGGGGCCGAGGCGGTCAGCGCCCCCGCGGGGGAGCCCTCGATGATCTCGAAGAACCCGGTCCCGGAATCGGCGTTCATGTACCCCTGGGAGAGCCGTCCGCTCAGCTCGTCGGGGAGCGGCTGGGAGAAGGTGGAGGAGTCCATGCCCAGGGGTTCGAGGACGGTGGCGTCCACGTACTCGTCGAAGGGGACCCCGGACTCCAGCTGGACGATGTACCCGGCCAGGGCCATGCCGTAGTTGGAGTAGGCCGGGACCGTGCCGGGCGGGTAGACCTGCTCCGGCGGGTCCTCGACCAGGGTGGAGCGCAGGTCGAACCCGTCGCCCTCGGCCTTGATCAGCCCCCGGGCGCGCTCCTCGAACCCGGGGGTGTGGGTCAGCAGGTGCCGCAGGGTGACCGGCTCGTCGAACGCGGTGGGGAGCGTGAAGTCCAGGTACTCGTTCACGTCGGTGTCCAGGTTCAGGCGGCCCTCCTCGACCAGCCGCATCACGGCCGTCGCGGTGAAGAGCTTGGACACCGAGCCCACCCGGAACAGCGTCTCCTCGGGGTCGACCGGCACCGGCTCGCCCCCGTCGGCACCGGTGTCGGCGTACCCGTAGCCGCGGCTGGTGAGGATCTCGCCGTCGTGGACGACGGACACGACGGCGCCGGGGATGCCGGTGTCGTCGAGGGCGGCGGGGAGCAGGCCGTCGAGCCAGGCGTCGACGTCCTGCGCGGTGAGTTCGGCGGCCGCGGGGACCGGGGTCGCGGGGGCGGGCGGGGCGGTCGCCGCGGGGGCGGCGCACCCCACGGCGAGTAGGGCGACGGTGCCCGCGGCGGCGGCCGCGGCGGCGAGAGGGCGTCGGCGCGGCGGTGCGGTGGTCTGTTCGGGGATCACGGTCCCCTCCCTTCCGGTGGTGTGATCCCAGCGTCGCGGAACCCGCACCCCCGGCACATCGGGCGCGGATCGGCATCACGGTTGCGACTTTGGTAGGAGGCGGCTCCGCCGCAGGGCCCGGGAGGCTCCGGACCCTCCCGGGCCCCGGACCCTCGGGGGCCTCCGGGTCGACATACCGACGGGCCGACATGGCGACCGACCGACATGGCGGTGGGCCGACACACCGACGGTGCACGGAGAGGCACCGAGCCCCGCCCCCGGCGAGCCCGGGCGGCACACCCGGGAAACCTCGAACGACATGTCGACACGACGGTACGACGACAAAGCCGACCACCCACCGGCAGCACAGGGCAGCAGCCCCACCCCCGCAGACCCCGCCCCCCGGCACACCCGGGAAACCTCGAACGACATGTCGACACGACGGTACGACGACAAAGCCGACCACCCACCGGCAGAACAGGACGGCAGCCCCACCCCCGCGGACCCCGCCGCCTCAGCGGACCGGACAGGCCGCGGGCCTCGACCCACCACCACCGGAGGTACGCGGCTCACCTCACCGGACGAGGTCCTTGAGGTAGGCGGCGGTGCGGCTCCCGGGCACGGCGGCCACCTCGGCGGGGGTCCCGGCGGCGACCACCCGGCCGCCCTCGTCACCGCCGCCCGGCCCCAGGTCGATGACGTGGTCGGCGGCGGCGACGATCCGCATCTCGTGCTCGGCGGCGACCACGGTCGCACCCGCGTCGACGAGGTCGCGCAACCGCTCCATGAGCACGTCGGCGTCGTGCGGGTGCAGCCCGGTGGTGGGCTCGTCCAGCAGGTAGACGGTGTCGGCGACGGTGCGGCGCTGGAGTTCGGTGGCGAGTTTGATCCGCTGGGCCTCCCCGCCGGACAGTTCGGTGGCGGGCTGCCCCAGCCGCAGGTAGCCCAGGCCGACCGCGCTCAGGGTGTCCAGCGAGCGCGCCACGGCCGGCGCTTCGGCGAAGAACTCCAGTGCTTCGTCCACCGACAGGTCCAGGACCTCGGCGACGGTGAGCCCCCGGTAGGCCACCCGCAGGGTGTCGGGGTTGTAACGGGCGCCCCCGCAGGTGGGGCAGGGGGCGTAGGTGCTGGGCAGGAACAGCAGCTCCACGGACACGAACCCCTCACCCTCGCAGGTGGGGCAGCGCCCCTCGGGCACGTTGAAGGAGAACCGGCCGGGTCCGTACCCGAACCCCTTGGCCTCGTCGGTGGCGGCGAACAGCCTGCGGACCGTGTCGAACAGCCCCGTGTAGGTGGCCGGGTTGGAGCGGGGGGTGCGGCCGATGGGCTTCTGGTCCACCCACACCGCCCGGCCGCGGGCGGCGGCGCGCTCCTCGATCGCGCCGAGCAGGGTGGACTTGCCCGAACCGGACACCCCGGTGACGGCGGTGAACACGCCCAGCGGCACGTCGACGTCCAGTCCGCGCAGGTTGTTGCGGTCGGCCCCGCGCACCTCCAGGGTCCCGGAGGGGGCGCGGCCCACCCGTTCGGGGGCGGGCGATCCGAAGAGGTAGCGGCGGGTGACCGACTCCCCGACCTCGGCGAGCCCGGCCACCGGGCCGCTGTAGAGCACCCGGCCCCCGTTGCCGCCGGCTCCGGGCCCCACGTCCACGACCCAGTCGGCACCGCGCACGATGTCCATGTCGTGTTCCACGAAGCACACGGTGTTGCCGCCGTCGCGCAGCCGCCGCAGGATGCCCGACAGGGCCTCGCAGTCCGCCGGGTGCAGCCCGGCCGACGGCTCGTCCAGCACGTACACCACCCCGAACAGGGCGGTGCGCACCTGGGTGGCCAGCCGGATGCGCTGGAGTTCGCCGGTGGAGAGGGTGGGCGCGGGGCGGGCGGTGCTCAGGTATCCCAGGCCCAGCTCCACCAGCACCTCGACGCGGGCGGTGATGTCCTGGACGAGGGTGCCCGCGGGTCCGGGGTCGTCGTGCCAGGCCGCGAGCAGACCGGCGAGCGCGGACAGCGGCATCCGGGCCAGTTCGTCGATGCTCCGGTCCGCGAAGGTCACGCGCAGCGCCGCCCGGTTGAGCCGCCGCCCGTCGCATTCGCGGCAGACCCGCTCGTCCATGAACGACCGGGCCCGTTCCTTGCGGGCCTCGCTGGCCGAGGACGCGTACGCCTTGAGGACCAGCCGCCGGGCACTGCTGTAGGTGCCCTGGTAGGGGCGCTGCACCCGGCCCGCCTCCCGGACGGGGTGCACGGTGACCACCGGCTGCTCGTCGGTGAACAGGATCCACTCGCGGTCCTCGCGCGGGAGTTCGCGCCAGGGGCGGTGGACGTCGTACCCGAGGGTGTCGAGGATGTCGCGCAGGTTCTTGCCCTGCCACGCGCCGGGCCAGGAGGCGACGGCGCCGTCGGCGATGCTCAGCGACGGGTCGGGGACCAGCGATTCCTCGGTGACCTCGTACTCCACGCCCTCCCCGTGACAGACCGGGCAGGCGCCGACCGCGGTGTTGGGGGAGAAGGAGTCCGAATCCAGGTGCTCGGCCCCGGGCGGGTAGGTCCCGGCCCGGGAGAAGAGCATGCGCAGCGAGTTGGAGACCGCCGTCAGGGTGCCCACCGTGGACCGCCCCGAAGGGGCCGAGCGGGCCTGGGCCAGAGCGACCGCGGGCGGCAGGCCGGTGATGGCGTCGACGTCCGGGGCGGGCAGCTGCTGGAGCAGGCGGCGCGCGTACGGGGCGACCGACTCCAGGTAGCGGTGCTGGGCCTCGGCGTACAGGGTGCCGAACGCGATCGAGGACTTGCCGGACCCGGACACCCCGGCGAACGCGACGAGCGCGTCGCGGGGCAGGGACACGTCCACGGCGCGCAGGTTGTGCACCCGCGCGCCGCGGACCCGGATGTGGGCGTCGGTGTTCTCCATGCTCCGAGGATTACCCGACGCGGGACCGTGCCCGGCCCGCGGCCCGCCCGGAGACGGCGGACCCGGACGGGCCGCGGGAGGGGGAGGGCGCCGTGTCAGGATGCCGCCCCTCCCGCGGCCCCGGCCCCGGTCCTGGCCTCCGGCGCCGCCCCGCCCCCGGCCGGGGCGGCGCCGGAGGAGGAGGTCAGCCGGTGTAGTTGGGGTCCTCGGGGATGGGCATGGCCGGGTCGGCACCGGACGGGTCGTCCGGCGCCGGGGAGGGAACGTCCGGGTCGGGGTTGGTGCCGTCGCTCGGCACCGCGGAGGGAACGTCCGGATCGGGGTTGGTGCCGTCGCCCGGGGCCGTGGCCTCGGGGCTGGGAGTCGGGGTGGCGACGCTCTCCGAGTCGGCCGGGGCGTCGTCCGACGCGAGGGCCGGGGCCGTTCCGAAGAAGGCCGCCGCCATGGCGGCGATGATGAGCACTCGGGATTTCACTCGCATGGTCGACCTCTTGTCGTGTCGTCGTTCTCGGGAATCCGCTCGGTGAGCGGTCATTCGGTGATCTCGACCGGGGTGCCCAGCGGCAGGCGTTCGGCCATCCAGGAGATGTCGTCGTTGGACACCCGGATACAGCCGTGGCTGACCTCGCCGCCCAGGCCCGAGTTGTCGTTGGTGCCGTGCACCGCGAGCTGTCCGGGCCCGCCCGCGAAGGTCTCCAGGGTGTCGGAGTGCCCGCTGAGGCCGAAGGCGTAGACGCCGTAGTCCCCCTCGGGGTCCGAGGGTTGGAGCAGCTCGGTGAAGTAGTACTCACCGGGCGGCGTCGGTGTCTCGGCCGTACCGATGCCGATCGGGCCGGTCCGCAGCTCCTCCCCGCCTTCGACGACGGTGAAGGAGAACTCCGACATGTCGATCTCCACGCGGAACGCGGTGACGGTGAGTTCGACGTCGTCGGCCTCGATCCAGCCGGTGGACCCGTTGGGCCGCACCGGCAGCAGCACCTCCAGCCAGTCGCCCCGGACCTGCCGGACGAGGAAGGTGCGGTCGGCGCCGAAGTCGTTCGGACTGGCGAGGGTGTGCACCACCTCGCCGCCGTCCGGCTCGGAGCGGACCTCGACCTCGTCGCCGACGGCCGTGGCGATGTGGGCGCCCTCGGATGCCGCGGCCTCTCCTGCCCCTCCAGCCCCTCCTACCTCTCCAGAGGGTTCCTCCGGGGCTCCGGAGGAGGACGAGCAGGCGGTGGCCGCGGTCAGGACCGCGATCGCGGCCAGTGCGGGCAGCGTCCCGGCGGTTCCGCGGGGCATCAGGGATCGGCGCATGGGGGTCCATCCGGTCGAGGAGTCCGGCGGGGCTCTCCGCACCGGACGCCATGAAGAGTGGACGAGGAATGTGAAGAACCCGTGTGGCCGCCGTGTGCGTCCCGTGTTCCGACCTGGGGCGACCCGTTCCGGCCCCCGGTAGGCCCCGGCGGGCCGCCGGGCGGCGCCCGTACGATCGTCGGTGGCGGGGGCCCGTCGCCCCCGGTCGGCGAACGGAGGTCCTCCACGTGTGCGCGCATGTCCTGGTGGCCGAGGACGATGTGAACCAGGCAGAGCTGATCCGGCGTTATCTGGAGCACGAGGGCCATACGGTCCGTGTGGTCCACAACGGGCGCGCCGTGCTGGAGGAGCACCACCGCGACCGCCCCGACCTGGTCGTGATGGACGTGATGATGCCGGTGATGAGCGGGCTGGAGGCGTGCCGGGTGCTGCGCGCCGAGTCCGACGTGGCGGTGCTGCTGCTCACCGCGCGCTCCACCGAGGAGGACCTGCTGACCGGGCTGGACCTGGGCGCCGACGACTACGTCACCAAGCCCTACAGCCCGCGCGAGCTGATGGCGCGGGTGCGCACGCTGCTGCGGCGTTCGCGCACCCCGGTCCGGGACGAGGAGCGGGTGCTGAACGCCGGCCCGATCAGCGTGGACCCGGCCCGGCACGCGGTGCGGGTGGACGGGGCGCCGGTGGAGTGCACCCCCGTGGAGTTCCAGTTGCTGCGGGCGCTGGCCGCCAGGCCGGGCCTGGTGCTGAGCCGGGCCCAGCTGCTGGAGCTCATCCACGGGATCAGCGGTTACATCACCGAGCGCACCATCGACGTGCACGTGAAGAACCTGCGCCGCAAGATCGAGCCCGATCCGCGGCGGCCGGTCCGGCTGGTCACCGTCTACGGGATCGGCTACAAGTTGGTGGGGCCCGACCGTGGCCGCTGAGCGGCGCGGATCCGAGCGTCGGGGCTCGCTCCGGCACGGCCTGCTGTTCCGGCTGCTGACGGGGTCGGTCCTGGTGGCGGTCTGCTCGATCACGGCGACGGCCTGGCTGGCGGTGCAGCGGACGTCGGAGTCCATCACCGTCCAGCAGGGCGAGACATTGGCGGTGGACACCCACATCCACGACACCCTCGTCGGCTACGCGGCGACCCACCGGGGGTGGGAGGGGGTGGAGGAGACCGTCCGGGAGCTGGCCGGAGAGACCGGCCGCCGGATCGTCCTCACCACCGAGGGCCGGTCCGTGATCGCCGACTCCGCCGTCATCGCCGAGGGGGCCGCCGGTGACGCCCCGCCGCTGCCGCCCAGGACGTCGTCGGTGGTGGACGCGCTGGCGGTGGACGTGACCCTGGCCGCCGAGAGCGGTGACCGCATCGACCCGCGGGCGGTGGGCCCGTTCGCTCTGACCGACCACGAGCGCGCGCTGGTGCGCGCCGACGCCGAGCAGGGGGCGCGCTGCCTGCGAACCCTGTACGGCGTTCCGGCGGAGGTGGTGACCGGGCCGACCGGGCGCCCCGCGGTCCAGGCAGAGCAGACGGACGTGTACATGTGGGCCGACTGCGGCCTCGACGTCCTGGAGGAACCGGTCGGGGGCGAGGAGGAGGCGCTGGCCGACCTGAACGCCCGGGTCTCCGACTGCGGGTCGGGTTCCGGGGCGCGGCCCCTCGTGTACAAGATGGACGGCCGTACCGGGGGGCTCGCCATCACGGACACCCGGCCGGAGGAGCAGCCGGAGCGGGAGAGCACGGTCGAGGCCCGGGCGCCGGCCGCCCCCGACGACCCCGAGAGCCCGTCCCCTGCCGACGAACCGGACCCCGACCCGCCCGGGGAGGAGGGGGGCGTCGAACCCCGGCCGGACGATCCGTCGGCCGGGGTGCCGCCCTCCTCCGCCCCGGATACCGGGGATTCGGGCGCCGGGGTGCCAGAGGAGCCGACGGCCCCCCAGGACTGGGGCGCCGCCCCGGCCGCCCCCACCCCCGTCCCCTCCGACTCCGACGACCCGGCGTGGTCGCAGGTCCAGGTGCCGCCGGAGACCGCGTCCTGTATGGACGCCGCCCGCCGCGCCCAGCTCGACCCCTACGTGGCCCCCGCCGCGCTGCTGTTCATCGACGACCCGGCGGAGGACGCGGGGGCGGGGCTCTCCCTGTCCCGCGAGGGTGCGCTGCGCGTGGGCGGGGTGGTGCTGCTGGTCCTGGTGCTGACCGTGGTGGTGAGCACGACCCTGGCGACCCGGCTGCTGCGTCCCGTCCACGCGCTCACCGACGCCGTCAACCGGATGCGCGAGGGCGGCGGCCCCGCCCGGGTGGAGGTCCGCGACTCCGGGGAGATCGGCCGCCTGGCGGAGGCGTTCAACGAGATGTCCGAGCACCTGGAACAGGCCGAGGAACAGCGCAAGGCCATGGTGAGCGACGTGTCGCACGAGCTGCGCACCCCGCTGAGCAATCTGCGCGGCTGGCTGGAGGCCGTCCAGGACGGTGTGGTCGCCCCCGAGCCGGACCGCATGGGGATGCTGCTGGGGGAGACCCTGCTGCTCCAGGCGGTCATCGACGACCTCCAGGACCTCGCCCTGGCCGACGCCGGGCGGCTGCGGCTGTCCCCGGAGCCGGTGGAGGTCGGCCCGCTCGTCGATCAGGTGGCCGCCGGCCACGGGCTGCGCGCGGAGGAGGCCGGGGTGCGGCTGGTCGCCGAGGTCCGCGACGTGACCCTGGTGGCCGACCGCACCCGGCTGCTCCAGGTGCTGGGGAACCTGGTCGGGAACGCGCTGCGGCACACCCCGCGGGGCGGGACCGTCACCGTGCGGGCGCACCGGGCGGGCTCGGAGGCGGTGCTCCGGGTGAGCGACACCGGGGTCGGCATCGCCGAGGGGGACCTGCCGCACGTCTTCGACCGGTTCTGGCGGGCGGACAGGTCCCGCAACCGGCGCACCGGCGGCAGCGGGCTGGGGCTGGCCATCGTGCGCGGGCTGGTGGAACTGCACGGCGGGACGGTGGCGGTGAGCAGCACGGTCGGGGAGGGCACGACCTTCACCCTCCGGCTGCCCCTGGCCGGTCCCCCGGAGGGGGGACCGGCCCAGGAGCGTGAGAGCCGCGGTTAGACCAGGCCGCGGCGGCGCAGCAGCGGCTCCAGGCGCGGCTCCCGGCCCAGGAACTCCGCGGTGGCCCGCATCGGGTCGACGCTGCCGCCCACCGAGAGCACGTACCGGCGGAAGCGGTCGCCGTTCTCCCGGGTGAGGCCGCCGTTCTCGGTGAACCACTCCACGCTGTCGGCGTCCAGGACCTCGCTCCACACATAGGAGTAGTAGCCCGCGTGGTAGTCGCCGGCGAAGCAGTGCTGGAGGTACGCGGTCCGGTAGCGGGGGCGGACCAGGTCCAGGGCCAGGCCCCACCTCTCCAGCGCCTGCGCCTCGAAGGCGTGCGGGTCCACCTCCTGCCCGGGGGCGATCCGGTGCCAGGACCAGTCCAGGAGCGCCGCCGCCAGGTACTCGACCGTCGCGAAGCCCTGGTCGTAGCGCTCGGCCGCGGCCAGCTTCTCGATGAGCTCGGCGGGCACCGGCTCCCCGGTCTCGTGGTGGCGGGCGTAGTTCGCCAGGACCTGCGGGTGGTTGGCCCACATCTCGTTCACCTGGGAGGGGAACTCCACGAAGTCGCGCGGCACCTCGGTGCCCTCCAGGCGCGGGTACCGCACCGACGACAGCAGCCCGTGCAGGGCGTGCCCGAACTCGTGGAAGGCGGTGTTGACCTCGTCGGGGGTGAGCAGGGTCGGTCCCGAGCCCGGCTTGGTGATGTTGAGGTTGTTGACCACCACCGGCTTCTGGCCCAGCAGCTCGGACTGCTCCACCAGGTTGTGCATCCACGCGCCGCCCTGCTTGGTGGGGCGGGCGTAGGGGTCGAGCAGGAACAGGCCCAGCTCGGAGCCGTCGGCGTCGAACACCTCCCACACGCGCACGTCCGGGTGGTAGCCGGACAGGTCGGTGCGCTCGGTGAAGGTGATGCCGTACAGGCCGGTGGCGGCGTGGAAGACGCCGTCGGCGTAGACCCGGTCCAGCTCGAAGTACGGGCGCAGCGCGGCCTCGTCCACCTCGTAGCGGCCGCGGCGCACCTGCTCCGCGTAGAACGGCCAGTCCCACGGCTCGATCGGGTGCCCGGCCAGCTCCGCCAGTTCCTCGGTCTGGCGTAGGACGTTGCGCACAGCGGGCTCGACCATGGCGCCCAGCCGCTCCTCGACCGCCTCGGGGGTCTTGGAGGTCTGGTCGGCGACCTTGTAGGAGGCGTGGTCGGCGTAGCCGAGCAGGGCGGCGCGCTCGGCGCGCAGCAGCGCCATGCGGGCGGCGATCTCCTTGTTCTTCGGGGCGCGCTCGACGCTGAGCCGGAAGAGGCGCTCGCGCACGGACCGGTCGGTGAGGCGGGCCATCACGGGGTGCAGGGTGGTGTTGTGCAGCGGCAGCGCGTAGGTGCCGTCCTCACGGGCGGCCACGGCGATGCGGTCCTCGTCCAGGCCGTCCAGTGCGGCGGCGTCGGCCACGACCAGTGCGGACTCGGTGGCGGCGGTCACCCCGTTCTGGCCGAACTCGGTGGACAGCCGGGCCAGTTCCCCGTTGATCTCCCGCAGCCGCTCCTGGGCGTCGCCGTCCAGCCGGGCGCCGGCCTTGACGAAGTCGGTGCGGTAGCGCTCCAGGAGCGCCTCGTCCTCGGGGCCCTCGGCGGTCACCTGCTCGATCCGCTCCCACAGGGCGCGGTCGAGGGTGATGGCGTCGGCGTGCGCGCTCAGCCGGGGCATCATCTCCGTCTCGATCTCCTGAACGCGGTCGGAGGCGTCGGAGGAGGTGAAGGTGAAGAAGACGTTCGAGACGCGGCGCAGGACGGCCCCGGAGCGCTCCAGTGCGACCAGGGTGTTCTCGAACGTGGCGGGGGCCGGGTCGTTCTTGATCGCCTCGATCTCGGCGAGCTGCTCGGCCATGCCGCGCTCGAAGGCGGGCACGAAGTGCTCCTCGCGGATTTTCGCGAAGTCGGGGAGCCCGTAGGGCAGACCGCTGGGTGCGAAGAACGGGTTGTCGGTCAAGGTCGGGACTCCTCCGGGGTCGTGCAACGGTCTCCGTGCCGTTCTACCGCGCCCGGGGCTTCCTGTCACACGGCTTTCGTCGCACGGGGCGCCTTATCGACATGTAAAGACGACTTGTCGATTTCGGGGGCTCTTGTACAGCCCCGCCCGCACGGTGGCGGCGCCGACGGGCCCGGCCTGGCCGCGGCCCGGGAGGCCCTGTGGGCCCGGGCCGCGGAGGCCGCCGAGTCCGGCTCCCGGCTCGTGCGGGCCCTGCGGTCGGAGCGGTCGACGGATCGCTGAAGGGACAAGAGGCTTTGTCGACCCGCCGAGACGTGGTCTCAGCGGCCGTACTACCGGGGGACCGGGATAGGGGCGCGCCGCTCGCGCATCGTCTCCGGGCCGCCCACCCCGGCAGGGAAGGGCACCTGGAGGGCGGCAGGATGCAGGCCGTGCGCCGGCAGGGCGCGATTGGGGCCGTCCACGTCCTTGACCCGGGCGATCAGGTAGCGGCCGTCCCGGATCACGAACTCCACGCCCCGGCCGGGGCGGCGCTCGGTGGAGTTCCCGTCGGTGCGCAGCGTGATGTCGCGCGCCCGGCACCGGCGCCGACTCCGGCGGTTTCCAGATCATTGCGAGCGGATTGACACCGAATGAACGCCGGGCGTGCGTTCACCCCAGAGGCTTGCCCGGGGAAAATCACTCAGCAATCATTGACTCAATGAACACTGAGCTTTCACTCGAACGCCGGGTCAGGCTCCACGCGGCCCTGGCGGACACCGCCCGCCTGGCCATCACCGACACGCTGTGCACCGGCGACGCCTCGCCCTCGGAGCTGGGCAGGCGCCTGGGAATGCGCTCCAACCTCGTCGCCCACCACCTGCGTGTGCTGGAGGAGGCCGACGTCATCACCCGGGTCCCCTCCGAGGCCGACCATCGCCGCACCTACATCCGACTCCGGCCCGAAGCGCTCACCGCGCTGGCCCCGGCCGCGCTCCTGCACGCGCCCCGGGTGGTGTTCGTGTGCACCCACAACACGGCCCGTTCCCAACTGGCCGCCGCCCTGTGGCAGGACCGCGGCCCCGTCCCCGCCGTCTCGGCCGGAACCCGCCCCGGCCCGCGTGTCCACGAACGCGCTCTGAGCACCGCCCGCCGCCACGGTCTGAGGTTGCACCCCCAGCGCACGGCCCACATCGACGACGTGCTGCGCGAGGACGACCTGGTCGTGGTGGTCTGCGACAGCGCCCACGAGGAGCTCTCCCCCGATCGGCCTCGACTGCACTGGTCGATCCCCGACCCCGTCCGCACGGACACCGACACCGCGTTCGAGGACGCCTTCACCCAACTCAGCGACCGCGTCGAGCGGCTCGCGACCACCGTCCAGCCCGAGGAGAGGCCATGACCCACCAGCGGCGCCAGTTCACCGTCGACCAGCAGTACGCGTTGTTGGTCGCCACACGCAACCTCGCCGACGAGTTCACGGGCGTCTTCAACGCCGAGACCATCGAGCGGTTCCTGCACACCAGCTACGACCAGTTCGCGGCCAAGGCCACCGTCGCCCAGTTCCTGCCCCTGCTCGCGGAGCGGTTCGCCCGCCAGCGCCTGCACGCGCTGGCCCGGGTCGAGAACAAGGTGGACGACGACCGCCCCGTCGTGCTCTTCCTGTGCGTGCACAACGCCGGCCGCAGTCAGATGGCGCTGGGTTTCTTCCGTCACCTGGCCGGCGACCGGGCGATCGCCTGGTCCGGCGGCTCCGAGCCGGGGCAGGAGGTCAACCGGGCGGCGGTCGCGGCGATGGCCGAGGTCGGAATCGACATCGCGGGCGAGTTCCCCAAGCCCTGGACCGACGAGGTGGTGCGCGCCGCCGACGTGGTGATCAGCATGGGCTGCGGGGACGCCTGCCCGATCTTCCCCGGCAAGCGCTACGAGGAATGGACCCTGGACGATCCGGCGGAGAAGGACGTGGCGGCGGTGCGGCCGATCCGCGACGAGGTGGAGAGCCGGGTCCGCGCTCTGCTGGCCGAACTGGAGATCCCCGTCTGACGACGGCGGAGCGGATCGCGGCACGCCGCCCGGGGGCGGAAGCGTGGACGTTCCCTACCGCCGTGGCGCGTCCGCCCCGGTGCGGTCAGAGCCGTGGCTGCCCGTTGATCTCCTCGATCAACTCCTCCACTCGCTTTCTGATCTCGTCGCGGATGGGGCGGACCGCCTCGACCCCCTGCCCGGCGGGGTCGGGCAGCTCCCAGTCGAGGTAGCGCTTGCCCGGGAAGATCGGGCAGGTGTCGCCGCACCCCATGGTGATGCACACGTCGGAGGCCTCGACGGCGTCGACGGTGAGGAGCTTGGGGTGCTGGTCGGTGATGTCGATGCCGACCTCGGCCATGGCCTCGACCACGGCCGGGTTGAGGGTGTCCGCCGGTGCGGACCCGGCCGAACGGACCTCGATCCGCCCCTCGGACAGGTGGGTCAGCCAGGCGGCGGCCATCTGGGAGCGGCCGGCGTTGTGCACGCAGACGAAGAGCACGGAGGGTGTGTCGGTCATGGCCTTCTCTCACTTCATCGATCCGGGCGAGCGGAGAACTCGCATCAGGCTCGAATGATATGGCAACATCAGTCCATGATGACATCAGTCGACACTGATCTGATTCGCGTGCTGGGAGACCCGCTGCGTCTACGGATCGTGACCCTGCTCGCCACCGAAACACTGTGCACCACGCACCTGGTCGCCGAGACCGGCGCCCGCCAGACCAACCTGTCCAACCACCTGCGCGTCCTGCGCGAGGCCGGAGTGGTCGAGACCGAGCCCTGCGGCCGGTTCACCTACTACCGGCTGGTCCCCGAGCGGCTTGAGGGACTGTCCGAGACCCTGGCCGACCTGGCGGCCACCGCACGTTCCACACAGGCCGAGCAGAACCGGAGGGCCTGCTGATGGCGCACCCCGAGAAGACGGCACCGGCGGCCGGCACCCCGGTCGTGGCGAAACTCTCGTTCCTGGACCGGTTCCTGGCGGTGTGGATCCTGCTCGCCATGGCCGTCGGGCTGGGACTGGGCCGCGTGGTCCCGGGCCTGAACGAGGCGCTGGCCGCACTGGAGATCGGCGGGATCTCCCTGCCCATCGCCCTGGGCCTGCTGGTCATGATGTACCCGGTGCTGGCCAAGGTCCGCTACGACCGCCTGGACACCGTCACCCGCGACCGGCGCCTGCTCGTCTCCTCCCTGGTGGTCAACTGGGTGATCGGCCCCGCGGTGATGTTCGCGCTGGCCTGGATCTTCCTGGCGGACCTGCCCGAGTACCGCACCGGGCTGATCATCGTGGGCCTGGCCCGGTGCATCGCGATGGTGATCATCTGGAACGACCTGGCCTGCGGTGACCGGGAGGCCGCCGCCGTCCTGGTGGCGCTGAACTCGGTGTTCCAGGTGCTGGCCTTCGGGCTGCTGGGCTGGTTCTACCTGGACCTGCTCCCCGGGTGGCTGGGCCTGGACACCGGCGACCTGGACGTCTCCCCCTGGCTGATCGCGCTCAACGTGGTCATCTTCCTCGGCGTGCCCCTGGCCGCGGGGTTCCTCACCCGCACGCTCGGCGAGAAGCGCATGGGCCGGGAGCGCTACGAGTCGGCGTTCCTGCCGCGGATCGGGCCGTGGGCGCTGTACGGGCTGCTGTTCACCATCGTCCTGCTCTTCGCCCTCCAGGGCGACCGGATCACCGACCAGCCGCTGGACGTGGCGCGCATCGCCGTCCCCCTGCTCGCCTACTTCGTCATCATGTGGTTCGGTACGTTCGTGTTCGGCAAGGCGATCGGGATGGACTACGGCCGCACCACCACGCTGGCGTTCACCGCGGCGGGCAACAACTTCGAGCTGGCCATCGCGGTGGCCATCGCGACCTTCGGCGTCACCTCCGGGCAGGCGCTGGCGGGTGTGGTGGGGCCGCTGATCGAGGTGCCCGTGCTGGTGGGCCTGGTGTACGTGTCCCTGGCCTGGCGCAAGAGGTTCGGCGCCCGAAGCGAGTAGCGCCCCCGCGGGTCGGGGCCCGCCGCGGAGCGCGCGGCCCCGACCCGCCCGGCGTCCCCCGCCGCCGGTGGAACACCGGGCGGCAGAGCACCCGACACATGCGGAAAGGCCGAGGATGCACACGCAGGAGCGCACGGTCGACGTCGCGGTCATCGGAGGCGGACAGGCCGGACTCGCGGCCGGGTACCACCTGCGCCGGGCCAAGGCCGACCACGTCATCCTGGACGGCGG
Source organism: Nocardiopsis sp. CC223A (assembly GCF_030766825.1). Lineage (GTDB taxonomy): Bacteria > Actinomycetota > Actinomycetes > Streptosporangiales > Streptosporangiaceae > Nocardiopsis. Next base: position 37,621 of record NZ_JASFDV010000060.1, read on the forward strand.
CGCCGTGCCGGGCGGATCCTGGACCGAGTACTGGCACTCGCTGCGGCTGTTCTCGCCCGCCGGGCACAGCATGCTGCCGGGCTGGTGGATGCCGGCCGAGGAAGGGCACGAATACCCGAGTGCGGCGCATGTGGCCTGGTACCTGAAGGAGTACGAACGCCGCTACGACCTGCCCGTGCACCGTCCGGTCCGGGTGACAGGCGTGGAGCGAACGGATGGGGCGGCCTTGCGGGTGCTCACCGACCGGGGACGATGGAAGGCGCGTTATGTCATCAGCGCCACCGGCACCTGGGGCAATCCGTACATCCCCGACGTTCCCGGGCGTGCGGAGTTCCAGGGCGGGCAACTGCACACCGTCGGCTACCGGGAACCCGACGGGTTCGCCGGGCAGCGGGTCGTCGTGGTCGGCGGGGGCAACTCGGCGGCACAGATCCTCGCCGAACTCTCCCGGGTCGCCGAGACCACGTGGGCCACGGCGCGTCCTCCCCGGTTCCTCCCCGACGATGTGGACGGCCGCGCCCTGTTCGACATCGCCACCCGGCGGCAGCGGGCCGCGCAGAACGGCGACCGGGCGGCGCGGGGGGTCGGTGACCTGGGGGACATCGTGATGGTGCCATCGGTCAGACAGGCCCGCGACCGGGGAGCGCTCAAGGCCGAGCCGATGTTCGACCGCCTCACCCGCACCGGCCCGGTGTGGGCGGACGGCACCGAATCGGCGTGCGACGCCATCGTGTGGTGCACGGGCTTCCGGCCCGTCCTGGACCACCTGGCCCCGCTGGGGGTGGCCGACGCGCGGGGGCGGGTCCCGGTGGCGGGCACCCGCTCACTCGCCGAACCGCGGCTGCACCTGCTGGGCTACGGCGACTGGACCGGCACGGCCTCGGCCACGCTCATCGGCGCCGGTCGCACGGCCAAGGCGGCCGTGGCCGAGATCACCGAGGCCCTGGCCCGGGAGAAGGCGACCGGACCCCGGTAGCCGTACTTTTAGCAGTACGCAAAAGACCCGCCGGTGTTCCGGCGGGTCTTTTCGCTGGTGGGCGTACCAGGACTTGAACCTGGGGCCTCATCCTTATCAGGGATGCGCTCTAACCGACTGAGCTATACGCCCGTGTTCCGTGTGGAACTCTACCGCATCCGATCGGCCGGGGCGAACCGGTTCTCGAAGGCGGACAGGAGTCGGGGCGCGGCACGCGCGCCCCTCTTCACCTTCGATTTTACCGGTTGCGGAGAGTGCTCCGAACACCCGCCGGAACGCCGGTGGGCCCGGTCCCCGAAGGGTCCGGGCCCACCGGGGCACGGCCGCTACTCGGCCTCGGAGAGGGTGATGTCCAGGCCGCCCACCAGGTCGGCGACCAGGTTGTAGACCATGGCGCCCACCGTGGACAGGGCGGTGATGAGCACGATGTTCAGCGCGCCGACCACACCCGTGTAGCCGAGCACCCGGCCGGGGGAGAACCACGCCGCGGGGTTGAGGCCCAGCTCGTCCTCGCCGCCGCCGTCGCCCTCCAGCAGGGCGTTGATCATGTTCGTCAGCTCGTCGAACACGCCCAGCATCGACAGGGTCGCGTAGATCACGGCGATCGCGACGAACAGGATGATGAAGCACACCAGCGACACGACGAAGCTGAACTTCATCACCGACCACGGCTCCACGCGGGACACGGTCAGGTGCGCCTTGCGGCTGCTGAGGGTCGCCTTGCCCGCGGCCGCCTGCTGGGGCTCGGATCCGTCCGGGGTCTCCGTCATGGTGGCCGCCTCTCCGCCGCCCGCCGGGGCCGTATCGGTCGTCTCCACGTCCCCTGCGGGAGCGGCGTCGTTCGTGGTGGTGTTCCGCTGGTTGTCAGACATAGAAACGTTACCGCTGGACTTTCCTTGAGAGCGGGTGGTTGAAGCGACCTGGACCCGCGGGGGTGGTCCGTACCCCCACGGGTCCTATCGGGACTTAACGCGCAGTCTAGGCCTCGGGTTCACCTTCGGACGCGACCGTCTCGTCGACCGTGTCGCCTGCGGCGACCTCAAGCTCCTCCTCGGCGTCACCGGCCTCGGCGTTGCGGGCGATGGCGACGATCTTGTTGCCCTTGTCGAGGTTCATCAGCCGGACGCCCATGGTGGTGCGGCCCGACTGCTTGACCTCGGCGGCGCCGGTGCGGATGACCCCGCCGGCGGAGGTGATCGCGAAGACCTCGTCGATCTCCGGGTCCACCATGAGCGCGCCCACCAGCTTGCCGCGGGCCTCGACCACCTTGGCGGTCAGCACGCCCTTGCCGCCCCGGTTCTGCACCGGGTACTGGTCGGAGGGGGTGCGCTTGGCGTAGCCGTTCTCGGTGGCGACCAGGACGTCGGTGGACCCGTCGCCGGGCCGGATGACGTCCATGCTGAGCAGGTAGTCGCCCTCCAGGAACCGCATGCCGATCACACCGCTGGTCGCCCGGCCCATGGGGCGCAGCGACTCGTCGGAGGCGGGGAAGCGGATCGCCTGGGCGTCGCTGGAGATCAGCAGCAGGTCGTCGTCGCCGAAGACCAGGCGGGCGGCGATCAGCTCGTCGCCCTCGCGCAGGTTGATCGCGATGATGCCGGCCGAGCGCGCCGAGTCGAAGTCCTCCAGGCGGGACTTCTTGACCAGGCCCTCGCGGGTGGCCAGGACCATGTACGGCGCGGCCTCGTAGTCGCGCAGCGCCATGATCTGGGCGATCTCCTCGCCCGGCTGGAACGGCAGCAGGTTGGCGACGTGCTGACCGCGCGCGTCGCGGGCGGCCTCGGGCAGCTCGTAGGCCTTCGTCCGGTACACCCGGCCCTGGTTCGTGAAGCACAGGATCCAGTGGTGGGTGGTGGTGACGAAGAAGTGCTGGACGATGTCGTCCTGCTTGAGTTGGGCCCCGCGCACGCCCTTGCCGCCGCGCTTCTGCGCCCGGTAGTTGTCGATGCGCGTGCGCTTGGCGTATCCACCGCGGGTGATCGTGACGACCACGTCCTCCTCCGCGATGAAGTCCTCCATGCGCATGTCACCCTCGAACGGGATGATGTGCGTGCGCCGCTCGTCGCCGTACTTGTCGACGATCTCGCCCAGTTCCTCGCGGATGATGCTCCGCTGGCGGACGTCCGACTCCAGGATGTCGTTGTAGTCGGCGATCTGCGCCATGAGCTCGTCGTACTCGGACGTGAGCTGGTTGCGCTCCAGGGCGGCCAGCTTGCGCAGCTGCATGTCCAGGATGGCGCGGGCCTGGACGTCGTCGATGTCCAGCAGGCCCATGAGGCCGGTGCGGGCGTCGTCGGCGGAGGCGCTGGAGCGGATGAGGGCGATGACCTCGTCGATCCGGTCCATGGCCTTGAGCAGCGCGCGCAGGATGTGGGCGCGCTCCTCGGCCTTGCGGAGCAGGTACCGGGTGCGCCGGACGATGACCTCGACCTGGTGCTTGACCCAGTGCCGGATCATCTGGTCCAGGCGCAGGGTGCGCGGCACCCCGTCGACCAGCGCCAGCATGTTGGCGCCGAAGGTCTCCTGGAGCTGGGTGTGCTTGTACAGGTTGTTGAGCACGACCTTGGCGACGGCGTCGCGCTTGAGCACGATGACCAGGCGCCGGCCGGTGCGGCCGCTGCTCTCGTCGCGCACGTCGGCGATGCCGTTGACCTTGCCGTCCTTGACCAGCTCGGCGATCTTCAGCGCGAGGTTGTCCGGGTTGACCTGGTAGGGCAGCTCGGTGACGACCAGGGCCTGGCGGCCCCGCTGGTCCTCCTCGACCTCGACCACGGCACGCATGGTGATGGAGCCGCGCCCGGTCCGGTACGCCTCCTCGATACCGCGCTTGCCGACGATGAGGCCGCGGGTCGGGAAGTCGGGGCCCTTGATCCGCGCGATGAGCGCGTCGAGCAGGTCCTCGTCCGCGGCCTCGGGGTTGTCGAGGAACCAGTTGACGCCCTCGGCGACCTCGCGCAGGTTGTGCGGCGGGATGTTGGTGGCCATGCCGACCGCGATGCCCGAGGAGCCGTTGACCAGCAGGTTCGGGAAGCGGGCGGGCAGCACGACGGGCTCGGAGGAGCGGCCGTCGTAGTTGGGCCGGAAGTCGACGGTCTCCTTGTCGATGTCCCGGAGCATCTCCATGGCCAGCGGGGCGAGCTTGCACTCGGTGTACCGCATGGCGGCCGCCGGGTCGTTGCCCGGGGAGCCGAAGTTGCCGTTGGGGTCGACCAGCGGCATGCGCATGGACCACCACTGGGCCAGCCGGACCAGGGTGTCGTAGATGGCGCTGTCACCGTGGGGGTGGTAGTTGCCCATCACGTCGCCGACGACGCGGGCGCACTTGAAGAACCCGCGGTCGGGGCGGTAGCCGCCGTCGTACATCGCGTACAGCACGCGCTGGTGGACGGGCTTGAGCCCGTCGCGGACGTCGGGCAGGGCGCGGCCGACGATGACCGACATCGCGTAGTCGAGGTAGCTGCGCTGCATCTCGACCTGGATGTCGACCGGCTCGATGCGGTCGGTGACGCGTTCCAGCTCCTCCACGGAGGATTCCGCTCCCTCAGGGGCGTCCGGGTTGTTCGCATCCGTCACGGATGTCGATCCCTTCTACGAAGCTTCGTTGAGCTCGGTTCACTGCCCGGGACACGGCCCCGGGCCCGGTCCCTAGATGTCCAGGAAGCGGACGTCCTTGGCGTTGCGCTGGATGAAGGCGCGTCGGGACTCGACGTCCTCGCCCATGAGCACGCTGAACATCTCGTCGGCCTGGGCGGCGTCCTCCAGGCTGACCTGGAGGAGGATCCGCTGGTCGGGGTCCATGGTGGTGTCCCACAGCTCGTTGGCGTTCATCTCGCCCAGACCCTTGAAGCGCTGGACCATGTCGCGCGGGCGCGGGTCCCTCTTGCCGGCGGCGATGCCCGCCTCGATCACGCGGTCGCGCTCGGCGTCGGAGAAGGCGTAGCTCGCGTCGGAGCCGCGCTGGTCCCACTTGATCTTGTACAGCGGCGGCTGGGCCAGGTAGACGTGGCCCAGCTCCACCAGCGGCTTCATGAAGCGGAACAGCAGGGTGAGCAGCAGGGTCCGGATGTGCTGGCCGTCGACGTCGGCGTCGGCCATCAGGATGATCTTGTGGTACCGCAGCTTCTCGACATCGAACTCCTCGTGGATGCCGGTGCCCAGGGCGGTGATGATCGCCTGGACCTCGTTGTTCTTGAGGATGCGGTCGATGCGGGACTTCTCGACGTTCAGGATCTTGCCGCGGATGGGCAGGATGGCCTGGTTGTTCGGGTTGCGGCCGCCCTTGGCGGAGCCGCCCGCGGAGTCGCCCTCCACGATGTAGACCTCGCACTCCTCCGGGTTGGTCGACTGGCAGTCGGACAGCTTGCCGGGGAGGGAGGTGGATTCCAGGAGGGTCTTGCGGCGGGTGAGGTCGCGGGCCTGGCGGGCGGCGATGCGGGCGCGGGCCGCCTGGCTGGCCTTGGACACGATGTCCTTGGCCTCGCCGGGGTTGCGCTCGAACCAGTCGCGCAGGTGCTCGTTGGTGACCTTCTGGACGAAGGACTTGGCCTCGGTGTTGCCGAGCTTGGTCTTGGTCTGGCCCTCGAACTGCGGTTCGGCGAGCTTGACCGAGATGATGGCGGTGAGGCCCTCGCGGATGTCGTCGCCGGTGAGGTTGTCCTCCTTCTCCCGCAGCAGCTTCTGGTCGCGGGCGTACCGGTTGACGATGGTGGTGAGCGCCGAGCGGAAGCCCTCCTCGTGGGTGCCGCCCTCGGTCGTGTTGATCACGTTCGCGAAGGTGTGCACCGACGAGGTGTAGGAGTGGTTCCACTGCATGGCGATCTCCGCCGACATCCCCTCGCCCTCTTCCTCGAAGGAGATGATCGACGCGTGCGCCGGCTCCTTCTTGGCGTTGATGTAGCTGACGAAGTCGGACAGGCCGTTCTCGTAGTGGAACGTGTTGACCGTCGGCCCGCCGTCGGTGTGGTCGGGCCGCTCGTCGCGGATGGTGATGGCGAGCCCCTTGTTGAGGAACGCCGTCTCCTGGAGGCGACGGGACAGGGTCTCGTACGAGAACGTGGTGGTCTCGAAGATCGAGCCGTCGGCCCAGAAGGTGATCTGGGTGCCGGTCTCGTCGGTGGCCTCGCCCTTGACGAGCTCGCCCGTGGGGGCGGTCATCTCGTAGTGCTGGCGCCAGACGTGGCCCTCACGGCGGATCTCGACGTCCAGTGCGGTGGACAGCGCGTTGACGACGGAGACGCCGACACCGTGCAGACCGCCGGAGACCGCGTAGGACTTGCCGTCGAACTTGCCGCCCGCGTGCAGCGTGGTCAGGACGACCTCGACCGCCGGACGCTTCTCCACCGGGTGGAGGTCGACGGGGATGCCGCGGCCGTTGTCGGCCACCCGCACGCCGCCGTCGGCCAGCAGGGTCACCTCGATCGCGTCGGCGTGGCCCGCCATCGCCTCATCGACGGAGTTGTCGACCACCTCGTAGACGAGGTGGTGAAGGCCGCGCTCCCCGGTGGAACCGATGTACATTCCGGGGCGCTTGCGAACCGCTTCAAGCCCCTCCAGAACCGTGATTGATCGAGCGTCGTAGGCCAAGTGGGTACACCCTCCTGCTGGGGACGCCTGTCGACCGCGGCCGAGCGGATGACGACGGACCGACGGCATGGAGATCACAGGGGTCGGGATGCCGCGACACCTGGGGGATCACCGTTCGCCGCACGGTTCGTCCGCCCACCCTCTCTTGGGGGCGTGATACCGGCTACAGGCGTCTGAAGAACCACCTCCATGATACCCCGCGCGGTACGACAAAGTGGCATTGGCGGCCCTGTGCCGCATCACAACGAACGCTCGGGGAGGGAGACGACTCCCCACACACGGGAGGGGCTCCTCGGAGTTCCGGGGGCGCTTCAGATGCGTTGGGGGAGGGTTCGGTTCCGATTCTCCCCCGCCCGCCCCGTCACACCGGTGGACACCACCGAGCACCTACCCCGTGCGTCCCAGCGCAACCATCCCCACCTGCGGCTATCCACAGCCTGTGGACGACCGGCCCCGTCGCGCGGACCGCCGGGGGACTCAACGCCGGCGGGTACCGGGGCCCTTGATCTTGATGGAGACGACGGTTCCGTCGCCCAGTTCCTCATTGAGCCGACGCATCAGATCCCGCACCATCGAACGCGCGTGCGCCACCATCGTCGGCGAATCGGCCACCAGGACCAATTCGCCCTCCGAATAGCTCTCCGGCCGCAGCCTGCGGGCGTTGAACTCGCCGACGATCTCCGACCAGCGCCCGAAAACCCCGCCGATGGCGACCTGTTCCTGCCATCCGTGTTCGATCAGCCAGGTCTTCACCGCGTCCCCGAACATCTGCGGCTCGTTGCGTGACCGCAACCGGCCACGGC
>NZ_JASFDV010000061.1 GCF_030766825.1 Nocardiopsis sp. CC223A
ACCGTCCCGCACCCCGTCCGCCGGTCACCCGCGCCGGTGGTCGCCGGGCCGAGGCCGTCCGCAGGCACTGGCCCTGGGCGCTGGTCGCCCTCCTGGTCGTCCTGAGCATCGTCATCGGTGTGCGGACCTGGCAGGACTGGGACGGCGAGTCGTTGCGCACCGCCTTCGAGGGGGCCGGGACCGGCACCGTCGACTCCGCCGTCCTGCCCGAGGCCCCGGGCGCGGCGGAGGAGGACGGCGGGCAGCAGGGCGGGGACGACCCCGCCCGGGCCGAGAAGGCCGGGAAGACCGAGAGGAAGGCCGACGGGACGACCGTCGAACTCACCGCGTCCGCGCGCACCTGGGTCGAGGTCACCGACGCCGGGGGCGAGAACCTGTTCACCGGGTTCCTCACCTCCGGGGAGACCCGGGACTACGTGACGGACGACACCCTGACCCTCTGGCTGGGCAACGCGGGGGGTGTCGAGGTCGCCGTCGACGGCGAGGACCTCGGGTCCGCCGGACGCAGCGGAGAGGTCAAGGAGGTGGTCGTCGGGGCCGACGGCTTCGACGGCTGATCCGTACCCGCTCCCGCACCCGCCCCGGCCAGGGATGATCCCGGCCGGGGTTCGGGCGGGTGGACCGGAACGGGTAATGTGGAGGGTCGCGGGCGATGTCCGTCGCACCGTGCCGCGGGGCGCCGGGAACACCCGGCACGGCCTCCGCGATCACCCGAAATGCTCTCCCACACGCTTGGAAGCCATGTCACCGCGCCGTACTGTCTCGCTGGTCACCCTGGGGTGTGCGCGTAACGAGGTCGACTCCGAAGAGCTGGCCGGACGCCTGTCCGCGGGCGGCTGGGAGCTGGTCGACGGCGGCACCGAGGCCGACGTCACCCTCGTCAACACCTGCGGATTCATCGACGCCGCCAAACAGGACTCCATCGAGACCCTGCTGGAGGCCGCCGAGAACGGCGGCCGGGTCGTCGCCGCCGGTTGCATGGCCGAGCGCTACGGCTCCGAGCTCGCCGAAGCGCTCCCCGAGGCGCAGGTCATCGGGTTCGACGACTACGCGGCCATCACCGACCGCCTCGACGACGTGCTCGAAGGCCGCGCCCTGGTCCCGCACAGCCCGCGCGACCGGCGCACCCTGCTGCCGATCAGCCCGGCCGAGCGCGGCTCCTCCGACGTCCACATCCCCGGCCACGGCGGGTTCGCCGACGCCGCCGGTGCCGACGGGACCGAGCTGCCCTACCGCTCCGCGATCCCCCGCCGCCGCCTGACCGGCGGCCCGGTGGCCAACCTCAAGATCGCCTCCGGCTGCGACCGCCGCTGCACCTTCTGCGCCATCCCGACCTTCCGCGGCGCCTACATCTCCCGACACCCGGACGAGATCGTGCGCGAGGCCGAGTGGCTGGCCTCCGAGGGCGTGCGCGAGGTGTTCCTGGTCAGCGAGAACTCCACCTCCTACGGCAAGGACCTGGGCGACGTCCGCGCGCTGGAGAAGCTGCTGCCGCGCCTGGCCGGGGTCGAGGGCCTGGACCGGGTCCGGGTCAGCTACCTCCAGCCCGCCGAGGTCCGCCCCGGGCTGGTGGACGTGCTCACCGGCACCCCCGGCGTGGTGCCCTACTTCGACCTGTCGTTCCAGCACGCCAGCGGCACCCTGCTGCGCCGCATGCGCCGCTTCGGCGACCGCGAGCGCTTCCTGGAGCTGCTGGACACCGTGCGCTCCCGGGTGCCCGAGGCGGGCGCCCGCTCCAACTTCATCGTCGGGTTCCCCGGGGAGACCGAGGACGAGTTCGAGGACCTGGTCGCCTTCCTGGAGTCGGCCCGCCTGGACGCCATCGGCGTCTTCGGCTACTCCGACGAGGACGGCACCGAGGCCAAGGACCACCGGGACAAGGTGCCCGAGGAGGTCGTCGCCGAGCGCGTGGACCGCCTCAACCGCCTCTCCGAGGAGCTGATGGCCCAGCGCGCCGAGGAGCGCCTGGGCGAAGAGGTCACCGTCCTGGTCGAGACCGTCCTGGAGGACGGGGTCTACGAGGGCCGCTCCGAACACCAGGCCCCCGAAGTGGACGGAAGCACCATCCTCTACGGTGAGGGACCGGCCGTGGGCGATCTGGTCCGGGCCACCGTTGTCCAGGCCGTCGGCGCGGACCTGGTCGCCGAGCAGGACGAGGAAGCCGGGGAAGCCGGAGACAGATGAGCACCCACGACGCGGCGACGCCCGCCCCCCACGTTCCGCTGTGGAACATCGCGAACATCCTCACCATGAGCCGACTGGTCATGGTCCCGGTCTTCGTGTGGCTCATGTTCCTGGACGGCACCTGGTGGCGTCTGGCCGCCTTCGCCGTCTTCGTGCTCGCGGCCGTCACCGACCGCATCGACGGTGAACTGGCCCGCCGCCGCGGACTGGTCACCGACTTCGGCAAGATCGTCGACCCCATCGCGGACAAGGCCCTCACCGGGGCCGCCCTGGTGGTGCTGTCGATCCAGGGCGACCTGTGGTGGTGGGTGACCATCGCGATCCTGGTCCGCGAGTGGGGCATCACCCTGCTGCGCTTCGCCGTGCTGCGCTACGTCGTCATGCCGGCGAGCAAGGGCGGCAAGCTCAAGACGGTCCTACAGATCGTCGCCATCAGCATCTACCTGTTCCCGCTGTCGATCCTGCCCTTCAGCGACGTGTTCACCTGGGTCGCCCACACGGTCATGGCCGCCGCCCTGGCGATCACCCTGTGGACCGGCGGCACCTATGTCCTGGACGCCGTCCGGGCGGTCCGCGCCGGAAAGAGCGAGAGCACGGGGTGACCGCGCCCGCCGCCGGGGCACCGGCCGCCCGGGTCCACCGCGCCCTGCTGGAGCGCGGGCTGACCTGTGCCACGGCCGAGTCGCTCACCGGCGGGCTGATCGGCGCCCACCTGACCGCCGTCCCCGGGGCCTCGGCCACCTACCGGGGCGGGGTGGTCACCTACGCCACCGACACCAAGGCGTCCCTGCTGGGCGTCCCCGAGGACCTGCTGGCCGCCGAGGGCGCCGTCCACCCCGGTGTCGCCGAGGCCATGGCCCTGGGGGTCCGGCGCCTGCTGGGCGCCGACTTCGGGCTGGCGGTGACCGGTGTGGCCGGACCCGAGCCCCAGGACGGCAGTCCCGTCGGGACCGTGTACGCGGGCCTGGCCGGACCGGGTGGGAATGCACGGACCCGGCTTTTTCGTTTCACCGGTGATCGTTCGGGTATCCGATACCGAACGGTCGAAGGTGCACTGGAGCTCCTGGACTCCGCCGTCCGCGGCTACGTGGCGGGGAACACCCGGCCCTGACCCTCCGGTCCGGTTCCTTCGCCTCCTGCGGGGAACAAAACCCTGTCAAGAGGCGGTTCCCCCTCCAGCGAACAGGCCGACAAGAGGTGCCCGAATCGGGCGTGGGGCAGGTACGGTGTTGTATATGAAGGTCGCTACCGGTGGGAGGGAGCGCGAATGATGGTCCTGCTTCGTCACCTACTTGGTGACGTGCTCAGGCGGCTGCGGCAGCGCCAGGGCCGCACCCTCCGTGAGGTGTCGGCCGATGCACGCGTTTCCCTCGGCTACCTGTCGGAGGTCGAGCGCGGGCAGAAGGAAGCATCTTCCGAACTGCTCTCGTCGATCTGCGGGGCCCTGGGGGTCCCGCTCTCGCAGGTGCTGAGAGAGGTGTCCGACCAGCTCGCGCTGGTCGAGCTGCAGGAGGCGGCACTGCTGGAGGACGCGGTCACGACCGACCCCGTCCCCGCGCAGGACCTCGGCATCGGACCGGTTCCGGATCGCGTTCCCCAGGTTCCCGACATGGTGGGGGTCTGACGACCCCGCCCCGACGTCCGGTCCACGGACAACACATCGTCCTCCTGTAGGGGGACACCGGATTCACGAGAGGAGCCGACCAACGGTCGGCTCCTCTCGTACATGCATGGATTCACTATAAGTGATCGCCCGGTGGCTACCGGTGGGTATGGTTGACCCAGGCCTCCGGATCCTCCGCGAGGGTGCGGACCTGCTCCGGCAGTTCGTTGGTGGCCAGGTGCTGGAGGTTGACCCCCTCCAGGATGGCGCGCTCGCTGGCGCGCAGGGCGATCCACACCTGCTGGAGGCTGCGGGCCGCACCGTCGTAGTCGACGTGCTCGGGGCGCTCCCCGCGCACGTTGGCCAGGGGACCGTCGACCGCGCGGATGATGTCGGCGAGCGAGATCTCGGCCGCCGGACGGGCCAGCCAGTAGCCGCCCACCGGGCCGCGCTGGCTGCGCACCAGTCCGGCCCGGCGTAGCTGGGTGAGGATGTTCTCAAGGAATTTTCCGGGGATGGCCTGCGCTCGCGCGAGCTGCTCGGCCGTCACCGGTCCTTCGCTGGCGACGGCGAGTTCCGCTGCGGCGCGCAGCGCGTAATCGACCCGGGCTGAAAGGCGCATGCTGTGATTATGCCGTGGTTAGAAGGGCGAATGGGGCACCGGGCGTCCGCGAGTGTGCCGACGGGCCGGGATGCTGCGTGATCAAGGGTACTTCTCCTACCGGCTTGCGGGGACATCGGTGACGATCCGCTCGGAAGGTGTGCCCCGGGGTGCCCGAGCGGGCACGTACGGCAACGAAGCGACCCGGGCCGGTCATGGTCCCGGCCCGGGCCGCAGTGCCCGCTTCGGCCCTGTGCCGCGGCCGCCCGCCACCCTCGACGGACGGCCGGCGGCCGGCGGGCCCGCCCGCCGCGCCCCTCGTCAGGCGTGGTGGACGGCCGGGGAGACGCCGCCGAGCAGCTCGGCGGCGCTGCGGCCGTTGACGTGGGCGGCGCCGTAGGTGCTCACGTGGGCGCCGCGGGACGGCCGCCAGACGGGCAGGCCCATCTCGACCACCACGGCGTTCGGGAAGGCTCCCAAGAGGCGTTCGACGAGCTCCCGGGCCTCGGGGTAGCGGTGCGCGTCGCGGACCACCACGACCAGGTCGCGGCCCTGCGCGGCGGCGATGAGCCGATCGGCGTGGGCGGCGTCGGGGGAGACCCGCTCGGTGTCCGGGAACCACGAGGACAGGCCCCAGTGCACGTCGCCCACGGCCATGCCGGCGGGCGCGTCGACCTCGACCACGTACGGGGACTCCAGCGCGGGCAGCTCGCCCGCCACCCGGAGCGCCCGGCGGGCACCGGACAGGCCCACCTCCGCCGACTCGGCGGCCGCGGTGCGGCGCGCGGCGGCGTCGCGGATCCACGAGCGCAGGCGCAGGTTGCGGTCGGCGGCCTCCTCCAGGCGCTCGCCCGGCAGCCGCCCGTCGCGCACCGCCGCCACGAGCGCGGCGCGGATCGCCGTCACCTGGTCGGCGTAGACGAACCGGCCCAGGCACAGCAGGTCGCAGCCGGCGGCCACGGCCAGCACACTCGCCTCGGGGATGCCGATCTCCCCGCTGACGCCGTGCATGTCCATGGCGTCGCTGACGATGACGCCGTCGAAGCCCAGCTCGCCGCGGAGCAGGTCGTTGAGCACCTTGGGGGCCAGCGTGGCCGGACCCGTCACACCCAGCCCGGACATCTCGATGTGCGCGGTCAGGACGGCCCGCACCCCGGCGTCGACCGCGGCCCGGAACGGCACCAGCTCGCGCCGGTACAGCACCTCCGGACCCGCCTCCACCTGCGGCAGCGTGTGATGGGAGTCCTGGGAGGTGGCGCCGTGCCCGGGGAAGTGCTTGGCGCAGGCGGCGACCCCGGCCTCCTGGAGCCCCCGCACGGCCGCGGCCCCGTGCCGGGCCACCAGTGCGGCGTCGGAGCCGAAGGAGCGTGTGCCGATGACCGGGTTGTCGTCGGCGACGTTCACGTCCACCGACGGCGCCAGGTCCATGTTGAAGCCCAGCTGGGCGAGCCGGCCGCCCAGCGACCGCAGGGTGGCCCGGGTCAGCTCCGGGTCGTCCACGGCGCCCAGGGCGGCGTTGCCCGGGTAGTCGCTGCCGTGCTCCTGTCCGATGCGGGTGACGTCGCCGCCCTCCTCGTCCAGGGTGAGCAGCGGGGTGTCCGCGGCCTGCGCCAGCTCCGCGTTCAGTGCCGTGATCTGCTCGGGGGTGTCGAGGTTGTTGTGGAAGAGGCAGACGCCGGAGATACCGTCCGCCAGGCCCTCCAGGACCCAGCGCGGGGCGTGGTGGGACTCGAAGGGCACCAGCAGGGTGGCGTTGGCCAAGCGCGCCAGGGTCGGATCGAGCGACATGACGGACTCCGTTCGGTGAGCACGGGTGCCCAGGGATGAGGGCAGACGAAGGACATGAAGGGGGGTGTGGTGGTGTGGCGCGGGCGCGCCCGAGGCGGGTCCACGGCGCCCTCGTGGACCCGCCTCGTGGGAGGTGCGGGCGGTCAGCCCTTGACCGCGCCCATGGTGAGGCCGGAGACCATCCGCCGCTGGACGAACAGGAAGAAGATCATCACCGGGATGGTCAGCAGGGTGGAGGCCGCCATGATGGGGCCCCACTCGGTGCCGAAGCGGCCGAAGTAGTAGGACAGGGTGAGCGGCAGCGTGTAGCCGTCCGTGCTGCGGCCCAGGAACGTGAGCGCGACGATGAACTCGTTCCACGCGGTGATGAACGCGAAGATGCTCGCCGCGACCAGGCCGGGCGCCACCAGCGGCATGAGGATGCGCCAGAAGATCGTCCACCCGCTCGCGCCGTCGATCGCCGCGGCCTCCTCCAGTTCCTTGGGCACCGCGACGACGAAGCCGCGCAGCATCAGGATCGTGATCGGCAGCGACACCGCCGTGTACACGATGAGCAGGCCGGACAGGTTGCCGAGCAGCTGGGCGCCGGTGGCGTCCGACAGCTGGCGGAAGTTGATGAAGATCGAGATGATCATCGCTTCCATCGGCACCATCTGGATGACGAGCAGCAGGATGATGAACGCGGTCCGCAGCTTGAAGCGGAACCGGGCCACCGCCATCGCGGCCAGCAGCGACAGGAACGCGCCCATCCCGACGGCCCCGAGGGTGACGACGAGGCTGTTGCCCAGGAACTGCCAGAAGTTGACGCCCGGGATGAGCTGCCCGTTGAGGACCCGGTCGAAGTGCTCCAGGGTCGGGGCCTGCGGGAAGAACGTCTGGTCCCGGGTGAAGATCTCCCCGACCGGCTTGAAGGCCGTGGCGACCATCCAGTAGACGGGGAAGACGGAGAACAGCAGGACGGCGATGCCGGCCAGGTACAGCGGGAGGGAGCGCAGCCGGCGCAGCGGGCTGCGGCGGTAGCCCCCGCGGGTCGGGGCGGTGGTGCTGGTCGCGCTCATCGGGTCTCCCCCTGGCGGATCATGATGCGCAGGTAGTACGCGGTGACGGCGAGGATCATGACGGTCATCACGACCGCGATCGCCGAGCCCATGCCGTAGTTGGCCGGGCTCGCGCTGAAGCCCTGCTGGTAGATGTAGTACGAGAGCAGGTAGACGTCCTTGTTCTGGAAGCTGTTCGCCAGGATGTACAGCTGGGTGAACACCCGCAGGTCCCAGATGATCTGTAGAACCAGGAGCAGGGCGAACAGCGGGCGCAGCATCGGGAACGTGACGTTCCAGAAGGACTTCCACGCGGAGGCGCCGTCCATCTTCGCGGCCTCGTAGAGCTCGCCCGGGATGCTCTTGAGCCCGGCGAGGACGGAGACGGCCACGAACGGGAACGACTGCCAGACGATGACGGTGATGAGGATCGTGAACAGCGACCCCGGCTGGAGGAACCAGTTGTACTCCAGCCACCCGCCGCCGACCAGCCAGTCGGGGAGCCGGTCCAGCATCACGTTGACCAGGCCCCGCTCGGGCAGGAACAGCCAGCGGAAGACCAGGGAGGCGCTCAGCGCCGGGGTCGCCCAGGCGAGCATCATGCCGATGGACACGATGGTGGAGAACCACTTGGGCAGCTTGTGCAGCAGGATGCCGATCAGGGTCCCCAGCACCATCGTGATGCCGACCATCAGCACGCAGACGACCACGGTGTTGCGCAGGATCGTCCAGAACTCGGGGTCGGTCAGCAGCCGCTGGTAGTGCGCGAAGCCGTTCCACTCCGGCCCGGGCTGGTTGGGCAGGAGGTTGCGCGTGGTGAAGCTGGTGAGCGAGTACCACACCATCTGCACGATCGGCCAGAGCAGCACGACCGCGAGCAGGATCAGTGCCGGGGCGATGAGCAGGTACGGGGTGGGAAGCTTGCGGCGGCGCTTGGGCGCGGAATCGGCGGTCACCCGGACGGTGCCCTCTTTCCCTCGGTCGGCCGCTCGTTCGACGGTGTGTGCCATGGTCTTCTCAATCGAGGCGTGGTTGCGCCGGGTGGCGGGCGGGACCCAGGGGTCCCGCCCGCGTGCGGCTCTGCGCTGTGAGGAGGAGCTGGCTACTCGACCGGCTCGTTGAGGATGGTGGTCAGCTGCTCGTTCGCGGCTGCCAGGACCTCTTCGGGGTCACCGCCGTTGACGATCTCCAGGACGGCGCCCGGCAGGATCTTGCTGTCCTGGTCGGCCGCGGTCCAGCGCGGGGTGCTCGGGAAGAACTGCGTGTGCTGCATCTGGGTGGCGGCGGCGACGCGTGCCGGGTCCTTCTGGTACTCGTCGTCGGCCAGCATGTCCGGGTACGCCGGGAAGAAGCCGGCGGCGTCGGCGTAGCCCTTGCCCCCCTCCTGGTCGCCCAGGACGGTCAGCAGCTCGAAGGCGAGCTCCGGGGACTGGGTGGTGGAGAAGACGGAGAGCGCGGAACCGCCGGCGAAGGCCGGGGCGATGCCGTCGGCGCCCGGGATCGGGGCGGCGACGATGTTCTCCAGGACGGCCGGGTCCTCGGCCTGCTCCTCCATGGCGGTCAGCGCCCAGCCGCCGTCGATGTACATGCCGACCTGGCTGTTGGCCATGTCGGCGAGGGGCACGAGCTCGTTCTCGCCCACGTAGCCCTGCGGGGAGACGCCGTCGTTGGTCAGGTCGGCGTAGAACTCGATGGCCTCGACGGTGGCGGGGTCGGTCAGCCGGCCCTCCCACTCGCCGTCGGCGTTCTGGGTGGCGATCTCGCCGCCGTTGCTCCAGATGAAGGAGGCGATGCCGTTGGTGAAGTCGGTCGGCGCGGCGAAGCCGGGGACCTCGTACTCCGCCTCGATGTCCTCGGCGACGGTCAGCAGCTCGTCCCAGGTGGTGGGGGGCTCGTGGCCGAGCTCCTGGAGCCAGTCGGCGCGGTAGTACAGGGTGCGGACGCCGGAGAACCACGGAACGCCGTACTGGACACCGTCGTAGGTGCCGTACTCCAGGGCGTTCTGGTCGATCTCCGCGGCGGCGTCCCAGCCGCCGACCTGTTCGGTGATGTCGAGCAGGGCGCCCTGGGAGGCCCAGCCGGCCACCTGGTCGTTGCCGATCTCGATGACGTCGGGGGCGTCGCCGCCCGCGAGGGCGTTGGTGATCGACTCCTGGGCGTCCGGCCAGGGGATGAACTCGACGTTGACGTCGACGTCCGGGTTGCTCTCCTGGAACCGGGCCTCGGCGCCCTCGAAGTATTCGACGAGGGGCGGCTGCGAGGTGCCCATGACCCACACGGTCAGGCTGTCGGCGTCACCGCCGCCATCGGAGTCGGAAGCGCCACCGCCGCAAGCGGCGGCGAGGAGGACCACGGACGTAGCCGCGGCGATCTTGGGGAACCTCATGTTGAACCTATCTCCCTTCGCACGACGCGCCGGGGTTCGACGCCTGTGCTCGAACCGGCCTGGGATGATGGAACGTCATCCCCCGGTTCGACGTCTCTGTGGGGGTGTGCTGGGATAGCACGTTGCCGCCCCGCCGGCGCGGGTACCGGAGGGTCCGGGAATGAACTCGGACCTGCCAGGACGTGACCTCCTGTGAGGTTGTGAGCTAAATTAACAGGAAACTTTCCTAATAAAAACAGGGTGAGGTGTCACGGTTATGTCTCAACGTCCGGGGACTCCCCGGCTGCTACGCCAGCTCAACGACCGTGCGGCGCTGGAACTGCTGCTGTCCGCCGGTCCGTTGACGCGCACGCAGCTGGGCACGAGGACCGGCCTTTCCAAGGTAACCGCGTCCCAACTCCTCGCCCGGCTGGAGGAGCGCGACCTGGTACGCGTCGTGGGAAGCCAGGCCGGCGGGCGGGGTCCCAACGCCGCCCTCTACGCGGTCGTCCCCGAGAGCGCCTACGTCGCGGCCCTGGACGTCAGCGCCCGCCGGGTGACCGCCACGATCGCCGACATCACCGGCCGGATCGTCGGCGACGTCACCGTCGACCCCAGCACCTCCGACGACCCCGTCGCACTGGTCCACACGGCCGTGATGCGCCTGGTCGAAACGGCGGAGGTGCCGCTGGACAGGCTCCGCGCCTGCGTCATCGGCACCCCCGGCGTGGTCGACCCGCGGACCGGCGACATCCGCTTCTCCTTCGACCTCATCTCCTGGCACGAGGGCATCCTGGAGGCGCTGCGCACCGACCTGAAGCGGTCGGTGATGATCGAGAACGACGTGAACCTGGCGGCCCTGGCCGAGCACGCCGAGGGCGCCGCCGCCGGGGTCCCGGAGTTCGTGCTCATCTGGCTCAGCGCCGCGGGCGGCGTCGGCATGTCCACCATGATCGACGGCCGCATCCACCGGGGTCGCTCCGGCGGCGCGGGCGAGATCGGCTACCTGCCCGTGCCCGGCGCCCCCATGCCCGGCGACCTGGGTCTGTCCGGCGACTACGAGTCCCTGCGCCACGGTGCGGACCGGGAGCTGCCGCACGGCTTCCAGGCCCTGGTCCGGGCCCGCCAGGTCGTCGAACTGGCCGCCGAGCACGGTGTCGAGGGCGGCGACGTCGTCGAGGTGGTGCGCAGCGCCGCCGCCTCGGGCACCCCCGAGGGCGACGCGTTCCTGGACGCCTTCGCCGAGCGCCTCGCCCGCGGTGTGGCCGCCGTCAGCGTCGTCATCGACCCCGGCCTGGTCGTGCTGGGCGGCGACGTCGCCCAGGCCGGCGGGGCCAAGCTCGCCGAGCGGGTCCAGGAGGCGACCGCCCGCATCGCCCCCAACGCCACCGAGATCGCCCTGGGCGCCGTCGAGGGCGGCCCCGTCGTCCGCGGCGCCCTGCTGCACGCCCTGGAGCACGCCCGCGACGAGGTGTTCTCCTCCACGGTCTGAGCGGCCCGGCCGGTCGGCCCGGTCCCTCCCCCACGGCGCGGGGAAGGGGCCGGGCCGACCGGTCAGGTACCGGTGACGGCGAAGGAGGCGAACACCTCGTCGACCACCGGCCGGTACTCCTCCCGGTCACCGGCCCGCCCGTTGAACTGGAGGTAGTAGCCCGTGGCGTCGTCCACCACGACATACCGCCACACCATCCAGCGGTGGGGCTCGTCCCAGCCCGAGCCCTCCGTGACGAAGGTCGCCTCCAGGTCACTGCCCCGCTGCCCGGTCGGCAGCCCGGTGAGCTCCTCCAGACCCAGCCGCTCCCAGTCCCGCAGCGAGTCGCTGCTCCGGAGCGCCTCTTCCCAGCCGAGCTGCGCCTCCGAAGTGGCCTGGGCCCCGGACTCCTCGTCCAGGGAGAAGACCGTGACGATGATATGGCGGGCCGCGTCGGGCGAGTCGAACCGGTGATGGGCGAGGACGTCGAGGACGCCGCCCTGTCCGGCGGTGGCGGGGTCCAGCGGTTCCCAGTCGGCGGGACGGTACAGGGATACGTACTCGTTCTCGAAGAGCGTGTAGTCGGGGCCCGGCCCCCGCGACGGTTCGGCCGTGGGCCCGACGGTGGGGAGCGGTCCGGGCCCCTCTCCGCCCGCGGCCCGCATCGCCCCGGGCACGATCACGAACACGGTCACCAGGCCGATCACCAGCAGCAGGCAGCCGCCGCCCATCCCCCACCACAGGCCGGCACGGGAGGAGCGGGCGGCCGGGCGCGGGACGGAGCGGACCGGCACCGCGTGCATCGGGGCGCTCGGGGCGTACCCGGCCGCGCGTGGGGCGGCGGGGTACGGGCCCGGGTGAGCGGCCCCCGGGTGCGCGGACGGCACGGGGCCGACCGCCGCACGGTGCGGCCGGGGCGTTCCCGGCTGCGGCGCGCGGGGCCCGGGGGGGCTGTGTCGGCTGCCGCACCGCGGGGTTCCGGGGCATCGGGCTCTGCGCCGTCGGATTCCGGGCCGCCTGGTCCGGGCCGCCGGGTCCGGGGCGACCGGGGGCGGTGGGACCGGTGCGGTCGGCACCGGGTCCCCGGGCGCTGACGGGCGCGGCGCGGGGGCCTCCAGCACGGCCCGCGCGATCCGGGCCACCCGCGCCGGGGGCAGCGGTCCCGCCTCCTCCAGCACCTCCTCCAGCGACGACCCGTCCAGCAGGGCCATCACGATGTAGGGCGTGCCGTCCTCCTCCAACACGTCGTGCACGGTCACCACCGACGGATGGCCGATCCGGGCCGCCGTGCGGGCCTCACGCATCATCCGCGCCTTGGCGGTGCGCTGCTCCTCGTCCGACAGACCGGTGGGCAGGTGCACCTCCTTGATCGCCACCTCGCGCTCCAGACGGGGGTCGAACGCCTGCCAGACCGTGCCCATGCCGCCGCTGCCCAGCTTCCCGGTCAGCCGGTAGCGGGAGGCGACGATCCGTTCGGTAGGGGGCATGGAGTGCTTTTCACGAGAGGGCGCGGGGAATCGGTCTCCTGCTGTGATCGCACGAACGCCGTTCCGGTTCTCCCCCTCGTCCGCCCCGGACGGGGTCACCCCACCGGGCGGACCATGGCCACCCGCGGCCGCACCCGGATCGGCTCCTCCTGCTCCCACAGCGCCCGCAGGCCCGCGCCCCACTCGTCCGGCGGCAGCACCGCGAACCCGCGGGCCGTGTACCAGGGGCCGTTCCACGGCAGGTCGCGGAAGGTCGTCAGGGTCACCCGGGGCGATCCGGCGGCGGCCGCCCCGGCGCACACCGCCTCCAGCAGAGCCGACCCGACCCCGCGCCGACCGTGGTCGGGGTGCACGGCGAGCTGCTCCAGGTGCACGCCCCCGTCCAGCGCCAGCGTGGCGGCCAGCCCCAGCACCGCGCCGTCCGCCACCGCGACCAGGACCCGCTCGGCGTGGTCGAACACCTCGCGCGGATCATCCGGCGGCAACACCACCCCGGCCTGCGCGAACAGTGTGTCGGCGGCCAGCGACGCCGCCACCGCGCCCGCCTCGTCCGCGGGCCCCATCGGCCTGATCTCCACCACACGTCCCCTCTCCGAACGCCCGCCATCATGCCCGGACCCGACCCCCGCCACCAGGGATTTTCACGGACGCAGCCGCAGCCCCCTGGGGGTGGGGTGGAACCCGGCGGACACCAGTGCGGCGTCCAACGGAGTCCCGAAGACCTCCACCCCGTCCACCCGCTCCACCGTCACCGTGCCCAGCGCCCCGGTGCGCACCACCTCGGCCAGGGCCGCCGCGGCCCTGGCCAGATCGTGCGGGGCGGCGCCCAGGGTGAGCGCGGAGCGCCCGCCCCGGCCCGTGTACAGGGTGGGCCGCCCGTCGTCGATCACCACCACCGCGCCCGCCGTCCGGGCCGGACGGCCGCCCTCGCCCGCCTCCGGCCAGGGCAGGTCGCGGCCGAACGGGTTGGCCGGATCGTCGGCGGCCAGCACCACCGGCGCCACCGCACCGCCCCGGTTCGCCCCGGCCAGCGCCCGCAACCGGTCCACCGCGCCCGGCAGCGCGAACTGCGCCCCGCCCAGCCCCGCCACGAAGTAACCGCGGCGCACCCGCCCGGCCTCCTCCATCGACCTCAGCACCCGGTACTCCTCCGGGGAGATGCCACCGCCCTGCCGGCCCTTGACCAACAGCCCCTGCCGCTCCAGCCGGGCCTGCACCGACGCCAGGACCCGCCGGGTGGGATCGGCCTCCCGTCCGGGCAGCACCGCCCGCCGGGCCCGGCCCGCCCGCGGCGGCCGCGGCGCCCGCACCGGGCCGCCGGTGCCCAACAGGGCGCGCACCGGGGCCAGGGTGTCGTTGGCGACCACGCCGTCCCAGACCAGGTTCCACAGCGCCGCCACCAGGTCGGCGTCCGCGGGCGCCCCGATCCCGCCTGCACGCGTCACCCGGTCGGCGAGGTCGCGGAAGAACAGCGCCCCGCCCTCGCGCAGCGCCGACAGCACCGCGTGCTCCACCGAACCCTCGGAGGGGAGCACCGGATCAGGGGCCAGCGCCGCCACCTCGTCCGCGGGGAGCAGCACGATCCGCCCGTCCCCGCCGGGCAGCGGACCGGCGCCCGCCCACACCACCTCCCCGGCCTGGGTGAGCTCGTCCAGCATCCGCGGCTCGTAACCCGCCACCCGGGCGGGCAGCACCAACGACTCCAGCGCCGAGGCCGGGACGGGTGCGCCGCGCAGCGACTCCACCGCCTCGAACACCGCGTCCGGCCCGCTCCACCGCTCACCGGGCACCGCCCGCTGCCAGGCAGGGGAGAACCGGGCCAGCGCCGCCGGGTCCACCGGCTCCACCTCCGCCCGCAACCGGGCGATCGACCCCCGCCGCAGACGGCGCAGCACGTCGGCGTCGCACCACTCCGTCCCCGAACCCCCGGGGCGGAACCCGCCCCGCGAGACCCGCCCCTCCCGGGCCAGCGCCCGCAGCACCCCGGTGACGGTGTCCTCCCCCAGACCCAGCCGGGCCGCCGCCCCGGCCGCGGTGAACGGCCCGTGCGTGCGCGCGTACCTGGAGACCAGGTCGCGCACCGGGTCGACCGCGGGTTCCAGCAGCGCCTGCGGGACACCCGGGGGAACCGGCGCCCCCAGCGCGTCCCGCAGCCGCGCGACGTCCTCCACCGCACACCACCGCTCCACCGGACCGCCCCCGCCGGACGGGGACCGTCCCGCCGCACCGGAACCGGCGGCCGTGTCGTCGGCGGCGACGCCTCCGGCGGGCGCGGGCGACTGCGCCGACCCGGCACCGGAAAGGGCGTCCGCAACGGCCGTCGAGGGTTCCACGGCGCCGGGCAGAGGCATCCGCACCGCACGGCCCGCCTCCTCCAGGGCGACCAGCCACTCCGGGCGGACACCCCGCACCGCGGCCTCCTCCATGGTCAGCGGACCCAGTTCCCGCAGCAGGTCGGCCGCGGCCTCCGCGTCGCGCACCGGGGCGGAGATCCGCTGGAGCAGGCCGTCCACCTCCGCCACCACCCCCGGATCCAGCAGATCCCGCAGGTCGGTACGGCCCAGCAGGTCCGACAGCAGCGACGGGTCCAGCGCCAGCGCCCCGGCACGCGCCTCGGCGGCCGGAACGTCCCCCTCGTACAGGAACGCCGCCGTGTACTCCATCAGCAGCGACCGGGCGAACGGCGAGGCCCGGTCCGTCTCCACCTCCACCACCCGCACATCGCGCGAGCGCACCCCGCGCAGCACCTCCACCAGCGCGGGCACGTCGAACAGGTCCTGCAAGCACTCGCGCGCCGTCTCCAGCACGATCGGGAACGACCCGTAACGGCCCGCCACCGACAACAGGTGCGAGGCGCGCAACCGCTGCTGCCACAACGGCATCCGCCGGTCCGGCCGCTGCCGCGGCAGCAGCAGCGCCCGGGCCGCGCACTCACGGAACCGGGACGCGAACAGCGCCGACCCGGTCAGCTCGTCGGTGACCACCGCCTCCACCGTCTCGGGGTCCACCGCCACCAGCTCGGCCAGCACCCCGGGCCCGTCCAGGCCGCCCACGGTGTCGGGCAGGTTCAGCACGATCCCGTCGTCCCCGTGCAGCACCCGGCTCTCCACCCCGTACCGCTCCCGGATCCGCGCCGCGACCGCCAGCGCCCACGGCGCGTGCACCCGGTCGCCCAACGGCGAGTGCACCACCACCCGCCGGTCGCCCACCTGGTCGCGGAACCGCTCGATCACGACCGTGCGGTCGTCGGGCACATGCCCGGTCGCGTCCCGCTGGTCGGCGACGTAGGCCGCCAGGTTGCGGGCCGCCCACGGGTCCAGCCCCGCGAACCCCGCCGCCGCCTCCCGCGGGGCCTCGCCCAACCGGCGCACCGCCGCGCCGATGGCCCGGCCCAGCTCCACCGGACGGCCCTGGGCGTCGGCCTTCCAGAACGGCATCCGGCCCGGCCGCCCCGGGGCGGGGGACACCAGCACCCGGTCCGCGGTGATCCCCTCGATCCGCCACGAACTGGAGCCCAGGACGAACACGTCGCCCACCCGCGACTCGTACACCATCTCCTCGTCCAGCTCCCCGACCCGCGTGGGGGCCCGACCGCCCTCCTCCTGCGCCCCGGCCAGGTGAACGGTGTACATGCCCCGGTCGGGGATGGTGCCCCCGGCGACCACCGCCAGCCGCTGGGCGTCCGGCCGGGCCCGCAGGACGCCGTCCCGGCGGTCCCACACCAGCCGGGGCCGCAGTTCGGCGAACTCGTCGGAGGGGTAGCGGCCCGACAGCATGTCCAGGACCGACTCCAGCACGCCGTCGGCCAGGTCGGCGAACGGGGCGGCCCGCCGCACCACCGCGGCCAGCTCCGCCACCGGCCACTCGTCCATCGCGACCATCGCGACGATCTGCTGGGCCAGCACGTCCAGCGGCGACCGGGGCATGCGCAGCGGCTCGATGTCGCCCGCGCGCATCCGCTCCACCGCCACCGCCGTCGTGAGCAGGTCGCCCCGGAACGCCGGGAGGAACACCCCGCGCGAGGTGTCGCCCACCCGGTGCCCGGCCCGGCCCACCCGCTGGAGCCCCGACGCCACCGACGGCGGCGCGGCCACCTGCACCACCAGGTCCACCGCACCCATGTCCACGCCCAGCTCCAGGCTGGAGGTGGCCACCACGCAGCGCAGCCGCCCCGCCTTGAGGTCGTCCTCCACCACCGCCCGCTCGGACTTGGACATCGACCCGTGGTGGGTGCGGGCGATCACCGGCGCGGCGCCCCGGCTGCTCCCGGACTGTGCGATGACGAGCGCCGGCACCTCCTCGGGCGGCAGGTCCGGGCCGTGGCGCTCGGCGTACAGGTCGTTGAGGCGGGCGCACAGCCGCTCGGCGGTGCGCCGGCCGTTGGTGAACACGATGGTGGACCGGTGCCCCTCCACCAGGTCCAGCACCCGCCGCTCCAGGTGCGGCCACAGCGAACCGCCCCCGGCCGGGGGACCCGCGGCCGGGGAGGTGTTCGAGGGGGCCGGGGGCGCCGGGGCCTCGAACGGCGCCACCTCCGCACCGGTCTCCTCCGGGTCGCCGGGCCCCAGGGCCCGGGGCGGCGCGGGCAGGTCGGGCTCGTCCATGTCGAACACCGGCACCGCCACGCTCAGGTCCAGGTGGGGGGCGTCCGGCGGGGCCACGATCTCGGCGCCGCCCAGGAACTCCGCGACCGTCTCCGCCGGCCGCACCGTCGCCGACAGCCCGATCCGCAGGGTGCGCCGGTCCACCAGCTCCTCCAGCCGCTCCAGGCTCAGGGCCAGGTGCGCGCCGCGCTTGGTGCCCGCCAGGGCGTGCACCTCGTCCACGATCACCGTCTCCACCCCGGTCAACCCCTCGCGGGCTTTGGAGGTGAGCACCAGGAACAGCGACTCGGGGGTGGTGATGAGGATGTCCGGCGGCCGGGTCGCCATCCGCCGCCGCTCGTCCGCCGGCGTGTCGCCGGTGCGCACACCCACCGACACCGGGGACACCGGGGCGCCCAACTCCGCGGCGGCCGCCGAGATGCCCGCCAGCGGGGCGCGCAGGTTGCGCTCCACGTCCACGGCCAGCGCCTTGAGCGGTGAGACGTACAGCACCCGGCAGCGCCGCACCGGGTCCTCGGGGACCGGTGCGGCGAGCAGCCGGTCCAGCGACCACAGGAACGCCGCCAGGGTCTTGCCCGACCCGGTCGGGGCCACGACCAGGGTGTCGCGCCCGCCCGCGACCGACGCCCAGGCGCCCTCCTGAGCCGGGGTCGGTCCGCCGGGGAAGGCGTGTTCGAACCAGGCCCGGGTGGCGGGCCCGAAGAAGGAGGGTGTCATCGGTCCAGTCTGCCCGGCGGGGGCGACGATTCCGGGGAGGCCGCGGCTGTGGACAACGCCCGGCACCGGAACGGAGGATCGACGATACTGGGGCCGATGAGACTGACTGTTTTCTGGCGCAACATGTACGAGCAGTTCGGCGAGGCGTACGCACAGAGCCTGGCCAAGGACTACGTGATCGAGGGGCTGGGCTCGCGCACCGTCGAGGGGGCGCTCGCCGACGGGGTCGCGGCCAAGGAGGTCTGGCGGGCCGTCTGCGACGCCTTCGACCTCCCGGCGACGGCGCGCTGACCAGGCGGGGCGCGCTGACCGGACACAGAGGAAAAGGGGGGCGGCGCTTTCCGCGTTCGCACGAGAATCGAACATGGGTTCGGGTAGGCTGGGGTTGTCCACAGGCCGACGCCGGACACCGCGATTGTCGGACCGACCGCGTAGCGTCGTGCACATCATGAAGAAGAAGGCATCGACCCAACAGGGGTATCCCGTGGCATCTGGAGACCGAGAGAAGGCTCTCGAAACCGCCCTCGCGCAGATCGAGCGGCAGTTCGGCAAGGGCTCCGTCATGCGCCTGGGCGACGACGACCGTCCGCCCATCGAGGCCATCCCCACCGGGGCGATCGCCCTCGACGTGGCACTGGGCATCGGCGGCATCCCGCGCGGCCGGATCGTGGAGGTGTACGGACCGGAGTCGTCCGGAAAGACGACCGTCGCGCTGCACGCGGTGGCCAACGCGCAGAAACTGGGCGGTATCGCCGCGTTCGTCGACGCCGAGCACGCGCTGGACCCCGAGTACGCCAAGAAGATCGGCGTCGACACCGACAACCTGCTGCTGTCCCAGCCGGACACCGGTGAGCAGGCGCTGGAGATCGTCGACATGCTGATCCGCTCCGGCGCGGTCTCCATCATCGTCATCGACTCCGTGGCGGCCCTGGTGCCCCGCGCCGAGATCGAGGGCGAGATGGGCGACAGCCACGTCGGCCTCCAGGCCCGGCTCATGTCGCAGGCACTGCGCAAGATCGCCGGCGCGCTCAACCAGACCGGCACCACCGCGATCTTCATCAACCAGCTTCGCGAGAAGGTCGGTGTGATGTTCGGGTGCATGCACTACAACACCCGGGTGACGCTCGCCGACGGCACGCAGGAGAAGATCGGCAAGATCGTCAACCAGAAGATGGACGTCGAGGTCCTCTCCTACGACCCCGAGCGGGACGAGATCGTCCCCCGGCGGATCGTCAACTGGTTCGACAACGGTGTCTCGGACCACTTCCTCCAGTTCACGGTGGAGCGCTCCGGGGGCAACGGCCGTTCCCAGTTCGCGGCGACGACCAACCACCTGATCCGGACGCCGGGAGGCTGGCGCGAGGCCGGAGATCTCATGCCCGGCGACCGGGTGCTCACCGCGCAGAAGCACCACCTCAACGAGCAGCAGCGCCAGGTCGTCCTGGGCTCCCTCATGGGCGACGGGAGCCTCTCGCCCAACCGGCGGGATCGCGACGGTACCCGTTTCCGGATGGGGCACGGTGCCGACCAGGCCGCCTACCTGGACTGGAAGGTCTCGCTGCTCGGCAACGTCGGCCACAGCCGGACGACCAACGACAAGGGCGCGGTGTTCGCCGACTTCACCCCCCTGCCCGAGCTGGCCGAACTGCGCGAGGCGGTCTACTTCGGCGACGGCAAGAAGCACCTGAGCTGGGAGTACCTCAAGGCCCTCACACCGTTGGCCCTGGCGGTCTGGTACATGGACGACGGCTGCTTCACCGTGCGCTCCAAGGGTGTGCAGGCCCGTACCGAGGGTGGTAGCGGGCGCATCGAGATCTGCGTGGAGGCGATGAGCCCCGGCTCCCGGCAGCGGCTGGTCGCCTATCTGCGCGACACCCACGGCCTGGACGTCTCCCTGGCCGTCAAGGGAGCCGCGGCCAAACAGCACATCCGGTTCACCACGGCTGCCAGCGCCCGCTTCCAGGAGATCGTGGCGCCCTACGTCCACGAGTCCATGGCATACAAGCTGCTCCCGCGCTACCAGGAGCGCTGTGAGGTCGCGCCGGAGTTCTCGGAGCCGGTGGACCGTCTGGTCGCCTCCCGCGTGCTCGACATCCAGGTCAAGCCGGAGACCCGGGGCATGCACAAGTTCGACATCGAGGTCGAGGGCAACCACAACTACTTCGTCGACGGCGTCATGGTGCACAACAGCCCGGAGACCACCAGTGGTGGGCGGGCGCTGAAGTTCTACTCGTCGGTGCGCCTGGACGTGCGCCGCATCGAGACGCTCAAGGACGGCACCGACGCGGTCGGCAACCGCACCCGCGTCAAGGTCGTCAAGAACAAGGTCGCGCCGCCCTTCAAGCAGGCCGAGTTCGACATCCTCTACGGGGTGGGCGTCTCCCGTGAGGGCAGCCTGATCGACCTGGGCGTGGAGCACGGCATCGTGCGCAAGTCGGGCGCCTGGTACACCTACGACGGCACCCAGCTCGGCCAGGGCAAGGAGAACGCGCGCAACTTCCTGCGCGAGAACTCCGACATCGCCAACGAGGTCGAGAAGAAGATCAAGGAGAAGCTGGGCGTCTCCACCGGCGACGACAGCGCCTCGGGTCCGGAGGCCCCGAAGGCGGCGGCCGCCGACAAGGCTCCTGCCGCCGCCCCGGCCGCCGAGGCCAAGGCCGCCCCGGCGAAGAAGGCCCCGGCCAAGACCACCACCGTCAAGGCGCCCGCGACGGATGCGTGAGCCGGACACCCCGCCGGACGGCGACGGCACCGATGGCGCCGCGCCGTCGTCCGGCGGGGAGAAGGCACTGAACCGGGCCCGCACCCTGGCCCTGCGGATGCTCGCGCACAAGCCGCGCACCGCCGCCCAACTGGAGGCGGGGCTGCTGCGCCGCGGCCACGAGGAGGAGATCGTGGCCACGGTCATGGACGAGTGCACGCGGGCGGGGCTGGTGGACGACGCCGTCTTCTCCCGCGCCTGGGTGAGCTCGCGCCACCACGGCCGGGGACTGTCCCGCGCCGCGCTCACCCGCGAGCTGCGCACCCGCGGGGTGGCCGAGGAGACCGTCCGGGACGCGGTCGCCGAACTCGGCGACGAGGAGGAGGCGGCCGCCGCCAGGGCACTGGCCCGGCGCAGCCTCTCCGGCAGTCGCGGCCGCGAGCGCGAGACCCGCGTCCGCCGGGCCCTGGGCGTGCTGGCCCGCAAGGGCTACGGCGGCGGGCTGTCCTACCGGATCGTCCGCGAGGAACTGGAGTCCGAGGGCGTCGACGCCGACCTGGGGGAGCCCCCGGAGTGAGCCCGACCCTGGTGCAGGAGAGGCACTCGGCCACGACCGGCAACAAGGCGGGTGTCGCCACGGGGTGGGGACACGGACGGCTCTCCCCACCGACCTGCTCGCCGCCCGGGACGGGGGCCGGGCCCTGGACCCGCTGCTCCGCGGGGAGCCGCTGGGGTGGCCGGTGGACGCCCCCCGGTGGTGGCGTCCGGGATGGGGGTGCACCGTGACGGAGGGGGTGACATGGCCGAGGAGGTCATTCCGATTCTGCGGGTGGCCGACGCCGCCGCAGCGGTTCGATGGTACGCGCGGCTCGGATTCGAGTTCGGCTGGGAGCACCGGTTCGAGCCGGGGCTGCCGGCCTTCGTCGAGGTGCACCGCGGAGGGGTCCGGCTGTTCCTGTCCGAGCACACCGGCGACGCGCGCCCGGACACCCTGGTCTACCTGCGGCTGAACGATGTCGACGCGGTCGCCGCCGCGTTCGGCGTCTCCGTCGAGGAGGCGCCGTGGGGCCGTGAGCTGGCGTTGCTCGACCCCGACGGCAACCGGCTGCGGATCGGCGAGCCGACCGACTGATCAGACCCCGCAGACCCGAGCGGTGCGCTCAGCGACCGGCGGCTGTGCGAGTGCGACCACGGCCGACCGGTCGCCGACCCGCCCGGCCCTCGGCTGCGTCTGCTGTGCCGGGGTGTGGCCGTCTCCGGCTCCCGGCGGGGGTTCGTCGCCTTCCGGGACCGCGGCGGCGGGCACGCCGTCCGGCGGGGTCTGGAATGGCTCGTTTATGGCCGACCGGCCGTCGGCCCACCCGGACCTCGGCTGCGGTTCAGTGCCCGGAAGCGGGCTGCGTCTGCTGTGCCGGGGTGTGGCCGTCTCCGGCTCCCGGCGGGGGTTCGTCGCCTTCCGGGACCGCGGCGGCGGGCACGCCGTCCGGCGGGGTCTGGAACGGCTCGTTTATGGCCGACCGGCCGTCGGCCCACCCGGCCCTCGGCTGCGGTTCAGTGCCCGGAAGCGGGCTGCGTCTGCTGTGCCGGGGTGTGGCCGTCTCCGGTTCCCGGCGGGGGTTCGTCGCCTTCCGGGACCGCGGCGGCGGGCACGCCGTCCGGCGGGGTCTGGAACGGCTCGTCCGCGGGCTCCGGTTCGGGGCGCGGGGCGGGCGGCTCGGTGGCCAGCTCCAGCGGCGGCACGTCCGCCGCGAACCCGAACACCCGCGCGTACAGCCCCAGCTCGGCCTCCAGCGACTCCCGGCGCGCCCGCTCCCCGGTGAAGCCGTGCGGCTCGCCCTCGAACTCCACCAGTGCGTACGGCACCTTCCGCTCGCCCAGGGCCGTCGCCATGGCGAACGCCTGGTCGGGGGTCACCACCGGGTCCTCCAGGCCCTGGAGGAGCAGGACCGGCACGTCGATCTCCGCGGTCCGGTTGATCGGCGACCGCTCCCGGTAGCGTTCGACGAAGCCCGGCAGCAGGCCGACCAGGGTGTCCAGGAACCGCGACTCGAAGTCGTGGGTGGTGCGCACCAGGCCCAGCAGGTCGGTCACCCCGAAGTAGGACACCCCGCAGGCGAACACGTCCCCGGTGACCGCCATCAGCGCCGTGTACCCGCCCGCGCTCGGCCCGCGCACCGCCAGCCGTTCCGGGTCGGCCTCGCCCTGCTCGACCAGGGCCCGGGCCACCGCGGTGACGTCCTCGACGTCCACCACGCCCCACTCCTTGTGCAGGCGTTTGCGGTAGGAGCGCCCGTATCCGGTGGAGCCGCCGTAGTTGACGTCCACCACGCCGATGCCCCGGCTGGTGAAGTACGCCTTGACCGGGTCGAACGCGGTGGTGGCGTGCGACACCGGTCCGCCGTGCACCCACACCGCGTACGGTGCGGGGCCCGTCGCCGTGTGCTCGGGGTGGGTCGGCGGGTAGACGTTGGCGTGCACCGGGGCGCCGTAGCGGCCCGGGAACGTGGCCTTGCGGGGGACGGGCAGGTAGGCGGTGTCGGGGACCGACTCCATCGATCCGCGCAGCACCTCCACCCGGCCGGTCTCGGGGTCCAGCCTGACCAGTGACTGCGGGACGGTCGGCGAGGCCGCAACGCCCACGACGGTGCGCCCGTCGGTGTCGAGCATCGACCAGGTCGTCAGGTCGGTGTCCACGGGGGCCAGGTCCAGGGTGTCGGGGTCGTACACGCCCGGCACCATGTCGGCGTCGCCGTGCAGCGCCACCACCTTCCCCGAGTCCAGCAGGCAGAACGACCGGTCGCCCAGCCGTCCCGGCGGGGTGTGGAACTCCTCCTCGGCCGGGTACTGGGCGACGGCCGGGCCGGTGAGCCCCACCCGGTACAGGTTCCAGCAGCCGGGCCAGTCCGAGGCCGCGTACAGGGAGGTGTCGTCGATCCAGACGGGGGAGACCACCGACTCCTCCGAGGAGCCCTTGAGGGTGTACTCGCCGGTCAGCCCGTCGCCGTCGAACAGGCCCATCCGCAGCTCGGTCCCGTCCCAGGGCATCTTGGGGTGGTTCCAGCGCACGTACGCCAGCCGGGTCCCGTCGGGGGAGGGGGTGGGGGAGGCGTAGAAGTCGGCGCCGGAGACGATCTCGCGCACGGCGGACGGGTCGGAGGCGCCCCGGCCCGACAGCGGCACCGACACGATGGACCGCCGCACCGTGCCCTGGGAGTGCTGTTCGCGCACGCACAGGATGCTGCGGCCGTCGGGTCCCAGGGTCGGTTCCGCGTAGCGCAGGGCGGCGGGCGCGTCCGGCTCGGGGGTCAGCGGGACCGGCTCGGCGGAGCCGCGCTCCAGCAGGTACAGGCGCTGGTCGGGGGAGTTGACGAAGACGACTCCCATGCGCACCAGCGCCTTGTCGTCGCGCCGGGGCACGGGGCGGAAGGCCCGGCCCCCGTACTCGTGCACGCGGCTGCCCACGCTCCACGGGGCGGCCAGCAGCTCGGTCGGGGTGCCGTCCGCGTCGCGCCGCATGATGGTCCGGCGGCCCTCCTCGGGCCGGTTCTCCTCCCACCACACCTCGTCGCCCACGACGGCGGGGAAGGCGAGGGCGCGCACTCCACGGGCGACGTCGGCGGCGCTGATGGGCGATGGCCAGGAGCCGTGGCTCGACAGTTCAGACATATCCCGCTCAGGAGGGGTCGTGGGGGTGTATCGGATGACATGTCGACCTTAGTCCTCGCGGGGCCGCGTGTGCAGTCCCGCCGGATCCCGTATCCGTCTTTTGACTTTTCCCCCTTCTGAAGGAGGGGGGTTCGGCCTGGCCTGACGGCCCGGTTCCGCTTACAGGGGAGGGCCCTTGCCGACTCACACCGGCTCCCGCCCCTACTGTGCAGGCTCCGCCGTTATCGCACAGCGGGAGCTCGGCATACCCCGGGACTTCGCCCCGGAACATGTTGCCCCGCTGGAGGTCGGGGCGATATCCGGGAAGAACGGTGAGGGTTCGCCCACCGGTTCGGAGCGGAACGCCGACGGCCCCGTCCACCGGGTGGGCGGGGCCGTCGGTCGGGTACCGGACCGTGCCGGGGGCTCAGGGCTTCTCGGAGCCCCCGGTGCCGTCCGGGCCCTCGTCGGGCTCCTCCACGGCGGCCGCACCGGCGGCCGTCCCGGTGGCGTCGACCGCGGCCGGGACGCCGCCGGCCGCGGTGGCCCTGGCCGAGGGGCGGCCGCGCCGGGCGTTGCGCCGCTCCAGCCAGATCGCGATCCGGCTCAGGGTGATGTTGATGATGATGTAGATGACCGCGCAGATGATCGCCGCCGGGATCACGTTGCTCTCGCGGGTGGCCAGCAGCGTGAAGCTGCGCAGCAGCTCCGGGAAGGCGACGATGTAGCCGAGCGCGGAGTCCTTGAGCAGGACCACCAGCTGGGCGACGATCGCGGGCATCATCGACGTGACCGCCTGCGGGATCAGGATCTGCCACATCGTCTGCGTCCGGGTCATGCCGACGGCCTGGGCGGCCTCGGACTGGCCCTTGGGCACGGCCAGGATGCCCGCGCGGAACACCTCCGCCAGCACCGACCCGTTGTACAGGGTCAGGCCGGTGACGACCGCGATCAGCGCGGTCACCTGGAAGGTGCCGGTCGGGATGCCGAATATCTGCCAGGCGACGATCGGCAGCGCCATGGTGAAGAAGATCAGCATCAGCAGCGGGATGCCGCGGAAGAACTCCACGACGGCCCCGGAGGGGATGCGGATCCACGCGCGCTCGGAGAGCCGGCCGATGCCGAAGACCAGGCCGAACAGGACGGCCAGCACCGACGCGGTCAGCGCCGCGGTCAGGGTGTTCTGTAGACCGGGGAGGACGTAGCCGGTCCACGTGTCGGGCCGCAGGAACGGCTCCCACTTGTCGGCCGCCCACTGGCCCTCCGGGTTGACCGCCCAGGTGGCCGCCGAGAACAGCGGTCCCTCCCGGTCGGTCAGGGTCCGGTTGAACCCCAGGTACAGGATGGCCAGGCCGATCGCGGCCAGGACCACGGTGAGGACCGTGTAGAGGATGTTGCGCTGCCGGGCGCGGGGGCCGGGGGCGTCGAAGAGGACGGACTGGGCGCTCATCGGACCACCGCCACGCGCTTGGACAGCCAGCCGAAGAAGTAACCCGTCGGCAGGGTCAGGATCAGGAAGCCGATCGCGAACCCGACGAAGGTCGGCAGGACCGGTGCGATGCCCTGGTCGAACATGAGCTTCATCTGCCGGGACGCCTCCTGGACGCCCAGCCCCGCGACGGAGGCGACGGTGGTGTTCTTGGTGAGCGCGATGAGCACACTGCCCAGCGGGCCCACGACGGTGCGCAGTGCCTGCGGGATGACGATCAGCCGCAGGTTCTGGGTGAAGGTCAGGCCCAGGGAGCGGGCCGCCTCGACCTGTCCGAGCGGGATGGTGTTGATACCCGACCGCAGTGACTCGGAGACGAAGCAGGACGTGTAGGCGGACAGGCCGATGACCGCCCACCAGAACACGTCCAGGGCGACGGTGTCGCTGAAGCTCAGGCCCAGGGCGCTGTTGAGGCCCAGGCCGCAGAAGAGCAGCACCAGGGTCAGCGGTGTGTTCCGGATGCCTTCGACGTAGGCGGTGGACATGCCGCGCAGCAGGGGGACGGGGGAGACCCGCATCGCGGTGAGCAGGATGCCCAGGATGAACGAGAACAGGGCACTGGCGAGGGTGAGCCGGACGGTCCATGAGAAACCGTCGACAACCCTGTCGATATTGCTGAGAAAGGCTTCCATGGGTCCCAGCCGGTCAAGGGCCGGGAGGTGGGGCCGGGACGTCCCGGCCCCACCTCCCGGACGGGGTCAGATGGCGGACTTACGCGCAGGGGTCGAGCGCGGGCTGGCTCTCCTCGAAGGCGAAGTCGGTCTCACCGAAGGCCGCCTCCAGGTATTCGAGGGCCGCGCCCTCCTCCCACATCTTGGTGATGGCCGCGTTGACCTCTTCGCAGCGCTCGGTGGAGCCCGCGGGCAGACCCACGCCGTACTTCTCCTCGCCGAACGCGTTGTTGACGACCCGGTACTCGCCCGGGCTCTGGGCGGCGAAGCCCGCGAGGATGGTGTTGTCGGTGGTCACCGCGTCGACGGTGCCGTTGCCGAGCAGCTCCAGGCACTCGGAGTAGTTGCCGGCCTCGCGCAGCTGCGCGTCGATGCCCAGGCCGCCGTCCTCCTCGGAGTCCACGATGTTGTTGGCGGAGCGGGAGCCGGAGGCCGAGCACAGGGTCAGGCCTTCGAGGTCCTCGGGGCCGTTGATGTCGGTGTTGTCGGCCTGGGTGAGGATGTCCTGCTGGGCGATGTAGTACGGACCGGCGAAGTCCACGACCTCGCGGCGCTCGTCGGTGATCGAGTAGGTCGCCACGATCATGTCGACGGTGCCCTGCTGGAGGAACGACTCGCGGTTGGCGGAGGCGGCCTCGGTCCACTCGATCTGGTCCGGGGTGTAGCCGAGCTCACCGGCGATGTAGGTGGCGACGTCCACGTCGAGGCCGACGGGGGTGCCGCCCTCGTCCAGGCCCAGGCCCGGCTGGTCGTACTTGACGCCGATGGTGATGGTCTCGCCACCGCCGTTGCCCTCGCCGCCACCGTCGCCGCCGTCGCCGCCGACCTCGGCGGTACCACAGGCGGTGAGGGCGAGCGCCAGGGCCGCGGTGCTGCCCAGGGCGGTGCTGATGCGACGGACTCGCATTGGGGATACCTCTTCCTTGAGATGCGTGCGAACCTCGTGGCCCCGTCGGGGCCGCGGGGGAACTGCTAGTGGGTCAGGATCTTCGAGAGGAAGTCCTGGGCCCGCTCCGACTGCGGGTTGGTGAAGAACTCGTCGGGTGTGTTCTCCTCGACGATCTCGCCGTCGGCCATGAACACGACCCGGTTGGCGGCACGGCGGGCGAACCCCATCTCGTGGGTGACCACGACCATGGTCATGCCCTCGCTCGCGAGGTCGGTCATGACGTCGAGGACCTCCTGGACCATCTCCGGGTCCAGGGCGGAGGTCGGCTCGTCGAAGAGGATGACCTTCGGATTCATCGCCAGGGCACGGGCGATGGCCACGCGCTGCTGCTGTCCGCCGGACAGCTGCGCGGGGTACTTGTGGGCCTGGTCGCCGATACGGACCCGCTCCAGCAGCTCCATGCCGCGGGCCTCGGCGTCGCTCTTGGACTTGCGCAGCACCTTCATGGGGCCCAGCGTCACGTTCTGCAGCACGGTCTTGTGCGCGAACAGGTTGAACGACTGGAACACCATGCCCACGTCGCTGCGCAGGCGCGCGAGCGCGCGGCCCTCGGCAGGGAGCGGCTGTTCGTCGAGGGTGATCACGCCGGAGTCGATCGTCTCCAGGCGGTTGATCGTGCGGCACAGCGTCGATTTGCCGGAACCGGACGGCCCGATGACGACTACCACCTCGCCGGAGTTAACCGTCAGATTGATGTCGCGGAGCACGTGCAGGTCGCCGAAGTGCTTGTTGACGTTCTCCAGCACGACGAGAGGAGTTGTGGTCATGGTCGGAACCTAGTGTCTCGATGTTGCCGTGTCATCACGAAAACGCACGCCCGTCGCGGAGTAGCAGACTTGTTACGACGCGATTCGTGAAACCGTTATCGTTTCGGAGGGTTAGCTCCACCTTCGTCACGTAGGGCCGCCTTTTCATCCTCCAGAGTCCTTTTGCGCCGCGTGGCACCGCGTTCGATGTCGGCCTCCTTCCCCCTGGTCACGCGCTCGACACCCGGATGTCCCGCGGATCTCGGCCGGCCCGGGCGGGCGACGGCCCGTGACCGCCCCGAACGCGGCCTCGTGCGGTCCGCGGCACCGGATAGCCTGAGGACGTGAGCCAGAGTCGTACCTACCAAGTGCGGACCTACGGCTGCCAGATGAACGTCCACGACTCCGAGCGCCTCTCCGGTCTGCTGGAGGACGCTGGGTACGCGCGCGCAGCCGAGGACACCACCGCGGACATCGTCGTCTTCAACACCTGTGCGGTCCGGGAGAACGCGGACAACCGCCTGTACGGCAACCTCGGGCACCTGCGCCCGGTCAAGGACGCCAACCCCGGCATGCAGATCGCCGTCGGGGGCTGCCTGGCGCAGAAGGACCGCGGTGAGATCGTCCGGCGCGCCCCCTGGGTCGACGTCGTGTTCGGCACCCACAACATCGGTTCCCTGCCGGCCCTGCTGGAGCGCGCCCGCGTCCAGAGGGAGGCGCAGGTCGAGATCGCCGAGTCGCTGGAGCACTTCCCCTCCACGCTGCCCAGCCGCCGCGAGTCGGCGTACGCGGCGTGGGTGTCGATCTCGGTCGGGTGCAACAACACCTGCACCTTCTGCATCGTCCCGGCGCTGCGCGGCAAGGAGCAGGACCGCCGCCCCGGCGACATCCTCGCCGAGGTGCGGGCCCTGGTCGCCGAGGGCGTCAGCGAGATCACCCTGCTCGGCCAGAACGTCAACGCCTACGGCAGCGGTTTCGGCGACCGGCAGGCGTTCTCCAAGCTGCTGCGCGCCTGCGGTGGGGTCGAGGGGCTGGAGCGGGTCCGTTTCACCTCCCCGCACCCGCGCGACTTCACCGACGACGTCATCGAGGCCATGGCCCAGACCCCCAACGTGATGCCGCAGCTGCACATGCCGTTGCAGTCGGGGTCCAGCCGCGTCCTCAAGGCGATGCGCCGGTCCTACCGCCAGGAGCGGTTCCTGGGCATCGTGGAGAAGGTGCGCGAGGCCATGCCGCACGCCGCCATCACCACCGACATCATCGTGGGCTTCCCCGGCGAGACCGAGGAGGACTTCGAGGAGACGCTGCACGTGGTCCGCGAGGCCCGCTTCTCGGCCGCGTTCACGTTCCAGTACTCCAAACGCCCCGGCACGCCCGCCGCCACCATGGACGACCAGGTGCCGCCGGAGGTCGTCAAGGAGCGCTACCAGCGGCTGGTCGACCTCCAGGAGCAGATCTCCTGGGAGGAGAACAAGAAGCTGGTCGGCACCGAGGTCGAGCTGCTGGTCGCCGAGGGGGAGGGCCGCAAGGACGGGGAGCACCGCCGCCTGTCCGGCCGCGCCCCCGACAACCGCCTGGTGCACTTCGCCGTGGGCGACGCCGAGGAGCCCCGGCCCGGCGACGTGGTGACCGTCGAGGTCACCTACGCCGCGCCGCACCACCTGGTGGCCGACTCGGGGGTGCGGGACCTGCGCCGCACCCGCGCCGGGGACGCCTGGGCCGCCCGCAACGGCGAGCCCCTCCAGGAGAAGAAGCCCGAGGTCCTGCTGGGCATGCCCCGTATCGGCAGGCCCGCCGAGCAGCCCGCCCCCGCGGGCGGCTGCGACCTCGTCTGATCCACCGCTCGGAACGGCCCCGGTGCGCGCACCGGGGCCGTCGCCGTCCGGTCGGCACCGGCTCCGGGGCCCGACCTGCGGGCCGCCGAAGTCCACCCGCGGGGCGGGGCCTCGCCGTCGGCCGGTTCACGGAGGAGGCCGGACGGGGAGGGCGAAGAGGGGGCGTGCCCGCGGGCGCGCCCCCTCGTGTGTTCCGGTTCGCGGCTACAGGTTCCGCGGGACCATCGTCGCGATGTCCACCAGCGCCTCGCCGGGTTCGTCGTCCGCCGCCGACAGCGCCGTGTCCACCTGCTGTAGCGCACGCTCCACCAGGTCGGGGGCGTCGTAGGGCAACCAGCGCACCCGCGGGTCGCGGCGGAACCACGACTCCTGCCGCCGGGCGAACCGGCGGGTGGCCTGGGCGGTCGCCGCCCGCGCCTCCTCCTCCGACAGCTCTCCGTCCAGCTGCGCCAGCGCCTGGGCGTACCCCAGCGCCTTGGACGCGGTGCGGCCCTCGCGCAGCCCCCGGTCGGCCAGCCCGCGGACCTCGTCGACCAGGCCCTGCTCCCACATGCGGTCCACCCGCAGGTCGATGCGGGGGTCCAGCTCCGGGCGCGGGGCGGTCAGCCCGATCTGCGTGCACGGGTAGAACGACGCGTGGTCGGGCATGGTCGCCGTGAACGGCCGCCCGGTCAGCTCGATGACCTCCAGCGCCCGCACGATCCGGCGCCCGTTGCCGGGCAGGATCGCCCGTGCCGCCGCCGGGTCGGCCTCGGCCAGCCGGGCGTGCAGCACCCCCGGGCCCACCTCGGCCAGTTCCGCCTCCAGCCGGCCGCGCACCTGCGGGTCGGTGCCGGGGAAGTCCAGGTGGTCCAGGACCGCCCGCACGTACAGTCCGGAACCGCCCACCAGGATCGGCAGGACGTCCCGGTCGGTGCAGTCCTCCACCAGTTCGCGCGCCAGCGTCTGGTAGCTGGCGACGTCGGCGGGCTCGGTGACGTGCCAGATGTCGAGCAGGTGGTGGGGCACACCCCGCCGCTCCTCGAACGGGAGCTTGGCGGTGCCGATGTCCATCCCCCGGTACAGCTGCATGGAGTCGGCGTTGATCACCTCGCCGCGGCGCCCCGTGCGCTCTTCCAGGCGCAGGGCCAGCTCCACGGCCAGGTCGGACTTGCCCACGGCGGTCGGACCCACGACCGCGATCACCTTGATCATCCCCCCAGCCTAAGCCGCTCGCGGGCGTCGCCGGGCACGTGCGGGCACTACTCTTGGCG
Source organism: Nocardiopsis sp. CC223A (assembly GCF_030766825.1). GTDB lineage: Bacteria > Actinomycetota > Actinomycetes > Streptosporangiales > Streptosporangiaceae > Nocardiopsis. The sequence continues at coordinate 31,147 of NZ_JASFDV010000061.1, forward strand.
CATGCGATTCGCCAAGGGCCACGGAACCGAGAACGACTTCGTGATCCTCCCCGACCCCGACGGGGAGCTCGACCTCACGGAGGCGGACGTCCGCCTGCTGTGCGACCGGCGCGCCGGGATCGGCGGCGACGGCATCCTGCGCGTGGTGCGCACCCGGGCCCTGGGCGAGGAGCTCGCCCCGTCCGCCCGCACCGCCGAGCGCACCGAGTGGTTCATGGACTACCGCAACGCCGACGGCAGCATCGCCGAGATGTGCGGCAACGGGGTGCGGGTGTTCGCCCGCTACCTGCTCCACGCGGGTCTGGCCGCCGGCGACCGGTTCGAGGTCGGTACCCGGGACGGGGCCAAGGAGGTCGCCGTCGAGGCGAACGGCGACATCACCATCGACATGGGCCGCGTGGAGCGGCTGGGCACCTCATCGGCCGAGCTGGCCGACCGCACGGTGGAGGGCGCCCGCATCTCCGTGGGCAACCCGCACCTGGCCTGCGAGATCTCCGCGCCGGTCGCCGAGGTGGACCTGCGGACCCTGCCGGTGCTGGACCCCGAGGCGTTCCCCGCGGGGGCCAACGTCGAGGTGTACAACGAGGTCGGCCCGGGCGTGCTACAGATGCGCGTGTACGAGCGCGGTGCGGGGGAGACCCGTTCCTGCGGTACCGGCATCGTCGCCACCGCGGCGGCGGCCACCCCGCCCGGGGAGGGTGCCACCTGGCGGGTGCGCGTCCCGGGCGGCGAGTGCACCGTGTTCCTCGACGCCGACGGGGCCCGTCTGAGGGGCCCGGCGGTCATCGTCGCCGAGGGCGAGACCTCCCTGCTCTGACCGGTCTCAGCCGGTACCCAGCAGGCTCCGCACGGGCAGGCCGCGCAGGGAGGCGTCCAGGACCCGGGCGGTGTGCGCCACCGCCATCGGGGTGCCCGCCCGCTCCAGGGCGGAGGCGATCTGGAGCGAGCAGCCGGGGTTGCCCGACACCAGCAGCCGGGCACCGGTCGAGGCGGCGTCGGCGGCCTTGCGGTCGCCCAGCTCCCGGGCGGGTCCGGGGTTGAACAGGTTGTAGACGCCCGCCGAGCCGCAGCAGATCTCCTTGTTCGGCAGGTCGGACACCGTGAGCTCCGGGATGCCCGCCAGCAGGGTGCGCGGCTGGCGGGTCACGCCCTGGCCGTGGGACAGGTGGCAGGCGTCGTGGTAGGCGGTGTGCAGCGGCAGCGGGTGGCGTTCGGCCACCGGGCCCAGGTCCACCAGGAACTCGGCGAGGTCCACGACCCCGGCGGCGAACGCCCGGCCCCGCCGCACCAGGGCGTCGTCGGCCCCGGCCTCGGACAGCACCCGCTCGGCGTGGCGCATCCCCGAGCCGCAGCCCGCCGAGTTCACCACGATCCGCTCCACGTCGGCGCGCTCGAACGCGCCGATCAGCGCTTGGAGGAACCCCGCCGCCTCGGCGCCCCGCCCGGCGTGGCCCGAGAGCGCGCCGCAGCAGCCCTGGTCGCGGGGGACGACGACGTCACAGCCCTCCAGCGCCAGGATCCGCGCCGTCGCGGTGTTCACGTCGGGGAAGAACGCGTCCTGCACGCAGCCCAGCAGCATCCCCACCCGGGCGCGTGCCCGGCCCACCGCCGGGACCAGTTCGGGGACGGCGGGCGGTGGGGCCGACAGCGGCGGGGCGACGCGTTCCATGGTGGCCAGTGCGGGGGAGATCCTGTCCAGCAGCCCGGACCGGCGCACCAGCGCGGACGCCCCCGACGCCTGGTAGGCGCGCAGCGGTCCGCGCAGCAGGCGCAGCCGCCGCCGGTGCGGGAAGAGCGCGAACACCGCGCCGCGCAGCGCCCGTTCAGGCAGCGGCCGCCGGTGCTCCTGCTCCACCCGGACCCGGGTGCGGTCGATGAGGGCGTCGTAGGCCACCCCCGAGGGGCAGGCGGTCACACAGGCCAGACAGCCCAGGCAGTTGTCGAAGTGGCCGACGGCGGCCTCGGTCAGCACGTCGTCGTGGGTCTGCGCCATGAGGTGGATGCGCCCGCGCGGGGAGTCCATCTCCTGCCCCCACAGCACGTGGGTGGGGCAGGTGGGCAGGCAGAAGCCGCAATGGACGCAGTCGCCCAGCAGCTCCTCGAAGGGGCGGGGGGCAGTGGGGTCGGGCAGGTCGGTCACGGTCGTTCCTCCCGGGGGGTGTGCGGGGCGTCGGTCACGAAGCGCCCGGGCGCCATGCGGCGGTCGGGGTCCATGGCGTCCCTGACCGCGCGCATCACCGCGAGCCCGGGCACCTCGCCCCACAGGTCGATCCCCGCCGTGTGCAGGTGCTCCTCCGCGCGCACGACGGTCGCCGCCCAACCGGAGTGGGAGCGCAGCCCCTCCAGGAGCACGGTGACGGCGGACGCGCGGGCACCCGGCGGCACGGCGACGACCAGCGCCCCCGTCCGCGCCGACCCGGTGGTGCGCACGTCGGTGTCCACGGCCCCGCCCAGCTCGGCGGCCCGGGCCGCGGCCGCGGGCGCCTGCGCCGGGGGCACGGACAGCCGGACCAGGGTCCCCTCGGCGGGCAGCAGCCCCCAGCCCGGCGGCAGGGCGTCGCCCACGGTCACCTCCTCGGCGGGCAGGCCCCGGGCCAGCGCGGCGACCAGTTCGTCGGCGCGGGACCGAACCCCCTCGGGGGTGCCCTCCAACACCACGCGCAGGCGCGACCCCCCCTCCACAGGCCAGTCGATCTCCACCGCGGCGGGTACGGCGTGGCTCGCCCGCAGCAGGGTGAGACGGCGCTCGGCGTGGGCGAGGGAGGGCAGCGGCAGTTCGATCAGCCGCAGGGCCGGGGGCAGGGGGTGGAGGCGGAAGGCCGCGGAGGCGATGACGCCGAGGGTGCCGTACCCGCCGACGTGCAGCTTGGCGAGGTCGTAGCCGGCGACGTTCTTGACCACCCGGCCGCCGCTGCGCGCCACCACCCCGTCCGGGCGCACCACCGTCATGCCGATGACCAGGCTCCGCAGCGCGCCGGTGAGCAGCCGTCGCGGCCCCGACAGGCCGGTGGCCAGCAGGCCGCCCACGGTCCCCCCGGCGCGGACCGGGTCGACCGACAGGCGCTGGCCCGCCTTCGCGAGCACCGCCGCCAGTTCGGCCACCGGGGTGCCCGCGCCGACCTCCGCCACCAGGTCGCCCGGGTCGTGGTCGATCCGGTTCAGGGCGCCGGTGTCCACCAGCAGGTCCACGGAGGTCGGCCGGCCGCCCCAGTCCAGGGCGGTGCCGCCGCCGCGGGCGGCCACCGACCACCCGTTCCGGGTCGCCTCGGCCAGCAGCCCGGCCAGTTCGTCCACGTCCCGCGGGCGCGCTGCGTGCGCCGGGACGACACCGCACACGGCGTCGCCCGGTCCGCCCGCGCGGACGCCCTCGATCCCCTGCCGCGTCACACCGGTCCCTTCGCTCAGAACTGCTCGGCCCGACCCGACTCCACCAGCGGGTGCACACCCGTGCGCACGCCCGGCCTCTCCCCGCACAGGCGCGGGGTGGGCAGCAGCTTGTACGGGTTGGCGATCCCCTCCGGGTCCAGGGCGCCCCGGAACAGGTCGAAGGTCGCCAGGTCGTCGGGGGAGTACATGCGCGGCATCTTGCACGCCTTGTCCACGCCCACCCCGTGCTCGCCGGTGATGGACCCGCCGTGCTCCACGCACAGATCGAGGATGGCCCCCGACACCTCCTCGGCGCGCTCGGCCGCGCCGGGTTCGGCGTCGTCGAACAGCACCAGCGGGTGCAGGTTGCCGTCCCCGGCGTGGAACACGTTGGCGACCCGGATGCCGCTCTGCGCCGACAGCTCGGTGATGCGGCGTAGGACCTCGGACAGGGCGGTGCGGGGCACCACCCCGTCCTGGACGATGTAGGCGGGGCTGATCCGGCCCACGGCGGCGAACGCCGACTTGCGGCCCTTCCAGATCCGGGCCCGCTCGTCGGCGTCGGCGGCGGTGCGGGTCTCGAACGACCCCGCGGCCGCGCACAGCCGGGTCACCTCGGCGAGCTGGGCCCGGACCTCGACGGCCGGGCCGTCCAGCTCCACGATGAGCACCGCCGCGGCGCCCGCCGGGTAGTCGCAGGCCACCGCGGCCTCGGCGGCCTCGATGGCCAGGGCGTCCATCATCTCGATCGCCGAGGGCAGCACCCCGGCGGCGATGATGTCGCCGACCGCGCGCCCGCCCGCGTCCATGGAGGTGAACGCCGCCAGCAGGGTGACGGTCCGCTCCGGCAGCCGGGTCAGGCCCACGGTGATCCGGGTGGTGACGCCCAGGGTGCCCTCGGAGCCGGTGAACGCGCCGATGAGGTCGTGGCCGGGTGCGTCCGGGGCCTTGCCGCCCAGGCGGACCAGGGCGCCGTCGGGGGTGACCACGTCCAGTCCGCGCACGTGGTCGACGGTGAACCCGTACTTGAGGCAGTGCGCGCCCCCGGAGTTCTCGGCGACGTTGCCGCCCACCGAGCACACCTGCTGGCTGGAGGGGTCGGGTGCGTAGTAGTAGCCGTGCGGGGCGGCGGCCCGGCTGACGTCGAGGTTGGCCACCCCGGGTTCGACGACGGCGCACTCGTTGGCGGGGTCGATCTCGATGATGCGGCGCATGCGGGAGGTGGACAGCAGTACGCCCTCGGGGTGGGGGAGCGCGCCCCCGGACAGGCCGGTGCCCGCCCCGCGGGGGACGAACGGGACCCCGGTCCCGGCGCACAGCCCCACCACGGCGGCGACCTGCTCGGCGGTGGTGGGCAGCACCACCACTCCGGGGATCTCGCGGTGGTGGGTGATGCCGTCGCTGTCGTAGACGCGGCGCCGGGAGGTGTCGGTCAGCACGCCGTCCCCGCCGCAGATCGCTCGCAGGCGGGGGACGAGCGCGGCCACGGCGGCCGGGATCGGGTGGGCGGTGTCGGGCATGGCGCCTCCCGGGCCGTCGGCTCGGGTGCGGTCGGACCTCTGTGTGGACGGCCCCGTGATGGAAAAGTACGGCCGTGTGGCCCATGACACAAGAGGGCGTGCGGAATGTGCGGTTCGGAGGAACGGAGGAGGGGCGGTGATCCGTGTGGATCACCGCCCCTGGAACAACCGGGGTGCCCGTTCGGCCGGGCGTGGCCGCCGGGTGTTCTTCCGTGCGGTGGCCGACCGGGATCGATCCGTGTGGCCGTCCGGGTCGCGGGTGGCGTGCTGTGAAGGCGTCGCCGTGTACGCGACCCGGGGGCCGGGTGCGTCCTACGGCATGCGCTCGTAGGCGGGCAGGGTCAGGAAGTCGACGTACTCGTCGGCTGCCGGGTGTTCTTCCGTGTGGTGGCCGACCGGGGCCGATCCGTGTGGTCGTCCGGGTCGCGGGTGGCGTGCTGTGAAGGCGTCGCCGTGTACGCGACCCGGGGGCCGGGTGCGTCCTACGGCATGCGCTCGTAGGCGGGCAGGGTCGGGAGGTCGACGTACTCGTCGGCTGCCGGGTGTTCTTCCGTGTGGTGGCCGACCGGGGCCGATCCGTGTGGTCGTCCGGGTCGCGGGTGGCGTGCTGTGAAGGCGTCGCCGTGTACGCGACCCGGGGGCCGGGTGCGTCCTACGGCATGCGCTCGTAGGCGGGCAGGGTCAGGAAGTCGACGTACTCGTCGGCCAGCGCGACCTCGGAGAACAGTTCCTTGGCCTGCTTGTACAGGTCCTCGTCGAAGGCCGCGCCCAGGGACTCGCGGATGGTCGCCAGCTCCTCGTCGATGATCCGGGTGACCAGCTCGGCGGTGACCTCGGGGCCGTCGTCGAGGGTGACGCCGTTGTGCAGCCACTGCCAGATCTGGGAGCGGGAGATCTCGGCGGTGGCGGCGTCCTCCATGAGGTTGTGGATCGCCACCGCGCCGTTGCCGCCCATCCAGGCCGCCAGGTACTGCAACGCGACGTTGATGTTGCCGCGCAGGCCCGCCTGCGTGACGCCGCCCGGGGTCCGGTCCACGGCCAACAGGTCGGCCGCGGTCACCTCGACCTCGGGGCGCTGCTTGTCGATCTGGTTGGGCCGCTCGCCCAGGACGCCGTCGAAGATCTCCATGGCGATCGGCACCAGGTCGGGGTGGGCGACCCAGGAGCCGTCGAAGCCGTCGCCGGACTCACGGGACTTGTCGTCGCGGACCTTGGCGAAGGCGACCTTGTTGACCTCTTCGTCCTTGCGGGACGGGATGAACGCGGCCATGCCGCCGATGGCGTGGGCACCGCGCTTGTGGCAGGTCTTGACCAGCAGCTCGGTGTAGGCGCGCATCATCGGGGCGGTCATGGTGACGGCGTTGCGCTCGGGCAGCACGAACTTGCTGCCGCGGGTGCGGTGCGTCTTGATGAGGCTGAAGAGGTAGTCCCAGCGGCCCGCGTTCAGGCCCGCGGAGTGCTCGCGCAGCTCGTAGAGGATCTCCTCCATCTCGAACGCGGCCGGGATGGTCTCGATCAGGCAGGTGGCGCGGATGGTGCCGCGGGGGATGCCCACGCGCTCCTGGGCCAGGACGAAGATGTCGTTCCACAGGCGCGCCTCAAGGTGGCTCTGCATCTTGGGCAGGTAGAAGTACGGGCCCTTGCCCTTGTCCAGCTGGCGCTGCGCACAGTGGAGGAAGTAGAGGGCGAAGTCGACGATGCCGCCGCTGACGCGCTGTCCGTCGACGAGGATGTGCTTCTCGTCCAGGTGCCAGCCGCGCGGGCGGACCACGATGGTGGCCAGCTCCTCGTCGGCCTTCAGGGTGTAGGTCTTGCCCTGGGGGGAGGTGAAGTCGATGGTGCGGTCCAGGGCGTCGCGCAGGTTGAGCTGCCCCTGGATCATGTTCTCCCACAGCGGGGTGTTGGCGTCCTCGAAGTCGGCCAGCCACACCTTGGCGCCGGAGTTGAGCGCGTTGATGGTCATCTTGCGGTCGGTCGGGCCGGTGATCTCGACGCGGCGGTCGGTGATGCCGGGGGCGGGCGGGGCGACCCGCCAGGAGTCGTCCTCGCGGATGTGCTTCGTCTCGGGGAGGAAGTCGAGGTCGGTGCCGGAGGCGACCTGCTCCTCACGGACCTTGCGCGCGGCCAGGAGCTCCCGGCGGCGCTCCTCGAAGGCGCGGTGCAGCTCGGCGACGAGGGCGAGCGCCTCGTCGGTGAGGATCTCGTCGAACCGGTCGTTGAGGGGGCCGGTGATCTCGACCCCGTGGGTGGCGCCCATGGCATACCTTCCGCAATACGAAACAAGCTTCTGGGATGTGGAAAACGCTACCGTTGCTGGTGAGGCGTGGTCAACGCAGCCCCCACCCTGCATGACTTCGAAGTTTCGCACAGCGTGAAGCTTGTTGAAAATTCTCAGATAACTTCCGCGGTTCTTGTGTTCGAGCTGGCCGGAGGGTGTTTGAAAGCGCTGTGGCGGCGGGGTGTCTTCCGCCACGTGTCCTGCGATAATTCAGGTGCCCCGACGGGAAGCGCGTGTCACCATCGACGGGGCGGTCCGCACGGCGCGGACCGGGAAGAATCACCCCGGTGACCGCGTTGACCCACCTGGAGGGATATGAGTACTGCTGAAACCCGTGGAAGCACCCGCGAGGCCTTCGAGGCCGCCGACGAGGAGAGGCTCCACGACACGTTCGCCACCGAGGACGGGACCGACACCGGTGAGGGGTCCCGTCGCGACACCGGCGGCGACCGTCACATGAACGGGGACGTCCCCGACCAGGGCGAGATGGAACTCGCGGACCGGCACGCACTGCGCCGCGTCCAGGGACTGTCCACCGAACTCACCGACATCACCGAGGTCGAGTACCGGTCGCTGCGGCTGGAGCGCGTCGTCCTGATCGGCGTGTGGACCAGCGGCACCCAGGCCGACGCCGACAACTCGCTGGTCGAACTGGCCGCGCTGTCGGAGACCGCCGGGGCCATGGTCCTGGAGGGCCTCACCCAGCGCCGCTCCAAGCCCGACCCCGCCACCTACGTCGGCAAGGGCAAGGCCGCCGAACTGCGCGACATCGTCGAGTCCACCGGGGCCGACACCGTCATCTGCGACGGTGAGCTCACCCCCGGCCAGCTGCGTCAGCTGGAGGACGTCGTCAAGGTCAAGGTCGTCGACCGCACCGCGCTCATCCTGGACATCTTCGCCCAGCACGCGCGCAGCAGCGAGGGCAAGGCCCAGGTCGAACTGGCCCAGCTCAACTACCTGCTCCCGCGCCTGCGCGGCTGGGGCGACAGCCTGTCCCGACAGGCCGGCGGCTCCGGTGGCGGCGGCGCCGGCGGCGGCGTGGGCCTGCGCGGTCCCGGTGAGACCAAGATCGAGACCGATCGGCGGCGCATCAACGACAAGATGGCCAAGCTGCGCAGGCAGCTCGCCCACATGCGCATCGCCCGCGACGTCAAGCGCGACGTCCGCCGCACCCGCCAGGTGCCCTCGGTGGCCATCGCCGGGTACACCAACGCCGGTAAGTCCAGCCTGCTCAACCGGCTGACCGGCGCCGGAGTCCTGGTGGAGAACGCCCTGTTCGCCACCCTGGACCCCACGGTCCGCCAGGCGCGCACGCCCGACGGCCGGGCGTTCACGCTCAGCGACACCGTCGGGTTCGTCCGGCACCTGCCGCACCAGCTGGTGGAGGCGTTCCGGTCCACCCTGGAGGAGGTCGCCGACGCCGACCTCATCCTGCACGTGATCGACGGGTCGCACCCCGACCCGGAGAGCCAGATCACCGCGGTGCGCGAGGTGTTCGCCGACATCGACGCCACCGACGTGCCCGAGCTGATCGTGGTCAACAAGGTCGACGCGGCCGACCCGGACGTGCTCAAGGTGCTGCGCACACGCCACCCCGGCATGGTCGAGGTCTCCGCCCGGACCGGGGAGGGCGTGGCCGCGCTGGTCACCGCACTGGCCGAGGCACTGCCCGAGCTCGCGCACGAGGTGCGCGTCCGGGTGCCCTACTCGCGCGGCGACCTGGTCGCCAAGGTGCACGAGGAGGGGCGTGTCCTCGCCGAGGAGCACACCGAGACGGGCACCGAGCTGCACGCCTTCGTCTCGCAGATCCTGGCGGGCAGGCTGGAGGAGTTCGCCCTCAGCACCGCCTGATCGGCACCTGCCGATCCGCACCCGAACGGGCCCGACCGCCGACGCGGCCGGGCCCGTTCGGCGTGCGGGGGCGGGGCCGGCGACGGGCTCTCATGTTCGCGGTCGGGGTGGACGCGCCCGTCGGGTATCGGATGCCAGCAGGTCACCAGGGGTGGGAATGGGGTTCGTCACGTCGACCTCTCGCGAGGTCTGCGGTGGAATGCTCGCATTCCTCCCTGTGGAGAGGTGTACACGGAGTCCGAGAATGGACTACGGTTTTGGAGCACCGGCCGCCGCCCCATCGACCGGCGGACACGGCGCGCCCGGCGCGCCGGGATCCCCGGCCCGCGCGGCGGTGCCCCCGGCCGCCCCTGTCGGCCCTGTCGGATCGTTCCAGATACGAGGTCGCCATGTCCGCCCGTTCCCTGCACGACCCCTCCCTCCCCTCCACGCGGCGGAACTGACCGGCGGCTGACCATGGCGGTCGTACTCCTCAGCAATATCGGTCGGTTGTGGACCGGCGACGAGATGCTGACCAAGGCGGCACTCCTGATCGACGGCGAGCGGGTGGCCTGGGTCGGCCCCGCCGCCGAACTGCCCCAGCGGCTGCCCGGGGTCTACGAGGACCTCACCGACGTCGACGAGATCATCAACATCGGCGGCGGACTCATCACGCCCGGACTCGTCGACGCCCACTGCCACCCCGTCTACGCGGGCGACCGCTACGCCGAGGTCAACATGTGGGCCAAGGGCGCCTCCCAGGGGGACATCTTCGCGGCCGGGGGCGGGGTGTCCACCACCGTCACCATCACCCGCGGCACCGACCCCTGGACACTGTGCAACGCCGTGCGGGAGCGGCTGCGGCACTGGGTCATCACCGGGACCACCACCGTCGAGGCCAAGACCGGCTACCACCTGACCCGCGACGGCGAACTGGCCGACGTGCGCCTGCTGCGCTCCCTGGAGGAGGAGCCCGGCATGCCGCGCCTGCACATCACGTTCTTCCCCGCCCACGGGGTACCGCCGGAGTTCTTCGGCCGCCCCGCCGAGTACGTCGCCACCGTCGCCTCCTGGCTGGCCGACGCCGCCCAGGTCGGCGCCGCCGGAGTGGACGTCTACTGCGACAACCGGCAGTTCACCACCGACGACGCGCGGATGCTCCTGTCCGTGGGCCAGTCCGTCGGACTGCGCACCACGCTGCACGCCTGCTCACGCCCCCGCCACGGTGCGGTGCGCATGGCCGCCGAGCTCGGCTGCACCTCCGTGGACCTGCTGCACGAGACCGACGACGAGGACATCCTGGCGCTGGCCGCCACCCGCACCCCCGTGGTGGCCTGCCCCACCACCTCGCTGCACGAACGCCGCCACCCGCCGGTGCGGGCCCTGCTCGACCACGGAGTGCCCGTCGGCCTGGGCACCGACCACAACCCCGGGCAGAGCGGCGCCACGTCCATGCCGCTCATCATCTCCCTGTCCGTGGCCATGTTCCAGATGACCGTGCAGGAGGCGCTGCACGCCGCCACCGTCGGCGGCGCCCGCGCCCTGGGGATCGCCGACCGCGGCATGCTCGCCCCCGGCAACCTCGCCGACCTGGTCCAGTGGGACGCCGACCACGAGGGCGCGTTCGCGTGGTCGATGGGCCTCAAGGCCCTCCACGTGTGGCAGGGCGGCCACACCATCCACTAGCGGCGGCCGCGGGCCCGGGCGATCTCGATGACGGCGCGCTCCAGGGCGTACTCCGGGTCGCGGCCCGCACCCTTGATCAGCGCGTCGGTCTCGGCGACCACCGCCATCGCCCGGCCGATGCCCGCCGGGGACCAGCCGCGTGCCTGCTGGCGCAGGGTGCGCAGCTTCCACGGCGGCACCTTGGCGCTCTTGGCCAGGTCCGCGTCCGAGCCGCCGCGCGAGGGCCCCGCCACCACGGCGATACCGCGCACCGCGCCCGCCAGCGCGCTGTTGATCAGCACCGGCGCGGTGCCCACCGCCAGCGACCAGCGCAGCTGCTCCAGCGCTTCGGGCAGGCGGCCCTCCACCGCGCGGTCCGCGACGGTGAACCCCGACGCCTCCGCCCGGCCCGAGTGGTACCGGGCCACCGCGGCCGCGTCCACCCGCCCCTCGGTGTCGGCGATCAGCTGGGTGCAGGCCGCCGCGATCTCGCGCAGCTCGCTGCCGACCGCGTCCAGCAGTGCCTGGGCGGCGTCCGGGGTGATCTGCCGGCCCGCCGCCGAGAACTCGGCCTTGACGAACGCCACGCGTTCGGGACCCTTGGTCGGGCCCTTGCAGTCGACCCGGACCGCCCCCGCCTTCTGCGCCGCCTGCAACAGGGCCTTGCCCTTGTTGCCGCCCGCGTGCGTCAGGACCAGGGTGACGTCGTCGGCCGGGTCCCCGAGGTAGGCCGTCACCGTCTCGGCCAGGTCCTTGACCAGGTCCTGGGCGGAGCGCAGCACGACCACCCGGCGGTCGCCGAACAGCGACGGCGAGGTGACCTCCACCAGGGTGTGCGGGCCCACCTGGGCGGGGACCAGGTCGTGGACGTCCACCTCCGGGTCCTCCGCGCGGACGGCGGCCACGACGGCGGCGACGGCCCGGTCGACGAGGAGCTCCTCGTCGCCGACGATGATCGTGATCGGGGCGGGTGCAGGCATACCACGAGCATGCCACGCCCCACCGACCTCCCGCGCGCCGAAGCGACCGGTCCGGTCCCCGGATCAGCGCCAGGGGGCCCTCGCCGGAGCCGACCACCGCGATGTCCCCCGACAGGTCGGTGCGCAGGTCCAGCGCGCCCATCCGGCGCAGCACGCTCTGCGTGAACGGCGCCGGATGGCCGTACGGGTTGTCGGCGCCCACCGAGGTCAGCGCGACCCGCGCCCCCGTGGCCTCCAGGAACTCCGGGTCCTGCGCCGCCGATCCGTGGTGGGGGACCGCCAGCACCGCCACGGCCAGCGGTGCCCCGAGCATTCCGCGCTGGGCCCCCTCCTCGACGTCGCCGGGCAGCAGCACCGACAGGTGCGGTGCGTCGGCGCGCACCACCACCGATCCGTCGTTGACGGAGCCGCGGAAGCCGGGCGGCGGCCACAGGACGCGCAGCGTCCAGGCGCCCACCCGCAGCCGGGCGCCGCGTTCGGCGGTCGACTGCTCCACACCGGCCTCGGCGAGCAGCCCGCCCACCGGGGTGCCGACGAACCCCGGCGGGACCAGCGCCCGGTCCACCGGCCGGTGCCGCAGCACCCCGGGGACGCCGTCCACGTGGTCGGCGTGGTCGTGGCTCAGCACCAACAGGGGGACCTCGCGCACCCCCAGGCGCTCCAGGCAGCCGTCGACCGCCTCCGGGTGCTCGCCCGTGTCCGCCACCACCGCCGTGCCCGGGGCCACCGACAGCACGAAGGCACTTCCCTGGCCCACGTCACAGGCCACCACCGCCCAGTCCCGCGGCGGCCACCCGCCGGGCAGACAGCGGGCCGCGGCGGCCAGCAGCAGCACCGCCACCGTTCCGGCGGCGAGCGCCCGCCGCACCCGGCCCCGGGACGCCACCAGCGCCACCACCAGGACGGCCAGCAGCAGCGCCCCCGCGAGGTCGGCCCGCCAGGGCAGCGCCCCGTACGGGACACGGGCGCCCACCTGGGCCACCGCCGCGATCCAGGCCACACCCCATCCGGGCACCACCGCCGCCGCGGCCGCCGCCCCCGGCGCGACCACCGCCAGGGCGGCGACCAGGGAGCCCAGCACCGTCACCACCGCCACCACCGGGGCGGCCAGCACGTTGGCGGGCACCGCCACCCACGACACCTCGCCGGACAGGGTCACCACCACCGGGGCGACCGCCAGGTGCGCGGCCACCGCCACGGCCAGGGCCTCGGCCAGGACCCGGGGGACCGACACCGACCACTCCCGGGTCCAGCGCGGCACCAGCAGTACGATGCCCGCGGTGGCCAGCACCGACAGCGCGAAGCCGTAGGAGGACGCCAGGGCGGGGGCGGCGAACAGCACCCCCACCACGGTCACGCCCAGTGCCCCCAGCGCCATGTGGGCGCGGCCGGTGGCCAGCGCCAGCAGGGCGAGGGAGCCCATGAAGGCGGCCCGCACCACGCTGGGTTCGGGGCGACAGACCAGGACGAACAGCCAGATCATCACGGCCCCGCCCGCCACCGTCCACCACGGCGGCGCGCGCACCAGGCGGCCCAGCGCCACGACCACCCCGGTCAGGATGGCGAGGTTGGCGCCGCTCACGGTGAGGAGGTGCGTCATCCCGGTCGCACGGAAGTCCTCCGCCACCCGCGCGTCCACCCCGGAGGTGTCGCCGACGATCAGGGCGGGCAGCAGGCCGCGTCCGGGCTCGGGCAGGCCGGCGGCGGCGCCGCGCAGCCCGGCCCGCACGTCGCCGGCGAACCCCTGCCACCGGTCGGGCGGAGCCGCCTCGCGGGGCGGGCCGCGCACCAGGACCAGGGCGCCGAGGAAGGGGTCGTCCTCGGCGGCGACGAACACGCCGCGCGCGGTGAGGGACTGGCCGGGCAGCAGCCGCGGCCACTCCCGGCCGGAGGCGAGCAGCACCACGGG
>NZ_JASFDV010000062.1 GCF_030766825.1 Nocardiopsis sp. CC223A
GCCGGAGCCGGGCCAGGGGGGCGCCGCACGGTCCCGTCCCACCGCGCTCCCGGGGCCGATGGACCGGCCGCGAATGCCCGCCGCGGACCTCGCCCGGCGGCTGCTCGTCTTCCCCCAGCCCGTCCGCTTCCTGGCGATCGCCGTCACGGCCACGCTATGGGACCCGCGGGTCTCCTTCGTCACCCTCATCGTCGGCTGCGCCATCGCCATCACCACCGCGCTCGTCGATCCCGGCACGGCCCACGGCGGGCGACGGTGAACGGGACACCGGGCTCCGCGGACGCCCTCGGGACCGGCCCGGACCTGCGCGGGCTCCGTGACGACGGTCACCTCTGCCGCCTGCCGGGGCGCATCGCCCCGGGCCTGATACCGCCGCTCCCGACCGCGGTTGCGGCGGCCCTGATCGTCCTCGTCCTGTCGGCGGCGGACCGCGGACATCCGGCAGGCATTACCCTGTTCGCACCGGTCGCTGCCCTGCTCCTGGCCGGAACGGCCTCGGGTCACCCCCACGACGGACGGTTCGACCGACTCGTTCCGCCCGTTCTGCGCGTCATGGAGTACGCGTACCTGATGGCGGTGGGGCTCGCGTCCGGTGTACCCGGTCCTCTGGTGTTCGTACTCTTGATGACGGTCGCCTGTCACCACCGTGACGACGCCGCCCGGCCCGCGGTCGGCGCGGCCAGGTCGCCGCGGATGCGCGCGGCCGCCCTCGGCTGGGACGGGCGCATGCTCGTCATCGCGGCGGGGAGCGCACTGCACGTGCTCACCCCGGTCTACGGCATACTCGCCGGATACCTGGCGGCACTGTTCGTCACCGAGGCGGTGCGCACCTGGAGTGCCACGCCGGTGGCCGACGTGCTCCCGGCCGGCGCCGTCCCCGAAGACGGCGCCGGGCCCGGACACCCCCGGCCCGGGTACGGCCTGGAAGGCGACCCTGCACCGGTCGCCGGAACGAACGGGGAGGCGTAGAACCTCCCCGCTAAGGAGGAACACGCCCGCATGCTCGGAATGGTTCTCGCCGCAGGCGCGGGGCGGCGTCTGCGCCCCTACACCGACACGCTGCCCAAGGCCCTGGTGCCCGTCGACGGTGAGACGACCATCATGGACATCTCGCTGCGCAACCTGGCCGCGGCCGGGCTGACCGACGTGGTCGTCGTCGTGGGTTACCGCGCGGAGGCCGTCGAGGCCCGCAAGGAGGCGCTGGAGGAGCGCCACGGCGTGAAGCTCACCCTCAGCTACAACGACAAGGCCGAGGAGTGGAACAACGCCTACTCCCTGTGGACCGCGCGCGAGTTCTTCTCCGAGGGCGTCCTCCTCGTCAACGGTGACACCGTGCACCCGGTGAGCGTCGAGGAAACGCTACTCGCCGCCAGGGGTCCGGAACTCCTCCTCGCGGTGGACAACGTGAAAAGTCTCGCCGACGAGGAGATGAAGGTGACCCTCGACGAGAACGGTCACCTCGCCACCATCACCAAGCTCATGGACCCGGCCACCGCCGCCGGCGAGTACATCGGCGCCACCCTCCTGGAGGGCTCCCTGGACGCCCGCCTCGCCGACGCGCTCAAGGCCACCTGGGAGAGGGACCCCCAGCTCTACTACGAGGACGGCTACCAGGAGCTCGTCCGCCGCGGCGAGAAGGTCTCCATCGCCCCCATCGGCCGGGTGGACTGGGTCGAGGTCGACGACCACGACGACCTCGCCAAGGCTCGGGGGATCGCGTGCCTCTACTAGCCCGCATGCTGCCCTCGCCGGTGGCCATCGACGTCCGGCGCGGGGCCATCGCCTCGCTCGGCTCGGTGCTCGCCGACCGGCGCATCGCCAACGAGGGCCGGATCGCCGTCGCGGTCGGCCCCGGCCAGGGGGAACAGATCGCCGCCGACCTCGACCTGCCGCACTGTGAGGTGTTCCGGGTCGAGGAGGGCACCGTCGACGCCGCCAACGAGTTGGGCAGGAAGCTCCGCTCCGGCGCCTACGAGGCGGTCGCGGGGATCGGCGGTGGCAAGACCATCGACGTCACCAAGTTCGCCGCCACCATGGCCGGCATCCCGATGGTGGCGGTCGCCACCAACCTGGCGCACGACGGCATCGCCTCCCCGGTGAGCTCCCTGGAGCACGAGGGCGGCAAGCCCTCCATCGGGGTCACCATGCCCATCGCCGTCGTCATCGACGTGGACTACGTCCGGGCCGCGCCCCCCCACCTGGTGCGCTCGGGCATCGGCGACGTGGTCAGCAACATCTCGGCCATCGAGGACTGGGAACTGGCCGGGCGGATCAACGGCGAGCCGGTCGACGGCATGGCCGTCACCTTCGCCCGGGTCGCCGCCGAGGCGGTCCTGCACCGGCCCGACTCGATCGACTCCGAGGCGTTCCTCACGGTCCTGGCCGAGGGCCTGGTCCTGTCCGGGATGGCCATGTCGGTCGCCGGGTCCAGCCGGCCCGCCAGCGGCGCCTGCCACGAGATCCTGCACGCCGTCACCCAGCTCCACCCGGGCAAGGGCAACCACGGCGAGCTGGCCGGACTGGGCGCGCTGTACGCGTCCTTCCTGCGGGTCCGCCACCTGGGCTGGTCCGAGGCGCGGATGGGCGAGATCCGGGACTGCCTGGTCCGCCACGGGCTGCCCGTGGTGCCCTCCGACGTCGGCCTCGACGAGGAGGCGTTCGCGCGGGCCGTGGCGCACGCCCCGGACACCCGCCCCGGCAGGTTCACCATTCTTGAGCACCTCGGCCTGTCCGAGGGCGAGATCGGACGGAGCGTCGCCGACTATGTCAAGACCGTCGGTCGCTGAGGTCCGCGCGGGCGGCCAGCCCGCGGGGATCAAGGAGCGCACGAACGAGGAGCACTGGGCGGGCCGTCTCTACATGAGGGACATCTCGCCCTACGTCAGCACCTTCTTCGTCCGGCTGGGCGTGCCGCCGAACCCCATCACCTACCTGATGATGGCGTTCGGCGTCCTGGCCGGCGTGGTGGTCGCCTTCGGCGGCCTGTGGTCGGCGCTGGTCGCCGCCCTGCTGATCCAGGTCTACCTGCTGCTGGACTGCTCCGACGGCGAGGTCGCCCGGTACACCGGCCGCACCAGCGTCACCGGGATCTACCTGGACCGGATCGGGCACTACGTGGCCGAGATCGCCCTGCTCATCGGCCTGGGCGTGCGCGCCCAGGGCGGGTGGGAGCCGGGCGGCTGGGTGATCCTGGGCATGGCCGGTGCGATCGGGGTGGCCCTCATCAAGGCCGAGACCGACAACGTGGTGGTGGCCCGCGCCAAGGCGGGGCTGCCGGAGAAGGTGACCGACGAGGCGATGCGACCGCGCTCGTCCGGGCTGAGCCTGGCCCGGCGGCTGGCGTCCGCGCTCAAGGTGCACCGGCTGATCCAGGCCGTCGAGCTGTCCCTGATCGTCGTGGTGGCCGCGGTGGCGGACCTGTTCCTGGGCGACCTGCTCGCCACGCGGGTCCTCGTCATCGCCTGCGCCGCGGTGGCGGCGCTGATGAGCGTCGCGCACTTCGTCAGCGTGGTCGCCTCGCGCCGCCTCGAATAACGCGTCGATGACGTTCGCGTCACATACGGGGCCGTGGTCCTTACCCTGTCCGCGGCCCCGTACACCGGGCTTTTATTCTTTCGTTAGCCTGTTCCTGCGAATGTCGGTCTTCGTCAACCTGCAAGAAGCCTGTCGTCCACTGATACGGTCCCGAATATGACCACACCCGTGATTCCGCCCCGGACCGAGGGGTCCGTGACGGAGGTCTCCCGAGGGCCCAGAGCCGAACGGAGCCGTCCCCAGGTGTCCGGTGCCAGCAAGCCCACCCTCTCCTGCGTTCTGCTCACCATGGGCAACCGCCCGGCCGAGCTGCGCCGCGCCATCACCAGCGTGTTCGAGCAGGAGGGCGCCGACGTCGAGGTCGTCGTCGTGGGCAACGGCGCCGACCTGCCGGAGCTGCCCGAAGGTGTGGTCACCGTCCGGCTGCCGGAGAACGTGGGCATCCCCGAGGGCCGCAACCACGGGGTGCGCGCCACGCAGGGCGACGTGATCCTCTTCCTGGACGACGACGGCTGGTACCGCTCCACCGACCTGGCCCGGCACGTGCGCGAGCGGTTCGCCGCCGAGCCGACCCTGGGCGCCCTGTCCTTCCGCATCGCCGACCCGGACGGCGGCCCCGACCAGCGCCGCCACGTGCCGCGGCTGCGGGTGGGCGACTCCCGACGCTCCAGCGTGGTCACCACGTTCCTGGGCGGCGCCAGCGCGGTCCGCCGCACCGCGTTCGAGGCGGGCGGCGGCCTGCCGGGCGACTTCTTCTACGCCCACGAGGAGACCGACCTCGCCTGGCGGATCATGGACGCCGGGTACACCATCGAGTACGACGCCGACGCGGTCATGTACCACCCGGCGGTCGCCCCGACCCGGCACGAGAACTTCTACCGGCTCAACGCCCGCAACCGGGTGTGGCTGGCCCGCCGCAACCTGCCCTGGCCGCTGGCCTTCGCCTACCTGGCCACCTGGGTGGCCCTGACCGTGCTCCGCGAGCGCGACCGCGCCTCCCTCAGGTCCTGGTTCGCCGGCTTCCGCGAGGGCTGGCGCGAGGACCCCGGCCCGCGCACCCCGATCCGCTGGGCCACCGCCTGGCGCATGACCCGCGCCGGCCGCCCCCCGATCATCTGACCCGTGTGAGGCGGGGCAGGACGCCTTCGGGCGTCCCGCCCCGCCTCACACGATCGGCCACAGCGCGACCTGCACGATCACGATCTCCCGCAGGTGCCGGGCCACGATGAACTTGAAGAACCCCATATCGTCGCCGAGCGGGAACTCACGTAGACCTCCCGACCGGTCGTGCGGTCTGTCGGCCTGGTCGGCGTCGGCGCCCAAGGCGGTCAGCTCGGTGGCCGGCCGCTCGATCTCGGCCACCGCCCCGGCGGGCAGCCCTGCGGCGAGATCGGGCGGCTCGAAGCACCGGGTCCGGTCGTTCACCCGTCAAGCCTGGCATCAGCCCAGGCCTGGATGCGGGAGGTCTCCGAAATCGCCTCTTCGGTATCGGGGGAGCCCGAGTCGACCAGGGCGAGGAGTTCGTTCTGGCGGCGCGCCACCGCCGGGTGACGTTCGACCTCGATGAACCGGGCCCAGGAGCGGCAGAACAGCCACAGCGGGCCGACGCTCTCGCTGGTCAGGGCCCGAGTGCCGGCCTCTCGAAGCCTGCGGTCGAAATCGGCCGCCTGCGAGGGGCGATCCGGGTCAGGGCATCGCGCAGCGCCGCCGGTGTCTGCTCGGGCCTGCGGATCGTCGGCTCGTCGGAGTCCCAGGCCACGGGCTGTTCGGACATCGCTGCTCCTACCCATGTGACGGCCGGTGATCTATGCGGATTCGATCTGGACAGATCGAATCCGCATATCCAAAACAGCCCGTGCCGCGCTGAACACGATGAAGGGCCCCTCGCGAGGGGCCCTTCGCTCTCTTCCCGGCCGGGTGGCGGACCGGCCGGGGCACGGGATCAGACCTCGGTGACGACGGCGTCCCGCTCCAGGCGCGGCAGGCGGTCGAACCAGGCGTCCGGCCCGGGGCGCCCGACGTTCATCACCACGACCGGGCGCAGCGGCGAGTCCGCGCCGAAGAACTCCGTGCGCACGCCCTCGGCGTCGAAGCCGGTCATCGGGCCGGCGGCCAGTCCGGCCGCGCGCACGCCCACGATCAGGTAGGCGATCTGGAGGAAGGCGTTCTTGACGGCCATGTCCTCGCGGGCCTCGACCGGCATCTGCGCGAAGTCGTCGCGGGCGGCCGGCGCCACCGGGAAGGTCGTCGGGAAGTTCTCGTGGAAGTCGGTGTCCGCGGACAGGATGAGCGTCAGCGGGGCCGCCGCGGTCTTGGGCGCGTTGTTGCCCGACATGTGCGGGACCAGGCGCTCGCGGGCCTCGGGGGAACGGACCGCGGTCACGCGCAGCGACTGTAGGTTCATCGCGGTGGGGCCGTACTTGACCAGCTCGTAGATCTCGGCGAGCTGCTCCGGGGCGACCGGCTCGTCGGTGAAGGAGTTGGCGGTGCGGGCGGCCCGGAACAGCAGGTCCTGGGCGTCCTTGTCGAGCAGCAACTGGGTCATGGCCGTACCTCGGTCGGTCGTGGGGTGTGACCGGCGGGAACGCCCGCCGGCCGGTACACCCGCACCCAACCTCCTTGACTGGGAAGATATTTCCTAGGTCAAGTAGGTGTGGTCGTCCTCACTCGCCGGAGCGCGCTCGTCACTGCGCTGGCGGGGTATCCGCGGTGCCGGCCCGCCCGCCTCGTCCACCCACTCCTCCAACTGCTTGACGAACGCCCGGGCCTGGACCGGCCAGTGGTACGAGGTCTGCGCGATGCGGTGCCCGGTCCGCGCCAGCCGACCGCGCAGCCCCTCCTCCGCACGCAGGCGCAGCACCGCCTCGGCGGCCGCCTCCGGGTCCTGGAACGGCACCACCAGGCCCGCGGGCCCCTCGGGCCGCTCGGTCACCAGCCGTGTCGCCACCGGGCTCGGCGAGGTGATCACCGGCAGCCCGTGCGCCATGTACTCCACGACCTTGGTCGGCATCGAGTGCCGGTAGTTGGGGGTGTCGTGCAACAGGCTGATGCCCGCCATCGCCCCCGTGCACATCCGCAGTGCCCGGTCGTTGGGCACGAACCCGTACCAGGTCAGCGCGTCCTCCTGCTGCGCCTCGCGCAGCATCGGCCGCACACCCGCGTCGGCGCCGCCGATGATCTCCAGCCGGACCCCGTGCGGGCGCAGCAGCCGGCCCAGCTCGACCATCTCCCGGGCGCCCCGGGCCAGGGACACGTGTCCCAGGTAGACGACCCGGTCGTCGCCCGGAAGGCGGGTCGGGGCGTCGGGCACCTCGGTGGTGTTGGGGACCACCGGGTGCGGCCGCCGGAACCGGTCCCGGTACCCCTCCTCGGCGAGCAGCAGCTTCATCCGCCGCTCCGCCCGCCGCTCGAAGGAGCGCACCAGCATCCCCAGCGGGCGGCGCGCCGGCCGGGGCACCCACGGCTTGGTGAGGATCGCCGCGGCGGTGTCCTCGTGCACGTCCCACACGGTCACCGGGCGCTCGGCCGGCAGGGCCAGCAGCAGCTCGGGGTCGTGGAAGAGCAGCAGGTCGGCCTTGGGCGCGTGCTCGGCCAGTACCGCCCGGGCGGCGCGCAGGGCGGACAGCCGTTCACGCCCGGAGGCGCGCGGAACGTCCACCGAGCGCAGCTCGCCCCAGGGGGTCACACCGCACTCACGGAAGGGCGCGACATAGGTCACCGTGTGTCCTGCGTCCAGCAGGGCGCGGATCTGCCGGTGCAGGATCCGGGCGTCCTCCGGGTGGTGGACCACTGTGGCCACAAGCGCGTGCATCACATCACCTACCTGTGTCGCCGGTTAGGCGCATCTGAGAAGATGATCCGCTTTTGGGCAGCGGTACCGGCTGTGCGACACGGTATTCAGCTGCGGAAACACGCAAAGGTCGTCGGGGTGGACGCCCGGGGTTCAACCGGTGAACCTTGGTGCGACTGCGGGTGAACACACAAGGGCACGCCGTCGGACATCGGGTGTCCGGGACGGCGTGCCCTCGTGTGTTCTTTGGAATCTCCGCTTTGCTTCGGCCCGCCCGTCGCCCGCCGCCACCCGCCACCACCCTCAACGGGTGGCCTGCGGCCACGGGTCTCCCGCTTACGGACGGTCCACGGCCGCAGGCTTCTCCTCAGGGACGTCCGCTCCGGGCCTTTCGGAACCCCGTCGGCGCCGTGTTCGCTTCGGGGGCGGGAGCGGGTTTCAGGAGGCACAGCGGTCCTGTGCTCACATCCCCGCCCGCCACCACCCGCCCGTCGCCCGCCACCACCCTCAACGGATGGCCTGCGGCCACGGGTCTCCCGCTTACGGGTGGCCTGCGGCCGCAGGCTTCTCCTCAGGGACGTCCGCTCTGGGCCTCCGGGATCCCGTCGGCGCATCGCGAACCCCCCGGCGGCACGGGAGGACATCCGAAGAGCAGGCCCTACAGCACCTGGATCCCCTCGCGCTCGACGTGCCTGCGGGCCTGCGTGGGCACCACCGTCGGGTCCTCGTCCTTCGGAGCCCGGCGCAGCACGCCGCGGGTGTCCAGCAGCAGCCGCGCGTACTCCTCCAGCAGCTTGGGCCGGTAGTCGCTGTGGTCGGTCAGCAGGATCGTCAGGTCGGCCTCGGCCAGCGCCCGGTCCAGGTCGGTGGACCGCTCGATGTCCTCCCCGTCCACCTGCCAGGACTCCACGTGCGGGTCGTGGTAGGTGAGGGTGGCGCCCTTGGCGAGCAGCTTGCGCGCCACCGGGCGGGCCGGCGACTCGCGCTGGTCGGCGATGTCGGCCTTGTAGGTCACGCCGAGGAGCAGCACCTTGGACCGCGACAGCGCCAGCCCGGACTCGTTGAGCAGCTCCTGGGCGCGCTGGATGACGTAGGACGGCATCCGGCCGTTGATCTCCTGGGCCAGCTCCACGAACCGGAACGGGTATCCCAGGGTCTTGACCTTGTACGACAGGTAGTTCGGGTCGATCGGGATGCAGTGCCCGCCCACCCCCGGGCCGGGGTAGAACGCCTGGAAACCGAACGGCTTGGTGGCCGCCGCCGCGATCGAGTCCCACAGGTCGATGCCCAGCTCCTGGCAGAAGACGGCCATCTCGTTGACCAGGGCGATGTTGACGTGCCGGTAGGTGTTCTCCAGCAGCTTGGCCATCTCGGCCTCGCGCGTGCCCCGCGCACGGACCACGGTGTCCACGAACCGGCCGTAGAACTCGGCCGCCGCCTCCCCGCACTCGGGGGTGAGCCCGCCCACGACCTTGGGGGTGTTGGCCACACCGAAGGTCGGGTTGCCCGGGTCGATCCGCTCGGGCGAGAACGCCAGGTGGAAGTCGGCGCCCGCGACCAGCCCGGACTTCTCCAGGAGGGGGCGCACGACCTCCTCGGTGGTGCCCGGGTAGGTGGTCGACTCCAGGATCACCAGGGTGCCGGGGCTCAGGTGCGCGGCGACCGACTCGGCCGCGGAGGTGACCGCGCCCAGGTCGGGGCCGCCCTCCGGCGACAGCGGGGTGGGTACGCAGATGACGATGGTGCGGGCGGTGGCCAGGACCGACGGGTCGGTGCTCGCCGTGAACCCGCGGTCCAGCATGGAGCGCACGTCCTCTTCGGACAGGTCGTCCACGTGCGACACACCGCTGTTGAGGCCGCGGACGACGCGCTCGTTCACGTCGAGTCCGGTGACCTTGAGACCGGCGGAGCAGGCTTCGGCGGCCAAGGGCAGACCGACGTAACCGAGACCGATGATGACAAGGTCGCCGGTCGCCGCGGACTGCTGCTCGGCTACAGGGGCTGGGTTGGAGGCTGCGGCATCCACTTCGTGGTCACACTCGCATTCGTTTCGTGAACGGGCGAACTTCATCGGGGACAGCCAAGAACGTCACTGCACACGGGATGTTCGAGTGTAGATAGTTGTTGTCCGCGATCACGGGATCTGGCCTGGTTCGGACATTTTCCCGATAAGGGCCCGGTACGCGTGGTTGTAGCGGTATACGGCCCCGGTCCAGGTGCGGTTCGCGCCGATAAGGCTGCGACCTGCGAGACCGTAGGCCTCTCGCCTTTCCCGACTGTAAGCGAGTTTTGTCAGGACATCAGCGAGACCTGCCGATTCGCCCGGAGGAATTAACTCCCCGGTCACCCCAGGTTCCACGATCTCTCGCAAGGCCGGAAGATCACTGGCCACAACCGGCAACCTTCCGGCCATGGCCTCCACGGGTTTGAGCGGTGTCACCACCCGGCACACGCGATCGTCGCGCCGCGGCACGGCGAACACGTCCATCGCGGCGTGGTGTTCGCGCACCCGGTCCGCGGGCACCCGGCCGGGGAAGTGGGCGGCCCCGGCCAGCCCCAGCTCCTCGGCGCGGGCCCGCAGCGCCGCCAGTTCGGGGCCGTCGCCGACGATCAGGGCGTGCGCCCGCTCGCCGGCCCCGCGCATCCGCCCCACGGCCTCCAACAGCGTGTCCAGCCCTTCGTAGCCGTAGCAGCTGGTGGTGGTGCCGACCACGAAATCCTCGGGTCCGATGCCCCACTCCTCCCGCACCGCGGAGCCCGTGGGCAGCGGCTCCAGGAACGACTCGTCCACCGCGTTGGGCACCACGAGCAGCCGCTCGGGCGGCACCCCGCGCGCCTCGATGTCGGCGCGCATCGCCTCGCCCAGCGTCACCACCAGGTCGGCGGCGAGCATGCACTCGGTCTCCCGTTCCCGCTCGTGGCGGTAGAAGGCGTCGTCCACGCTCCGCGAGGGGTCGCGCGACAGCCACGACTCCTCCAGGAAACCCCGCACCTCGTACACCACGGGCAGGCCGAACCGCCGTCCCAGGGCCAGTGCCAGCCGGGCGTTGCGGTGGTTGCTGGCGGCGTGCAGCACGTCCGGGCGCACCTTCTCCACCAGCGAGGACGCCAGCTTCAGCCCGGCCGCCAGCTCCTGCTCGGGGTCGGCCGGGGCGGTCCACGGCAACAGCCGGTGGTAGGCGATCCCGTCCACGCGCACCAGCGAGCGCGCGTCCCTGCTCCCCTTGTCCACGGGGTGCCCGACCCGGCTCACCACGTGGACGTCCATGCCCGCCTCGCGCTGGGCGACGGCGATGCGGTGGGTGCGTTGGGTGTACCCGGCGTTGGTGTGCGGCAGTGCGTTGGTGACCAGATGCAACACCCGCACCCCCGACCCGTCCACCGGCCCTTCCGGGGGCGATGTGAGTCGTTCACCTGTGGGACTTTCCGGTCGCCGAGCGTTCACCGTGTCTTCGGGCCGCGTTGGGGCATCGCGGGTTAACGTGATCCCGTGGTGGACGGGCGACGGGGACGGGGACGCGGCGACGGCCCGTCCCGTGGCCAGGTCCGTCCGGTGGACGGCCCGGTCGCGGATCGGCCCCGGAGGAAGGCGTTCGAGCAGTTCGCGCGCAGTCCGGGCGTCCCCGGCCGCCAGGCAGGCCGCTATCAGGCGCCCAACCCTGCGGGGGGCGGCACCGGACGCGGCGGCGAGCACCGCTTCGCGCGCCTCGGCCCGGCGCCCCTCGTCCCACAGGGCATAGGCGCGGACCGGTCCGCCCACTCGGGCGGCCGCACCGCGCACCGCGCGCCGGACCGGCCCCGGCATCAGCCGCAGCGCGAGCAGCGGCGTCCGGGCGGGGTCGGAGCGCAGGTGGCGCCAGGCCGTCGACGCGGTGAACGTCACCGCCCGCAGCCTGCGGGTCCGGGGACGGGTCACTTCGGAAACAGGGATGTCATGCACGGTCAGTCACCCAACCACGCGGATGTGGCCGGATGGTGACACCACGGCGACACGGACGGGACGTCCCGGCGAGGAACGCCCCACCGGACCGCCACGGGACCACCGGAACCGGTGGTGCCCGGCGACGAGAAGAATGACGAACAGAAGGAGACCAGAGAGCCGTGGCAGCGAGCGCCCCCCTGGGCAGCCGGGACACCCCGATCGTTCACATCGTCGGCGCCCGCCCCAACTTCGTCAAGGCCGCCCCCGTCGTCTCCGCCCTGCGCGGTCGCGGCGCCCAGCAGGCGGTGGTGCACACCGGGCAGCACTACGACGACCGCATGTCCGCGGTGTTCTTCCGCGACCTGGGCCTGCCCACCCCCGACGTCGACCTGGGCGTGGGCTCGGGCTCGCACGCCGCCCAGACCGCGGCGCTCATGGTCGGCCTGGAGCAGGAGTTCGTCGCCCGCGAACCCGGGATCGTGGTCGTGTACGGCGACGTGAACTCCACGGTCGCCGCGGCCCTGGTCGCCGCCAAGCTCCACATCCCGGTGGCGCACGTGGAGGCGGGCCTGCGCTCCTTCGACAACACCATGCCGGAGGAGGTCAACCGCCGGGTCACCGACCAGCTCAGCGACCTGTGCTTCGCCACCTCCCCGGAGGCGATCGGCCACCTGGCCGCCGAGGGCGTCTCCCCGGACCGGGTCCACCTGGTCGGGAACCCCATGATCGACACCCTGCTGGCCAACCTCGACCGGTTCGACGCCGACGCCCTGCGCGCCCGCCTGGACCTGCCCGAACGCTATGTCGCCGCCACCCTGCACCGCCCGGCCAACGTCGACGACCCCGACACCGTGGCGCTGCTGGTCGCCCGCCTGCACGAGATCGCCGACCTCGTCGACGTGGTCATGCCGGTGCACCCGCGCGGCAAGGCCGCCTTCGACCGCGCCGGTCTGGGCGACCACCCACGCGTCCACCTGCTGGAACCCCTCGGCTACCTCGACTTCGTCGCCCTGGTCCGCGGCTCCGAGGCGGTCGTCACCGACTCGGGCGGTGTGCAGGAGGAGACCACCGTCCTGGGGGTCCCCTGCCTGACGCTGCGCCCCAACACCGAGCGGCCCGTCACCATCACCCACGGCACCAATCGCCTCGTCACCGAGGCCGACCTGCTCCAGGCCGTCACCAAGGTCCTGCACGGCCACGGCTCCGAGGCGCTCCTCGACACGACCCCGCCCCTGTGGGACGGCCGCGCCGGTGAGCGCATCGCCGCCGTCCTCACCCAGTGGTCCAGGTGATCTCATGACCCGCCCCCTCCCTTCCCGAAGAACCCCGGGCCCCCGCCTCCCGGCGGACGACACCGGATGCGGCGGTGCCCCGCGGCGGCACCCGGCAGGACACCCGGCCCAGGGTCCGACACGACACAAGACGGGTGAATCCACCGTTCCGCCCCTTTTCGGCGGTACCGTTCCCCGACAGAGGGGCAGGTGAGACGCCGTGTCGTACCAGCACACACCACCGACCGCGCCCCGCGAGCCCGCGACACGGCTCACCAAGGGCATCCGGACCCGCCCCGGGACCCGCCGCGGACCCCACCCGACGGGGTGCGCCCGTACGGGGGCCCCGGCGGTTCCGCCGATCCGATCCGAACACAAGGTGGCAGACCGTGAAACGGCGTGAACAGAGCCAGACCGAACAGCTCAGGCAGGCCCTGGCCGAACGCGAGGCCCAGCTCCAGGAGGCCCGCGCCCGCCTTGCGACACTGGAGGACTCCACGTCGCTCCAGGTGGGCCGCGCGCTCACCGCCGCGGCCAAGAAGCCCGGCCGTTCCCTGGTCCGCCTCCCGCGCGACCTCTACCGCCTGTGGCGGCGCAGCGGGACCACCCGCCACTCCCAGCAGCAGCGGCGCCCCGGCGCCGAGCCGGTCCGCTCCTTCGACGCCGACCGCCAGGAGGCCCGCCTGCTGGCCGGGGCCGTCGGCGGGGCCTCCGACCTGCTCATCGCCGCCACCGTCCTGGGCCCGCAGGTCCAGCGCGCCCTGGACCCCTACATCCGCGCGGTCCCCCTGCGCCCGCACGACGCCCAGATCGTCATGGACGGCGTCGACGTCGACCTCGTCCTGGTCTCCGCCTCCGCCGCGGCTCCCGGTTCGCCGTGGGCGCACGTGGGCGACCCCGCCGCCGCGGACCGCACCCGCGCCCTGCACTGGGTGCTGGAGTCCGCGGCCGCCCGCGGCATCCCCGCCCTGCTCCTGGACGACGCGCCCACCGCCCCGGGGCTGCGCGCCCTGGGCTTCGACCGCGTCCACCGGGGGGACGCCGGCGTGCCCCTGCACCTGTTCAACCCGGTCGCCGCCGAGCTCGCAGAGGGCCCCGAGACCGTGTTCGTCCGTGACACCCCGGCCGAGCCGGTCCCCGACATCCTCACCGGGCTGGGTGCCGGGGCGGTCGACGCCGACGCCCCCGGCCTGGCCGACGCCCTGCGCGCCGCCCGCGTCGCCGTGGTCCCCGCCCGGGGTCCGCACGCCGAGGCGCTGAGCCGCCGCGCCCAGGCCTGCGGCACCCGCCCCGTCCCGCACGACCCGGTCGCCGAGGAGACCGGTGAGACCGAGGGGCTGGCCGTCGCCGTGCCCCGGCTGCGCGCCGCCGCGCCCACCGCCGCCGAGCAGCGCACCATGCTCCGCGAGGTGTTCCTCGCCGACGCCACCCCGGTCCGGCTCGCCGAGATCCTCTCCGGGCTGGACTTCCCGCCCGGCACCCCCGGCCCCGAACTGCCGCTGCGCGGCCGCGCCGTCGCGGTCCTGGCCGACCCGGCGGGGGAGTCCGAGGCCGAGGGCCTGGCCGACTCCCTGCTGGCCTCACGCCTGCGCCCGGCCGAGGTCGTCGTCCCCGACACCGCCGGCCGCCTGCCCGGCGTCCAGCGCCTGCGCTCGGAGGGCGTCACCGTCCGCACCGCCCGGTTCAGCACCCCGGACACCCCCGAGGAGCTGACCCGGGGCGACGACCGCACCGTGCGCCTGGGCGGGCTGGGCCCCGACCGGTGGGCCGTCCTGGCCGACCGCGCCACCGCACCCTGGGCCCACCTGTGGACCGGCCCGGTGGGCCCGGACCGCCTGGTGGACCTGGTGTGCGCCGTGGAGTGCTCCGACGCCGACGCCGTCGGCACCGTCGCCGCCCCGGCCGCCGCGGCGGGGGAGCGCGGCCTCTTCGACCGCCCCACCGGTGAGCAGTACGTTTTCGTCAGCTCCCTGGTCCCGGAGCTGGCCCGCACCGCCCTGGTGCGGCGGGGCTGGAACCCGGCGGAGTGGAACCGCCGCGGCACCCGCCTCCTGGCCCTGGGCCCCGACCACGGCCCCGGGACCGACAGGGACGCCAGGGGACCCGCCCACACCGCGGCGGACGCCCCGACCGGCGCCGTCGGATGACCCCCGGCCGACTCGACCGCCCGGTACGGGCCATCCGCAAGCATCCGAAGGGAAGAACGTGAGCACACCTCCTCCGCGCGCACTCTTGTACGGGGACGTGGACCTGAACATCATCGACGGTTCAGCGATCTGGGCACAGTCGATGGCGCAGGCCCTGGCCGCCGCCGGATGCGAGGTCACCCTGCTGCTGAAGGCCCCCGTGCGCACCGACCGCCTCATCGCGCCGCTGGCGGGGGCGCCCGGCATCCGCCTGCTGCGCCCCTACGAGGACGAACTGGTCCCCGACGCCGGGCCGCGCGGCCTCACCCCCGAACAGGCCGTGTCCCTGCTGGTCTCCCGGCACGAGCGCACCCCGTTCGACCTCGTGGTCGTGCGCGGAAAGCGGCTGGCCGGGCTGGCCGCCCAGGAGGAGTCCCTGGCCGGACGGCTGTGGACCTACCTCACCGACTTCCCGCACGCCGTCGACGGGCTCACCGCCACCGCCGTCGCCGAGCTCACCGAGATCGCCCTGGCCTCCCGGTTCCTGCTCTGCCAGACCGAGGAGCTGCGCGCCTTCCTGGAGTCGTCGGTACCCGCCGCCTGCGGCCGCTCGGTGCTGTTCCCGCCGGTGGTCGTGGTCCCCGAGGACGCCCGCGCCGACGGGCAGGTGCACGCCCGCACCCGCCTGGCCTACACCGGCAAGTTCGCCCCGGCCTGGAACACCCTGGAGATGACCGGGCTCCCGGCCGCCCTGGAACGCCGCGGTGTGGACGCCGAACTCGTGATGATCGGCGACAAGATCCACGCCGACCCCGCCGACTGGTCCAAGCGCATGCGCAAGGCCCTGGAGAACACCCCGGGGGTGGACTGGCGGGGCGGCATGCCGCGTGCCGACGCGCTGCGCGCCTCCGCCGAGTGCGACTTCGGCCTGTCCTGGCGCGACCCGTCCATGGACGCCAGCCTGGAGCTGTCCACCAAGGTCCTGGAACTGGGGGCGCTGGGCCTGCCGGTGATCCTCAACCGCACCCCCATGCACGAGGCCATGCTGGGCGCCGACTACCCGTTGTTCGCCGGGGCCGACCTGGACTCGGTGGCCGAGGTGGTCGCCCGCGCCTACCACGACCGCTCCGTGTACGCCGACGCCGCCGCCCGCTGCCGGGCGGCCGCCGAGGACCACACGCTGGAGCGCGCCGCCGAGCGCCTGCGCGGCCACCTCGCCGAGGCGCTGCCGCCCGCCCCCGCCGGAGCGGACGCCGAGCGCCCGCTCAAGGTGGTCGTGGCCGGGCACGACATGAAGTTCTTCACCCGGCTCGCCGAGTACCTGTCCTCGCTGCCCGGCCTGGACGTGCGCATGGACGAGTGGGAGGGCCTGGGCACCCACGACCAGTACCGGTCCCGGGAACTGGCCGGCTGGGCCGACGTGGTCATCTGCGAGTGGTGCGGGCCCAACGCCCTGTTCTACGCCAAGTGGAAGCGGCCCGACCAGCGGCTCATCGTCCGCCTGCACCGGTTCGAGCTGTACGCGGAGTGGCCGCGCAAGCTCGACATCGACAAGGTCGACGCGGTGGTGTGCGTCAGCCCGCACTACGCCGACCTCACCCGGGAGATCACCGGCTGGCCCGCCGACAAGGTCGTGGTGGTCCCCAACTGGGTCGACGACGAGCAGTTGGCCCGGCCCAAGCTCCCGGGCGCGGAGTACTCCCTGGGCATGATCGGCATCGCGCCCTCCCGCAAACGGCTGGACCGGGGCCTGGACGTGCTGGCGGAGCTGCGCCGCATGGACCCGCGCTACACGATGTCGGTCAAGACCAAGCAGCCCTGGGACTACTGGTGGATCTGGAACCGCCCGGAGGAGCGCGCCTACTTCGAGCGCGTCTACCGGCGGATCCAGCGTGACGAGAACCTGGCCGGGGCGGTGGTGTTCGACCCGTTCGGCCCGGATGTGGCCACCTGGCTGCGCCGGATCGGGTTCATGCTCTCCACCAGCGACGACGAGTCGTTCCACCTCGCCCCGGCCGAGTGCGCCGCCTCCGGCGGCGTGCCCGCGCTGCTGCCCTGGCCCGGGGCCGACACCATCTACGACCCGCACTGGATCCACGACGACGCGGTGGCGATGGCCGAGGCCGTCCACGCGACGGTGCGTGAGGGGCGGTTCGCGGCCGAGGCCGAGCGGGCCCGTGCCGAGGTGGTCAAGGCGTACAGCCTGGGCCGGGTCCGGTCGCTGTGGACCGATCTGGTGGTGCGGGGCAAGGTGCCGGTCCCGGTCGGCGCCTGAATCTCCGGGGCGCGTGCGGCGGGCGGTCAGACGGGGCCGGTCATCTTGGACAGGCCGCCCGCCCCGGCCGGCAGGAACAGCGCGAAGGTGGTCGGCCGGGCCTGCACCAGCTCGACCCGGGCGCCCTCGGACTCGGCGATGTGCCGGGCCAGGGCCAGCCCCAGCCCGGTGCCGCCGCCCCCGCTGACCTCCCGGTCGAAGATCCGGCCGGACAGGTGCTCGGGCACGCCCTCGCCCTCGTCGCTGACCTCGATGCGCACCGACTGCCCGGTGTCGACGCGGCGGATCGTCACCGTGCCCGCCCCGTGCTTGTAGGCGTTCTCCACCAGGGTCGCCAGGATCTGGGCGAGGTCGGTGGACACGGTCATCGCGGTCAGCCCCGGTGATCCGGTCACCAGGAGCTTGCGGTTCTCCTGCTGGAACACCGGCGCCCACTCGGCCTGGAGGTGGTTGAGGACCGGGTCCACCTGGACCGCCTCCACCTCCGGGTTCTGGCTCTTGCGGGCCCGGCCCAGCAGGCTCTCGACGGTCTCCACCAGCCGCTCGGTCTGGGCGAGGGCGGCCTCGCCCTCCTCCCGGACCACCTCGGGGTCGTCGGCCTCGGCGATGATCTCCTCCAGGCGCATGGTCAGCGCCGTGAGCGGGGTGCGCAGCTGGTGGGAGGCGTCGGTGGCGAAGTGGCGCTCGGTCGCGATCAGCCCGGCGATGCGCTCGGCGCTGCGGTCCAGCACCTCGGCGACCCGGTCGGCCTCCGGGATCCCGTATCGGTGGCCCCACGGGGTGGTCACCCCCGAGCCCAGGCGCTCGGCGGTGGCCGCCAGGTCGACCAGCGGCAGCGTGAGCCTCCTGGCCTGGAACATCGACAGGCCCACCGCCACGCCGATGGCCAGCAGGGACAGCGAGGCGATGCCCAGCCAGGCGCGCACCACGCTCTGCTGGACCACCTCGCTGCTCATCCACACCTCGACCACCGTGCCCTGCCCGGTCGTGGCCGTGGCCCGCATCAGGGCCGGGGCGTCCGGTGCGTCCGGGTTCAGGGCCGGGTTCCCGGCCGTCACCGTGCTCGAACCGTCGGCCGCCGTGATCCGGATGAACCGTGCGGGGTGGTCCCGGTCGAACTCGGCGAGGTTGATCTCGTCGTGGATCTCCAACATGGTGTCGCTCTCGGCGCCGATCAGCTCGGCCTCGCCCAGCAGGGCGCGACTGCTCTCGTCGTGCACCAGCTTGTAGGTGAGCGCACCCAGGGGCAGCCCGAGCAGCATGACGGCGATGACGGTCACCACCAGGGTGGAGAAAACCATCCGCCTGCGCATGTCACCTCATGTTCGTCCGACCGGGAGACGGCCGAGGCGCGTCGAACACACGGTCCGATCAGTCCCGCTCGAAGCGGAAGCCCACGCCTCGGACGGTCGTGATGTACGACGGCTGGTTGGCGTCGTCACCGAGCTTGCGCCGCAGCCAGGAGATGTGCATGTCGAGGGTCTTGGTCGAGCCCCACCAGTTGGTGTCCCACACCTCGCGCATGATCTGCTCACGGGTGACGACCTTGCCCGCGTCGCGCACCAGTACGCGCAGCAGGTCGAACTCCTTGGTGGTGAGCTGGAGCTCGCGCTCGCCCAGCCAGGCCCGGCGGGAGTCGTTGTCGATGCGCACGCCGTGGACGACGGGCACCTCCGCCCCGCCTCGGCGCAGCAGCGCGCGCACCCGGGCCAGCAGTTCGGCCAGCCGGAAGGGCTTGGTGACGTAGTCGTCGGCACCGGCGTCGAGGCCGACCACGGTGTCGACCTCGTCGGCGCGGGCGGTGAGGATGAGGATCGGCGTTCCGTGGCCCTCGGCTCGCAGCCGACGCGCCACTTCGAGCCCGTCCATTTCGGGCAGGCCCAGGTCGAGGACCATCAGGTCGATGTCCCCCGCACGGGCACGGTCGAGTGTCTCAATGCCGTTGACGGTCACGTCCACCGTGTAGCCCTCGCGTCGGAGTGCGCGCGCGAGAGGCTCGGAGATAGAGACATCGTCTTCGGCCAGCAAAACGCAGGTCATGCTGTCGATCGTAGGTCCGGGGTCGCGCATTTCCCTATTATGCGCGCCGGATGGCCCAAGGTTGGCCGAAAATACGGTATTCGCATACCGGACAAAAGGTTCAGTTACTCAATTCGTGTGCTTTCTTTGCTCTTGCTTGGTGAAAACCCGTCCCTTGGGGAAGTGATGTGCGCTCGGTGTCCGAGGTGTGTCGAGGGGTCACCGTTTCCGGGGCCCGGCTGGCCGTTTCGGCGGGATCAATGGGATGATCAAGGAGGAAAGGGTGGCAGTACCACGGTGATTCGGGCATCGGAGTGACGAGATCCCCGGACTTCGCCGTTGACCGCTCGACGCCGATGACGAGGAGAGAGAGCACACGTGAACCCTCACCCGGAGCCCGGGCGACCGCACTGGAACCCCCCGCCGGAGCAGGGCGCGCCCGCGCAGCCCCCGTACCAGGGCGGGCAGGCGCCGCCCCCGGGAGGGCCTCCTCCGTACCGGGGCGGACCGCCGCCGGTCGGGCCGCCGCCCCCGGGGGGCCCGCCCCCCGGCGGACCGCGGCCGCCCGCGCGGGGAAGCGCGTACGGCACCGGCCTGTTGGCCGTCCTCGTGGTCATCACCGTCCTGGCGGGCGGCACCTTCCTGGGCGGCGGACTGCTGTGGGGGAACCGGGTGATCGCCGGATCGGCCGCCGTCGAGCCGAGCCCCGAGCCCTCGGCCGCGGAGTCGCCCACCCCCGAGCCCGAGCCCGAGCCCACGGAGCCGGCCCCCACCCCCGAGCCCACGTTCGAGCCGACCGAGGAGCCCACCCTCCCGCCCGAGGACCTGCTCACCGCCGACGAGCTGGTCGCCGAGCTGCGGGAGGAGTACGACATCCCGAGCCGGAGCAGCCTGACCGAGGAGATCTGCACCCCGGACGGCGAGGAGGAGGCGGCGCCCTTCCGGTGCACCTCGGCGACCCACACCCCGCTGGTCCGGGTGATCGCCTTCCCCAGCGAGGGCGCGGCGATCCTGGCGGCCGTCCTGCTGGAACAGGACCTGGAGGAGGGCGAGAGTGACGCGGTCGACGTCCAGGAGGCCTGCCACTTCGTCCTCATCTGGTTCCCGGAGTTCGACACCGACCAGGCACAGCGCGACGAGATCACGGAGTTCACCCGAGACGTGGTGGACTGCCTGTGACCCGGGCCCGGGGCCGTGTCGCAACGGGAGAGATTGTTCACTCTGGGTGACAATGTGGTGATGGGCGGTGAACGCCGTCCGTCGTCCCATTCCAGCAGGATCATCCGTCCCGGGGGGCGGGCGCACCGGTGCCCGGGGGAGCCGAGGAGCATTCCGATGACCCGAGCAGGCACTCTGCGCGCGGCCGCCACCGCCGTCGCCCTGGCCCTGCCCCTGACCCTGGCGGCCCCGGCCACCGCCGCCACCACGGCACCGCCCGGCGAGACCGCCGCGGAGCGCGGCGCCCTCTCCGTCCGCCACTACTACACGACCTGGCGCGACGCCCGCTCCTACTGGTCGCAGGACACCCGCTACGCCACCAGCGGCTGGCTGTGGGCCGGACGGCACTACTTCTTCTGCCAGACCGAGGGAACCGCCCACTCCGACGGCGAGGACGCCTTCTCCACCTGGTGGGTGCTCACCGACGACGACACCGGTAACCGCGACGTCTTCGTCAGCGCCACCGCCCTGCGCGTCGCCGAGCCCTGGCGGCCCATCGAGGGCCTGCCCTACTGCTGACCCGGAGAACACGAAGGACCCCGCCGGAGGCGGGGTCCTTCACGTCGGCGCGAGCCGATCAGGCGTCGGGTGCGGAGTCGCCCGCCGTCCTGCGCTTGCGGCTCAGGTACAGGGCCGCGCCTCCCGCGCCCACCGCGACCACGGCGGCCGCGACCAGGCCCATGACCGCCGTACCGGTCCTGGGCAGCGAACCGTCGTCATCCGGATCGGGGCTCTGGCTCGCCGGGTCGGTGGGCTTGCCGGTCGGCCCGTCGGTCGGTCCGTCGGTCGGCCCGTCCGTGGGGCCGTCGGTCGGCGACGGGGTCGGGCCGGTGCCCGGGTCGGGGACGGTCGCCTCCTCGCCCACGACGATGCGGCCGGAACCGCCCTCGGGGTAGGCGGCCTCGGTGATCCGGCCGTCCAGGGTGTCGGTGACCAGCCGCTCCAGGGCGCCCTGGTAGGTGGAGCCCACCACGGTGTAGTCCGCGTCGCGGAACGGGTACAGGTCGCCGCCGCGGGCGGAGAAGTCGTTGGTCACCACCGTGATCGGGTCGCCGTCCACGACCTCGCCGTCCTCCACGATGACCGTGCCGTCGTGCAGGATCACGCTGCGGACCCGCTCACCCGGGGTGGTGATGGTGCCGTCCGACTCCGCGACCTGGGCGGTCCGCTCCGGGTCGTAGGCGAAGTTCACACCCGCCACCTGCATGAAGCCGCCGCTGGCGGCCGGGGCGGCGGACACGCCCTGCTCCAGCAGCTCCTTGATCTGGGAGCGCGGGAGGTCGGGCACCACGGACACCTGGTTGGCGAACGGGGCGATCGAGTAGGTGTCCAGGGAGGTCAGCGGACCCGCCGGGATCACCGAGGAGTTGCGGATGCCGCCGCCGTTCTGGATGCCGATCTGCGGCACGGGCACCCCGTACTGCTCCGCGTTGCGGACACCGGTGTCGAGCAGCGCGTCGGCCACCAGGTTGCCCAGGTTGGTCTCCTGGGTGCGCACGCCCGGGTCGCGCACGCCGTTGAGGTCCACCTCGCTCTGGGCCACCACGGTCTCGGCCAGCTCGGCCACGTAGTCGGAGACCGGCTTGGTGACCTGCGCCTCGACCTCGGCGTGCGGGGCGACCGCGTCGTCCCCGGTGCCCGAGACCCGGATGGCGCCGGAGCGGTCCGACACCGACGTCACGTTGCCGTCGGCGTCGAAGTTCAGGACCAGCAGGCCCACGTACTTGTAGTTGGAGCCCGCGGTGACGATCGGCACGGTCTCGCCGTCCGGGTTCGTCGCGTTCAGCGGGTAGGAGAGCGGCTCCCCGGTGCCCGGGTGGACGGTGACCTCGTCACCGGGGACCAGGGCGTCGTCCGGGTTGGCCATGACCTCGTGGCCGCCGCCCGCGACGATCGCGTCGATCCCGGTCAGCTCCTGGGCGATCCGCTCCTCGTAGGTGATGCCCTGGAGGTGCGAGATCAGGATGATCTTGTCCACGCCCGCCGCGTCGAGGCGGTCGACCTCGGCCTGGACCGGGGCGACCAGGTCCTCGACCACCACGTCGCGCGGGCTGGTGATGCTGGCCAGCGGCGGGTACAGCGCGCCGACGATGCCGACCTGCTCCCCGCCCGTCTCGACGACGGTGCTGGGCGCGATCCGGCCCGCCTCCTCCAGCTCGGCCAGCGACGGCTCCTTGGAGACGTCGACGTTGGCGGCCACCACCGGGACGTCCGGCACCTGCTCGATGAACTCGGCGTACACGTCCGGGCCGAAGTCGAACTCGTGGTTGCCCATGGCGATCGCGTCGTAGCCCGCGTACCGGGTGGCCACCGCGTCGTAGAACGGGGCGCCGTCCTCGCGGGAGGCGGAGAACTCCGGGCCGGGCAGGTACATGTCGCCGGAGTTGACGGTCACCACACCGTGCTCTTCGGCCTCGTCCGCACCGGCCTGCGCCCCGGACTCCTCGGCCTCGCGCAGCTCGTTGATGAGGGTGGTGAACCGGTCGGCACCACCGAAGTCGTCCTGGCCGGAGGCGGCCAGCAACTGCGACTCCGGGTCGTTGGCGTGCAGGAGCGACAGCGTGAACGCGGTGTCGTCCGCGGGCTCCGTGGGGACGGCGGCACCCGCCGCGGGGGCGAGCGGCACCGTGAAAGCGCCCGTCAGCACCAGTGCGGCCGAGGCGCGCACGAATCTGGACATGGGTTCCATGCTCCTTCAGGGGGATCGGGGGATCGTCGTGATGTTCCGCTCGGGGTGGAAGCGGGCCCAGAGACGCAACCTTAGATGTGATCGCTCCTGGGGTCATGGGCCCCAGGGTTACGATTTGTAGAATCTGTCGTACCTAAGAAGATTTTTCGACCCGTCCGTATCACCGGGTCCGCCCCTTCGTCCCACCCCCGGGCCCTACCATGAGTGTGCCGGTGACCCGAAACCCCTTGGAGGACGGCCGTGGTTCCCTCTGGCCAGGACCCCTATGAGCCCGAGCGCGGGGGCCTGCCCGACTTCGAGGCGAGCTTCGCCGCCCTGCGCCCGGACGCGCCCCTGCCCCGGCGGGTGGCGGTCGTGCGCATCCTCATGTTCATCGGCGGCGCCTGCGGCATCGCCATGGCGCTGCTCTTCCTCCAGGGCCTGATCCTGCCCCAGGAGCAGATGGAGGAGGCGCTGGCCGTCCAGGCCGAAGCGCTCGCCCGGCAGGGCGTGCAGATGGAGCTGAGCGTCGAGGCCGTCCGGGCCATGATCCTGGTCATGGCCGCCGTCACCGGCGTCTACGGGGTGCTGTCCACCCTGCTGGCCGCCCGCATCAGGCGGCGCACGGTCGGCGTGTTCTGGGGCGTGGTGCTCTTCCACGGCGCCGCGGGGGCGCTGCTCGCCTGGAACCTGTTCGCCGGCGCCTGGGAGGCCGTCGTGCCGCTGGGCTTCGCGGTGTACATGATCGCCGTCATGTTCGGCCGCGACGCCCGCGCCCACTACGGCCTGCTCTGACCGAAGAGGCGCAGCCCCTGCCGGGGCGGCTCCGGCGGGCGCACCGCCACCTCGGTCCAGGACCGCCCCAGCAGCTCGCGCACCGTCGCCGCACCGTCCAGGTCCAGCACCCCGCGCAGCAGTTCGCCCGCGTCCGGCCGGTCCTCGGGGTCCTTGGCCACGGCCGCCTCGACCAGCTTCCTCAGGCCCTGCGGCAGGTACTCCAGGTCGGGTTCCTCGAACAGCACCCGTCGGGCCATCTCCTTGGTGTCGGCCCGCCCGAACGGGTCGTGTCCCAGGGCGGTGAACGCCACCGTCGCCCCCCACAGGAACACGTCCGAGCGCTGCGTCGTGGGCTGGCGCGAGTACTGCTCGGGGCTGATCCACCCGGGGGTGCCCAGCTTGTCCACCCACGCGGCGACCCGCTCGTCGGGCAGGGTCTCCGGCGAGGGCAGCTTCAGATCGCGGTAGGCGCGGCGCATCCGCCGCAGCCGGATCCACTTGGTGGGGTCGGGGTCCTCCACGGGGTGCGCGATCCCGAAGTCCACCAGCTTGGGGCCCTTCGCCGACAGCACCACGTTGCTCGGCTTGAGGTCCCGGTGGACCACCCCGGCGGCGTGGATGGCGCGCAGCGCCTCGGCGGTGCCCGCGGCGACCCCGAGCAGCATCCCCTTCTTCAACCGGCCGAACCGCTCCACGTGGTGGCGCAGCGTGGGGCCGGGCACGTACTCGGTGATCATCCACGGCAGGTCGGCCTGCACGTCGGCCCGCACGAACCGCGCCACCGAGGGGCTGTTCACCCGCGCCAGCAACCGCGCCTCCAGGGCGAACCGGTCCCGGAAACGGTGGTCGGACGCCTGCTCGGCGTGGATCACCTTGACCGCCATGTAGCCGCCTGCCCCGGGGGAGGCGGCGGCGTAGACGGTGCCCATCCCGCCCGACCCGACCCGGCCCACGATCCGGTGGCCGCCGACCTCCTCCGGGTCGCCGGGTTCCAGTGGGTGGAGTCTGCGGATGCCGCGCGCCTTCATGGGGGCTCCCGAGGATCGTGGGGGACGTGAGCGGGAGTCTATCCACCGGCTCCGGGCCGAAACCGGAACCGCGGCCCACCCGTCCGATATAAAGAACACGTCATCCCCCGCCCCCAGAGGAACCGCTTGGACGTCACACTCGCCGACGGTCGCACGATCTCCCTGACCCGGGGCATGGCCGACGCGCTGCGGGGCGCGGCACCGCTGCCGGACGCCCCGCACGTGTGGTCGCCGGTGTACCCGGGCGCGCCGGACGATGCGGCCCTCATCGAACTCGGGCTCGCGGAACGGACCCACCAGGGTCTCCTGGGACTGACCCCCCTCGGCCACGAGGTCCGCGACCGACTCCTGTCCCCGGCCGCCGCCGACACGGCCCGGATCATCCTGGACCCCCAGCTCCCGGACGACCGCAGACGGGCGCTGTCGGCGGCCCTGGCCGGTCGGGACACCCCGCCGGAACGGCCCGTGGGACGGGCCGCGACCGCCCTGCGGATGTCCTACGCGGGCCTCCTCGCCTACGCGGCCGGGGCGATCGTCCTGCGGCTGCCGCCGGTGTGGTCGATCCCCCTGGTCCTGTGCACGGCGGCCCTGGTGGGCGTCCTGTCGAACCGCCGAGAACGTGAACTGGGGCGCCCCGATCCGCGCCGTGTCCTGGAATCCCTGGCCGACCACTACGTCCGCCCGGACCGGGTCGAAGGAAAGTACCGGACGCTGCTGGAACGCGCCCGCCGGGCGGTGGACACCGTCCTGGACTCCGGCCCGCACCGCGAGGGGCTCCTCCTGGAC
Organism: Nocardiopsis sp. CC223A; assembly: GCF_030766825.1. Lineage (GTDB taxonomy): Bacteria > Actinomycetota > Actinomycetes > Streptosporangiales > Streptosporangiaceae > Nocardiopsis. The sequence continues at coordinate 25,415 of NZ_JASFDV010000062.1, forward strand.
ACCGTTCGCAACCGGGTCGTCCTGGCCGAGACCGAGTGGGCCATCGCCCGTGGGCTGGCCCGCCTCTCCGACGAGGCCGCCCGAGCCGACCGCACCCCCGTCACCGGCGAACGCTCCAGAGCGGCTGCCGAACGCGCCCGCGCCGCCCTGGCAGAGGAACGCGGCCGCCTCCAGCGGCGGATCGAACTCCTGGAGGAGTACGCGGCCCTCGTGCGCGCCTTCGAGGCCGAACGCGCGGACGCGGCCTCGGCGCGCGAGTTCGACGCGATCGCCGACCGCGTCATCGAGTCGGGAGCCGCCCACGACCTCCACGACGAGTCCCTGGCCTCCCTCGTGCGCGCCCAGGAACTCGCCCTGGAGCTGTCCGACCTCACAGCCGAAGGGGGACCGTGGAACTGACACTCTCCGACGGCTACGTCGTCGCCCTCCAAGCGCACATGGTGGCGGTGCTGCGCGAGTCCCGGCCGTTCCCGGGGCGCGACGACCTGTGGTGCCCACCCGCTGGCGACGCGCGGACCGCGGCCGCGCTCATCGCCCAGGGGCTGGCGGAGCGCGATCCCCGGGGGCTGCTGGTGCTGACGGCCCGGGGGAGGGAGGCCCGCGGCGCCCTGGGGCGCTCGGCCTCGGGGGAGCCCCTCGCGGAACCGCCGGGCGTCCGGCCCACCCTGGACCCGGCTCTGCCGCCCGACGAGGCCGAGCGGCTGACCTCGGCCCTGCACCGCCTCGCCGCGGGCGAGGCCGGGGGTCCGGAGAAGGGGGCGATGACCGGCTGGCGCGGGCTCCTGTACCTCCTGCCGGTGGGTGTCTTCTTCCCGCTCGGCACCCTGGCCGAGAATCCGTGGTCACCGCTGCCCGAGACCGCCGTCATGGGCGTCCTGGCCGGTCTCGTGTACGGCTACGCGAGGCTCCGCCGCCGACGCGCGGTCGACGGGGCGCCGTCCACTGTGGTCGCGGCCTACGAGGAGTACCTCGTCAGGCCGAGCACGCTCGACGGCCACGGCCGCGCCCTGCTGGAGCGCACCCAGCGCGCGGTGGACGCGGTGCTGGGGTCCGGGCTGCACCGGGAGGGGCTGCTGCTGGACACGGTGCGCAACGAGGTGGTGCTGGCCGAGACCGAGTGGACCGTGGCCCGCGGGCTGGCCGACCTCGCCCGGTCCCTGGAGGAGATCGAGTCCACGCCGGTCACCGGCGAGCGCTCCAGGGCGGCCGCGCAGCGGGCCCTCGTGGCCCTGGCGGAGGAGCGCGGGCGGCTGGAGACCCGCATCCGCCTGCTGGAGGAGTACGCGAACCGAGTACGTGCGGCCGAGGAGGAGCGCATCGACGCCGTCTCGGCGCGCGAGCTGGAGTCGATCGCCGACCGGATCACAGAGGCGGGGGCGGCCAACGAGCACCAGGAGGCGGAGCTGCGCTCCCTGGTGAGCGCCCAGGAGGCCGCCCTGCGCCTGGCCGAACTCACCGAGGGCTGATGAGGCCGACGCCGCCCCTCCGGCCACGCACTCTCTCGGAGCCTCTGAAGGTCCCGGCGCTGCTCGGCGTGGAGCGCGTCGACGACCCGAAGACCGCACCAGGCCCCGTGCCCGGGTTTCAGGAGATTGAGCGCTGGGCGCGACCCTGCGTAACCACCCGCAGGAAGTGTGGCCGTATTCGGTCATGTTCATCGGGTGACTCTGCACCGGGGTAGAAACCCGGTGTTCCGATATGCAGCGAGGAGCCCCCACGGCCGCCTGTTCCATGTGCAACGGTGAAGGTACCGTCGTCATCGACCACGACGGTGACAGCAGCGGTGGCGGCTGGACGCATCAGGAGGTCGTCACCTGCTCCGGTTGCAACGGGACAGGGGAGAAGTGACGGACGACCTGGAGACCCTCCACGCCGCCCTGGTGGATCGCCTCGACACCACCGACGCGATCCGTGCCGCGTTCGCCGCCCATCCCCGGCACCGTTTCATCCCCGACCTGGTGTGGCCGGACGCTCTCAGCCCGCCCCTGCACCGCACATCCGACCCGGAACGCTGGACGCGCCTGGTCTACGGCGGCGACGCGGTCACCACGCAGGCCAACGACGGCGGCGCGGGGCCGCGCAACGAGCCGTCCTCATCCTCATCCGCTCCGCAGGTCATGGCGGACATGATCAACGCGGCCGGAGTGGGTCCCGGGATGCGGGTCCTGGAGATCGGCACCGGCACCGGATGGAACGCGGCCATCCTCGCGAGCCTCGTCGGTCCCACCGGTCACGTCACTTCCGTGGAGATCGACCCCCGTATCGCCGCCCTGGCCCGGGAACGGCTCACCGGCGCCGGCGTCACCGTCCGCACCGCCGCCGATCCCCCTTCGGGGGAGGTCTTCGACGCGGTCATCGCCACCTGCGCGGTGACCCGTGTCCCGGGCCCGTGGCTGGAGGCGGTCGCCGAGGGCGGACGGCTCGTGCTTCCGTGGAGCCCTCACCCGGCCGCGCACAGCACCCCGATCGTCGCGCTGACCCGTTCCGGCAAGAGCGCGTCCGGGCCGTTCGTGCGAGAGGCGGCCTTCATGCGCGACCGCACCCAGCGCCCCGGGGGACTCCGTTTTCCCGGCCTCGGCGAACGCCCGGTGCCGATGGGCCGTTTTCCCGTCGGCTCCGTCGAGCTGATCGGATCGGGGATGATGACCCAGCTTCTGCTCATGACGCCGGGGCGGCGACTGGGCACCGGCGTGCGGCCCTTCCAGGGCGGGCACGGCCGGATCGTGTGGATGGGCGACGGCGAGGCGTGGGCATATGTGTGGCCGGACGGCACGGTCACCGGAGACGGGGAGAGCTCCCTCGCCCGCGACCTGGCCGCCGCCTACCGAAGCCTGCTGGACGCCGGCCTGCCCGCACTGGACACCTTCTCGCTGGAAGCGGCCCAAGACGGCGACTTCTGCCGTGTCACCTCCACGGAGATCGGCCGACACTGGGACCATCCCGTTGAGCTTTGACCCGCGCACCCGCTCCTGCGATCGCCGACACCGGAGTAAGGCCCTGGGAAGTCGACACCTCGCGTTCGCCCGGTTCGTCAACGCTGAGCCCTGCACCTGCGGGGATGGTCCAAAGACCCGGTAGTCCCTGTGCTGCTGCCGGTCAGCGGCCGGGAGCCTGGCTCGGCTGCGCGGCCCGTACGAGGTCGCGGTAGGGCAGCGTCACCATCGGGTGGACACTCAGGCCGAGGTCCTCTTCCACCCGGGCCAGGACCTGCCCGGCCTTCCCCGGGTCGTCGCTGATGACCTCGACTTCGACGAACGTCCCCGCGTGACGTGATGTCGCGCGGGGACGGCCGTGATCCCGGGTGGCCTCCGGCGGGGCTGTCGGTGAACCTGTGGTGATTTTCTTCGCTGCACCCGTTGGTCGTTTGTCCTAACACCGGGCGTTGGGAAGTACAAGCTCCTCAGCGGAGGTCGAGCGCGGCCTTGAGGCCGTTGGCGACCGAGGTCATCGTCGCGAGGCTCAGAGCCCCGATGTCCTCCAGCAGCTCGTCTTCGTACAGGAAGGTGATCTCGTCGCACAGTACGTACCCGTGCAGCGGGTCGTCTGGGTTCAACGGCACGATGGTGGTGCGCGGTTCCTTGCGGGTGGTGGTCAGGCGCACAGCCAGGCAGTCGCCGAGATTGCGGTTGCGGTGGTTGTTGGAGACCACGAGGAAAGGCTTGCGTTCCTCCTGACCCCCGGTGTCCAGGTAGGCCCAGTAGACGCGGCCTCGCACGGGGGTCACTCGGCGGCCCGGGGCGACAGTCGGCGGCGACGACGCATCGCGGCGCGTACCGCCCGGTCTTCATCGTTCTGTTCGGCGGCGATGGCCTGGTACTCGGCCTCCAGGATCTGTTCCTGGAGCTCCTGACGGCCCATCTCGATCAGGGCGGCGAGTGTGGCCGCCTCGGACGGCTGTTCTCCGCCGGGCAGGTGGATGCGGCCCTGGGACGCCAGCATGGTCAGGGCAGTGTGCTCCTGGGTGCCGGGGGTGCGGGCGGCCCGCACGACCCGGTCGGTGTCGGGGTCGATGGGTACCGAAGGGCGTCTGGTCTGCGTCATGGTCATGCCTCCCAGAGCGCCGCAGAAAGTGCCGCAGCATGTGCGGTTTTCAGTATCCCATGGAGACGAGGCATGAGAAAGGCCTCCTCGGCGGGGCCGAGCAACTGGTGAAGCCACGCCCCTGGGAACCGATTCAGCCCTGGAGGTGGGTTTCGGGCTTGTGGGGGCGGTCCGTCAGGCCGAGCCGGGCGAGGTCGAGGCGCTCGGCGCGGCGCGCGAGGAGGTACAGACGCCCGGCGTTGCGGTCCTGCTCCTTGACCAGGGTGAACCCCTGGGTCTTGTAGTACTTGACCAGTTCCGGGGAGTAGCAGCCCTGCCGCACCCACCGGCGGCCCTGCCGTGCGGCCCGGTCGACCGTCCACAGGCCGATCAGGCTTCCGGGCCGGTGCTCCCGGTACGCGGGATCGGTCGCGGTCGTGAACAGGTACAGGCTCGGCTCCTCGGCCTCCTCGGGCGTCCAGTCCTGCGGCAGCGCCTGCGTCATCACCGTCGTGCACCCGACGATGCGGCCCTCGGTTTCGAGCACCCACATGAAGCCACGTCCGGCCTGCCCGGCGAGGTCGTCGACGTCCTCGCGCCAGGACTCCAATCCTTGCTGCTCCATCCACGCGCAGCGCGCGGTGATCATCGCCGCCACACCGGACACGTCATCCACGGTGGCGGGTCGCATGGTGAAAATGGCGGCTGATCCTCTCGGCGAAGGAACACGGCGGTCGGCCGCTCGACCCTATGGCGGGGATCCTTCGCCGCGACAGCCCTTCGCCGCCGCTCCAACGGATGCACTTGTCCGGTCAAGCCCTTGTGGATGTGCGTGTACTGGTGTGCGGGGCGGCCGGTCGGGTCCCGCGTGCCCGGGAGGACTGGTGGGGTCTTCCGGGCACGCGGGAGCTTGGTGGCGGCGGTGGTCAGTCTCCGGTGGTCTGATCACCCAAGACCGAGCGCTGCCAGGCGAGGAACTCGCCCTGGCGGCGGACGGCGTTCTTCTCCTCCTCGGTGAGGTCGTCCGGAATCGGGTCCTCGGCCGGGTCGGTGCGGCCGGGTTCGTCGGTCATGGTCTGCTCCGTGCTCGTATCCGTGGTGGTGTGGCGGAGGACCAGCAGGTCCCGCAGGGCGGCGTGGTCAGGAGCGGCCAGGCGCTCGTGCGGGTCACCGGGACCGGTCCAGCCCAGGGGCCGGTAAGCGACCACCTCCGTGCCGCCGCCGGGGGTCGGCTCCAAGGTCAGGACCCAGCGGCCGTGGATGAGGTCGTCCAGCGTTCCCAGCAGCGGGTCCGGGTCCGCAGAGCCGGTGGTCACAGGTCCTCCAGGGGGCTGCGCCACACCAGGGGCAGCGGGTGGGGGTCGCGTCCGGAGGTGACCGCGACCCGGGTCGTGTGGCCGTGGGTGGCGGCGTAGACCGCGCGGCCCTCCAGGGTGGGTCCGAGGTAGCGCAGCGGCACCTGGTGGGTGTGGGCCCAGAAGCCGAGGGTCTGGACCGAGGAGAACTCGCGGATGTCGCAGACCCGGCGCATCAGGCGGCCCTCCTCAGGTGCCCCTTGGCCATGCGGGCGGCGGCCATGGCGTCCTTCCACAGGCCGTCGCGGTCGGCGGTGAGGTGGGTGGTGGTGCGGAACGCGGCCGTGCGGGCCCGCAGTCGTGCGGCCGCCCTCTGCTTGGCGGTGGGGGACCCCGGCCGGGTGCGGGTGTCGGCGCGGGAGCGGCCTCCTTCGCGTAGGGCCTGGATACGGGGCCGGGACGCCAGAGCGGCGGCGAACCCCGGACCGGCAACCGGTTCCGGTGCCAGGTCCGCGAACGGGGAGGGCGCCGGGACCGAGGCCGGGGCCGAGACCGGAGCATCGGTCTGGGCCGCAGTTGCGGTCGGGCTGGTGCGGGGCTCCGGGACCCGGGGCCGGTGGTGGGCAGTGCCGTCGGTCCTGCCCGGAAGAGGGAGCGGGAGCTCCGGGGTGATCGGCGTCGGCTCCGGGTGCGGGGTGATCCGGTCGAGCCACTGGCGCACCACCAGGGTCAGCGGGGCGAGGTCGCGTCCCGGGTGGGTGACGTACATACGGGCCCGGGCCGCTCGGCGGGGCCGACGCCATCGCAGTGCCTCGCTGGCCAGCCAACGGGCGGCCACGAGTTCGGAGCAGTTCAGGTAGCGGTATCGCGCCATGCGCACACCTCCGGTCAGGGTGCCGGGTGGGAAGCCCGGCTGCTTCTGGCTTTCCTCCATGTTCGTCGCAGCCATAGAAATTTGCAAGCCCCAAGTTTTAGTCTTGGTCTGTAAGTTTTCTGTTGGTGTCCAGATAATGATGCGAGGTGCGTTAAATGTCTGACTCTGGCAAGTTCGGCATAGGATCAGGGCACGATTCGGGACCTCCGAGGAAGGACTTCGCCGTGGTCAGCCCGACTCTGCGTCGGCGTCGCCTCAGCCGCCTCCTGTTCCAGCAGCGCGAGCAATCCGGGCTCACCGCAAAAGCCGTCGCGGCAGAAGCCAAGCGGCGCAGCGGTAAGGCGCGAGGGTGGTCAGAGTCCAAGATCAACCGCTTGGAGACCGGCGACTGGAAGCGGCTCTCCGTTGATGACGTCTACCTGCTCCTCGACATCTACGGCGTGACGAGCTCGTCGGAGCGTCTGGCCTATGCGGGACTGGTCAAGGAGGCCAGTCAGAAGGGCTGGTGGGCCACCTACGAGAACGTTTTGGGCACCGGCCAGCTCATCGGCTTGGAGGCAGAGGCGTCCTCCATCCGCTCCTACCAGTCGATGACCGTCCCCGGCCTCTTGCAGACCGAGTCCTACGCGCGAGCCATGGCACTCGCGAGCGCCATGGGTGAAACAGACGATGTGGACCGTCGGGTGGAGGCGCGCATGCTCCGCAAAGCCGTTTTCAGCCGAGCCAACCCACCCGCGTTCTGGACCGTCATCGACGAGGCCGCACTCCTCCACATCACACCGGAGCTGCGGGACCAGTTGGAGTACCTTGTTGAGGTCGGCCACCGTCCGAATGTCGGCATCCAGGTCCTCCCGGTTGCGCACGGTCCACACGCCGCTATGACGGGCCACTTCGTCATCATGGAGTTCCCGATGCCGGACCCGCCGCTCGTGTATTTGGAGGCCGTGTCCGAAGAGCTCTACTTGGAGTCCGACGAGCAAGTTCGCCAGTACAAGCGCCGGTTCGACTTCGTGCAGGCATCCGCCTTGTCCGTGGAAGAGTCACGTGAGCTGATCCGCGCCCGACTGTCAGCCCTCTGAGAAAGCAACCATGCCTGAAACATCCCACCCCATGACGTTCCGCAAGAGCAGCTACAGCGGCGGTCAGACTCAGGACTGCGTTGAAGTCGCCGACCTCCCGTCTGCTGCTGCCCTGCGCGATTCCAAGCACCCCGAGGCCGGTCACCTGACCTTCGAAACCGTCGAGTGGACAGCTCTGCTGAAGGCCACCATGCGCGGATGACCTCGCGCAAGACGAAGGCCCCGGTCATCGACCGGGGCCTTGCCCATGCTTGCCAGAAGCATTATCCCGCGCTCACTGTATCCCTGAGGGAAGAGCGCCATGGCCCGGTGGCCTCATGAGGACAGGGTGAGTGTGGGCGGCTGGTGGCGGGGGACGACGTAAGGATGACGATGCACGGTGACAGCGCCCTTCCCTTGAACTTCCGCAAGTCCAGCTACAGCGGCTCGACCACGCAGAACTGCGTCGAGGTCGCCGACTTGTCCACCGGCGGAGTCGCCGTGCGCGACACCCAGAACCGGGAGGCCGGGCACCTCGCCTTCACCGAGCCCGCTGAGTGGCGTGCAGTGCTGGCCGCGATCCGCCAGGCATAGGACGCAACAGAAAGAGGCCCCGACCAGTGGTCGGGGCCTCCCGCATTCATCCGAGGCCCAGTCTACAACTCAGCCTCAGAGGTGACCCCCGGATTCGCAGGAGCGCTCGGGGTGGCCATTGTGCGCCAGGACGGCATGGAAAGACGGGCGAAGGGGCACCAACCAGAGGAACGACCGCCGGCAGTCCATGAAAATCCTGGAGGAACCCCCGGTGCATGGTGACAGCGACCTTCCTCCGAACTTCCGGAAGTCGTCCTACAGCAGCACTGACCGTGACTGCGTTGAGGTCGCCGACCTGTCCACCGGCGGGGCCGCCGTGCGCGATACCCAGAACCGGGAGGCCGGGCACCTGGCGATTCCAGCGGGGGAGTGGTCGGCGCTGCTGCGGGTGGTCGCCCGCAGGGCCGCGTGAACACCCAGCGGCGGGGGCAGTCCGTCACTCTCCCCCGGCCTTTGCCACAGGGGGTTGTTCACCCGACCGGGGTGCTCGGCCATAGCCCTGCCACTCCAGTGCGGACCCTGACCATAGGGGGTCTTCGCCGACAGAGCCGAAGGTTTCCAAGAGCTCAGCCGCTTGGAAACGGCGGTCCGTCTGGGCGTGGGCCCGGCCCCGGCCGCAGTCGGCGTTGGGCAGAGCACCGGGCGGCATCGTTGGACGCGCGTGGTGGGTGGCGGGGGTGTATATCGCCGGAGCCGGGTGCGCGACCAGCGCTCCCCGCCCGGCCACACATGTCCACGTAACGTTGCCCCCTGAAAAGAGACCGTTGCTCCGATCTGCGGCCCGTACGTGCACACACCCATGCCCTCCCGACGGTCAGGGGGTGAAAGCCGTGCGTACCCTCCCTCCCCGGACACCACCGGAGGAAGAACCGCGACCTGCGCCACCGGGGGTGACGGCCGCACACGCCCTCCGGCCCCGGACACAGGGGGTGGGTGCACGGAACCGCGACCTTCACCCCCAGGCGGTCACAGAGCCGGACCCTCGCCCCCGACCTCGATCTCTTCCTGTGGTTCCGGCAACCGGTGGCCGAGGACCGCTTTCAACATCTCCCGCGTATGCCCGTACACCGCGCGGCGGTCGACCGGGCGCCTGCGCAGCACGCCCCGCGGACTCGTGCTCATGCTTCTACCCCACAAGGGCGCGAGACGGGATGGTGTCCCGCCGGGTGGTGTGACTCTTCCGGTCCCGTTCCCACGGATACGCGGCGGCGGTGCAGGCCGGACCGGTGCGCCGTCGCCTTCGGCCACGCTTCCACCCGGGTCACCGCGCCGACAGGGCGCGAGACCGTCCAACACCGGCCGACCATCGCAATGACCTGCGAGGGCGCACCCGCGCGAAAGTCGCACCACTCCAGGGGGCATGACCCGAGACGGGTGCCGGATTCACCGGGAACGGCCCCCACCCCCGAACGTCGCCGCTCTCTGGCAGGCTCGGAGGAGAGGAAGAGGAGGCACCCGCCGTGAAACCCACCCGTTTCATCGACGCCGCCCTGTGGTTCCCCGAGGCCGTGGAGACCGAGCCCTTCGGCCCCGGCATCCTCGTCCACAAGGTGTGCGACCGAATGTTCACCCTGTTGTGGGAGGGGGAGAAACCAAGCGTCAACCTCAAGTGCGACCCCCTGCACGCCCTGGAGCTGCGCGACCGCTTCCCCGGCGTCACCCCCGGCTATCACATGAACAAGGACCACTGGAACACCGTCACCCTCGACGGCACCGTCCCCGAGGACGAGATCCTGGAGATGCTGCGCGACTCCTACGTCCTCGTCGCCCGCGGTCTGCGCAAGGCCGACCGGGAGCGCGTGCTGGCCGTGCTGGGCGACGACCTTCCCGAGATCGGTGACGACCTCCCCGATCCCGCGGCAGACTGACGGAGAACCGACGGAAAGGAGCCCGGTGCCCGACGAGAAGCGCGACCGCGCCCCAGCCCCCGCCGTCGTCCAGGGCGTCCTGGAGCGCATCACCTACGCCAACGAGGAGACCGGCTACACCGTCGCCCGCGTCGACACCGGCCGCGGCTCCGCCGACCTCCTAACCGTCGTCGGCTCCCTCCTGGGCGTCCAGCCCGGCGAGGCCCTGCGCATGCACGGCCGCTGGGGCTCCCACCCCCAGTACGGCCGCCAGTTCCACGTGGACGACTACACCACCGTGCTCCCCGCCACCGTCCAGGGCATCCGCCGCTACCTCGGCTCGGGTCTGATCAAGGGCATCGGCCCCAAGATGGCCGAGCGCATCGTCGGGCACTTCGGCACCGACGCCCTCGACGTGATCGAGCAGGAGCCCGCGCGTCTCATCGAAGTTCCCGGACTGGGGCCGAAACGGACGAAGTCGATCGCCGACGCCTGGGAGGAGCAGAAGGCCATCAAGGAGGTCATGGTCTTCCTCCAGGGCGTCCAGGTCAGCACCTCCCTCGCCGTCCGCATCTTCAAGAAGTACGGCGACGCCTCCATCGAGATCGTCCAGAAGGAGCCCTACCGCCTGGCCACCGACGTCTGGGGCATCGGCTTCAAGACCGCCGACACCATCGCCCAGGCCGTCGGCATCCCCCACGACAGCCCCCAGCGCGTCATGGCCGGCATCCAGTTCACCCTCTCGGAGTCCACCGGCGACGGCCACTGCCACCTCCCGGAGGAGAAGCTCATCTCCGCCGCCGTCAAGATCCTGGCCGTGGACTCCGGCCTGGTCATCGAGTGCCTGGCCCGGCTCATCGAGGAGGAGGGCGTGGTCCGGGAGGAGGTCCCCGGCCCCGACGGCGCCCCGGTCCGGGCGATCCACCTCGTCCCCTTCCACCGCGCCGAGGTCGGCGCCGCCGCCGGCCTGCTCACCCTCCTCAACCACCCGAACGACCGCATGCCCGCCTTCGCCGACGTCGACTGGGACGTCGCCCTGGACTGGCTGCACAAGCGCACCGGCACCGAACTCGCCGAGGAGCAGCGCGCCGCCGTGATCCAGGCGCTCACCCGCAAGGTCGGCGTCCTCACCGGCGGCCCCGGCTGCGGCAAGTCCTTCACCGTCGCCTCCATCGTCACCCTCGCCGCCGTCAAGGGCGCCAAGGTGGTGCTGGCCGCCCCCACCGGCCGGGCCGCCAAACGCCTCACCGAGCTGACCGGCCACGAGGCCGCCACCGTCCACCGCCTGCTGGAGCTGCGCCCGGGCGGCGACGCCTCCTACGACCGCGACAACCCCCTGGACTGCGACCTGCTCGTGGTGGACGAGGCGTCCATGCTGGACCTCATCCTCGCCAACAAGCTCATCAAGGCCGTCCCGCCCGGCGCCCACCTCGTCCTGGTCGGCGACGTCGACCAGCTGCCCTCCGTCGGCGCCGGGCAGGTGCTGCGCGACCTGCTCGCCGAGGACTCGCCGATCCCCAGCGTCCGCCTCACCCGGGTGTTCCGCCAGGCCCAGCAGTCGGGGGTGGTCACCAACGCCCACCGGATCAACCGCGGCGAGCCCCTGCTCTTCGAGGGCCTGCGCGACTTCTTCCTCTTCCCCTGCGAGGAGTCCGAGGACGCCGCGACCATGGCCGTCGACGTGGTCGCCCGCCGCATCCCGCGCACCTTCGGCCTGGACCCGCGCCGCGACGTGCAGGTCCTCACCCCCATGAAGGGCGGCCCGGCCGGGGCGGGCAACCTCAACACCGCGCTCCAGGAGGCCCTCACCCCCGCCGGAGACGGTGTCCCCGAACGCCGCTTCGGCGGCCGCATCTTCCGGGTCGGCGACAAGGTCACCCAGATCCGCAACAACTACGACAAGGGCGCCAACGGCGTCTTCAACGGCACCCTCGGCGTCGTCACCGGCCTGGACGCGGTCGCCCAGGAGCTGACCGTGCGCACCGACGAGGACGAGGACATCACCTACGACTTCGCCGAACTCGACGAGCTCGCCCACGCCTACGCCATCACCGTGCACCGCTCCCAGGGCAGCGAGTACCCGGCCGTGGTGATCCCCGTCACCACCAGCTCGTGGATGATGCTCCAGCGCAACCTGCTCTACACCGCCGTCACCCGCGCCAAACGCCTGGTCGTGCTGGTCGGCTCGCGCCGCGCCCTGGCGCAGGCGGTCCGCAACGCCTCCTCCGGGCGCCGCCACACCGCACTCGCGCACCGGCTGCGCGGCTACGCTCAGGGATCGTGGACCGAGACACCCTGGGCCGAGACACCCTGATCGTCGTGGGCGCCGCCATCATCCGCGATGGCCGCATTCTGGCCGCTCAGCGCGCCGAACCCGCCGCCCTGCGCGGCCGCTGGGAGTTCCCCGGCGGCAAGGTCGACCCCGGTGAGAGCCCGGCCGACGCCCTGGTGCGCGAGTGCCGCGAGGAGCTGGGGGTCACGGTCCGCGCCCGGGAGGCGGTCGGCGCCGACGTCCCCTTCCCGGCGACCCCGGGGCGCACCCGGCCCGCCGTGCTGCGGCTGCTGCGCGCCGACCTCGTCGACGGCGAGCCCCGCGCCCTGGAACACCTGTCCCTGCGCTGGCTCGCCCCCGCCGACCTGGGCGGACTCGACTGGCTCCCGGCGGACGTGCCGTTCCTCGGGCCGATCGGGGACCTGCTCGCCCGGGGCGACGACCCCCGGTTCGACGCTCCCCGGCGCGACGGCCCCCGGGGCGAACCGTCCGCATCAGTCGAATGAACTCTCGGCGCCCACCGGGATGATTCACCCCTGTGGCGCCGTTGACCCTGTGGGCGTGGTCAGGATGACCTGTGCGTTTCCCGACCAGCCCCCCATGACCGCATAAACTGGCAACGGGCCGTGGCATCCTGCGGTCTCTACCCCGGTATCAGGAGATCGAGACTTTTCCATGTCCACCGTCACGCCCGTCCAGGGCTCCGCACGCCGTAGCGACCTTCGCAACGTCGCCATCGTGGCCCACGTCGACCACGGTAAGACGACCCTCGTGGACGCCATGCTCTGGCAGTCCGGCGTCTTCCGCGAGAACCAGGACGTGGACGACCGCGTGATGGACTCCAACGACCTGGAGCGCGAGAAGGGCATCACCATTCTCGCCAAGAACACGGCCGTCCACTACACCACGCCCGAGGGCGAGGACGTGGTCATCAACATCATCGACACCCCGGGCCACGCCGACTTCGGCGGCGAGGTCGAGCGCGGCCTGTCGATGGTCGACGGCGTGGTCCTGCTCGTGGACGCCAGCGAGGGCCCGCTCCCGCAGACCCGCTTCGTGCTCCGCAAGGCCCTCAAGGCCAAGCTCCCCGTCATCCTCGTCATCAACAAGGTGGACCGGCCCGACAGCCGTATCGCCGAGGTCGTGGACGACACCTACGAGCTGTTCATGGACCTGGAGGCCGACGAGTCCCAGATCGAGTTCCCGATCGTCTACGCCTGCGCCCGCGACGGCAAGGCCTCCCTGGAGCGCCCGGCCAACGGCACCGTTCCGGAGAACGACAACCTGGTGCCGCTGTTCTCCACCATCCTGGACACCATCCCGGCGCCCGAGTACGTCCCGGACGCGCCGCTCCAGGCCCACGTCACCAACCTCGACGCCTCCCCGTTCCTGGGCCGCCTGGCGCTGTGCCGCGTCCAGCAGGGCGAGCTGCGCAAGGGCCAGCAGGTCGCGTGGATCCGCACCGACGGCAGCACCCAGCAGGTCAAGATCACCGAGCTGCTCATGACCGACGGCCTGGAGCGCAAGCCCGCCGAGAAGGCGGGCCCCGGCGACATCGTCGCCATCGCCGGCATCGAGGACATCATGATCGGCGAGACCCTCGCCGACCTGGAGAACCCGATCCCGCTGCCGCTCATCACGGTGGACGAGCCCGCCATCTCCATGACCATCGGCACCAACACCTCGCCGCTGGTCGGCAAGGTCAAGGGCGCCAAGGTCACCGCCCGCCTGGTCAAGGACCGCCTGGAGAAGGAGCTGGTCGGCAACGTCTCGCTGCGCGTGCTGCCCACCGAGCGCCCCGACGCCTGGGAGGTGCAGGGCCGCGGCGAGCTGGCGCTGGCCATCCTCGTCGAGCAGATGCGCCGGGAGGGCTACGAGCTGACCGTCGGCAAGCCGCAGGTGGTCACCAAGGTCATCGACGGCAAGGTCCACGAGCCGGTCGAGCGCCTCACCGTGGACGCCCCCGAGGAGTACATGGGCGCCATCACCCAGCTGCTCAGCGTCCGCAAGGGCCGTATGGAGAACATGGTCAACCACGGCACCGGCTGGGTGCGCATGGACTGGCTGGTGCCCTCCCGCGGCCTCATCGGCTTCCGCACCGAGTTCCTCACCGAGACCCGCGGCACCGGTATCGCCCACCACGTGTTCGAGAAGTTCGAGCCGTGGTTCGGTGAGCTGCGCACCCGCCCCAACGGCTCCCTGGTGGCCGACCGCTCCGGTGCCGCCGTCGCCTTCGCGATGTTCAACATCCAGGAGCGCGGCACGCTGTTCGTGGAGCCGGGCACCGAGGTGTACGAGGGCATGATCGTCGGCGAGAACGCCCGCGCCGACGACATGGACGTCAACATCACCAAGGAGAAGAAGCTCACCAACATGCGCTCGGCCACGGGCGACGAGCTGGTGCGCCTGGTGCCGCCGCGCAAGCTGTCCCTGGAGCAGGCCCTGGAGTTCTGCCGCGAGGACGAGTGCGTGGAAGTCACCCCCGACCACGTGCGCATCCGCAAGGTCATCCTGGACCAGAAGGAGCGCGGGCGCATCGCCGCCAACAAGAAGCGCCAGCAGCGGTAGGGGAGTCCTCTCCCACAGGTGGGCGGGTCGCGTCGCGGCTCGCCCACCGGCGTTTTCCGGCCAGGTCACACGGGTAGACCGCTACAACATGAAGACCGATCCCTCGTGTCCCCGGTGCGGGCGCGCGGTCCGGCCCCCGGGGTTGTGGACCAGCGCGTGGCAGTGTGACGCACACGGCCCGGTCACACCACTGCAACCGGTCCGCCAACCCGGCGCCGCCGCTCTGGAGGCCCTCCTGCCCCAGGCCCGTGTCCCGGTGTGGATCCCGTGGCCGCTGCCCACCGGGTGGGTGGTCACCGGGTTCGCCGAGGCGGGCGACGACCGCAGCGGAGTGCTCGCGACCGCCGTGGCCCTGTCCGGTCCCGACCCGCTGGGCGGTGTCGGCGAGGTCGTCATCGTCGCGGAGGCCCCCGGGGTCGGCCTGGGCGCCCGCCTGGCCGGGCTGGAGGGCCCCGACGCCGGTGACGGGTTCGACACCCGGGCACCCGACGCCAAGGTGCGCTTCGACGGCCACGAGATCCCGCTGTGGAACCTCGACCTGGGCCGCGAACGTGCCGGCTACACCGGTGAGGCGCTCTCCCAGTGGCTGTGGGTGGTGTTCGCCGCCGCCGACACCGCCCTGCTGATGTGCGAGATCAACGCCCTGCGGGACCTGCGCGACATCAAGGACGGCGGGGTCGCCCTGGAACCGCCCTTCGGCGCGCCCAGCCCGTTCCTGGCGGCGGAACTGGCGCCCCGCCCCGCCTGACCGGGCCCGCCCTGCCTGACCGGGCCCGTTCCCGCTTGGCCGGGCCCGTTCCCGCTTGGCCGGGCCCGTTCCCGCCTGACCGGGCCCGTTACCGTCAAGCCGGCCAGGTGCCCGGCGACCCGGTGCGGTGCCCGGAGCAGGGCGGCGCCTTAGTACGATCAGCCGGTGACACGTATCGACCTGCACTCCCACAGTTCCGTCTCCGACGGCGGCGATGCTCCGGAGGAGGTCATCGGGTACGCCGTCGCCGCGGGCCTGGACGTCCTCGCCCTCACCGACCACGACACGGTCGGCGGAGTCGAGGCGGCGGCCGCGGTCCTGCCTCCCGGCTTCACGCTGGTCCCGGGCATGGAGCTGTCCTGCGCCTACCGGGGCTCCAGCGTCCACCTGGTGTCGTACCTGTTCGACCCGGGAGACGCCGACCTCACCGAGGAGCTGCTCCGGGTCCGCTCCGACCGCGCCTCGCGCGCCGAGGAGATGGTCCACAAGCTCCAGGCGAACGGGGTGGACGTCACCTGGGAACGGGTGCTGGAGATCGCCGGCACCGGACACGCCGAGTACGCCGACGCCAACACCATCGGCCGCCCCCATCTGGCCCGCGCGATCGTGGAGGCCGGGGCCGCCCGCGACGTGCAGGACGCCTTCGACCGGTGGATCGGCTCCGGCGGTCCCGCCTACGCCTCCCGCTACGCCATCGACCCGGTGCGCGCCGTCGAACTGGTGCGGGCCGCGGGCGGGGTGTGCTCCCTGGCCCACCCGGGCCGGGCCGAGGGCGCCCTCAACGGGTCGGTGCCCCTGGAACTGGTCGAGCGCATGGCCGCCGCCGGACTGGGCGGCATCGAGGCCGACCACCCCTCGCACAACAGCGCGCAGACCCGCCACTGGCGCGGTGTCGCCGCCGACCTGGGGGTGGTGGTCACCGGCTCCAGCGACGACCACGGTTCCCTCACCGGGCACCGGCTGGGCGTCCGGACCACCGCACCGGAGGCGTTCGAGGAACTGGTGGCCCCGGCCACGGGGGTCCCGCTGATCAGGGGCTGAGGGTGTCGGTTCACCCTGTGGGTTCGGTACGGTACGGACCACCGTGCGCGAGCGCGACAATGGTCGCAGCGCAATCACCCATATCGGACTAAGTGAGAGGTCTGACGCCGTGTTCTGGAAGCGGAAGTCGAAGAAGCAGGACGGCCCGGAGGCCACCGATTCCGCTGCGGAGGTCGCGGTGGACGACACGGCGGACGACGCCGAAGAGGTCGGGGAGACCGAGGAGACGGCCCAGGCCGAGAAGACCTCCGAGAAGGAGAAGGCGGAGAAGGACGCGAAGGCGGAGGAGGCCGACGCGGCCGAGGACGCCGACAGGGACACCGGCTCCGACGACGCGGAGGCCGAGGCCGACGAGGACACCGACTCCGACTCCGAGGACGAGGACTCCAAGGACGAGGACTCCGAGGAAGAGGAGGCCGGGGCCTCCGGCGACATCTTCGCCGACGACACCGAGGAGGCCGGTGTCACCGGCCCCGACTCCGAGGGCATCACCCGGGTCCGCGCCGCGGGCACCTTCGAGTTCGACGACGAGAAGTTCGAGTACATCGGCAACACCTGGATCGTCCGGGCCGACGACGACGGCGTCATCGTCATCGACCCGGGTCCCGACGCCGAGGCCATCCTGGAGGCCGTGGGCGAGCGCGATGTCTACCTCGTGGCCTGCACCAACGCCTACGCCCCGCACATCGAGTCCGCGGTGAAGATCGTCGAGGAGACCGAGGCCCCGGTCGCCCTGCACCCCCGCGAGATGCGCCTGTGGCGCCGCCTGCACGGCGCCGAGCACCGCCCGGACTACGAGGTCGAGGGCGGTGGTTCCATGACCATCGGCGACCTCCAGATCGACGTCGTGGCCCTGCCCGGCACCTCTCCCGGCACCGTCGGCTACTCCATCAGCCAGCTCGGCGTCGTCTTCTCCGGCGACACCCTGCGCAAGGGCGAGCCCGGCATGGTCGGCAACACCTACATCGACTACACGACCCAGCTCGCCTCCATCGGCGAATCGCTGCTGTCGCTGCCCCCGGACACCCGTATCCTGCCCGACCGCGGCCCGGCCACCAACGTGGTCGCCGAGGGCAAGAACTTCGACTCCTGGGTCTGACCCCGCCCGGGGTCCGAACCCGCCCGAACGCCGACGCGCCCCGGCCCCCTCACGGGACCGGGGCGCGTCGTGCGTGGTCAGCGGCGGCCGACCGACTCCACCTCGTTCCAGAACGCGGTGAACGCGCTGGCCGTGGTCTCGGGGGCCTCCACGTTGGGGGAGTGGCCCGCGCCGGGCACCACGATCCGCTTGGCGTCCAGCCGCTTGGCCATGTCCTCCTGGAGGGAGGGCTCCCACGCGTCGTCGTTCTCGCCGTACATCACCAGGGTGGGCAGCCGCAGCCCGGCCAGCTCCTCCACCCGGTCACGGGCTCCCAGCAGGTCCTCGGCGCAGCGCAGCAGGGCCAGGGCACTGCTGCGCACCAGCCGGTCGTGCAGGAAGGAGCGCACACCCTCGTCAGGGGTGCGCTGGCGCGCCTCGGCGTCGAACCGCTCCTCCCACAGCTCCTCCAGGCGTTCCGGGGAGGGGTCCACGGACAGCGCGGCGATCAGGGTGCGGACGCGCATCGCCGCCTGGCCGGGGAGGGCGGCGGGGCCGCTGCACAGCAGCGTCAGCGAGGCCAGGTCGACCATGCCGCTCAGCGCGGTCTCGCGCACCACCAGGCCGCCGAAGGAGTGGCCCACCAGGTGGACGGGCATCCGCCCGCCGACCTGCTCGACGACCTCGGCGACGACCTCGCCCAGCGAGGCCAGCCGGTAGTCGGGGGCCTGCACCCCGGGCGGCGGGGTGAGGGTCTCCGGGCCCGGGGACCCGTAGGTCCCGGGCAGGTCGACCGCGACCACCTCCCGACCGCCCTGGGCCAGGGTCTGGAGGAGCGCGATGAAGTCCTCCTTGCTGCCGGTGAAGCCGTGCACGAGCACGGCGGGAGCCAGCTCGGCACCCCCGGAGACGGGCAGCGCCCGCAGGGCCGCCACCGGCCCGTAGGACAGGTCGAGGTCGACCCGCCGCACACCCGGCGGCAGATCGAGGAACTTAGGTGTACTCACGTCCGGTCACCCTAGACGATGGCGGCCTGCTCCGGGGCGGAGCGAGGCCGTGATCTCCCACGTCGGCGCGGCACCGACCGGCACCGCGCCGCCTGTGCGCCGCGGCCCCCGCCGGGGTGCCGCGGCCGTGTCCTCCCCGGCCCCGCGTCCGGGGCCGGACCGTGGTCCGGCCCTCCGCGGAGTGCGCCGGACCGGTCAGGTGTTC
>NZ_JASFDV010000063.1 GCF_030766825.1 Nocardiopsis sp. CC223A
CCGCCCACCCGGGCGCCCGCCCCGCCGACCCCCTCGGCGGCCAGCGCCAGCAGCGTCAGCAACCGGGCCTCGTCGGCGGGCGCGGGCACCCGCAGCCGCAGGTGGACGACGAACACCGTGCCCGCCGGGAGCACCTCCCACTGCCACAGCAGACCGGGCCGGACCGTCCCGGCGGCGGGGTCCACCCGGGTGCCGGTACGCACCGCGATCCCCCAACCCTCCGGCAGGTACGCGAAAGCGTCGTCGACCTCCAGCGCGCTGGCCCGGGGCGCCGTCCCGTCGCCCTCGGCGGCCCCGAACAGCTCGCCGACCCGGCCGGGATCGCCCACCCGCCCGGCCAGGGCGTGCCGCAGCAGCCCGGCCAGGGTGGTGGCGCGCAGCCGGGGCGCGCCGGTGCGCGGCTCCCGGTCCAGGTGCAGGTCCACGTCACTCTGGGCGGCGTGGCGGGGCACCGCCTGGGCGGCGCCGACGTGGGTGTCGGAGAGCAGGCACCAACGACCGGTGACCTCCCACAGCACCCCGGGTCCGACGGTGCTCACCGGCGACCTCCCTGGACGTGCGCCGTGTCGCGGGCGCGCAGCACCCGAGCGGTCTCGGTCAGCCAGGAGGACACCAGCGCCAGGCACAGCCGGGCGGCGTTCCGGCTCTCCCAGTCGCGGGCGCGCGGCGAGAGTCCGGCCGGGTCGTCGCGCGGCGGCAACCCGTCGGGCAGGGACAGGTCCACCGCGGCGATGGCGGCCGCGTAGGCGGGGCTGTGCGCGGGCCGGGGGCGGTTGGCGTCCCACCAGCCGGCCGCGGCCGCTCCCCCGCCGATCCCGGAGAGCCACCCGCGCACCGGGATCGGCGGGCTGCCGGGCGGCACCACCCGGGCCCGGGCCAACGCCCGCAGGGCCCGGTCGTGCAGGGTCTTGGGGGAGCCGCCTCCGGAACGCTCCCCGGTCAGGACCCCGGACAGCTCGTCCAGGGCGGTGTCCGCGCCGTGGTGCGGGTGGGTGATCGTCTCCCGCAGCCGCCCGATCAGACTGGGGGTGAGGGGTTCCAGGCGGCGGGCGGACCGGCGGGCCAGCATCCGGGCGTGGTCGCGGACCGGTCCGGCGGCGGCGTTCCACAGCAGTTCGTCGTACAGGACGGCCAACCCCGGATCGCCCCACTCCAGGGGGCCCTGCGCGGGGACGACGCCGCCGTCGGGCAGGGCGACGGTCCCGTCGGGCCGCCCCACCAGGGGCACCGCCTCGGGCGCGGGCGGCAGCAGGCCCCGCGGGGGCGGGTCCAGCAGCACGAACTGGCCGTGGCCGTCGGTCACACGGTCGCCCAACGGGTCGGCCTCGATCGCCCGGACCAGGGACTCGGGCAGGGCGCGGTCCAGCCGCAGCCGCACCACCGCGCCGGGGGCGGCCGCCCGCCGCTGGGCCATCGGCCCGTGGTAGCCGCGGTGGTAGGCACCGACCACGGTCGACTCCACATGGGAGGCGATCACCCGCACGTCGGCCCCCGGCAGGTGCCGGGCCAGGAGTGCGCGGGCCTCCCCGGCCAGAGCGCCGGGGGCGTACTGGCCGTGCGCGCCCACCACCAGTGCCGGGGACAGCAGCAGCAGGTCGAAGGGTTCCCCGGCCGCCCAGGAGCGCCGTCCCGCCGGGACGGCCCGGTCCGGGGAGAGCGGGGTATCGGGGTCCACCGGGGTCACGCGCACCCCGCCGTGCGCGCGGGTGCCGCCCGAGCCCAGGGTGAGCGTGCCCCGCGCGGCGTCCAGCACCCCGATGACGCGCTCCGCGAGCTCCGCCAGGCCGGCGGGGTCCCGGGCCAGCAGCTGCCAGCGCGCCTCGAAGACCTGGCCGGAGTCCAGGGCCGTGGTGAAGAACGGCACCCCCCGGTCGGGGTCGCCGGTGCGCGCCCGCCCCAGGTAGCGCTCGGTGGTGGTGCGCACCCGCGCCCGCAGTGACCGGTCCAGGGTGATGGGGTCGCGCACCGCCCGGTAGGGCACGGTCGGGTCGGGGTCGGCGAACACGTCCGCCATCGTGTCGCTGTTCTTGCCCAGGGTGTACAGGTAGGCGGGCGGCGGGTAGGCCGCCCGGGCCCGCTCCGGGCCCGGCAGGTCCGGGTCGGCCCCCGGTTCCAACCGCGGGTGGGCGGCGGCGAACCGGATACCGCCGCCGTCGGCGACCCACGCGCGTTCCTCCCCCTCCAGCCCGGCCCGGCGCAGCGCCGCGGCGAACATCCCGCGCTGGGCGCGCCCGCCGATGACGTGTTCGGAGTCGATCCGCAGCGGGTCGAAGGAGGTGCGCACCACCAGGGTGTCCGCCAGGACGTAGCGCAGCGGCAGGTAGCCGCTCGCCCCGCTCACCGCGGTTCCCGCACGGGCGGGGCGGCCAGCCGCAGGGTGAGGGCGTCCGGGTCCTCCTCCGGGGTCCCGGCCAGGCGCACGTCGACCCGGCCCCGGCCCCGGGTGCCCTTGAGGCCGATCCCGGTGGTCGCCAAACAGGCGCGGGCCAGCAGCCGCCAGTGGTCCGGTCCCGGCTCCTGGGCCCAGGTCAGCGCCGAGGTCAGGACCAGGCCGGGCAGCAGCACCCGGTGGGTGCGCAGCCGCCCCGGTTCGGCGGCCCCGTGCGGGCCGGTCTCGATCCCGGTCTCCAGCACGGTGTGGGCGTCGGTCACCGCGCGGCGCAGCACCACCCGCGCCGACTCCGACCGGCCCGCCAGCGCGCGGGCGACCGCGGTGCGCACCGCGTCCCCGGCGACGGCGTGCCCCACCCGCAGCATGCGGTCGCGGCCGTGCGAGCGCCCCCGGCCGAACACCTCGCCCACCGCGCCCTCCAGGCCCGGGGACACCGCCAGGGCGCTCCGGGCCCCCGCGCGCAGCCGCGCCGCAAGCCGGTGGCGGGGCAGGTAGGGCAGCCCGTGGTCGTCGGTGACCACGTCGGTGTCGGCGCCGGTGCCGTCGGCGCTGGCCCCCACGAACAGCGCGGGTGAGGCCAGCCGCACGACGATGCGTTCGGGTGCGTTCACCGGGGATCACCCCCGGGGCCGCCGCGGGCCGCCGAGAGGCGGGGGTCCAGGGCCCGGGACAGCCCCGGGTCCAGGTACAGGTCCATCATCTCCACGGCGTCGAGCAGGGCCGCGGACTCCCAGTCCCGGGGCAGGTCCACCGGACCGCCGGTCACCCGGGCGCGCCGGGTGATCTCCGGGACCGGGTCGGCACCCGACTCCAGCAGCGGTACCAGCGACGAGATCAGCCAGCCCCGCCGCCGGGAGTCGCCCTCGGCGGTCAGGCTCCCCGGGGCGTCCGGGTCCAGGTACCGCTCCAGGAAGCGGGTGAACCCGCTGCCGGTCAGCGGCAGGCCGGTACGCGGCACCGGGCCCCGACGGGCCGCCTCCCAGCGGGCGAGCACCCGGTCCACCCCGTCCACCCGGGTCGTCCACGCCACCATGTGCTCGTCGGGGGCACCGCCCTCCATCGCCGCCACCCGGTGCCGCTTGGCGGTACGGCACATCGCCTCGCACAGCTCGTGCCCCAGCGACAGGGGCGCGCCCACCGGCTGCACGGCGACGCCCACGCCCACCGTCGGCACGAACGTGGTGTGGCGGTGACCGCCGTGCCCGACCACGGTGCGCCCGCCACCGGGCCGGTCGCCGTGCGCGGCGACCAGCGTGCGGTGCAGCGCCGTGCGGGGATCGGCCGGGTCTCCGATCCCCTCCGGGTCCGCGTCCAGCCAATCCAGGGCGTACCGGACCAGGGGCAGGGCCAGCCGCGCGTCGCACAGGACGGTCAGGTCGTCCCCGGCCACCACGATCGGCCGCACCGGCAACCGGACGGGGCCCGACGGCTCGTGGTCCAGGGCGATCGAACGCGCCCCGCCCGGGATGACCGGCTCCCGGCCCGGGTCCGCGCGCACCGTCGCCGCCACCGCGCGCACCAGCACCCGTGCCAGGGCACCGGTGAGGTCCGCGATGCGCTGTGACAGCCGCCGCTGCGCCAGGGCCCCGGAACCGGGCACGCGCCGGTCGCCCGCCCGCTCGCGGTACTCGCCCAGGATCGCGCCCAACCCGTTGACGTCCAGGTGCACCACAGCGATCCGGCTGACCCCGCCCGGTTCCCGGCCCAGCCGGTCCACCTCCATCGGCAGAGCCAGCCGCGGCGCCCCGGTGGCGGTGACCGCGCCGGCGGCCCAGGCGGCGCTGTGCGCGCGGTGCCAGCGGCGGCCGATCCCCCTGGCGCGCGCCACGTCGGCGCTCACCCGTTCGGGGACCCCGGGCCGGTCGTCCTGGGCACGGCTGGGGTCGAGCACCTCGGCCGGGCCGCCGCCCACCGCGCACACAGCGGTGATCCCGTACCCGTGCGCCGGGTCGTGCAGGGTGGACATGTGCCCGCGAGCCCGCCGCAACCGGTCCGGCAGCAGGGCCAGGGCCTCGTCCACGTCGTGTGCCCGGGCCGGTTCCCCCTCCGGGGCGGAGGGCCCGTAGGGCACGTGCGCCACCACCGGGATGAGGTCGCCGGCGCGTTCACGCAGCACCCGGGTGTAGCGGGCGGTGAAGAGCCGGGCCGCCGCCGCGTCGGGCAGCACCACGGTGAGCGCCCCGCCCGCGTCGCGCAGCACCGTGCAGTCGTCGGGGACCAGGTCGGCGATCCCCCGCACCGGGTCGGAGGTGTCGGTGAGTTCGGCGACCAGGGCGGCCCGGCCCACCGCGTCCAGGATGCGCCGCCCGCTGTAGACATAGGCCTGGATGCCGCGCAGGTCCACGCCGACCAGCACGCCGCGCGCCGGGGGCGCGGACACGCCGACGGCGGACCGGTGCTGCTCGGAGACGGAGGTCACCGTGTCGAGACTCCTCGTCGCGTGGCCGGGCGGGGGCAGGGCGTGGGCCGGGCGGGACCCGCCCATCACTCTCGGACGGCGGGGCCCCGTCGACGGCCGACAGCCCACAACCCTTACCAGTCGAACGGTGGCGGAGCATCCCCGGACGAGGGGTTGGCCCGAACCGGCCACCCCCGGGAACGGGCCCGGACGGCCGCCGCCCGTGTCTGTCCGAGAGGGTTTCCATGCACGGACCGCCCACGGCATGGAGGTTCCCCGGTGTCACCGCACACACCCGAGACGATCGCCCCGCACGAACCCGCTCCGACCGGCCCGGCCGCCCCGCCGGGACCCGCCCCGCTCACCCCGCAGGACCTGGTCCCGCACCTGCGCGATCTGGCGCGCTCCCTGCGCGAGCGGGCCGCGGACCACCGTTCCTCCTGACCCGGACGGGCACCACCGCCCACGGTCCGCCCCCGGAACGCCCCGACCGGAGCCGTTCCGCACCGGTTCCCCGGCCCCACCCCGCCGGGACCCGCACGGCGACGAGATCCACCGCCCCCGCGCCCTTCGACCCCGCGTGCAGGCGGCCTCGCCGGTCCGGTCACCCCTCTCCTCCCGCGCCCCGACCCTTGCGCGTGCGCATGCGCGAGAACCGACGACGGCTCCGGCACGGATCTCCCAGGCCACCGCTCAGTCGAAGAGCAGGCCCTTGAACTCCTCCAGTTCGGCCACCGCCGCCCCTGCCTCCAGCGGCCCCGGCTCGGTCCGGGCGGGCAACCGCCGGGGGGCGCGGCGGATCCGCTGGGCCACCGTCCCGGTGGCCTGGGCGTCCCGGGTCACGGTGTCCACCAGCACCGAGCCGAAACCCTGCGCCGTGTACTTGCCCACGCCGGTCAGCTCCACCAGTTCGAGCAGGGCGGTGAAGACCTCGGCGTGCCGCCGGTCCCCGCCGGTCAGCTCCAGGCGCAGCCCGCCCTGCCAGCCCAGGACGGTGCGGCCCTCGGCCTGGTGGTGTTCGGCCAGCCGAACCTCCTCGCCGGGCACCGGGAGGCGGCGTACCAGGTCCAGTCCCTCGAACGCCGACTCCAGCCAGGCCCCCGACAGCGCGGGCGGCGCGAACCTGGCGACCGCGCCCATCGCCCCGCTGCCGCCGACGATCCCGCCGCCGGAGCGGTGCACGGCACCGAAGATCCGGCGCGGCGCCGGCCACACGTGCGGGATGCGCTCACCGGAGGTGTCCCGGGTGGCGGTCACCACGGGGGTGCGGCTGCGCAGCTCGGCCGAACGGACCGGCGCCGGTCCCCGTGGACCGGCCAGCATCTCCCCGTAGCAGCGATCGAAGGTGCGGGTCACCGAGAGCGGTTCGAGCAGGTGGTCACCGATCCGCTGGACCCGGCCCACCGCCTCCTCGGGGTCCGAGGGCGGCGGCACCTCGTCGTCCAGCCAGGTCAGAGTCCAGTGGTACAACCGGTCGCCCAGCGGGGCGGGCCAGCCGTTCATCGCCCACCGCTTGGCCAGCGCGTGTTCCTCCGGGGGGTGGGGCCACCAGCGGTTGAGCAGGCCGTGGCAGTCCTCGGGGCGGATCGGGCGCGCCGTGTCGGCCTGGTCTCGCAGGATCACGGTCCATCGTCTCGGCACCGACACCACCGCCCCTTCGAGGCTCGCGCCGTGGATTTCTCTCGGACAGATGTTTTCTCTCGGACAAGTGTTCCGGCAAGGCGTCAGCGACGGGTCATCTCCGCGATCCTCACCACCGTCCGCCAGTTGCGCCCGGTGACGGAGCCGTCCGTGTACCGGGCCACCACCTCGGGCAGCCGGGCGAAGCGCAGGCCCTCCTCGTGAGCGGTGTACGCCTCGGTCGCGGTCACCGCGAGGCGCTCACGCGGGTACTCCGCCGTGTCCAGAGCGGACAGCGCCTCGGTGTCGAGCGTCCCGGAGCAGAACAGGACGAGGAAACGGGAGGGGTCGCCGACCTCCAGCGGGTTGGCCGCCACCGCGGCGTCGAACGCCTCGGCGGTGCGCACCACCACCGGAACCTCCAGCCCGAACCGTTCGCCCAGCCCCGCCCCCACCGCCGCGGCCACCGCGTCCGGCCCCTCGTCCCCCGAGGTGACCACCGCGTTCCCGCTCTGTAGGTGGGTGGCGACGTCCCGGTACCCCAGGTCGCCGAGCAGACCCCGCAGGTCGGCCATGGCGATCCGGTTGTGCGCACCGACGTTGATCCCGCGCAGCAACACCACATAGACACCCATGGGGTCATTGTGCCGACCGGTACCGGCGGCCCAGCCCGTACCCTGGTGAACGCCGCGCTGTTGCACCGAATCCCGGAGACGCCGTGACCCGCCTGAGCCACACGTTCGACCTCGCCCCCGCCGACCGGGAGACCGTGGACCGGATCGTCGCGGGCCTGTACGAGGTGGCCGGAGCCTGCCGGTTCGACGGACGCGGCTGGCTGCTGCCGCCCGACGAGGAGGACCTCGCCCCGCTCATCGCACGAGCGGGCGAGCTCGGGCTCATCGACGTGCGCGAACGCGCCGAGCGGCTGGCCCGGCGGGAGGCCGCCGCCACGGAGCTGCGCGAGGGCTCACCCGGCCCCGAACGCCGGGAGGCGCTCAAGGCCCTGGCGTCCCGACCGGGGCTACAGCTCCAGACCGGCCGCCACCTCCAGGAGCGCGCCCACTACCTGGTCGCCGAACTCTCCCCCGAGGGGATCCCCATCGAACCCGGCGACGACGAGGCCAAGGGGTGGAGCAGCACCGGCGTCACCGTCACCTCCTGGGACTCGTGGGGCCGGGCCGCCGTGGAGTACGCCATGCCCGACACCGTCGGCACCGGCGACGCCCCGGTGACCTGGGGCGCGGTGTCCCACGACGGGGCGGCCGGCACCCTGGACTGGACCCTGGACATCCGGCTGCCCGGGCGCGGGGCCCGGCTGCGCTCGGCCTCGGCCTCCCTGCACCTGGACCTGGACGCCTGGTACGCCGCCCTGGAGGACGGCCCGGTGCCGCCGGTGCACCTGACCGCCACCCACGCCATGGCCCGGGTGGAGGGGTGGGTCAACGCGACGTCCACCCCACTGGGGCGCTGGTCGGTGGAGGCCGTCCTGGACGTGCGCGGCAGGGGGCTGTACAAACCGTTCGTGGCAGCGGCCCTGTGGGCGACGCGTACCTCCTTCCGCAGGCGGGACGCCCGGATCCGACGGGAGGGCGCCGACGAGCCGACCGTGGCCGACCAGCTGGAGCAGGCGGCCCGGAGCTGGGACGCCGTGGTGCGCTCCGCGCCGGAGATCCCCGCCCTGCTGACCGAACTGGCCCGGATCCTGGCGCGGGCGCACCGCCCCTGACCCCTCCCCGGCCGCGCGCCCGCCGCCCACCACCGGCCCCCGAAGAGCGGTCGTGGGCACCGCCCCCCGCGGTCACTCCTGGTCGGCACCCCAGCCGGTGAGGGAGCGCACCCGCAGCTCGGTGAACCGGGCACTGTTGCGCTCGGGCGAGAGCAGGCTGCCCGCCACCGCGCAGGCGAACCCGACGGGCACCGCGATCAGCGCCGGGTTCTCCATGGGGAAGAACCCGATGTCGATCCAGGACGGCAGCACCGACAGGTTCGCCCCGGTGACCGGGTCGGTCTTGCCCGACATCACCGGCGAGAACAGCATGAGCAGCAGTGTGGACGCCAGCCCGCCGTAGATGCCCCACTCCACGCCCTTGGTGTTGAACCGGCGCCAGAACATGGTGAGCACGATGACCGGCAGGTTGGCCGCCGCCGCGATGGCGAAGGCCAGGCCCACCAGGAACGCCACGTTCTGCTCCTGGGCCTGCACGGCCAGCGCGATGGCCACCGCGCCGATCAGGCACGCGGAGAACCGGGCCACCGCCACCTCCTGCGACTCGCGCGGGCGCCCCCACATGAGGATGTGCCCGAACAGGTCGTGGGCGATGGAGGAGGACGAGGCCAGGGTGAGGCTGGCGATGACCGCCAGGATGGTCGCCAGCGCCACCGCGGAGATCAGCGCGAGCAGCACCGCGGCGCCGACCGGCCCGGCGGTGAGCCGCCCCAGCTCCTCGGCGAGCATCGGCACCGCGCTGTTGCCGGAGGGGTCCAGCGCCAGGATGCGCTCGGAGCCCACCAGGGCGGCCGCCCCGAACCCCAGGGCGAGGGTCATCAGGTAGAAGGCCCCGACCATGAGGATGGCGCGGTTGACCGAGGAGCGCGCCGAACGCCCGTCGGGCACGGTGTAGAAGCGGATGAGGATGTGCGGCAGGGCGACCGTGCCCAGCACCAGGGCCAGGCCCAGGCTGATCAGGTCGAGCTTGTTGAACAGGGTGGTCGCCGGCTCCCCCGGCACCTCCACGCCGAAGCCCAGTCCCGGCTCCAGGAACGCCGACCCGTGGCCGCTGGCGTCGGCGGCGGCGCCCAGCAGGGCGCGCGGGTCGAACGAGAACATGGCCAGGACCAGCACGGTGAGCAGCCCGGTGGCGCCCAGCAGCACGACCGCCTTGATGATCTGCAACCAGGTGGCCGCCTTCATCCCGCCGTACATGACGTAGACGATCATCAGCACCCCGACCAGCACGATCGCGCCGGTGCGGGCCTGGGCGGCGTCCACCCCCAGGAAGGTGCCGCCGTCGTGCAGCCCGAGCAGGACCGACACCAGCGCGCCGGCGCCGACCATCTGGGCCACCAGGTAGAACACGCACACGGTGACGGTGGAGACCGTGCAGGCCAGCCGCACCCGCATCCGGCGCATCCGGAACGCGGGCAGGTCGGCCATGGTGAACCGGCCGGTGTTGCGCATCAGCTGAGCCATCGGCAGTACCAGCAGCCAGGCCACCAGGAAGCCGATGGAGTACAGGAACCCGTCGTAGCCCTGGAGGGCGATCATCCCGGCGATGCCCAGGAACGAGGCGGCGGACAGGTAGTCGCCGGTGAGCGCCAGCCCGTTCTGAGTGCTGGAGAAGCCGCGCCCGCCCGCGTAGTAGTCGACGGCGCCCTTGGTGGTGCGCCGGGCCCGGATGGTGATGGCCAGGGTGATCAGGACGAACAGGGCGCACAGCCCGACGGTCCAGACATGCGCGACACCGAACCGGCCGTCCAGTGCGGTGGGCGCGGCGAGGACGTGATCGGTGCCGCCCCCCGTGACGGCACCGATCACCCCGGTGGCGACGGCCGCGGTCATGGGCGCACCGCCGTGCCGTTCGGCCCGTCCGGCCCGGTCCGGTGCGGTCGGGCGCCCCCGGCGGCCCGGTCCCGGATCTGCTCGGCCAGCGGGTCGATCGTGCGCTCCGAGAAACGGCCGAACGCCCAGGCCAGCACGAAGGTGAGCAGGAACTGCCCTATTCCCATGACCAGGGCGACATTGACGGATTCGACGATCTGGACGCTCATGAAATCGCGCGCGTAGGCCGACAGCAGCAGATAGGACATGTAACTGCCGAGGAAGGCGGCGACCAGCAGGCCCGCCTGGATCGCGAATCTCCTTCGTAGTTTGATGAAGCTCGGATCGACGGACATGCGTTCGCAGGTATGGGCGATATCGGCCTGCGCGCGTCGCCGCGCCGCCGCCGACCTGCCCGGGGGCGCGTGGAGTTCCCCTCCGGAGTCCGGTACGCGCCTTCTGTAGACGCCCTCCATGTAATCGACCACGGCCCTCCCCCTGAATTCACCTTCTCCCGGACACCGCTCCCCCGCGGCCCCGTCACCGTTCGGCGCGCCGTCCGCGGCGGGCGTGTGCGAACCCCCGCGCCGCGGACGCCCCCTATTCCCGAGCGGTACGGGCAACA
The DNA here is from genome assembly GCF_030766825.1 of Nocardiopsis sp. CC223A. Classification (GTDB taxonomy): domain Bacteria; phylum Actinomycetota; class Actinomycetes; order Streptosporangiales; family Streptosporangiaceae; genus Nocardiopsis. The sequence continues at coordinate 10,574 of NZ_JASFDV010000063.1, forward strand.
CCCTAGCCACGGGTCCGGGCCCGTGTTCATCAAATGCACAAATCGGCCGACGGAAATCACCGTCCACCGTTCCGGGAACGGACGAAGAAGAAGTGACGACCACAGGGAACACCAAATCACCGCACATCGCGCGACCCGGATCACCGTCGCACGGAAGCGGGGAGGGGCCTGTTCAACGCGGGCGTACCGGAGTCGTCGGGCCGCAACGGCCCCCGGTCTTCGCTAGGCTTCGGGGCGACCCCGAACCCCTGCACGGCGAACCCGGTGAAGATCCGGCCGTTTCGTTCGTACAGGTGTATGATCAGGGGGTCCTGCACTGTTCAACGCGATACCGAAGGGAAATCCCCGCCGTGGTCACCGAGGTCTTCACGCGCAAGTACTGCGATCCCCACGCCGTCCGCGAGGAGAAGGTCGAGGCGACTGAGGTCATCCAGTTCGCCTGGGACGGCACCGTCCGCGAGGTCGACGCCTGCGCCGACTGCTTCAAGGAGCACGAGGCCCGCTTCGAGCCGCTGGTCGACTACTCGCGCCCGGTCAAGAAGCGCCGCGCCACCAAGAAGCCCGCCGAGACCGCGAGCGCCGAGGCCGACGAGAGCGGCGAGTAACACCCGCGCCCGGTCCGGCACCGCCCGCGGCCGCCCGCGCACCCGAGCACTCCTCCACGGACGAGCGCTCCCGTGCCCCAGGAGACGACCTCGACGCGTCGAGCACGAACGGGGGCCGGCGGCACCCCGGTGCCGCCGGCCCCCGTTCCGCGTGTCCGGCGGACGTCAGCCGCGGCCCATCAGGCGGGCCAGGCGGCCCTCGCGCTCACCACCGGAGGGACCGGACTGAAGGGCCTCGGCGACCGGGAGACGGGCGTGCACGTACGAACCCCCCTGCATCCGCACCGAGGCGCCGAAGCGGTTCATGATCCGCAGCATCGCGGTGTTGGACAGAGTGGTCTCCGCGCGCACCTCCGCCAGCCCCCAGTCGGCGGCGATGACGGTCAGCGCACGGGTCAGCGCGGTGCCCACACCGCGGCCCTGCCAGGCGTCCTCCACCAGGAACGCGATCTCCCCGACGCCCGGGTCCAGGGTGTACATGAGGTGGCCCAGGGCCACCGGCTCCTCCTCGCCCTGCAACCGCACCGCCAGCGTCAGCCCGCGGTCGGGGTCGCAGAACACACGGAGCATCTGCGGGGTCGGCTCGGTCATCCCCGCCAGGTAGCGCCCGCGCACCGTCTCGGGGGTGCAGCGGCGGTGCAGGTCCACCACGGCGGGCGCGTCCGTCTCGCGCACCTGGCGCAACGACAGCGGGACCCCCTCGTCGGTGCGGACGATCCGGTCGGTGGGCACCGGACCGGTCGAGGGCATCACCGAGCGCACCAGGGCGTCGGCGCGGCTGGACTCGGTCCAGGTGAAGGGGCGGGAGGCACGCCGCACCAGCACCCCGCGCAGCGGGCCGACCGGCACCAGCATGGAGGTGCCCGGCTCCAGTTCGTCGGAGCCCTCGGCCCGGGTCAGGTTGGTCCAGCGGGCCTCGTCGGCCATCAGCAGCTCGGCCAGGGCGTCGGGCAGCCGGTTGGGGTGGGCGCGCAGCCGTGCGGTGAGCAGCAGCGCCCGAGTCACGTCGTCGCCGACCTCGCGCCGGTGGGCGGGGACCGCCGTCACCGTCCCGGTCGGGCAGTGCTCCTGGAGCGCGCGCAGCGCCGCCCCGTGGTCTCCGGGGATGTCCACCACGAACTCGTCCACCACGCCCGAGACGTCGGTGTGGATGGACAGTCCCACGATGTCGCCACCGCGGCCCGCGAGGGCGTCGACGAGTCCGGCCAGACCTCCGGGCCGGTCCTCGACCGCGGTTCTGATGCGCCACAGGCCCACTGCGTCCCCCTGAAGAGAAGATGCACCCGCCGCCGCGGGACGACGCTGTCGCCGCGGCGGCGGGACGCGCACCGACGTGATTCCAGATTCGGGGGTGGAGGTTTCCGACAGGTTAGGCGCCGGTTGAGTTCTCCGTCCGGTTTCCGGGAAGGCGGTTCAGGGGCGGCCGTGGGCCAGGACACCGTCCTTCCACACCGCGGCGACCTGGGGGACACCCGGCCGGTAGGCCAGGTAGAGGTGGTTGGGCGCGTCCAGCAGCACCAGGTCGGCGCGGGCGCCCGGGGACAGCCGGCCCACGTCGGTGCGGCGCAGCGCCGCCGCCCCGCCCGCGGTGGCCGCCCACACCGCCTCGTCGGGGGTCATCCCCATGTCGCGCACCGCGACGGCGATGCAGAACGCCAGGCTGGAGGTGAAGCACGACCCCGGATTGCAGTCGCTGGCCAGGGCCACGACCGCGCCCGCGTCGATGAGCGCACGCGCGTCCGGGTAGCTCTGCCGGGTGGCGAAGTCCACCCCCGGCAGCAGGGTCGCCACGGTCGGCTCGGCCCGCCCGCCCGCCTGCGCCAGCGCGTCCACGTCCGCGGCCGAAAGGTAGGTGCAGTGGTCCACCGACGCCGCGCCCATCTCCACCGCCAGCCGGACCCCCGGGCCCTCGCCCAGCTGGTTGCCGTGAACGCGGGGCAGCAGCCCGCGCTCCATCCCGGCGGCCAGGACCCGGCGCGAGGCCTCCTCCTCGAAGGCGCCGCGCTCGCAGAACACGTCGATCCACCGCGCGTACGGGGCGCACGCGTCCAGCATCGGGCCGGTGACCAGGTCCACGTACCCCTGCGGGTCGTCGGCGTACTCGGGGGCCACCACGTGCGCCCCCAGGAAGGTGACCTCGTCGGTCACCCGCCCCGCCACCTCCAGGGACCGCGCCTCGTCGGCGACGGTCAGCCCGTACCCGGACTTGACCTCCAGGGTGGTCGTGCCCTGGGCGCGCGCCTCGGCGACGAAGCCGCGCGCCCGTCCCAGCAGCTCGGCGTCCGAGGCCGCCCGGGTGGCCGCCACGGTGGTGCGGATGCCCCCGGCGGAGTAGGGGGTCCCGCTCATCCGGGCGGCGAACTCGCGGCTGCGGTCACCCGCGAACACGATGTGGGAGTGGGAGTCCACGAACCCGGGGATGACGCACCGCCCGGCGGCGTCCACCCGCGCGTCGGCGGCCGGGGCGCGACCGCGCGGACCGGCCCACGCCACCGTCCCGCCCTCGATGACCAGGGCGGCGTCCTCGACGGCGCCGACCACCCCCTCCCCCAGTTCCGGGTCGTTGGTGACCAGTGTGGCGATGTCGTCGATGAGGATGCTCTCGGGCACGTCGGTCACGTGAGGATCTCCTTGGTCACCGTGTCGAGGTCGCGGGCGAGGTCGGGCATGCGGGTGTGGACGCCGTCGCGGACGGTCCAACGACCGTCGGCCATCACGTGGCGCACGTCGCAGGCGTCGGCGCCGAACACCACCGCGTCCACCCCGCGCGCCGGGTCGGCCCCGGCCAGCCGCACCCCCTCCAGGGGCACGTTGACCAGGTCGGCGCGGGCCCCCGCGGCCAGCGTTCCCGCGTCGGCCCAGCCCAGGGTGTCGTGGGCGGTGGCGGCGCGCAGCAGGTCGCCCGAACCCAGGGTCCCCCGCCGGTGGGTGCGCAGCCGCTCGTGCAGCTCCACGGCGCGCGCCTCCTCGAACATGTCGATCCGGGCGTGCTGGTCACTGCCCAGGCTCAGCCTGCGGGCGTCCAGGTCGCCGGTGCGGGGCAGGCCGTCGGCCAGGTCGCGTTCGGTGGTGGGGCACAGGCACACCACCGAGCGGGTGCCGCGGATCGCGGCGACGTCGCCGTCGGTGAGGTGGGTGGCGTGCACCAGGCTGGTGCGCTCCCCCAGCAGTCCGGCCTCGCCCAGCACCGCGGTGGGGGTGCGGCCGTGGGCGGCCAGGCAGGCCGCGTTCTCGGCGGGCTGCTCCGACAGGTGGACGTGCAGCGGGCCGCCGATCCCCGCGGCGGCTGCCGCCACCTCGGGCAGCGCCCGCACCGGGACCGCACGCACCGAGTGGGCGGCCGTGCCCAGCAGCGCGTGGTCGGGCAGCGGCCCGAACGAGCGGACCCGCTCGGCCCACCCGGCGGCGTCGCCGTCGCCGAACCGCACCTGGGGTCCGGCCAGCGGCCGGTACGACCCGTCCGGCTCCAGCCCGCCCGCCAGGTAGCAGACGTCGAGCAGGGTCAGCCGCACCCCGGCGTCGGCGGCGGCCGCCACCAGCACCCGCCCCATCTCGTTGGGGTCGGTGTAGCGGCCCCCGCCCGGGGCGTGGTGCAGGTAGTGGAACTCGCCCACGCACGTCACCCCGGCCAGGGCCATCTCCGCGTAGACCGCCCGGGCCAGGCGCAGGTAGGTGTCCGGGTCGAGCCGGTCGGCCACCCGGTACATCACCTCGCGCCAGGTCCAGAACGAGCCGCCGTCGGCGTGGGTGCGCCCGCGCAGCGCCCGGTGGAAGGCGTGCGAGTGCGCGTCGGCCAGCCCCGGCAGGGTCACCCCGGGCAGCACCTCGGCGTCCGCGCAGGGCCCGGTCCCGGCCGTGACCGCGGTGAACCGGCCGTCGGCGACCTCCAACAGCACCCCCGGTTCGGGGGTGCCGTCGGCGGAACCGGTCCAGGCCCATTCGCACCACAGGCGGGTCGGCGCGCTCATCGGACCGCCTCCCCGGTGAGCAGGTCGGCCAGGACGTCGGCCAGTGCGAGGACCCCGGCGTGGCAGTCGTCCGGGCGCGCCCACTCGTGCGGGGAGTGCGACACCCCGGTGGGGTTGCGCACGTACAGCATCGCGGTGGGCACGTGCGCGGCCAGCACCCCGGCATCGTGCCCGGCACCGGTGGGCAGTACCGGCACCGCCGGGCCGTCCCCGGCGACCACCGCTCCGAGCCGGTCGCGCAGGCCCTCGGTGAAGGCCACCAGCGGGGTGCGGGACTCGGCGGTCACCGCCACCTGCACGCCGTGGTCGAGGGCGGTGCGCTCGGCGGCCCCGCGCACCCCGGCCACGACCGCCTCCAGTGCGGCGTCGTCGGCGGCCCGGGCGTCCAGCCAGGCGTTGACCAGCGACGGGATCGCGTTGGTGCCGTTGGGGGTGACCCGGGCCTTGGCGACGGTGGCGCGGGCACCGTGTGCGGCCGCCATCTCGCGGGCGGCGAGAATGGTGTGCGCGAACGGCAGCATCGGGTCGCTGCGGTCCGCCAACCGGGTGGTCCCCGCGTGGTCGGCCCGGCCGGTGAAGTCCAACCGCCACCGGCCGTGCGGCCAGATGGAGGAGCCCACCCCCACCGCGTGCGGGGTGTCCTCCAGTGCCCGGCCCTGCTCCACGTGCAGCTCCACGAACACGTCGAGCAGCCCCAGGGTCTCGGGGTCGGCGCCGGTGCCCGCCGGGTCCAGCCCGGCCCGTTCCATCGCCGCCGCCCAGGTCGTCCCGTCGGCGTCGGCCAGGCCCAGGGCCCGCTCCGGGGAGATCTCCCCGGTGCTCAGCCGGCTGCCCAGGCAGGGGACGCCGAACCGGCCGCCCTCCTCCTCGACGAACACCACCAGGGCCAGCGGCCGCGCCGGGCGCACCCCGCGCCGGCGCAGCTCGTCCACCGCCGCCAGCGCGCTCACCACCCCCAGCGGGCCGTCGAAGGCCCCGCCCGAGGGCACCGAGTCCAGGTGCGACCCGGTGGCGACGGCGCCCGGCCCCGGGGTGCCCCACCAGGCCCACAGGTTGCCGTTGCGGTCGGTCCGCACGTCCAACCCGCGGGCCTTCGCCTCCTGGACGAACCAGGCCCGGGCGTCGGTGTCGGCGCCCGCCCAGCTGAACCGGCGGTACCCGCCGTCCGGATCCCGGCCCACCGGGGCCAGATCCGCCCACATCCGATCGAACGCCCCCGCGTCGGGGGCGGTGCCGTGCTGCGCCACCGGGCCTCTACTCCCCCTCGCGCATCGGAACGCGGATGCCGTGGACCCGGGCGACCCGCTCGGCCTCCTCGTAGCCGGCGTCCACGTGGCGGATGACGCCCATGGCCGGGTCGTTGGTGAGCACCCGCTCCAGCTTGGCGGCGGCCAGTTCGGTGCCGTCGGCGACACTGACCTGACCGGCGTGCAGGGACCGGCCCATGCCCACCCCGCCGCCGTGGTGGATGGACACCCAAGAGGCACCCGAGGCGGTGTTGACCAGGGCGTTCAGCAGCGGCCAGTCGGCGATGGCGTCCGACCCGTCCTTCATGCCCTCGGTCTCCCGGTAGGGGGAGGCCACCGAGCCGGTGTCCAGGTGGTCGCGGCCGATCGCCAGCGGGGCGGAGATCTCCCCGGCCGCCACCAGCTCGTTGAACCGCTGCCCGGCGGCGGCCCGCTCACCCTGGCCCAGCCAGCAGATGCGGGCCGGGAGCCCCTGGAACGCCACCCGCTCGCCGGCCATGCGGATCCACCGGCCCAGGTGCTCGTTGTCGGGGAACAGGTCCAGGATCGCGCGGTCGGTACGGGCGATGTCGGCGGGGTCGCCCGACAGCGCCGCCCACCGGAACGGGCCCTTGCCCTCGCAGAACAGCGGCCGGATGTAGGCGGGTACGAACCCGGGGAAGTCGAACGCCCGGGTGAACCCGCCCTGGCGGGCCTCGTCGCGGATGGAGTTGCCGTAGTCGAACACCTCCGCGCCGGCGTCCAGGAACCCGACCATCGCCTCCACGTGCGCGGCCATGGACTCGCGGGCCCGCACCGTGAACTCCTCGGGCTTGGCGGCGGCCAACCCCTTCCAGTCCTCGAACGCCACCCCGGCCGGCAGGTAGGCCAGCGGGTCGTGGGCGGAGGTCTGGTCGGTGACGATGTCGATGGGCGCCCCGCGCGAGAGCAGCTCCGGGAACACCTCGGCGGCGTTGCCCAGCACGCCGATGGACAGCGGGCGGCGCTGGTCGCGGGCCGCCGCCGCCAGCTCCAGGGCGTGGTCCAGGCCGTCGGCGCGCACGTCCAGGTAGCGGTGCTCGATGCGGCGGTCGATGCGGCTGGAGTCGCACTCCACCACGATCGCCACACCGTCGTTCATGGTCACCGCGAGCGGCTGGGCGCCGCCCATGCCGCCCAGTCCGGCGGTCAGGGTGACGGTCCCCGCCAGGGTCCCGCCGAAGCGCTTGGCGGCGACCGCCGCGAACGTCTCGTAGGTGCCCTGGAGGATGCCCTGGGTGCCGATGTAGATCCACGAACCGGCGGTCATCTGCCCGTACATGGTCAGCCCCTGGGCCTCCAGGCGACGGAACTCGGGCCAGTTCGCCCAGTCGCCCACCAGGTTGGAGTTGGCGATGAGGACGCGGGGCGCCCACTCGTGGGTGCGCATGATGCCGACCGGGCGGCCGGACTGCACCAGCAGGGTCTCGTCGCCCTCCAGGTCGCGCAGGGACGCGCTGATGCGGTCGAAACTGCGCCAGTCGCGGGCGGCCTTGCCGGTGCCGCCGTAGACCACCAGTTCCTCGGGGTGCTCGGCGACCTCGGGGTCGAGGTTGTTGTGGAACATGCGCAGGGCGGCCTCCTGCTGCCAGCCCTTGGCCGACAGGGTGGTGCCGCGGGCGGCGCGGACGGTGCGCGGAGTGCTCATGGTGCGGTGTCCTCCAGGGGGTCTCAGTGCAGCGGGGTGACGGACTCGGCGGCTTCGAGGACCGAGCCGTCGGTGATGAGTCCGGCGACCCGGGCGATCTCGGGCGCCAGGTAGCGGTCGGGGCCGGGGCCCGAGACGTGCTCGCGCACGGTGCGCACGACGGCACCGGTGGCCGGCCCCGGCTCCAGCGGCGAGCGCAGGTCCAGGGCGCGGGCGGCGGTCAGCAGCTCCACGGCCAGCACGTTGGTCAGGCCGTCGACGGCACGGCGCAGCTTGCGGGCGGCCGACCAGCCCATGGACACGTGGTCCTCCTGCATCGCCGAACTCGGGATGGAGTCGACGCTGGCGGGCACCGCCAGGCGCTTGAGCTCGGAGACGATGGCGGCCTGGGTGTACTGGGCGATCATGTGGCCGGAGTCGACGCCGGGGTCGTCGGCCAGGAACGCGGGCAGCCCGTGCGAGCGGGCCACGTCGAGCATGCGGTCGGTGCGGCGCTCGGCGATGGACGCCACGTCGGCGACGGCGATGGCCAGGAAGTCGAGCACGTACGCCACCGGGGCGCCGTGGAAGTTGCCGTTGGACTCCACCCGGCCGTCGTCCAGCACCACCGGGTTGTCGATGACGCTGTCCAGCTCCCGGCCGGCGACGGTGAGCGCGTGGGCCAGGGTGTCCCGGGCGGCGCCGGCCACCTGGGGGGCGCAGCGCAGCGAGTAGGCGTCCTGGACCCGGTTGCAGTCGGGGCCGCGGTGGGAGGCGACGATCGGGGAGTCGGCGAGCAGGGCGCGCAGGTTGGCGGCGGAGGCGGCCTGCCCGGGGTGGGGGCGCAGCCGCTGGAGGTCGGCGGCGAACACCCGGTCGGTGCCCAGCAGCGCCTCCACGCTCATCGCGGCGGTGATGTCGGCGACCTTGAGCAGCCGCTCCAGGTCCATGCAGGCCAGGGCCAGCATGCCGAGCATGCCGTCGGTGCCGTTGATGAGCGCCAGGCCCTCCTTGGCGCCCAGCTCCACCGGGGTGATCCCGGCCTCGTGCAGTGCGGTGAACGCGGGCTTGAGCTCCCCGGCGGCGTCGCGCACCTCGCCCTCGCCCATCAGGGCCAGCGCGACGTGCGACAGCGGGGCCAGGTCGCCGGAGCAGCCCAGGCTGCCGTACTCGTGCACGACGGGGGTGATCCGGGCGTTGAGCAGGGCCACCAGGGTCTCCACGGTGGCGACCTCCACCCCGGTGTTGCCCGAGGCCAGGGTGCGCAGGCGCAGCAGCATCAGCGCGCGCACCACCTCGCGCTCCACCTCGGGGCCGGCGCCCGCGGCGTGCGAGCGGATGAGCGAGCGCTGCAACCGGGCCCGCAGGTCGGGGGCGATGTGGCGGGTGGCCAGCGCACCGAACCCGGTGCTGACCCCGTACGCGGGGACCTCCCCGCGGGCCAGGGTCTCGACCCGCTCGCGGCCGTGCCGGACGGCCTTGCGGGTCTCCTCGGTGAGGGTGATGCGGGCGCCGTGGCGTGCGACGGCCAGGATCTCGGCCGGGGTGAGCGGGGCGCCGCCGACGGTGACGGGAGCAACTGCTGTGGACATGCCACCATTCGACACCCCGGGCCGCCCCGGCCACAGGCCCGACACGGTCATTGTGTCCGAGATACCAGACAACCGCCCCGCGTGGCCCGGTCAGCGGATCACTCTCACCTCGCAGCGCAGGCCCGGTGCCGCCGCGAGTCGGGCGTCTGCGGTGACCAGGGCACAGTCCAGAGCCTCGGCGACCGCTACGTAGGCGGCGTCATAGGCGCTGACGTTGTTGCGCAGCTCCCAGACGCGCTCGGCGATCGTCCCGACGACCTCGACGTAGCCGGTGGTCTGCATCCCGTACAGCTTGAGCGCGGCCTCCGCGTCGGCCAAGGGGACCTTGCGCCCCAGAACGAGCCCTCGCAGCGAGCTCAGGAACTCCACCGGCTGGTGGCTCGGCGCGTACCACTCCGGATCACTGCCGAGGACTCTCTGGGGGACCCCGGAACCGTGCCCGGACACCCCGAGGTAAAGGTCGACGAGGGCCGAGGTGTCGACAACGATCACGCCACTTCACTTCCGGACTCGGGAACGCCGTCCCCTCGGGCCTCACGCACCGCGGCGACGATCTCCTCCACGGTCAGTCCGGCTCCGGGCAACGGAGTCTGCTCGACGATCGCACGGTTGCGCGCGAAACGGGCCTCTTTCTCCAAAAGAGCGAGCAGGTACGCCTGAAGCGACTTGCCCGACCTCTTGGCCTCTGCGGCCAGCGCCTCTCTGACCTCGTCGGGGACGTCCTTGATCTGGATAGCGCTCATGAAGCCACCATAACCTCAATTTAGCTAATTTGAGGTTCTTTTAGCGCCACTACGGCGCCGATATACATGCAGCGTTCCGTGGGAGAGTAGGGGTATGAGCATCGTGCCGGCGGCGACCCGGGCCCTGCGGCTGCTCCGGTTCCTGGCGACGCGGTCGGGACCGGTGTCGGCGACGGCGATCGCCGCGGAGCTGGGCATCCCGCGGTCCAGCGTCTACCAGCTGCTGGAGGCGATGGCCGAGGAGGGGTTCGTGACCCACCTGCCGGAGGAGCGGCGGTGGGGGCTGGGCGTGGCCGCCTTCGAGATCGGCTCGGCCTACCTGCGCCACGACGGCATGGAACGGCTGGCCCGGCCACTGCTGGCGCGCCTCACCGAGGCCACCGGCGCCACCTCGCACCTGGGGGTGCTGCACGGCGCCGACACGCTCTACCTGCTCAAGGAGCAGCCGCCGCACGCGCCGTCGCTGATCACCGGCGTGGGCGTGCGCCTGCCCGCGCACCTGACCGCGTCCGGGCGGGCCATGCTGGCACTGCTGCCGCGCGCCCAGGTACGCGCCCTGTACCCCGGGGCGGCGGCGTTCACCGACCGTACCGGGCGCGGTCCGGGCGACCCCGCCGAGCTGCGCCGGGTGCTGGCCGAGGAGGCTCGGCAGGGCTGGTCCATGGAGGACGGCCAGGTGACGGAGGGGTTCGTGTCGGTGGCCGCCGCGGCGCTGGACCACAACGGGCGCCCCGCGGCGGCGATCAGCCTGACCGTGCCCCGCGCCCGCCCGGTCACCCCGCAGGCGCTGGCCGGGAGGGTGCGCGACGCGGCGGCCGAGCTGACGCGCAGACTCGGCGGCCGCAGCGGCTAGCCCGCCTTGGGGCGCACCCGCTGGACGATCCCGGGGAAGGGCGCCGTGTTCTCGATCATGCGCAGGATCTTCTCCTTGAGGTCCTCGGGCACCTGAACGTAGAACTGGGTGGCCGCCTCCGGGTCCTCGTCCAGGCCCAGGGCGGCGGCGTCCTCGGCCCAGGAGGGCAGCTCGGGGTCGGTGCGGGGGGTGTCCAGCGCGAACTCGATGAAGTAGGTGGTCCGGTGGGCCACCACGGTCTCCTCGCGGATGCGCCGGATCTCCGGCCAGGCGATGAAGGTGCCCTCGCCCGGGAACCACCACTTGCGTTCCTGGAGCACCGTGACTCCGTCGCTGTCGGCGCTGATCCCCTGCCGGGTGATCCGCTGGGGCAGTCCGCGCAGGACGAACACGTTGCTCACCGGGCCGATGAACATCATCGTCAGGGAGGCCGCGACCCACAGGGACACCGACCCGACCGTCGTCTCGTCGTTGAGCACGTGCAGGAACGTGGAGCCCAGGACCACGAGGAAACCGGCGGTCAGGGTGGCCGAGAAGTAGGCCACGGCGATCCACATCCGGGCGTTGGGCCCGCGCAGGCTGACGTACCTGCGCAGGTGGGAGACTCCGGCGGGCGGATGGGTCAGGTCCGATGGGACGCCCCGTGTCACTGGGACGTCCGAGGGGTCGGGGGAAGCCATGGGTCCATTGTCCCCCTCCGCCACCGCGCTCGGTGCGTCCGACATGCCCGCTTCGGCCGCCATATGGGCGGTTCGACACCGAACGGTACGGAACGATGCGGTGAAACCTCGGGTGGGGCGGGGGGCGGGCGGTTAGAGTCCGACCCATGAATCCCAACACGAGACCGGGCGTGAGCGAGTACGACACCGAGTTGAGGGCCGGTGGCCGGGTCGTCTCCCTGGACGGAATGGTCTACCAGGGGCGCACCGTCCTGATGGAGGGCCCGGAGATGTTCGAGCCCCTGGAGCGCTGGGCCAAGGGGGTGGCCGAGGCACTGGGCGAGCCGGTGACCTGGCGGGCCACGGACCGCAAGGGGGAGCTGGCCGGACGCGGCACCGTCCAGCCGGGCCCGGCGGCTCAGAACCTGCGCGCGCTCTGAGCACCGCATTTGGCGCACTGGAACTTGCGGTCGTCGCCGAGAATCCAGTCGTGATCCCCGCCGGTAGGGCATGCGGACATGGGCACCAACTCCTTGGGAGGGGGCTGCGAGGGGTCTGCGCTGCTCACTGTACGTCCCACACACCACACCAGTCCCGAGAATGAGGAAATTCCCCCTTCGCTCGCCTTTGCCGTGACGTGCACGAACGCCGACAGGGCCCGTCGCGCAGGCGACGGGCCCCGGGCAGGTTCGAGGCGAGGGGGTTCGCGTTCTAGTTGCGGGCGGCGCGCATGTGGGCCTCCACCGCGGCGCGGTCGGCGCGCAGCTTGGCCAGTGCCTCATCGAGGATGAGCTTGCCCTCCTCGGCGCTGCGCCGCTCCTTCACGTACGCCAGATGGGTCTTGTAGGGCTCGGTGCGCGGCGGCGACGGGGGGTTCGCCTTGTCCTTTCCCGCGGGGAACCCGCAGCGGGGGCAGTCCCACTCGTCGGGAACGAGCGCCTCGCTGGCGAAACTGGGCACGACCTCGTGCAGGTTCGCGCAGTAGAACGGGACCCGGATGCGCGGGGCGGCCTCGCCGCGCTCCGCCTCGCCCATGGGACCGGCTCCGACCCGGCTGCCACGGATGGCACTGCCACTACCCACGAAAAACTCCTTCGGCGAACACGCTCACCGGCAACTGTGGCGAGCTTGACTGTGGAGGGTGAGCACCCGCTGGGTCGCGGGTCACATCCCCCGGTTGATCAGCAGGCCGAGGACAACGCCGGCGACGATCCAGACGACGGCGACGATGATGGTCATCCGGTCGAGGTTGCGCTCGACCACCGACGATCCACCGAGCGAGGATGTGACACCGCCGCCGAACATGTCGGACAGGCCGCCGCCCTTGCCCTTGTGCAGCAGCACGAGGAAGACCAGCAGCACGCTGAGAAGCATCACGAAGATGGACAGACCGAGGATCACACGCTCACCCGTAGCTCGACCCCGCAGCGGGGGGATGGACACCTCGATCCCTCGCTTCCCTCCCGTCCCGTCGGTGCCGTCGCGGCACCGGCCCGGTTCAGGGGGAGGAGGAGATCGGGGACGATTTCGGATTTTACCGTGCCCTGAGTGGCACGGGTGGGGAAACGGCAAGGGACGCAGGAACCCCACAGCGAAGTGTAGCCCGACCTGGAGACCCGTCGGGCGCCCCGCCTGTCACCGTTGCGCAACGGAGTGCGACCGCCGCGCCCGCCCCGGGCCTCCGTTCCGCCCGGTCGTCACGCGCCACCGGCCCGGTCGTCACGCGCCACCGGCCCGCCCGTCACCCACCACCGCCCGCCCGTCACCCACCACCGCCCTCAACGGACGGCCTTCGGCCGCGGACCTGCCCGCTCACGGACGGGACTGCGGCCGCAGGCCTTCCCGCTCACGGGCGACCTGCGGCCACGGACTCCTCCTCGAAGGCGCTCACCCCGGACCTCCCGATCCCCGTGTGCGCCCTCGCGGACGGGGCGGGAGGGGTCAGCCGTTCTCCGCGAAGCGGATGATCTTGACGAACTCCTCGGCCTTCAGGCAGGCGCCGCCCACCAGGGCGCCGTCCACGTCCTTCTCGGCCATGATGCCGGGGGCGTTGTCGCCCTTGACCGAGCCGCCGTAGAGCACGCGCACCTTGTCGGCCAGGTCGGCCGAGTACAGCTCGGCCAGGCGGCCGCGGATCGCCGAGCACACCTCCTGGGCGTCGGCCGGGGTGGCGACCTCGCCGGTGCCGATGGCCCACACCGGCTCGTAGGCGATCACCAGGCGCTCGGCCTGCTCGGCCGGGATCTCCTTGAGGGCACCGTCGAGCTGGGACAGCACGTGCTCGACCTGGCGGCCGGCCTTGCGCACGTCCAGCCCCTCGCCCACGCACAGCAGCGGCACGATGTCGTTCTTGAACGCGGCCTTGATCTTGGCGTTGACCAGCGAGTCGTCCTCGTTGTGGTACTCGCGGCGCTCGGAGTGGCCCACCAGGACGTAGGCGCAGTCCAGCTTGGCCAGCATGGAGCCGGAGATCTCACCGGTGTAGGCGCCCTTGTCGTGGGCGGAGATGTCCTGGGCCCCGTACCCGATGCGCAGCTTGTCGCCGTCCACCAGCGTCTGCACGCTGCGGATGTCGGTGAACGGCGGCAGGACGACGACCTCGGCGGCCTCGTAGTCCTTGTCCTCCAGGGAGAAGGCCAGCTTCTGGACGAGCGCGATGGCCTCCAGGTGGTTGTTGTTCATCTTCCAGTTGCCCGCGATGAGCGGCAGCCGCTGGGTCATACGGATCACTTCCTCGGAGAGTCTCGGGGGTAGGTGTCAGCGCAGGGCGTCGATGCCGGGCAGGTCCTTGCCCTCCAGGTACTCCAGACTGGCACCGCCGCCGGTGGAGATGTGGCCGAAGGCCGCCTCGTCGAAGCCGAGGGCGCGCACGGCCGCGGCCGAGTCGCCGCCGCCGACCACGGTGAAGGCGTCGGAGTCGATGAGGGCCTGGGCCAGGGCGCGGGTGCCCCCGGCGTAGGGCTCCATCTCGAACACGCCCATGGGGCCGTTCCAGAACACGGTCCTGGCGTCGGCGAGCTTCTCCGCGAACAGGGCGCGGCTCTCGGGACCGATGTCCAGGCCCATCCGGTCGGCCGGGATGGCGTCCACGGCCACGTCGGCGTGCGCGGCGTCGGCGGCGAACTTCTCGGCGGCCACCACGTCCACCGGCAGGACGATCTCCACGCCCTCGCGCTCGGCCCGCTCCAGGTAGCCCCGGACGGTGTCGAGCTGGTCGGTCTCCAGCAGGCTGGTGCCGACCTCGTTGCCCTGGGCCTTGAGGAAGGTGAACACCATGCCGCCGCCGATGAGGATGCGGTCGGCGGTGCCCAGCAGGTTGTCGATGACACCGAGCTTGTCGGAGACCTTGGAGCCGCCCAGGACCACGGCGTAGGGGCGCTGCGGGTCGGTGGTGAGCTTCTTGAGGACCTCGACCTCGGTCAGCACCAGGCCGCCGACGGCGTGCGGAAGCCTGCCGGGCAGGTCGTAGACACTGGCGTGCCTGCGGTGCACCGCACCGAACGCGTCGCCCACGTACAGGTCGGCGAGCTGCGCGAACCGGTCCGCCAGCTCGCCGCGCTCGGCGTCGTCCTCGCTGGTCTCGCCGGGCTCGAAGCGCACGTTCTCCAGCAGCGCCACCCGGCCGTCGGCCAGCCCGGCGCAGACGGCGCGGGCGGACTCGCCGGCGGTGTCGGCGGCGAAGGCCACCTCGGTGCCGAGCAGCTCGCCCAGGCGGGCCGCCACCGGGCGCAGGGAGTAGCGGGGGTCGGGGGCGCCCTTGGGGCGGCCCAGGTGGGCTGCGACGATGACGCGGGCACCGCGCTCGCGGAGCGCGTTGATGGTCGGCAGGGCCGCACGGATGCGCCCGTCGTCGGTGATCCGCTCGCCGTCCAGGGGCACGTTCAGGTCGGCCCGGACGAACACGCGCTTGCCGGAGACGTCGAGGTCGTCGATCGTCCGCATGCTGGTCTCCTCGTGACGAATATCGGTCTTGCCGCCCCTGGTCGCAGGGGCCGGAAAGGGGGTGCTCACAACGGCACCCCTCCGCGCGCAGTGCGGGCGGAGGGGTGCCGTGTCACGCGCCGGAGGCCGCGGGGGCCGGGGCGCCCTACAGGCTGGAGCCGACCAGCTTGGCCAGGTCCACCAGGCGGTTGGAGTAGCCCCACTCGTTGTCGTACCAGCCGACGATCTTGACCTGCTTGCCGAAGGCCATGGTCAGGCTGGAGTCGAAGGTGCAGGAGGGCGAGGTGCCGACGATGTCGGAGGAGACGATCGCGTCCTCGGTGTAGACCAGCACGTCCTTGAGCGGACCCTCGGCGGCGGCCTTGAACGCGGCGTTGACCTCTTCCTTGGTGACCTCGCGGCCCAGGGTGACGACGAGGTCGGTGACGGAGCCGTCCGGCACCGGAACGCGCATGGCCATGCCGTCCAGCTTGCCCTTGAGCTCGGGGATGACCAGGGCGGTGGCCTTGGCGGCACCGGTCGTGGTCGGGATGATGTTCTGCGCGGCGGCGCGGGCGCGACGCAGGTCCGAGTGCGGGAAGTCCAGGATGACCTGGTCGTTGGTGTACGCGTGCACCGTGGTCATCAGGCCCTGCTCGATACCGAAGGCGTCGAGCAGCACCTTCGCCATCGGCGCCACACAGTTGGTGGTGCAGGAGGCGTTGGAGATGACGTCGTGGTCGGCCGGGTCGTACTTGTCGTCGTTGACGCCCATGACGACGGTGATGTCCTCGCCCTTGGCCGGGGCGGAGATGATGACCTTCTTGGCGCCGGCGGCCAGGTGCTTCTTGGCGTCCTCGGCCTTGGTGAAGCGGCCGGTCGACTCGATGACGACGTCGACGTTCAGCTCGCCCCAGGGCAGCAGGGCCGGGTCGCGCTCGGCGAGGACCTTGATGTTCTTGTCGCCGACGCGGATGAAGTCCTCGCCCACCTCGACGTCGCCCGCGAGGGTGCCGAGCACGGTGTCGTACTTGAGCAGGTGCGCGAGCGTCTTGGTGTCGGTGAGGTCGTTGACCGCGACGATTTCGATGTCGCTGCCGCCCGCGGCGACCGCACGCCAGAAATTGCGGCCGATCCGACCGAAGCCGTTGACGCCTACACGGATGGTCACGGAACCAATCCCCTCATATATCGCACTTCATTTACACCCGGCATTGCCGACCGGTTCGCGCCCGGACCGCGGTGTACACCGCACGAACGGCTGTGAACAGGTGTTACGCCGCATCGGGTGTTCACAAAG
Organism: Nocardiopsis sp. CC223A; assembly: GCF_030766825.1. Classification (GTDB taxonomy): domain Bacteria; phylum Actinomycetota; class Actinomycetes; order Streptosporangiales; family Streptosporangiaceae; genus Nocardiopsis. The sequence continues at coordinate 27,107 of NZ_JASFDV010000063.1, forward strand.
AGCCTAGCGGAGGACGTGCGGGGGTCTGTTGCCGACCCATGCCGACCGCGCTCCGAACGGCTCGTGGATTCGCGACCATCCTGGCACCGCAAAGCGAAGAGGTCTATACCATTTGCTGAAGTTATCGGCGAGTTCTCGCAGTTAACAAAGCCGAACATCGGTGTTACGCGCGCACCGCGGGCCGAACCGCGCAGACCCAGGTCAGGGCACCAGCATGTCCGGAGTGAGGTTCGCCTCGGTCCCCTCGATGCCCAGGTCGGCCGCCCGCTTGTCCGCCATGGCCAGCAGCCTGCGGATACGCCCGGCGATGGCGTCCTTGGTCAGCGGCGGCACCGACAGCTGGCCCAGCTCCTCCAGGGACGCCTGCTTGTGCGCCAGGCGCAGCTTGCCCGCCGCCACCAGGTGCTCGGGGGCGTCCTCGCCCAGGATCTCCAGCGCCCGCTCCACCCGCGCACCGGCGGCCACCGCCGCCCGGGCGCTGCGCCGCAGGTTCGCGTCGTCGAAGTTCGCCAGCCGGTTCGCGGTCGCCCGCACCTCCCGGCGCATCCGGCGCTCCTCCCAGGCCAGAACACTCTGGTGGGCACCCAGCAGGGTCAGCAGCGCGCCGATGGAGTCGCCGTCGCGCACCACCACACGGTCCACCCCGCGCACCTCGCGCGCCTTGGCGTGCACCTTCAGCCGCCGCGCCGCGCCCACCAGCGCCAACGCCGCCTCCGGCCCCGGGCAGGTCACCTCCAGCGACATCGACCGGCCGGGCTCGGTGAGCGAACCGTGCGCGATGAACGCGCCCCGCCACGCCGACTCCGCGTCGCAGGCCCCGCCCGCCACCACGTGCCGGGGCAGGCCGCGCACCGGCCGGCCGTTGTTGTCGACCAGCCCCGTCTGCCGAGCCAGCGACTCGCCCTCCTTGATCACCCGCACCACGTACCGGTTGCCCTTGCGCAGGCCGCTCGGGGAGAGCACGACCACCTCGGACTCGTGTCCGAACACCTCGGAGATGTCCTTGCGCAGGCGGCGTGCGGCGGCACCGGTGTCCAACTCGGCCTCGATCACGATCCGGCCGCCCACCAGGTGCAGTCCGCCCGTGAACCGCAGGATGGTGGACACCTCCGCCTTACGGCAGCATGGCTTCAGAATGGCCAGACGGCTCAGTTCATCCTTCACCACGCCGGTCATCGCCATCGCTGCGATCCTCCCCTTGAAACGAACCTGACCGGTGTCGCGCGCCCGAACACCGGCGACGCCGCCGCGGCCCCGCCACGAGCGACTTTCTTCGAGGCAGACTACGTTACGGGACGCTCGGTGCCGACCCTCGGACGGCGTGTTGCCCCCATGCCCGCACCCTCGGCCCCCCGGGCGCGGGGGTTCGTGCCGGTGTGCGGTCAATTGCCCTCGACCTGCGATGACGGCGGCTCCGGCAGGTGGTCGCGCAGCACCACCGCCTGATCGTGCTCCTCATCGCGCGCCGAGTACGACGGCGTCACCGGACCCCCGGCGGGCCGCCGCCGGGATCGGCTCCGGCGCCTGGGGCCGATCGGCCGGTTCCGCCCGGTAACGGCGGGCGAACCCCGCCGACCCGGGCACGCGGCTCCGAAACAGGGACCCGTCGCAGACCCGTTCCACGGTGATGTCGCAGCCCACGGCGCCGGTGTTCCCCCGGCACGGTCAGGGGGACCCGTCAGGCGTTCAGGATGCGCTCGAAGGCCCGCGCCAGCAGCGCCGGGTCGTGCCGGGGACTGCCGTCGCCCATCGCCAGGTCGGCCAGCTCCAACCGCCCGCCCAGGTCGCGCACGGCCGCGGCCAGCGGCTCGACCTCCTCCACCGTGCCCCGGTCGGCCAGCACCACGTCCACACCCAGCTTGGGTGCGTGCTCGCGCAGCACCTCCAGATAGGTCTCGGGCCGGAAGTCGTCGGTCTCCCCCCGCTGCGGGGACAGGTTGAGCGCCACCACACGCTTGGCCCGCGTGGTGACCAGGGCGTGCGCCAGATCCGGCACCAACAGGTGCGGCAGCACACTGGTGAACCACGACCCCGGGCCGAACACCACCCAGTCCGCCTCCCGCACCGCCTTGACGGCCTGCGGTTCCGCCGGGGGCTCCTCCGGGATCAGCGAGACGGACCGCACCCGGCCGCCGGTGCTCGCACAGGCCACCTGGCCGCGGATCGTCGTCACCTCGTCGGGGCGCCCGGCGTCGGCGCCCACCACCTCGGCGGAGATGTCCAGCGGCACCGACGACATCGGCAGCACCCGGCCGTGCGCGCCCAGCAACTGCCCCACCCAGTCCAGCCCGGCCACGGAATCGCCCAGCAGCTCCCACAGCGCCACGATCAGCAGGTTGCCCACGGCGTGACCGTGCAGCTCCCCCTCGGAACGGAACCGGTGCTGGATCACCTTGCTCCAGGTGTGGCCCCACTCGTCGTCACCGCACAGCGCGGCCAGCGCCATCCGCAGGTCGCCCGGGGGCAGCACCCCCAGCTCGCGGCGCAACCGCCCGCTGGAACCGCCGTCGTCGGCGACCGTCACCACCGCGGTCACATCGGTGGTCACCCGCCGCAGAGCCGACAGGGACGAGTGCAGGCCGTGCCCGCCGCCCAACGCGACCACCCGGGGCGGACGTGTTCCGTCCCCGTCCGGTGCAGTGCTGTTCGCCATGGTCGTGGCCTGCCCCTCGTACCCGTGTCGGCGACGGGCCGTACCGCCGAGGACGGCGGACGCGCCCGACGCCCCCGAACCGCCGGAGCCCCCGCCCCAGGGGGTATCGGCACCGACGGTGACCGAGTCAATGTAAGGGAAGACGGCCCACTTGGCGATTCGGTTCACCCGACCGCCCCGAGCCACCGCGGCCGGGCCTCACCCGGCCCCCTGTTCACTCCCGTCCCACGTCCCGGTGCACCACGTGGACCTCCACGCCCTGGGCGCGCAACCGCTCCGCGAACTGCTCGGCCATGGCCACGCTGCGGTGCTTGCCGCCCGTGCAGCCCACCGCCAGGGTCATGTAGTGCTTGCCCTCGCGCTGGTAGCCCTCGATGGTGAGCTTGAGAACCTCGCTGTAGGCCTCCAGCATCTCCTTGGCCCCGTCCTGGGACAGCACGTAGTCGCGCACCGGCTCGTCACGGCCGTTCATCGGCCGCAGCTCCGGGATCCAGTGGGGGTTGGGCAGGAACCGGCAGTCCAGCACCAGGTCGGCGTCCACCGGCAGTCCGTGCTTGAACCCGAAGGAGACCACGTTGGCACGCGGGCGCGCCTCGTCGCTCTCCCCGAAGAACCCGATCACCCGCGCCTTGAGCTGGTGGACGTTGAGCTGGGAGGTGTCGATGACCAGGTCGGCCTCGCCGCGGATGGCGCGCAGGGTCTCGCGCTCACGGGCGATGCCGTCGGTCAGCCGGCCGTCGCCCTGCAACGGGTGGGGTCTGCGCACGCTCTCGAACCGGCGCACCAGCGCATCGTCACCCGCCTCCAGGTACAGCACCCGCGCCGTGATGTCACGCTTGCGCAGCTCCTCCACCGTGGACAGCAGGTCCTCGGTGAACGCCAGCGACCGCACGTCCACGACCACCGCCACCCGCGGCACCGCGCCGTGGGTGCGCCCCGCCAGCTCGATCATCGTCGGCAGCAGGCCCGGCGGCAGGTTGTCCACCACGAACCAGTCCAGGTCCTCCAGAGCCCTGGCCGCCGTGCTCCGGCCCGCACCGGACATCCCGGTGACGACGACCACCTCGGGCGGCAGCTCCCCGCCCAGTTCGACCGTCATGTGTCTCCTCCCCCGTCAGTGCTGTTCGGTACCGGTGCCCCGTCGGTCTCCCGTCCCGCGGAACTCCCGGAAAGGTGCGCGTGCACGGTCTCGGCCAGCTTGGGACCGATGCCCGGCACCGCGGCGATCTCCTCGGCCGTCGCCCCCGCCAACCGCTTGACCGAGCCGAACGCCTTGATCAGAGCGGTACGGCGGGCCGGCCCCAGGCCGGGCAACTCGTCCAGGGCGCTCCCGGTGAGCGCCTTGGCCCGCTTCTGGCGGTGGTAGGCGATGGCGAACCGGTGCGCCTCGTCGCGCACCCGCTGCAACAGGTACAGGCCCTCGCTGGTGCGCGGCAGGATGACCGGGTCCTCGTCGTCGGGCAACCACACCTCCTCCAAGCGCTTGGCCAGACCGCAGACGGCGACGTCGTCGATGCCCAGTTCGTCCAGGGCGCGGCGCGCGGCCTGCGCCTGGGGGCGCGCCCCGTCCACCACCACCAGGTTAGGGGGGTAGGCGAACTTCCCGGGTTTCGGCTCGTCGTCGATCACGTGACCGTCCTGTGCCGCAGAGCCCCCGGTCTCCCCCATCCGGGCGACCTCGCCGCTGCGGGCGCTCTCCTCCAGGTAGCGCCGGAACCGGCGCCCGACCACCTCGTACATCGCCGCGACGTCGTGCTGCTCGGTGCCGCCCTCGCCGCTGCCGCGCACCGAGAAACGCCGGTACTCGGACTTGCGGGCCAGCCCGTCCTCGAACACCACCATGGACGCGACCACGTGCTCGCCCTGGAGGTTGGAGATGTCGAAGCACTCGATGCGCAGCGGCGCCTCCTGAAGGTCCAGGGCCTCCTGCAACTCGTTGAGGGCGCGGCCGCGGGTGCTCAGGTCCCCGGCCCGGTGGGTCTTGTGCCGGGCCAGCGCCTCCGCGGCGTTCTTCTCCACGGTCTCCATCAGCGCCCGCTTGTCCCCGCGCCGGGGCACCCGAAGGTCCACGTTGGCGCCCCGGTGCCCGGCCAGCCACCCGGCCACCACCTCCGGGTCGGCCGGCTCATGGGAGACCAGTACCTCGCGGGGGACCGCGGTGCCGGTCCCCTCGCTCTCCTCGGCGCCCTCGGTGGAGCCGTACAGCTGGCCCAGGAACGTCGCCATCAGGTCCGCCGGCCCGGCCTCGTCCACCTTGTCCACCACGTAGCCGCGCCGGCCGCGGATACGGCCGCCGCGCACGTGGAAGATCTGCACGGCCGCCTCCAACTGGTCGTCGGCCAGGGCGATCACATCACAGTCGGTGGAGTCGGGCAGCACCACCGCCTGCTTCTCCAGGGCGGCGCGCAGGGCCTCGATGTCGTCACGCAGCCGGGCCGCCCGCTCGTACTCCATCCCCTTGGCCGCGTCCTTCATCTCACCCTCCAGGCGGCGGATGAAGCGACCGGTGTCCCCGGCCAGGAAGGAACAGAAGTCGTCGGCCAGGGCGCGGTGGTCCTCCGGGGAGATCTTGCCGGTGCACGGCGCCGCACACTTGCCGATGTAACCCAGCAGGCAGGGGCGGCCGCTGGTGCGGGCCCCCCGGAACACCCCCGCCGAGCAGGTCCGCACCGGGAACACCCGCAACAGCAGGTCCACGGTCTCGCGGATCGCCCAGGCGTGCGAGTACGGGCCGAAGTAGCGCACCCCCTTGCGCTTGGCACCGCGCATCACCTGCACGCGCGGGAACTCCTCGTCGAGGGTCACCGCCAGGTAGGGATAGCTCTTGTCGTCGCGGTACTTGACGTTGAACCGCGGGTCGTACTCCTTGATCCAGGAGTACTCCAGCTGGAGCGCCTCCACCTCGGTGCCCACGATCGTCCAGTCCACGTCGGCGGCGGTGGAGACCATCTGCTGGGTGCGCGGGTGCAGCCCGGCGAAATCCCGGAAGTACGACGACAACCGCGAGCGCAGGTTCTTGGCCTTGCCGACGTAGATGACCCGGCCCGACCCGTCCCGGAAGCGGTAGACCCCCGGGGAGGTCGGGATGGAGCCGGGTGCGGGACGCAGGTGAGGTGTCGCAGGCATACCCCCATTCTGGTGTGCGGCGGGGACATCCGGCCACTCGCGCCCCGCCCCGACCGGGGGCGAGAGCCGCGTCACGAGGACCACCACCGGGTCGCCCGAACGTCACGATCGGGTATCCGCATGCTCTAGGTTGGGCGGGTACACCGACCCTTTCCGACATGAACGACAAGGGGGCCTCGCGTCGTGGACCTCGACGAATATTGGGCCTGGATCGCCCTCGGCATCGCCGTGGCCATCTCCGTGGCACTGGTGTTCGCCGCGCGCTGGGTGCTCAAGCACAAGCTCGCCAAGATGTGGAGCATCGCGAACTTCCTGGTGGTCAGGACCCGCTACTCCGGGTACGCCGCCGGCGCTGTGGTGGGCGCCAACCTCGGCATGCCCAGCGTCGCCGACGTGGGCTGGTCCACCTACGGCACGCTCCGGCACGGCATGGTGATCCTGATGATCGCCTCGCTGACCGCCCTGGGCATCAGCCTCGCCTACGCCGTCACCGACACCATCCTGGCCCGCCTGTCCCACACCAACGGCGACGCCGACCGCAAGGCGCGCCGCCTACAGACACAGGTGCGGCTGCTGCGCCGGGTCGTCACCTCGATCATCGTGGTCCTGGCGATCTCCGCGATCCTGTTCACCTTCCCGCAGGTACAGGCGCTGGGCGCCGGGCTGCTGGCCTCCGCGGGCATCATCGGCATCGTCGCCGGTGTGGCCGCACAGTCCACCCTGGGCAACCTGTTCGCCGGGCTGCAACTGGCGTTCAGCGACGCCCTGCGCATCGGCGACGTCGTCGTGGTCGAGGGCGAGTGGGGCCGGGTCGAGGAGCTGACCCTGGTCAACGTCACCATCAAGATCTGGGACGAACGCCGACTGGTGGTGCCGGTCGCGAACTTCACCACGACCAGCTTCGAGAACTGGACCAAGTCGGGCACGGCGATCACCGCCAAGGTGATGATGCCGCTGGACTGGGAGGTGCCGATCGCGGAGCTGCGCGAGGAGGCGGGCCGCCTCATCACCTCCAGCGAGCACTGGGACGGACGCAGCTGGTCCTGCCAGGTGGTGGACATCACCGAGAACGGCGAAGTGATGGTGCGCGTCGTGGCGACCGCCGCCAACACCGGCGACCAGTGGGACATCGCCTGCCAGATCCGCGAGCACCTCATCGGCTGGCTGGTCGAGCACTACCCGCAGTCGCTGCCGCGCAACCGCACCGAGGTCGTGACCGTCGAGGACGAGGAGATCACCCGCGCCGCGGCCCTGTCCGCGGCCGCCCGGCGCGCGAGGCGCAACGGCTCCGGCGACCGGGAGGACACCGCCGAGGACGCCTGAGCCCTCTCACACGCGCACAGAACGCCCGGGACCGTCGCGGTCCCGGGCGTTCTGTGCGTCGGCGCCGCCGCGCTCAGTCCAGGATGATGTCGGTGCCGTCGATGGTGACCGTGAACTCCTCCAGCGCCGCCTGCGCCGGACCCACCACGACCTCACCGGTGGCGTAGTCGAACTCGCTGCCGTGGCACAGGCAGCGGATGACCCCGTCCTCCACCTGCTGGACGGTGCAGCCGCCGTGGGTGCAGGAGGCGGCGAAGGCACGGTAGTCGCCGGCCTCGGGCTGGGTGACGACCAGCTTGCTGTGGCTGAAGACGGCGCCGCCGCCCTCGGGGACGTCGGTGGTCTGCCCGACCACCTGGCCCCGCCGGACGTCCTGCGGACTGGGGGGCTCCCCGCCGCAGGCGCTCACCGCGGTGACGGCGCCGACGGCGGCGACCGCCCCGGCCGTCCCGAACAGGCGCCGCCTGCTCACCCCGCATCCGCACGTCTTCTCGACCGCCACGACGAACCGCTCCTCACCTGCGCGTCCAAACCTACGACGCACTGTAGTAGGCGGTGCGGAGTGCTTCGCTCCGGGTCCCGGACAAGCGCCGACCGGCCGCTGCCGCCGGGCCGCCGCCGCTGTGCCGGGCGCCCCGGGCCGGGAACGGCGGCGGCCCGCCCCCGGAGGAAGGGTCCGGGGACGGGCCGGGCATCCGCGGGGCGCGGCTCAGAGCAGCTTGGCGAGGAACCGCCCGGTGTAGGACTCGGCGACCGCCGCGACCTCCTCCGGGGTGCCCTGGGCGATCATGGTGCCGCCGCCGGAGCCGCCCTCGGGGCCCATGTCGATGACGTGGTCGGCGGTCTTGATGACGTCCAGGTTGTGCTCGATGACGATCACCGTGTTGCCGGAGTCGGTGAGCCGGTCGAGCACCCCCAGCAGCTTGCGGATGTCCTCGAAGTGCAGGCCCGTGGTGGGCTCGTCCAGCACGTACACGGTGCGTCCGGTGGAACGGCGCTGCAACTCGGCGGCGAGTTTGACCCGCTGGGCCTCACCGCCCGACAGCGTGGTGGCGGGCTGGCCCAGGCGCACGTACCCCAGTCCCACGTCGGTGAGGGTCTGTAGGTGGCGGCGGATCGCGTTGACCGGCTCGAAGAACTCCAGCGCCTCCGAGATCGGCATGTCCAGGATCTCGGCGATGTTCCTGCCCTTGTACTTGACCTGGAGCGTCTCCCGGTTGTACCGGGCGCCGTGGCACACCTCGCAGGGCACGTACACGTCCGGCAGGAACTGCATCTCGATCTTGAGCGTGCCGTCACCGGAGCAGGCCTCGCAGCGCCCGCCCTTGACGTTGAACGAGAACCGGCCCGGCTGGTAGCCGCGCGTCTTGGCGTCGGTGGTCTGCGCGAACAGCTTGCGGATGTGGTCGAACACACCCGAGTAGGTGGCCGGGTTGGACCTCGGGGTGCGCCCGATGGGGCTCTGGTCCACGTGCACGACCTTGTCGACCTTGTTCAGGCCGTTGATCCGCAGGTGCCGGCCCGGGACGTCGCGCGCCCCGTTGAGCTCCTTGGCCAGCGCCTTGTACAGGATCTCGTTGACCAGCGTGGACTTGCCCGAGCCCGACACGCCGGTGACGGCGGTGAACACCCCCAGCGGGAAGGTCACGTCGATGTCGCGCAGGTTGTTCTCGCGGGCGCCCTTGACGACCAGCTCGTGTCCCCTGGTCAGCGGACGGCGCACCGCCGGCAGGTCGATGGAGCGGCGTCCGGACAGGTAGTCGCCGGTGAGCGACTCCTCACTGGTGAGCAGCTCGTCGACGATGCCCGACACCACGACGTGGCCGCCGTGCTCGCCCGCGCCGGGACCGATGTCCACCACCCAGTCGGCGGCGCGGATGGTGTCCTCGTCGTGTTCCACGACGATGAGCGTGTTACCGATGTCACGCAGCCGCTGGAGCGTCTCCAGCAGGCGGGCGTTGTCGCGCTGGTGCAGGCCGATGGAGGGCTCGTCCAGCACGTAGAGCACGCCCACCAGGCCCGAACCGATCTGGGTGGCCAGCCGGATGCGCTGGGCCTCACCGCCGGAGAGCGAACCGGCGGATCGGGCCAGGCTGAGGTAGTCCAGACCCACGTCCAGCAGGAAGCCCAGCCGGGCGTTGATCTCCTTGAGGACCTGGGCCGCGATGACCATGTCGCGGTCCGACAGCCGCAGGTCGGCCAGGAAGCGGGCGCTGTCGGCCAGCGACATCGACGCCACCTCGGCGATGGACCGCCCGCCCACGGTCACCGCGAGCACCACCGGCTTGAGCCGGGTCCCCTCGCAGGCCGGGCAGGGCACACTGCGCATGTAGCCCTCAAGGCGTTCGCGGCCGTAGTCGCTCTCGGTCTCGGTGTAGCGGCGCTTGACCCAGGGGATGACGCCCTCGAAGTCGGTGTAGTAGGACCGCTCGCGGTTGTACTTGGTGCGGTAGCTGACGTGGACCTGGGTGTCGTGCCCCTCCAGGATCGCCTTGCGGGCGCGTTTGGGCAGCTTCTCCCAGGGGGTGTCCAGGTCGAAGCCGACCGCCTCGCCCAGGGCGGTGAGCAGCCGCTCCCAGTACCCGCCGTTGGGACCGCCCGACCAGGGGGCCAGGGCGCCCTCGGCCAGGGTCTTGGCCGGGTCGGGGACGATCAGCTCCGGGTCGACCTCCATGCGGGTGCCCAGGCCCGAGCACTCCGGGCAGGCTCCGTAGGGGGCGTTGAAGGAGAAGGAGCGCGGCTCCAACTGCTCGAAGGACAGGTCGTCGTAGGGGCAGTACAGGTGCTCGGAGAACACCTTCTCGCGCTCGGGGTCGTCCTCGGCCAGGTCGACGAAGTCCAGCACGATGGTCCCGCCGGCCAGCTTGAGCGCGGTCTCCACCGAGTCGGTCAGCCGCCCGCGGGAGGACTCCTTGACGGAGAGCCGGTCCACGATCACCGAGATGTCGTGCTTGTCGTAGCGGCCCAGCTCGGGCGCCTCGTCCAGGCGCACCGGCCGGCCGTCCACGACCGCGCGGGTGTACCCCTTGGACTGTAGGTCCTTGAACAGCTCCAGGTACTCGCCCTTGCGGCCGCGCACCACCGGGGCCAGCACCTGGAAACGGGTGCCCTCGGTCATCTCCAGCACCCGGTCGACGATCTGCTGCGGGCTCTGCCGGGCGATCTCCCGACGGCACCGGGGACAGTGCGGGACGCCGATGCGCGCCCACAGCAGCCGCAGGTAGTCGTACACCTCGGTGATGGTGCCGACGGTGGAGCGGGGGTTGCGGCTGGTGGACTTCTGGTCGATGGACACCGCCGGGGACAGCCCCTCGATGAAGTCCACGTCGGGCTTGTCCATCTGGCCCAGGAACTGGCGGGCGTACGCCGACAGCGATTCGACGTAGCGGCGCTGCCCCTCGGCGAAGATCGTGTCGAAGGCCAGCGAGGACTTGCCCGAACCGGACAGGCCGGTGAACACGATCATGGCGTCGCGGGGCAGGTCCAGCGACACGTCCTTGAGGTTGTGCTCCCGGGCGCCCCGGACCACCAGTTGTTCGACCATCGAGTTGAGACATCCTTCGGCTGTGGCACACAGGGCACCGGTCGGGCGTCGGCCTGCCGTGCGTGGTTCGTGTGTTCGGCGATCGGGTCCCCCGGACGACCGCCCCGGCCCCGGATCCGGGCCGCTGAAGGGGGTGGGGAGGGTATGGGTCTCCCCGCCCGTCAAGACTAACGACCCCCGCCGACAGAATCTTCCGCAACGGAGAAGCGCCGCGCCCCGGTGTTCCGGCGCCGATACGAGGTCCACTATAGACGAACTGGTGTTCGATATCCGGGTTTTCGCACAACCCGGGGGAAAGAAGAACCGGGGGCGGCCCCGGTGTGCGGGACCGCCCCCGGACGGGAGCGCGGGACGACCTTCAGGACCGGTCGGTCGCGGAGTCCCTCTCGCCCTCCTCCTCGACGGCGCGAGGGGTGCTGCGCTTGTCGGCCGCGGACTTGACCAGGCTGCCGGCGATCGTGACCACCATGACGCCGATGATCACCGTCAGGGACAGGGAGGTGCTGATCTCCGGGACGTGCACACCGTTCTCGTGCAGCGCGTGCAGGATCATCTTGATGCCGATGAACACCATGATCGCCGACAGGCCCCAGCTGATGTAGGACAGGCGGTCCATCAGACCGGCCAGCAGGAAGTACAGCTGGCGCAGGCCCAGCAGGGCGAACGCGTTGGCGGTGAAGACGATGTAGGCGTCCTGGGTGAGACCGAAGATCGCCGGGATCGAGTCGACCGCGAAGACCAGGTCGATGACGCCGATGGCCAGGATGACCAGCAGCATCGGGGTGATGTGGCGCTTGCCGTCGAGCTTCACCGTCAGGTGCGCGCCGTGGTAGCCGTCGGTGACCGGCCAGAACCGCTTGACCAGGCGCACGACCGGCGTCTGGGTGAAGTCCTTCTCCTCTTCGTCGCCCTTCACGTGGTCCCGGACGATCTTGTACCCGGTGTAGATGAGGAAGGCGCCGAACAGGTAGAAGACCTCGCTCCAGGCGTTGATGACCTGGGCGCCGAGGATGATGAAGACACCGCGCATGATCAGCGCGATGACGATGCCGATCAGCAGCACTTCGTGCTGGTACTTCTTGGGCACCGCGAAGGAGCCCATCAGCAGGTAGAACACGAAGAGGTTGTCGATGCTCAGGCTCTTCTCGGTGACGAACCCGGCGAAGTACTCCGCGCCCGCGGTCGCGCCGCCGTAGTACCACAGGCCGAAGCCGAAGAGGATGGCGATGCCGATGTAGAAGGCCGCCCACCAGGCGGCCTGCTTGACCCCGAACTCCTGGGGGCCCTTCTTCTTGCTCCACGGGTGGTCGACGATGGCCAGGTCGACGACCAGGATGGCGACCATGGCGCCGATCGTGGCGACCCAGACCCACAGGGGTACGTTCACTGTCGTTTGCTCCTCCGGTCAGTGCGCGCGAGCTGTTTGCACGCACGTCGAACCGCCGGAGGTCTCTCCCGCTCGCACCTGGGACGGTGCGAACCGACGGTACCGGGAGCACGTCCTTGTACTCCGTGATGACGACGCCGCCGCGACAGGGATACTCCCCTCACATGCCAAGTCAGGATACCGGCCGCACGATGTGACGACGCACGCCCGGGCGGTGACCACGATGCCACATCCGTCCTCTCCGCAGAAGCGGCACGGAGGACGAGGTGGCACGACCCCCGGGACACATCTTCCTTTCCCGGAGGACATCCGACGGACACATCGGGGATCCGGTCATATAAGGTGCGCGACGTCCGGGACATTCCCCCCACGCTCCCCGTCACCGTCCCAGCACCGACTTGTACACCGCGCACGCCGCCGCCACCGCGTCCTCCTCGCCGGGCAGCGACCGCGCCGCCGCCGTGGACCTCCCCCGCAGGTCCGCGGCGAGTGCGGGGTCGTCCAGCACCCGCCCCACCGCCGCCGCGAACGCCTGCGGGTCGCCCGGCGGCACCATGAGCACCGTCCCCGCGTACAGGTCCGGGATACCGCCCACCCGGGTCGACACCACCGGCAGCCCCGCCCGCAGCGCCTCCATGATCACCAGTGACGGCCCCTCCCACTGACTGGTCAGGCAGAACACGTCGGCGGCAGCCAACAGGTCGGCCACGTCCGTGCGGTGCCCCAACATGCGCACGTCGGCCGCCAGCTCCGCGGCGGTGTCGTGCAGAGTCCCCCACAGCGGCCCGTCCCCCGCGATCGCGATGACCGGCTCCGGGCGCCGGTCGGCGATCCGCGGGGCCGCCTCCAACAGCATGTCCAGGCCCTTCTGCTCGGCCAGCCGGGCGATGGTCAGCAGCAGAGGCCGTTCCGGCAGCACCGCCAGGTCCGACCGGGTCGCCTCCCGGCCCTTCACCGGCGGTCCGGTGTCGGGTGCCGCCACCACCGCAGGACGGACGTCGCGCGCGCCCGCCCGCTCCAGCCGCCGCACCAGGTCCCCCGACACCCCCAGCAGCACGTCGGCGCGCAGCGCCACGATCCTCTCCAGCACCGGGTAGGCGGCCGCCATCGGGCCGTCCACCGGAGGCGGCGCGTTGTGCGCCGTCACCACCAACGGATGCGTCCCCGCCAGCGCGCACAGCGCACCGGCCCGCATCCCGTGGGCGTGCACCACGTCGGCCCCCCTGAGCACCGAGCGCAACCGCAGCACCGTCGCCGGGTCCGCGACCGAGGGAGCCGCCCCGATCCGCACCGGCGCGAACCGCATCCCGGCGTCGGTGAACCCGAACTCCCGCTCGGCCGCGGCAGGACCGACCACCGCCACCCGGTACCCCCGCCGCACCAGCCCCTCGCCCAGGGACCGCACATGCCTGCCCGCTCCACCGGTACTGGTCCCCAGCACCAACGCGATCCTGCCGTTCACCGGCTCCCCCTCCTGCGTTCGAACACGCTCCGGACCCGATCCAGGGCCGCCCGGGCCGCCGACCGGTCCAGCACGGCCGCCACCAGGGCGAACACCACCACCGCCAGCACACCCGACACCAGGGCCGCCCCCACCGAGGACCACACCCCGCCGCCCGCCAGCGCCACGGCCACCGGACGGCCCGCCGCCCAGCCCGACACACCGCCCACCGCCACCGCCGCGACCGACCGGCCCGCCCCGGCCAGCGCCGCCGCACCGTGCACCCGGCCCACGGCCACCGCGCAGGCCAGCGCCGCACAGGTCAGCCCCAGCGTCGTCGACCAGCCCAGGGCGGCGACCGCCCACCCGGCGGGCACCAGCGCCACCGACACCACCGAGCACACCATCACCAGCAGCCAGCCCAGGGTCTGGGCGGCCGCCGCGGGCCTGCCGTGGTGGGAGGCGTACAACGCCCGGCTGAACAGCGCCACCAACCCGAACCCCACCACACCCGGCGCGTAGGCCACCAGTGCCCGCTCCAACGCCACCGGGTCGTGTCGGGAGAACACCTCGGCCACCGGCGGCGCCGCGGCCGCCAGCGCGGTGCCCACCGCAGCGGTCAGCACCGCACAGGCCCGCGCGGGACCCGCCACCAGCTCCGCGTACGCTTCCCGGTCACGGTCGGCGTGCGCCACCGCCAACGCGGTGAAGGCACTGGTGGCGATGGGCACCGCGATCACCCCGTAGGGCAGCGTGAACAGCGCCCACGCATAGGAGTACAGCACCGATCCGCCCGCCCCGCCACCGCGGTTGGCCAACGCCACCGACAGCAGCAGACACGCCTGCATCGCCACCAGCGGCACCAGGGACGCCGCCGCCAGCGACCGCACCCGCCGCCCCACACCGGGCGGGAAGACCAACCGCGGACGCCAGCGCGACCCCAGCCGCACCGCCGGACCCAGCACCGTCAGGAACAGGGCGACCACCCCGGCCGTCGTCCCCAGCGACAGCACCAGCTCCGCCCCCGGGGCAAGCCCGGCCGGGTCGTCCCGGTGGGCCCCGCCCAACGGCACGAACAACAGGTAGGAACAGATGACCACCACGCTCGACACCAACGGCGCCGCCGCCGGGGACAGGAACCGCCGGTGCGACTGCAACACCCCGTAGAGCACCGCCGCCAGCCCGTAGAACACCACCTGTGGGGCGAACACCAGCAGCATCCGCACCGACAGCGCCGCCATCACCCGCGGGTCGCAGCCCGCGCCCGCACCCAGCATCAGCGCCATCGTGTAGGGGGCGGACAACGCGATCAACCCGGCCAGCGGCACCGACAGCAGCAGCACCCAGGTGAGCAGTGCCGACGCCGTGTGCTCCACCTGCTCCCGCTCGCCCCGCCCGGCCGCGGCCGCCAGCACGGGGACGACCACCGCGGTCAGCGCCCCGCCGATGACGATCTCGAACAGCACCGCGGGCAGCTGGTTGGCGGTGATGTAGGCGGTGCCCAGACAGGTGTCGCCCACCGTCTGGGAGAACACCACCGTGCGCCCGAACCCCGCCACCCGGGCGCCGACGGTGACCGCGGCGATGAGCAGCGCGGCCCGGCCGACCCCGTGCGTCACCCCGGCGGCGATGCGGGACACCCCGGGCCCCTCACGCGCACCGCCCCCACCGGTCCAGGGCGCGCAGCGGCGGCACCCGGTCGATGACCTTGGAGAAACTCGTGACCTCGCCGGCCAGGGTCAGGGCCACCATCCCGCCCAGCAGCGCCAGCCGCACCGGGCGGGGGGCGCGGGCCGCGGCGGCGACGCCCAGGGCCGCCCCCAGGGCGTTGGCGCCGGCGTCGCCGAGCATGGACCGCTCGGCCAGGTCGTCGGGGAGCAGGACCGCGCAGGCACCGATGGTGGGCGCCAGGACCGGGGCCGCCGGGGAGGCCAGCCCGGGCAGGGCGGCCAACAGGCCGAGTTTGACGGCGCGGCCCGGACGCAGGTCGAACAGGTTCACCAGGTTGGCGCCCGCGGCGATGAGCGCCCCGTCCACCAGGGTGTCCAACGGGCCGCGGCGCAGCAGTGCGGCGGCGGCCAGGCCGGTGGCCCCGATGCCCGCCATCTTCACCGCCCCGGTGGTCACCCGCCCCCGGGCCAGGGCGCCCAGGTGGCCGCGCAGCCCGCGGTCGTCGGCGGATCCGGCCAGGTCGTCGTAGGCGCCGAACCCGGCCGCCCCGGCGGCGGCCAGCGCCGTCGCCGCCCGCACCCGGGGGTCCAGGCCGGGGGTGAGCAGGCTCGCCGCGCACACCCCCGAGGCCAGCGCCGGCCCCTCCTGAAGGGTCACCCGCCGCCCCCGGAAGTTGGTCCGCCACCACGCCGCCGCCCGCCCCGGATCCGCCACCGGCGCCTCGGCGACCGGGCCGGGGGCCGAAAGTGCGGGCCGGGGCGCCCCCGCGCCCACGGGGACGGCGACCGCCAGCTCGGACGAGCGTCGTGTAGGGAAAGTGTGAGGCTCGCCGGTGTCTTTGCGTCTATAACTTACATACTACACCG
>NZ_JASFDV010000064.1 GCF_030766825.1 Nocardiopsis sp. CC223A
CTCGGCTCGGACCTGCCCGGCGACGCCTCCCTGGGGTACTCCGGGGCGGTGGGCGCGGCGGTGGCGCTGGCCCTGGCCGACCTTGCCGGGGGCCCGCCGCCGGAGGGCGACACCGTGGACCAGCGGGTGTCCCTGGCCGCCCGCCCCGGCTGCGCGGTCCGGGTCAACCTGCGCACCCGCGGCACCACCGTGCTGCCCTTCGACCCGGCCGCCGAGGGCCTGTGCCTGCTGGTGGTGGACACCGGGGCGCTGCCCCGCCGCGACCCCCGGCCCGGGTACGCCGCCGACCTGGAGCGCGCCGAGAAGGCCCTGGGCCCGCTGCGGTCCGTCCGCGACCTGCCCGCCGCGCTGTCCCGGCTGCCCTCCCCCGCCCAGCGCCGCCGGGTGGAGTACGCGGTGACCGAGGTGCACCGGCTGAACGCGGTGGTGGGCCTGTTGCGCGCCGAGCGGTTCGGGGAGGTCGGCGTGATCCTCACGGCCTCGCACCTGTCGCTGCGCCGGTTCGGGCTGCCGCTGCCCGAGGTGGAGCTGGCGGTGGAGACCGCCGGGCGGGCGGGGGCGCGCGGGGTGCGGATGAGCGGCTGGGCGGGCACCTCCCTGGCCCTGACCGCCGACGACCGGGTGGCGGGCATCGGCGCCGCGCTGGAGGAGGCGTTCACCGGCCGGGGCCTGGCGGCGCCGCGGGTGCGTTCGGCGCTCCCGGCCGCGGGGGCGCACCGGCTGCGCTGACCCGCCGTTCGGGCACGGGACGGCCCGCGGCCGCCGTCCCCGCCCCCGAATCCCCTCCGGGACGTCCCCCGGTCCAGGATCGGGGGCGATTCATCGAACCCCGCTACTCTTTCTGCGATCCCACACAGTGGAGGCCGTGATCACGGACCTTCTGCGTCGCGGAGGAGATGGGCGGTTCGATGGCAGACCGACGGCACCCGGAGGGCTCAGACCCGACCGGTGAGCACGACAGACCGGGCGTCTTCCGGCGCAAGGGCGCCGGGGACGGGGCCGACGCGTTCGAGAAGCTGTACCGGGGCCGGGAGTCGGAGCAGCGGGTCGTCGGCGAGACCCGGCGGATGCCCGCCGCCGACGACGACGTCCCCCCGCTGCGGTCCGAGCGCCCGAAGCGGCGCACCCACCACGCCGGACGCGAGTACGACGGCACCGGCCGCACCCGGCGCCGCCGCGAGAGGACGGCCCGCAAAGCCCGCAACGTGACCGTGGTGACCCTGGTGGTGCTGCTGGCCGCGGTGCTGGTGCTGCCCACCTGGTTCTACCTGTGGGCCAACGCGCGCCTGCAACGGGTCGACGCCCTCCAGGACTACGAGGGCCGCCCCGACCGCCAGGACGGCGAGGTGTACATGATCGTCGGCTCCGACAGCCGCGAGGGGCTGGACGACGACCAGATCCAGGAGCTGTCCACCGGCCGGGCCGAGGGCCGCCGCACGGACACGATCATGCTGCTGTACATCCCCGACACCGACGACGCCGAGCCCACCATCGTCAGCGTCCCCCGCGACTCCTACGTGGAGTTGGCCATCCCCGGCTACGCGCCCAACAAGATCAACACGGCCTTCGCCGACGCCGTCTGCGGCACCGACGACGAGGGCGAGGAGGTCTGCGGCGGTCCGGCGCCGCTGGTGCGGACCTTCGAGCAGGCCTCGGGCGTGCGGGTGGACCACTACGTGGAGATCGGCATGGGCGGGTTCGTCGGCCTGGTCGACGCCGTCGGCGGCGTGGAGCTGTGCCCCGAGGAGCCGATGGAGGACCCCAAGGCGGGCCTGGACATCGAGGCGGGCTGCCAGACGATGGACGGCGGCACCGCGCTCGGCTACGTGCGCACCCGCGCCACTCCGCGCGCCGACCTGGACCGGATCGCCCGTCAGCGGGAGTTCTTCTCCGCGCTGGTGGAGAAGACCAGTGCGCCGGGCACGCTGTTCAACCCCTTCCGGTCGGTGCCGCTGGTGCTGGAGGGCACGGACATGTTCATGGTCGACGAGGACGACAGGCTGCGCCACCTGGCCACGCTGCTGCTGGCCATGCGGGGCGGCACGCGGACGACCGCGATCCCGGTGGACGCCACCCCGACGCTGCCGGACGTGGGCTCGGTGGTCCAGTGGGACGAGGCCCTCTCCCAGGAGATGTTCGCGGCGATGCAGGAGGGCGAGCCGATCCCCGAGAGCGCCTTCCAGGACTGACCCCCCTCGGGCGCCCCGGGACCCGGGGTGCAGGGCCCGGCTTCGCACGGTCGACGGCGGGGCCTTCGCGTCGGGCGGGCAGGGCCGTCGCAGGCACCGCCGGACGGAGGGCGCCCGGCCTCCCCGGTGGGGAAAGGCGAAGGGCCCGGTGCCGAAGCACCGGGCCCTTCTTCGTGACGTTCCGTACTGTGCGCGCCTACCCCCCAGCGGGCGCACGGCCGGCACGTCGGCTCGTGGGGCCTGAGCGGTGAAACCCGCTCTGGCCTGCCGGTTCTCACCGGCGTGACTCCACTGTAAGTCAAAGTTCGCACAAGGTGCGAATCGAGTTCACGTGTCCTATGTCGCACCGGCTCCGTGACCCGATGCGTTCATCATTCCACCCCGGGGAGCCCGATGTCCGCAGAATCGGGGAAACACGCCGAGGAATTTCATCGAGAGTGCCGGTGCTGTCACACAAAGCGTCCGGCCGCCCCTCGCGGGGGCGGCCGGACGTGGCGGAGATCACCGGCGGCGTCGGCTCAGGACGCCCGGCTCAGGCGCCCGGCGGGGTTCCGGAGGCTCCGTGGGAGATGTCAGAGGAACGAGGACATTAACGAAGGAGCCGAGGTTTCCCGCCCATGGGGGCGTCCGAGCCCCGGCCCGAAGCGAAGCGGAGGGCCAGGGTGAGCGCTGCCCCTAGGCCAGGCGCTTGGACAGGTTCTCGTCCAGGGCGGCGAGGAACTGCTCGGTGGTCAGCCACTCCTGGTCGGCCCCGACCAGGATGGCGAGGTCCTTGGTCATCTGGCCGCCCTCGACGGTCTTGATGACGACGTCCTCAAGGGTGTTGGCGAACTCCAGCAGCTTGGGGGTGTTGTCCAGCTTGGCCCGGTGCTCCAGACCGCGGGTCCACGCGAAGATGGAGGCGATCGGGTTGGTGGAGGTGGGCTTGCCCTGCTGGTGCTGCCGGTAGTGGCGGGTGACGGTGCCGTGCGCGGCCTCCGCCTCGACGGTGCGGCCGTCCGCGGTGCGCAGCACGGAGGTCATCAGGCCCAGGGAGCCGAAGCCCTGCGCGACGGTGTCGGACTGGACGTCGCCGTCGTAGTTCTTGCAGGCCCAGACGTAGCCGCCCTCCCACTTGAGCGCGGAGGCGACCATGTCGTCGATGAGGCGGTGCTCGTAGGTGAGACCGGCCTTGTCGAACTGCTCCTTGAACTCGGCCTCGAAGATCTCCTGGAACACGTCCTTGAACATGCCGTCGTAGGCCTTGAGGATCGTGTTCTTGGTGGACATGTAGACCGGGTAGTTCCGGTCCAGGCCGTAGTTGAGGCTGGCCCGCGCGAAGTCCTCGATGGACTTGCGGAAGTTGTACATGCCCATGGCCACGCCGCCGGCCTCGGGGAAGTTGGCGACCTCGAACTCGACCGGCTCGCTGCCGTCGGCCGGGGTGTAGGTCATGGTGACGGTGCCGGGGCCGGGGACCTTGAAGTCGGTGGCCTTGTACTGGTCGCCGTGGGCGTGGCGGCCGATGATGATCGGCTTGGTCCAGCCCGGGACCAGGCGCGGCACGTTCTCACAGATGATCGGCTCGCGGAAGACGACGCCGCCGAGGATGTTGCGGATGGTGCCGTTGGGCGACCGCCACATCTTCTTCAGGCCGAACTCCTCCACCCGGGCCTCGTCCGGGGTGATGGTGGCGCACTTGACGCCGACGCCGTGCTCCTTGATGGCGTTGGCGGCGTCGACGGTGATCTGGTCATCGGTGCGGTCGCGCTCCTCGATGCCCAGGTCGTAGTACTTCAGGTCGATGTCGAGGTACGGCAGGATCAGGCGGTCCTTGATGAAGGACCAGATGATCCGGGTCATCTCGTCGCCATCGAGCTCGACTACGGGGTTCTCGACCTTGATCTTGGCCATGGCTGTGTGGCTGTCCCTTCAGTCTTCGCCACCACCTCGTGCGGCGGTGGGCGGTACCCGGCTCGTGGCCGGGCGCCGGCGTCCGCGCGCGCGGCGATCCCCTGATCCCGCCCGGTCCGTGCTCTCCGGGGAGGGGGTGGCTCGTCGGTGTCGCGGTATCTCGATATCAAGCTTATTAGACGCCTACGATGACAATTGCGGCGCCACCCACGCGAGCACGATGAGCAGCACCGCCATGGTGATCAGCGTGACGAGATCGACCCAGCGGCGGCGGACGGCGAGCATGCCGATCCACTCGGCGGGCAGGAAGGCCCGGAAGGCGGCGGCCAGCAGCAGGGCTCCCGCGATGACCGCCGGCCCCCGCTTGAAGTAGGCCGCGGCCACGATGACGATCCCCGCGGCCAGTGCGGACAGCACGAGGACGTAGGGCACCTGGACGAGCCAGGTCGGGACCGCGCGCTCCTGCGGTGCGGGCGTCCCCTCGTCCGTGTCCGACAACTCCGCCAGCTCCACCCTGTTCACCGCGCTCCGTATCGCCTGGTCCACGATCTCCCACCCGGAACTGGCACAGACCGGCCACGCGTCGACGCGCGGATGTCCGAAACGGAGCACCCTGACGGAACGGCTCATGTTCCAGGTGGCTCCGGTCGCCGACCGTGCTTTCGGACCGGGAGAGTCAGGGCCATTGTAGTGATCCGTGTCGCCGCCGCCTCAGGGCTCACGGTAACGGCCGGTGCCCGCCGGAAGTCCGTAGGGGCCGTTTCCCGCTTCCGGTTCGGCCACATGGCCGTATTTCCGCGCCTTATCCGCCTAACTCCGGAGTAAGCGCGTAGAACGCCCGGCACCCGGGTAACCAACCTGGAGACGAGTGCACCGGTGAGCGAGGTCCACCCCCATGAAGCCCACCCCACGAACCACGACCCCTCGGCCCCACCGTCGTCCGCACACCCACCGGCAGCGTTGTCCGAGTCCGGGAGGAGCCACCGTGGACGGGCCCTATCTCCGGGTCGAAGAGTCCGGGGAGATCTGTGAACTCGCGGGCGAGGTCACCACGGTCGGCCGCGGTGAGGGCGCCGACATCCGCCTCGACGACCCCAGCGTCTCGCTCCTGCACGCCGAGCTGGTCCGGCGCGGCCCCTACGTGTACGTGGTGGACATGGGCCTGTCCCGCAACGGCACCCGGGTGAACGGCCGGCCCATCGCCCGCCGTGTCCTGGAGGAGGGCGACGTGGTGAGTTTCGGCACCGCCCGCTGCCGGGTCGGCGGCCTGCCCCAGGAGCAGATCAGCCCGGACGTGGAACTGCGCCGCAGCGCCTCCCCCGAGCTGACCCGCCGGGAGCTGGACGTGCTGACGGCACTGTGCCAGCCCGCACTGTCGGAGGAGGCGTTCGTCGCCCCGGCGACCGCCCGCGACATCGCCGAGGCCCTGGTGGTGACCGAGGCGGCGGTCAAGCAGCACCTGTTGCGGCTGTACCAGAAGTTCCGCATCCCCGAGGGCCAGAACCGGCGCACCCGGCTGGCCAACGAGGTGGTCGCCCTGGGCCTGGTGCGCCCGCTGCCGGTCGGCCACCGCACCCAGCGCGCCGCGGGCTGAAGGCACGGCGAGGGTCCCCGACCGTGGGGGCGCCCGAAGCCCGGTCCGAAGCAGACCGCGGCCACAGGCCGCCCGTTGGGTCATGTCCCCTGAAGCGGCGTGACTTTCGCGCGGGTGCGTCTTTACGGTTCGCCGCGATGGTCGGTCGGTGCCGGACGGCCATCGTGCCCTGTCGGCACGGTGACCCGGGTGGAAGCGCCGCCGCCGCGTATCCGTGGGAACGGGGCCGGAAGGAGTCACACCACCCGGCGAGGCACCATCATCCGTTGAGGGCGGTGGCGGGCGACGGGAGAGCGGTGGCGGACGACGGCCCGGGAGGAGCAAGGGCCCGCAAAGGCACGGGGCGGCGGTCCCTCCGGACCACCGCCCCGTACCGGTACCTCCGCGGCTACCGCGCGGCGGCCTGGCGTTCGGCGGCCTCGACCACGTTGACCAGCAGCATCGCGCGGGTCATCGGGCCCACCCCGCCGGGGTTGGGCGAGAGGTGCCCGGCGACCTCGGCCACGTCCGGGACCACGTCGCCGACCAGACCGTTCTCGGTGCGCGAGACACCGACGTCCAGCACGGCCGCGCCGGGGCGCACCATGTCCTTGGTGATGAGCCCGGGCACCCCGGCGCCGGCGACGATGATGTCGGCGCGGCGGGTGTGCTCGGCGAGGTCGCGGGTGCCGGTGTGGCACAGGGTGACGGTGGCGTTCTCCGACCGGCGGGTCAGCAGCAGCCCCAGCGGCCGGCCCACGGTGACCCCGCGGCCGATCACGACCACCTCGGCGCCCTTGAGCGGGACGTCGTAGCGGTTGAGCAGCTCGACGATGCCGCGCGGGGTGCAGGGCAGCGGCGCCTCCTGCATCAGCACCAGTTTGCCGAGGTTGGAGGGCTGGAGCCCGTCGGCGTCCTTGGCGGGGTCGATCAGCCCCAGCACCCGGTTCTCGTCCAGGCCCCGCGGCAGCGGCAGCTGCACGATGTATCCGGTGCAGGCCGGGTCCTCGTTGAGTTCGCGGACGGCCTGCTCCACCTCCTCCTGGGTGGCGTTCTCGGGCAGGTCGCGGCGGATGCTCGCGATGCCCACCTGCGCGCAGTCGCGGTGCTTGCCGCGCACGTAGGAGTGGCTGCCCGGGTCGTCGCCGACCAGGACGGTGCCCAGCCCGGGGGTGATGCCCCGGGCGTGCAGGCGCGCCACCCGCTCGGTGAGGTCCTCACGGATGGACGTGGCGACGGCCTTGCCGTCCAGAACGATCGCGCTCATGCCTGGGTCTCCTAGTGGAAGAAGTGCCGGGTGCCGGTCAGGTACATGGTGACCCCGGCCGCCTTGGCGGCCGCGATGACCTCCTCGTCGCGGACCGAGCCGCCGGGCTGCACGACCGCGCGCACCCCGGCCTCGGTGAGGATCTCCAGACCGTCGGGGAAGGGGAAGAACGCGTCGCTGGCCGCGACCGACCCCGCCACCCGCGCTCCGGCCCGGGACACCGCCAGGCGCGCGGAGTCGACCCGGTTGACCTGGCCCATGCCGACGCCGACGGTGGCGCCGTCGGTGGCGAGCAGGATGGCGTTGGACTTGACCGCGCGCACCGCGCGCCAGGCGAAGACCAGGTCGGCCAGGGTCGCCTCGTCGGCGGGCTCGCCGGTGGCCAGGGTCCAGCCGGCCGGGTCGTCGCCCGGGGCGTCGATGCGGTCGACCGACTGGGCGAGCAGGCCGCCGCTGATCTGCCGGGTCTCCACCGCGGGGCCGGTGGCCGCCCCGACCTTGAGCAGGCGGATGTTCTTCTTGCGGGTGAGGATGTCCAGGGCGGCGGGCTCGAACCCGGGGGCGGCCACGACCTCGGTGAAGATCTCCGAGACCTGCGCGGCCAGTTCCTCGCCCACCGGGCGGTTGGTGGCGATGACCCCGCCGAACGCCGACACCGGGTCGGCGGCGTGCGCCTTGCGGTGGGCCTCGGCGTTGTCGGCGCCCACGGCGATGCCGCACGGGTTGGCGTGCTTGATGATGGCGACGCAGGGGTCGTCGAAGTCGTGGGCGGCGCGCACGGCGGCGTCGGTGTCCACGTAGTTGTTGAACGACATGGCCTTGCCGTGCAGCTGCTCGGCACCGGCCAGGCCGTGCTCGGGCACGCCCGCCGGAACGTACAGGGCGGCGTCCTGGTGCGGGTTCTCCCCGTAGCGCAGGACGGCCTTGCGGGTGTGGACGGCGGCGCGGAAGTCCGGCCAGGAGGTCCGGGCGGCCTCGGCGTCGGGGGCGTAGGTGTCGGAGAACCACCCGGCGACGGCCGCGTCGTAGGCGGCGGTGTGCTGGAACGCCAGCCCGGCCAGGCGCTTGCGCTGCTCCAGGGTGAACCCGCCGCCGTGGACCGCCTCCAGGACGGAGCCGTAGGACGCGGGGTCGACGACGATGGCGACGCTGGAGTGGTTCTTGGCGGAGGCGCGCACCATCGCGGGGCCGCCGATGTCGATCTGCTCGACGCACTCCGCCTCGGAGGCGCCCGAGGCGACGGTCTCGCGGAACGGGTAGAGGTTGACCACGACCAGGTCGAAGGGGGCGATGCCCAGGTCCTCGATCTGGGACACGTGGTCGGGGTTGTTCTGGTCGGCGAGGAGTCCGGCGTGCACGGACGGGTGGAGGGTCTTGACGCGGCCGCCCATGATCTCGGGGAAGCCGGTGACGTCCTCGACACGGGTGACGGGGACGCCCGCGTCGCTCAGCCGCGCGGCGGTGGAGCCGGTGGAGACGATCTCCACCCCGGCCGCGGCCAGGCCCGCGCCCAGCGCCTCCAGACCGGTCTTGTCGTACACGCTGATCAACGCACGCCGGATGGCCTGCTGGGTCACCGGTCCTCCTTCGGTTCGGTCGCCTCCGCGACGCTCTGCTCGGTACGGTCGGCCCGGCCGAACCGCACCTTCCTGCCGTCGATGGTCCAGCCCTCGCGGGACAGGCGGCCGACCGTGTCGACCAGCATGCGCCGCTCCACGGCCTTGATGCGCTCGTGGAGGCTGGACTCGTCATCGTCGTCCTCGACGGGGACCGCCACCTGGTCGATGATCGGCCCGGAGTCGACGCCCTCGTCGAGGAAGTGGATGGTGGTGCCGGTGATGCGGACACCGTGGGCGAGCGCGTCACGCACCGCGTGAGCGCCGGGGAAGGAGGGCAGGAGCGCCGGGTGGATGTTCACGGCGGCGTGCTCGCCGACGACCTCGGGCCCGAGGATGCGCATGAACCCGGCGGAGACCACCAGGTCGGGGCGGTACTCCCCGATGCGTTCGGCGAGGTCGGCGTTCCAGCGGGCGCGGTCGGCGTAGTCGCGGAAGGGGACGGTGAACACGGGCACGCCGGCCTCGTGGGCCAGTTCGATGCCCCGGGTCCCCTCGCGGTCGGCACCGACGGCGACGATCTCGGCCCCGTAGGCCGGGTCCTTCGCCGCGTCCAGGAGGGCGGCCATGTTGCTGCCCGTACCCGATATGAGTACCACCACTCGCGCGGACAATGCTTCTCCCATGTACTAGAGAACGGTGCGGGAGTCCTCTCCCGTACTCCGGGGGCACCGGGGGACGGCGCAGCATCCGGAAAACGCGTACGCCCGGTACAGATCCCGGGCCTGGGCCGTGCGAGGGCCCGTCCGCACCGACACCCTATCGGGCCGGGTAGCGTCGGACCCACGAGAGGTGTCCTTGGGAGCGGCGTGTGACGTGGACCTCCGACCGGCCCCGACCCGTCCGGGCGTCGGCGGCGGCCGATACCCTCCGCTTCAAGGCGCAGTGTGACGCGGGCCCCCGTCGGGGGTGCCCCTCGAAGGAGTGGAACCTTGACCGACAATCGCCCGGAGCCGCTTTCCGAGGACGACCGCCCCGGCTTCGAACGTGGTGGGCTGTGGGGCCTGATCTTCGGGGTGGCCGGGTTGTTCCTGCCGCCCTACGGCGGGGTGCTGTCCGCGTTCGGCCTGGTCCAGGGCATCCAGGCGCGGCGGGCCGCCCGGCGCAACCGCTCCCAGGCCCCGATGGCGCTGGCCAGCATGGCGGTGGGTGTGGCGGGGATCGTGGTGTCCGTCGCGATGATCGCGGTCTCGGTGGTGTTCAACGACCAGTTGATCCGGTACCGGGACTGCTCGGCGCGGGCGCACACGGTCTCCACCCAGCAGGCGTGCGAGGAGGAGTGGATCTCCGGGACCGAGCTGCCCTCGTGGGTGACCGGGGCCTGAGCACGGTCCAGCGGTAGGGAAGGTCCCGGAGGGGGCGGCGGACAGGGGTCCGCCGCCCCCTCCGGCGTTCTTTTCCGGTCACTTTTCCCTGGGGAAACGGACCTTTCCCCAACCGGCGCGCACGCCCCAAGGGACTACACTTAGTATCCAATCGTTCACTAAAAGTGTTGCCAGATAGACACGGAAAGGTCTCGATGGACACCGTCGTCCCCGGATCCCCCGGACCGGAACTCAAGGAGTACACCGCCCTGCTCCGCCGCCGCTGGCGGGTGGTGGCCGCCGGGGTGTTCGGCGGCGCGGCCCTGGCGCTGGCCGGTGTGCTCGCGGTCCCCGCCTCCTACACCTCCACGGCCGCCGTCCAGGTGCTGCCGACCGGGATGGCCGAGTTCACCGGGGAGCGGTCCGGCCGCCTGGCGGGTGATGTGAACCTCGACACGGAGGCGCAGGTGCTGCGTTCGGAGGAGGTGTCCGCCGCCGCGGCCGCGCTGGTCACCGACGCCACCGGAGCCCCCGCCACCGCGGCAGACCTGCGCGAGAACGTCGACGTCACCGTCCCCCCCAACAGCAACGTGCTGGAGATCCACTACACCGCGGGCTCCCCCGAGGCCGCCCGCGTCGGCGCCGCCGCCTACTCCGAGGCCTACCTCGGCCGGCGGGCGGAACGGGTGGACGGCCTCATCGGCGCCCACCTGGAGGCGCTGGGCGGCGAGCGCGAACGCCTGGAGGAGGAGTTGGGCCGGGTGATCGGTGCGGCGGGGGCCGCCGACCCCCGCGCCGAGGCGCTGCGCCAGGACATCACCTCCGTGAGCGGCGACGTCGCCCCGCTGACCGCGCTGCGCGAGACCGTCGAGGCCGGGCGGACCATCACCCCCGCGGACCTGCCCGAGCAGGCCTCCTCCCCCAACCCGCCGCTGTGGCTGGCCGCGGGCACCGCCCTGGGCCTGCTGGCCGGGCTGGGAGCGGCCGTGCTCCGCGACCGCACCGACCGGCGCCTGCACGACGTCGAGGAGACCGAGCGCCTGGGCGGCCTGCCGGTCCTGCTCGACCTGTCCTCGTGCCGACCCGAACGCGGCGGACGCACCCCGGGGCTGCTGGACGCGGACCGGGCGGAGGGCCAGCGGGTCCAGTCCCTGGTCCACCTGATCCGCGCCCGCGCCGCCGGGGACACCGCGCCGACCCCGCTCGCCGAGGTCGGCGAGGACGGACTGGCGCCGGGAGAGGAGGGCCCGCGCGCGGGCCGCGTGCTCGTGGTCGCGGCCACCACTCCCGGCCGCTCCGGCACCGCCGCGGCCGTGAACGTGGCGGCGGCCCTGGCCCGGACGGGTTCGGAGACACTGCTGGTCTGCGCCGACCCGCGGTCGGACACCGTGGGCGAGCTGCTGGGCCTGCCCGAGGGCCCCGGGCTGGCCGAGGCGCTGGTGGACGGCGAGGACCCGTCCGGACTGGAGGTGCGCCCCGAGGCCGCGCCGCGGCTGCGGGTGCTGCGGCACGGGCGGCCGGGGGCGGCGGCGCCGGTGCAGGACACCGCGATGGCGGACCTGCTGGGGCTGCTGCGCGAGCACGCCGACCACGTGGTGGTGGCGGTCTCGCCGCCGAGCGAGCGCGCCGACGTCCACGCCGTGGCCGGGGCGGCCGACCTCCTGCTGCCCGTCGTCGAGTTGGGCCGCACCCCGCGTGCCGGGCTGGTCGAGCTGACGGCCGTCGCCGACCGGTTCTCCGTGGACGCCCCGGGCGTGATCGTGCTGCCCCGCCAGCCGCTGCCGGGCCCGCTGCCCGAGCCGGCCCCGGCGGACACGGACCGGGGCGCGGAACAGGATGACGCCGGACGGGACGGCACCGGGCGGTCCACGTCCGGAGCCGTCCGGGTGGACGAGCCCCCGCAGTCCCCCGAGACGCCGGAGGAGGGGACCGAGGACGAGGAGACCGTCGTCGTGCCCGCCGACTCCGCCGGGGCCCGGCGCTGATGGCGCGGGTCCCCTCGGCGACCGGGGCCGGTGCGGCCGCGTTCACCCCCCTCGCCCAGGGGCCGCCGGCCGCGACCGGGCGCCCGCTGCTGTGGCTGCTGGCCGGGTACCCGCTGTGGTGGGCGCTCGGTCTGGGCCAGTTCGCCTACTGGGTGTTCGCCGTCCCGATGGCCCTGGAGCTGGTGCGCCGCCACCGGACCGTCGGCCTGCGCGTCCCCCCGGCCTTCTGGCTGTGGGCGCTGTTCCTGGTGTGGTCGGTGCTGGGCCTGGCCCTGGTCCCGATGGACATGCCGGGCACCGTCCCGGGCAGCGGCGGCTACGGCGGGGCCCTGCTGCGGGTCGCCAACTACGCGGTGCTCACGGTGCTGCTGCTGTACGTCGGCAACCTCACCGAGCGCGAGCTGCCCACCCGCGCCGTGGTGGCGGCGCTCACCGTGCTGGGCCTGACCACGATCGCGGGCGGGTACCTGGGGATGCTGGCGCCCCGGTTCGAGTTCACCGCCCCGCTGGAGTACCTGCTGCCCGGCGGGCTGGCCGCCGACCCCTTCATGCGAACCCTGATCCATCCGGCGTCCGCGCAGGTCATGGACATCTTCGGCTACGACTCGGCGCGCCCCAAGGCGCCGTGGGAGTACACCAACGTGTGGGGGTACATGATGTCCCTGCTGCTGGTGTGGGCCGCCGTCCTCCTGCTCGACCGCCGGAGCGCACCGCTGTGGGTGCGTTGGGGGACGCCGGTGGCCATGGTGCTGTCGGTCGTACCGATCGTGCACTCGCTCAACCGGGCGCTGTGGGCGGGACTGGCGCTGTCGCTGCTCTACGCCGGGTTCGTCGCGCTGCGCCGGGGCCGGGTGCTGCCGGTGGCGGTCTGCGCGCTGGCGGCGGTGCTGGCCCTGGGGGTGTTGGCGCTGTCGCCGCTGGCCGACGTGGTGCGGGCGCGGGCCGACGCCCCGCACAGCGACGACGGCCGGGCCGCGACCAACGCGGCGTCGGTGGCCGCGGCCGACCTGTCCCCGGTGCTGGGCTGGGGCACCACCCGGGAGACCCTGGGCAGCTCCGACTCCATCGCGATCGGCCCCTCGGCCGGGTGCCCCGGTTGCGGGCACCACGTGATCGGCAACGCGGGCCAGCTGTGGATGACGCTGATCGCGAGCGGTTGGGTGGGCACGGCCCTGTTCCTGGGCTTCTTCGCCGCGGTGGCCTGGCGGTACCGGTCCGCGGCGACGACCGCGGGCCAGGGCGCCCTGCTCACCGTGCTGCTGCTGTTCTGGTACATGTTCTTCTACGTCGCGCTCATGTCTCCGCTGGCCGTGACCATGGTGGCCGTCGCCCTGCTGTGGCGGGACGAGGAGCCCCTGCTCCGCCGCGGGACCGCGCACGGGCGGGGGTCCCGGTGAACGGTGAGACGACCTATCTGACCGACCTCGCGGCCGTACTGTGGCCGTGCGGCGGACTGCTCGGCCACGGCGACGGCACCGCGCACGGCCGGGGCCGCGGCAACCAGTACCTGCCGGTGCCCAACGCCTACGACCCGCGGGTGATCCTGCCCGCGCACAACCGGTCGGCGGCCACCCGGGGCATCGCGTCCTTCTCCCAGGGGCATTCGTTCCGGGAAAAGCTGCGCCGGCTGCTGCTGACCGGCGCGTTCGCCACCGGGATCGCCCCGCTGCTGCTGCGCGACCGCCTGTACGTGGGCGCCGGGCCGGGCATCGAGCACGCGCTGGCCGCCGCGCTGGACCGCGAGCTGGCCATCGCCATCCACGTGGGGCCGCCGCGGGCCAACCGCAAACCCGTCCTGCTGCTGCTCACCCCGGGCGGACGCACCATCGGCTACGCGAAGGTCGCCGTCAACGACCTGACCGGGCGGCTGGTGGTGGCCGAGGCGCGGGCGCTGCGCCTGCTCGCCGACTCCCGGCTGCGCGACGTCACCGTGCCGCGCCTGATGTACCGGGGCGAGTGGAACGGCCGACCGCTGCTGGTGCAGGAGGCGCTGCCGGTCGGCGACCAGACCGACCGGCCCACCCGCCGCCAACTGCTGCGCTGCGTCTCCCAGATCACCTCGCTGGTGGAGGTGCGGCGGCGGCGTCTGTCGGAGAGCGCCTACCGGCGCGCCCTGGAGGAGCGGATCGTCGGCCTGGGCGCCCGCCCGGAGGCGGGTCCGCTGATGGCGGCGCTGTACGGCCTGCCCGATGTGGTGCTGCCCTTCGGGGCCTGGCACGGCGACCTGACCCGGTGGAACATCGCCGGGACCGCGCGGCGGTCGTTCGTGTGGGACTGGGAACGGCTGTCGCTGGACGCGCCCGCCGGGTTCGACGCCCTGCACTACGACCTGAACGAGTGCGTGCAGGCCGGCGTGCACCCCGGGGTGCACCGGTGGCTGGAGAGCGGGGCCCGGCTGCTGCGCGACCCGCTGATGACCGAACTGGGACTGGCCCCGCACACCGTGTCCACGGTGATGGCCCTGTACCTGATCGACCTGGCCACCCGCTATCTGCACGACCGCCAGGACGAGATCGGCGTCCACCTGGCCGCGGTGGACGACTGGCTGCTGCCCGCGCTGGAGGGGCTCCAGGAGCGGGCGGCTCACGAGGCCGCCCGTGCGAGGGACTGAGGCGGCCGCCGCTCCGGCCGCCCACCGCCCCGCGCTTGTCCCTGCCCGATCGACCCCGGAAACGACGAGGTACGTGATGCCACGGCGCACCGCAACCCTGCCCCGACGACTGGCCGCTCCGGTTCGGCGGGCGGTGCTACCGCTCGTCGACGCCTGGGGGGCGGTCACCGCGCCGGCCCGGGCCCTGCCCGACTTCCTCGTCTGCGGAGCGCAGCGCAGCGGGACGACGTCGCTGTTCAAGTCCCTGTGCCAGAACCCGGCGGCCACCGGTCCGGTGCTGCGCAAGGGGGTGCACTACTTCGACACCGGCTACCACCGCGGGATGTCCTGGTACCGGTCGCACTTCCCGCTGCGGGCGTCGTTGCGGGGACGGCCGCCGCTGCGGGCGTTCGAGTCCAGCCCCTACTACCTGTTCCACCCGATGGCGGCCGAGCGCATCTCCCGGGACCTGCCGTGGGCGCGGGTGGTGGTGATCCTGCGCGACCCGGTGGAGCGGGCGTACTCGGCGCACGCGCACGAGACCGCGCGCGGGTTCGAGACCGAGCCGTTCGCGCGCGCGGTGGAGCTGGAGGAGTCCCGGCTGGCCGGTGAGGAGGAGAAACTGGTCGCCGACCCGGGGTACGTGTCCCGCTCCCACCAGCACTACGGGTACATCGCCCGCGGCCACTACGCGGACCAGCTGGAGCGGATGGAGAAGCACCTGGGCCGGGACCGGATGTACGTGGCGGACTACGCCGAGCTGTTCGACGGGACCACCCGGGAGCTGCGGCGGATCGAGGACTTCCTGGGACTGCCGCCGGGACCGGACCGGGTGCCGGGGCGGCACAACGCGCGTGAGCGGACGGTGATGCCCGAGGGGCTGCGTGCCGAGCTGGCGGCCCGGTTCGCCGAGAGCGACCGGCGGCTGGCCCGGTGGTGGGGGCGGACCCCGTCGTGGTGCGCATGACCGAGCTGGCCGAGCGGGGGAACCCGGGGATGCGCCGCGTGCTGCGCGGCGGCGCGGTGAACATGGCGGGCGCGGTGGTGGGGGCCGGGCTGAACCTGGCCCTGATCGTGGCGATCACACGGGTGTTCACCCAGGAGGCGGCGGGGCTGCTGTTCTCGGCGACGTCGGTGTTCCTCATCGCGGCGGCGGTGGCCAACGTCGGGGCGCCCGACGGGCTGGTGTACTTCATCGCCCGGCTGCGGGTGCTGGGCGGGGCGGGGACGGTGCCGCGGCTGGTGCGGCTGGCGACGGTCCCGGCCGTGCTGGTGGCGTGCGCGGCGGCGGTGCTGATGGCGGCGTTCGCCGGGCCGATGGCCGACGCCCTGGGGACCGACGACGCGGCGGTGTACCTGCGGCTGCTGGCGGTGTTCCTGCCGTTCGCCGTGCTGCTGGACACGGCGCTGGCGGCGACCCGGGCGCACCACACGATGGCGGCGACGGCGCTGCTCGACAAGGTGGGGAGGCCGCTGGCGCAGGTGGGGCTGGTGGGGGCGATCGCGCTGTCGGGGTCGGCGGGGGCGCTGGCGCTGGCGTGGGCGGGTCCGTACCTGCCGGCGGCGGTGCTGGCGTGGTTCTGGCTGGGCCGGATCCTGCGGCGGGGGGCGCCGGCCGGGCCGGGACCGGAGGGCGCGCCGCCGACCGGGCCGGTGTCCCCGGCCGAGTTCTGGTCGTTCTCGCTGCCGCGGGCGGTGGCGGGTGTGGCGCAGATGGGGGTGCAGCGCGGGGGCGTGGTCCTGACGGCGCTGCTGGGCGGGTTGACGGGGGCCGCGGTGTTCACGGCGGCGACCCGGGTGATGGTGGTCGGGCAGTTCGGGGCGCAGACGGTGCTGTCCGCCGCGCAGCCGCGGTTCGCCGAGCAGCTGGCCACCGGCGACCACGACGGGGTGCGCGCGCTGTACGCGGCGGGGACGTCGTGGCTGATGTGCCTGACCTGGCCGCTGTACTTGACGGCGCTGGTGTTCGCACCCGAGGTGATGGGGGTGTTCGGCGCCGAGTACGCGGCGGGGGCGAGCGCGCTCGTCGTGATCTGCGCGGGCCAGCTGGCGGCGTCGCTGCTGGGGATGGGCGACCTCATCCTCACGATGACGGGGCGCACCGGGGTGAACCTGTTCAACAACCTGCTGGCGCTGGCGGTGAGCGTGGTGGGCTGCCTGCTGCTGGTCCCGGCGGCGGGGGCGACGGGGGGCGCGCTGGCGCTGGTGGCGGCGGTGCTGGTGCGCAAGGGGCTGCCGTTGTGGCAGTTGCGTTCGCACCTGGTGCTGCGGCCGCTGGGGCGGCCGGTCCTGGTGGCGATGGGCTGCTGCCTGCTGTGGTTCGGGGGGCTGCCCCTGGTGGTGGGGCACCTGCTCGGCGGGGGCACGGCCCTGGCGGTGTCGGTCGCCCTGGGCTCGATCGGCCACCTGGGGACGGTGTGGGCGTGCCGCGGGGTCCTCGGTCTGCGAAACTGACCGATGGATACTCTCAGTTATGGAATGATGACTCCATGTCTTCGCGACCGGTTCTCCTGGTGGCCTCCAACGGCGGGCACCTCACCCAGCTGTGCGCACTCCGTCCCTGGTGGGAGCGGCGCGAACGGGTCTGGGTGACCTTCCGGACCCCGGACGCCGAGTCCGCGCTGGCGGGTGAACGCGTTCACTGGGCGTACCACCCGACCACCCGCAACGTGGGCAACCTGCTGCGCAACACGGGGCTCGCGTCCCGTGTCCTGCACGCCGAACGGCCGGGCGTGGTGGTGTCCACGGGAGCGGGGGTGGCCCTGCCGTTCTTCGCCCTGGGGCGGCTGCGCCGCGTTCCGACCGTCTACATCGAGGTCTACGACCGGATCGACACCCCGACGCTCACCGCCCGGCTGTGCCGCCCCTTCACACGGCTGTCCCTCGCCCAGTGGGAGGAACAGCGCGCCTTCATGCCGACCGCCATCACGGTAGGACCGCTCCTGTGACCGAACAGACCACCCGCCCCGCGCCCCGGCCCGACGACAGCGACCACCCGGACGTCGTGGTGAGCATCGGGACCGACCACCACGCGTTCGACCGGCTCGTGCGCTGGATCGACGACTACGCCCTGACCCACCGGGACCTGCGGATCCTGGTACAGCACGGCCACAGCGCGCAGCCGCGGGCGGCGTCGGGGGCGCCGTTCCTGCCGGGCGAGGACCTGGGGGGACTGATGCGCGCCGCGCGGGTGGTGGTCACCCACGGGGGGCCGGGGACGATCGTGCAGGCGCGCCGGGCGGGGCACCTGCCGGTGGTGGTGCCGCGCGACCCGGAGCTGGGCGAGCACGTGGACGACCACCAGCTGCTGTTCGTGTCCCGGCTGGAGGAGGCCGGACGGGTGCGGGCGTGCTCCAGCCCCCAGCAGCTCTACGCCCTGTTGGACAAGGCGCTGGCCTCCCCGGAGGACTTCCGTATCGACCCCCAGGACGACGAGGGCGCGGTCCGCTCGGCGCTGCGCGCGGGCGCCCTCATCGACCTGGTCGCCCCCGGGACCGGGGACCCGGCCCCCGAACCCCGCCGTTCCACGGAGGAGGCGACCGACTGGCCCGAGGTCACCGTCGTCGTCCCCACCCGCGACCGGCCCGAACTCCTGCGCCGCACCCTGCGGGCGATCTCCGAGCAGGACTACCCGGGCACCATCACCACGATCGTGGTCTACGACAACGACCAGCCCGACCCCTCCCTGGCCCGCGCCGAGGGGACCCGGCCGATCCGGGTGGTGACCAACACGCTGACCCCGGGGCTGGCGGGGGCGCGCAACACCGGTGTCCTGGCGGCGCACACCGACCTGGTGGCCTTCTGCGACGACGACGACACCTGGCTGCCGGGCAAGCTGCGCGCCCAGGTCCGGGTCATGCTCCAGGAGCCGGGGACGGACCTGGTGTGCTGCGGCATCACCGTGGTCTACGACAGGGTCGAGGCGGTGCGGACACTGGACCGCACCAGCGTCACCTTCGGCGACCTGCTGGGGTCCCGGCTGACCGAGCTGCACCCCTCGACGTTCCTGATCCGCCGCCGGGCCATGATCGACGGCTGCGGCACCGTCAGCGAGGAGATCCCCGGCAGCTACGCCGAGGACTACGAGCTGCTGCTGCGGCTGGCCCGCCGCGGCCCCATCCGCAACATCCCTGAGACGGGCGTGCGGGTGCTGTGGCACCGCCGGTCGCACTTCTCCGGCCGCTGGCAGACCATCTCCACCGCGCTGCGCTGGCTGCTGGAGCGCTACCCGGAGTTCCGCCTGGTCCCCCGCGGCCACGCCCGCGTCGCCGGCCAGATCGCCTTCGCCGAGGCCGCCGCCGGCCGCCGCCGCGCCGCCCTGCGCTGGATCGGCACCACCCTGCGCAGCCGCCCCACCGAGCCCCGCGCCCACCTGGCCCTCCTGGTGGTGCTGGGCGTCCCCCCGGGCTGGATCATGCGCGCCCTGCACCTGCGCGGCAAGGGACTGTGACGTCGGCGTGCGCTGTGGGAACGCCGGCGGCTCCCCGACGGGAGTCCGCCGGGGAGCCGCCCCCTGCACCTTCCGCACCGTTCAGCGGTCGAGCGGTCAGCAGGGGCCGGGAACCGCGCGGGGGCCGGTGTCAGCGGGCGGCGTCCCGGGCCGACCCGTCCCCGCAGACCCGCTCGATCCACTCGATCAGGTCCAGCGTGACCTCGGCGCGGTTCGTCTCGTTGAACAGCTCGTGCCTGGCACCGGGGTAGATGCGGTAGGTCAGGTCCCGCAGGCCGGCCTGATGGTAGCGCTCGACCAGGCGGTCACTGAACTCCAGACCGTGGTTGAGCGGGTCACGGTCACCGGCGAGGATGTAGACGGGCAGGTCGGCGGGGGCGCCCTCGGGGTTCGCGAGCAGTGTCGCGGCAGCCGTCGCCAGCCCGCCCATCCCCGGCCCGTCCAGGGAGAAACCGCACAGCGGGTCGGCGATGTAGGCGTCGACCTGGTCGGTGTCGCGGCTCAGCCAGTCCGCTCCGGTCCGCTCCGGCTGGAACGGGGCGTTCAGGGCCGCCATCACGTCCGGCCCGGCCTCGCTCAGACTGGAGAGCAGGAGGTCCACGGCGGTGGTGCCGCACAGGGCGACCCCGTCGGCCAGCCCCGGGTGGGTCAGCAGGTACTGCTGGGCGGCGAAGGAGCCGAGGCTGTGCCCGAGCAGTACCAGCGGCAGGTCGGGGTGGCGTCCGCCGACGATGCGGGATAGGGCCGCGATGTCGTCGACGAGCAGGTTCCACCCGTCGTCCCCGAGCACGCCGGGACCGGCGTGCATGCTCAGACCGTGGCCGCGGTGGTCGTCGGCGTAGACGGCGTACCCCCGTGCGTTCAGCTCCCGGGCGAGCGGTGCGTAGCGTGCGGCGTGCTCGCCCATGCCGTGCGCGATCTGGACGATCCCGCGCGGCGGCTCCTGCGGCATCCACTCGTGCACGTGGATGGTCAGGCCGTCTCGGCTGGTGAAGGTGAACATCGGCGGCTCCTGTGGGAACGGGTACGGTTCGGCACACGGAGTGCGGGGACGGGCGGACGCCGGGCCCGACACCGCGGGGAAACCCGCCGTGAACCTCTCGGACATTGTGTGCAGACTCGGCCTCCGGGTCCTATGTGAGGTTTCACAGGCTCGGGCGCCGATGACTGGGACCGGGTACAGCCGGGGGCCGGGGGAGCGCCCAGGCCTGTCCACCACGGCTCCCGCCGTGGACGACGGCCTCCCTGTCGGGGAGTTCGCACGCGGTGTGTTCGAGCAGCACGGCGAGGTCGAGCATGGCGGCCTCCGGGGCGGCGGGCGGGCGGCCACCGCCCGCTCTCACGCCGACGGAGTGCCCGCCGTCAGTGCTCCGACCACAGAACCGGTGATGGGCCCGGTCACAGGCGGGACCCCTGGACGACGCGGTGGCCGCCGCCGATCAACCGGATGGCGATGACCAGTTCCAGCAGGTCCGCGAAGCTGCGCAGGTCGCAACCGGACCGCTCGGCGATCCGGTCCAGCCGGTAGTAGGCGGTGTTGACGTGCAGGTGCATCCGCTCCGCCATGGCCTTGGCCCTGAGGTCGTGCGCCGCGTACTCCAGGACGGTCTCCACCAGCACGCCGTCACGGGCCAGGTCCTCCTGGACGAAGCGGCGCAGGGACGGGCGGATGAGCCGCCGCGCGGTCTCGTCGTCGCGCAGTACGAGGTAGTCGAAGGTGGACATCAGCGGCAGGGGCACGACCCCGGGCAGACCGCCGAGGCTGTCCCTGGCCACGCACGCCTCACCGTAGGCCTCCGGCACCTCGGCGACCCCGGAGCGGATCGTGCTCACCCCCAGCGCCAGCCTGACGCCCTGGTGTACGAGGTCGGCCACCGTGGCGCGGAGCTGTTCGATGACGGCGTCGGCCGCCGCGGCGCCCACCGGAGCCAGTCCGATGACCTCCTGCTGGCGTACGACCGTGAGCCCGGGGGCGCGCAGGGCGAAGGCTCCCCGCAGGGCCGCCGAGACGTCCGGCAGGGTGTGCCGCTCGGGCAGGGGGGCGACGGGGAGGGCCGAGGCGACGACCAGGTGCGTGCCCGGCTCGAAGCCCGCCGTGCGCAGGACCGACCGTTTGGGCCCGGGCGGTATCTCGTGCCCGGCGAGCAGGTCCTCGAAGAGGTCCCGGCGCAGGCGGTCGTGCTCGGCGACCTCGTGCTGTTGGGCGTCCAGGTAGGCCTCGGCCGCCACGGAGCTGCCCACCTCGATCAGGTGCATCACCCTCCCCGCCAGCGACACCGCCGCGTCCCTGGCCCGGGAGTCGTCGCGGGCGGCGGCGCTGACGCCCTCCCACAGGACGAGCTGGCCGATACGGAAGGCCTGGAGGAAGTCGGGCAGGGACACCCCCTGTCGCACCCGCTTGCGGGCCTGCTCGGCGGTGATCGGGAAGTCGGAGGGCACGACCGTCCGCTCCTCCGTCACACTGTTCAGCAGGGCCCTGAAGACCAGGCCGACGTGGGCGGTGAGGTCGTCGCGGAGCTGCCGGTCGGCGCTGGCCCGGTAGGCGGGCACCTGCTCCCAGATCTGGTCGACCGCGTCCCGCGTGATCTGCTCGAAGGACGACTCGACCGCGTCGACCAAACGTCGCAGGCCCGGTTCCATCACGTCGGCTCCACTACTCGTCCTCGTCGGCGCGTACGGTCCCGGGCCGCCTCCCCGACCGGCGCCGTCGACGAGCGAGGAGCGTGCGAACCGATCCGTGTCAGGACACACTCGCACAGCTCCGGCCGTTCGCGCCCGCTCTGTTCCCTGGTTTCGGTCACGGACCCGGGTCCGTGACGGGCGGGGAGCCGGGAGGTGGGCAGTACGCCGCCGCGCCGGAGGCGGCCATGGAGGGCGTCGCAGGCCCGGTCGGCCCGGCGCGGGGCGGGCACCGGGTCGGCGCGGCCCGGGCACCCTGAACTCCCGGGTGCGCAAGGCCGTCGAGGTCGACCGCGCCGAAGACCTCTTCGGCCGAAGATCCCGCCGGTCAGGCCGTGGACACCGGCTTCCCGGTGTCCGCGGCCTCCGCGTCGGGCCAGGCCCCGCGCTCCACCAGGTGGGCGACCAGCGCCGCGATGTTCCACGCGTCGTCCTCGCCCCGGTGGTGGCGGCCCTCCAGCGGCAGCCCGGCGGTGTCCAGCGCCCGCGCCATGCCCGGCATCTTCTTGCGCATCCCGTACACCTCGGCGAAGACCCGCTTGGCGTTGACGTGCCGGTCTCCGAACGGGTAGTCCACCCCTGTCATCGCGCACTGGCGCTCGAACTGCCTGCGGTCGTAGTCGCCCCAGCTCGCCCACGGGCGTTCGGCCGACCGGTGCTCGGTGACCAGCCACCGGCAGGCCTCGTCGAACGTCACCGCGCCCTCGACCATCTCCGGGGTGATCCCCGTCAGCTCCGTGCAGAACGCGCTCACCTCGGACCGTCCCGGCCGG
Source organism: Nocardiopsis sp. CC223A (assembly GCF_030766825.1). Taxonomy (GTDB): domain Bacteria; phylum Actinomycetota; class Actinomycetes; order Streptosporangiales; family Streptosporangiaceae; genus Nocardiopsis. Next base: position 22,320 of record NZ_JASFDV010000064.1, read on the forward strand.
ACCGGCAGCCCGTGCCGGGACACCCGCTCCCCCGTGGCGGCGTCGATGACGCTCAGCCCGATCTCGATGATCTCGTTGGCCGAGCCCGGCGGCGGCGCCCCCCGCCAGCAGGTGGCCTCGACGTCCACGATGTTCCACAGTTCCGTACCCATGGAGCGGATTCGACCACAGGGCGACGGCCGGTGCCACCGGGTTCTCGGTCAGTCCCGGTGTGCGTACTCCACCAGCCGCCGCACCCGGTCCGGCAGGTTCACGTACGGGTCCCGGCCCGCCATCTCGAACCCCTGCTGTGCGTACCGGTTGACCCCCACCCGGAAGTCGCACCCGTCCGACACCTTGCTGTCCCACACCTTCACGGCCCGGATCCGCTCGTACTCGGGCAGCACCCGCGGCACGTCCGCGTACCACTTCAGGGTCTCCCGCGCCCCGATGAAGGTCGTCCCCATCTCACCGATCATCACCGGCTTGGCCGGGTCGATCCCGTGCCTGGGCCCCTCGTTCTGGATCCACTCGTACGCCGGCCGCAGCGCGTCCTCGAAGGAGTCGACGTGGTCCCAGTGCGGCATGAGGTCGCACCCGGTCATGTTGTACGCCTCCCAGCTGATCCAGTCGACGTACTCGTTGCCAGGCCACAGTCCCGGCAGCCGTTCGAGGTTGCCCTCCCAGCCGGTCACGTTCCACACCCAGATGGCGTTGTCGGCCCCCTCCGCCTCGTAGAGGTCGACGATGTGCCGCCACGCCCGGGTGAACTCCCGCGGCGTCCCGCGCGTGTTGTAGCGCTTGTTCGCGTCCGCCTCGTGGTCGAAGGTGAGGAAGTAGGGCGCCTCCAGTTCCGCGACCGCGCGCGCCTGCTCGCGCAGCACCGCGTCGAACTCCCCGCCCAGGATCGCCCGGTAGGACACGGCCGGGTGCCCCGGGCGCGTGAACCTGCGCGCCTCGATGTTGGTGTGCACGAACCGGCCCTCGGCGAGGAAGCGCCGCTCCCGCTCCCCCGGGACCTGGGCCTGGTCGATGCCGCGCCAGGTGTACACGATGTCCATCCTGCGCCCGGCGGCGTCCTCAAGCCGGTCGAGGTCGTAGTCGTGGGGGCTGCCGCCCCACCACACCCCGCAGCTGGGTTCGAGGATCTCCGAGACCGTGCAGCGGTACTCGGCGTCGGCGGGCAGTCCCAGCATCGGCGCGGTGAACGAGTGCCGGGGAACCCCGGTCGGCTCGGCCGACCCGTCCCCGCTCCCGCCCGCGCCGGTGAGTGTGAGGGTGAGGAACACGGCCCCCACCGACGCCATCACCCGTACCGGTCCGCTGTCCACGCAACCCACCACCAGGAGTCTCCACAGAAAGTATTCGCATGGATACCATATGTCACGACACCCGGGCGCAACACCCCCAGCAGGCAAAACGGGCGAAGATCAGCGCATTTCCCGCTCGGCCTCAGTACCCGTACCGCCGCCGACCCGGCGCCGTCATCGCGGCCACCAGCCGTCGCCGCCACGGCGGCAGCGCCTCGCGCCACCCCTGGTCGGCGCGCACCCCCACCGGTCCGGCGGTGAAGCGCATCGGGTTGCCCGACAGGGCGTGCCCCCGTGACAGCGACACCCCGTCCTTCAGGTCCGGGCACTCCCCCCGGTACCCGGCGAACTCGGCGATGCGTGCGAACTCCTCGTTCGGCGCGGCCGTGAAGTCCTCGTAGCGCACCCGCAGCGTGGGGGTGCCGCGCCGGGCCAGGGCGTCGAAGCAGGCGTTCTGCGCCATCCACTGCACCGCGGAGCGCCCCGCGGAGTAGCGGGCCATCTCCGGTTCGCTGCTGTCGGGCGAGGCGTCCGGCCGGGGCACCCGCTTGCTCCAGGAGTGCGCCACCGCCCGGGGGTCGCGGACCACGTGCAGCAGCCGCATCCGCGCCCCGTACCGCCAGCGCAGACAGGCGGCCAGGGAGGCGTGCTTGCTGGCGTCGATGATCACCGAGGAGCCGCTGACCAGGGCGATCGCGGTGTACAGCCGGTGGTACAGCTCGGTGTAGCGGGCACTGCGCTCGGCCAGCGCCCCCTCCTCCGAACCGTTGAGCAGGACCGGCAGGAAACGGGTCCGGTCCACGCGGTCCTTGAGCCCCAGCACGCGCCGCACGTCCAGCCGCTGCCAGCCGCCGAACGCCTCCTTGCCCACGTCGGTCCAGAACCCGCAGTCGGCGAACGGCAGCCCGCACCCGCAGAACTCGTTCTCCATCACCCCGCGCCGCCACAGGTGCACCGTCTCGCCGACCGAGCAGAACCCGGGCAGCCCGCCCAGCAGCCGCTCGATCAGGGTCGATCCGGAGCGGCCCATGCCGCCGACGAACACCAGCCGGTATGCCTCTTCCACACATCCAGGCTATTACTTTCAGTGACCACTTGGTCCCACTGCGAGATAATCCCTCATGCGGGCATACGACGGCCCCGGGCCGGGGGTTCGCGTCCCGGGCCGGGGCCGTCATCATTCATCCGGGGTCAGGGGCGGGGTGTGGACGGGCGGGGTCTCCACATCCCGGTCCGGGTCACAGGCCCTGGACGTTGAGCAGGATGTTCACGGTGCCGGACGGGACACCGGTCAACCCGTCCCGCCCCCCGTTGGCGACGAGCCAGTCCTGGATGGCGGCCTGCCCGGCGTCGCCGTTGGCGCTCTTGTACAGCGCGGCCGCACCGGCCACGTGCGGGCTGGCCATCGAGGTGCCGGAGAGGGCCTCGACGCCGCCGCCCGGAACGGTCGACTCGATCGCGACGCCCGGGGCGTACAGGTCCACCGGGGAGCCGTGGTTGGAGAAGTCGGCCGCGGCGTCGTTGCGGTCGGAGGCGCCGACGGTGGTGACGCCCTCGGCGCGGGCCGGGGAGACGTTGTTCGCGTCCTGGCCCTCGTTGCCCGCGGCGACCGCCACGAACACACCGGAGTCGGCCAGGGCGTTGACGGCGTCGTCCACGGCCTGGGAGGCGGGGCCGCCCAGGGACAGGTTGGCGACGGAGCCGTCGGGGGCGTTGGCGGCCACCCAGTCGATGCCCGCGATGACGTCGTCGTAGCCGCCCGAGCCGCTGTCGCTCAGGACCTTGACGCCGAACAGGTCGGCCCCCGGGGCCACACCGTAGGTCGCGGAGCCGATGGTGCCCGCGACGTGGGTGCCGTGGCCGTTGCCGTCGAACCCGTCGCCGCCGTAGGCGTCGAAGGCGGAGGCGGCCCGGCCCTCGAAGTCGGGGTGGTCCGGGTCGATGCCGGTGTCGATGATGTAGGCGGAGACGCCCGAGCCGTCCGCCGTAGTGGAGTAGGAGTCGTCCAGGGGGAGGTCCTCCTGGTCGATGCGGTCCAGACCCCAGGTGACGGAGGTGCGGGCGACGCCGACCTGCTCGACGTAGGCCACGCCGTCCCGTGCCCGCAGCTCCCGCACCTCGGCGGCGGTCAGGGTCGCGGAGTAGCCCTGGAAGACCTCCTCGTAGGTGTGGTTGACGTCACCGGACCGGATGCCCAGGGCGCCCGGGGTGACCGACGCCGTACCCATGGTCTCCTCCAGGACCACGAACCACTCGCCCGGGACGGCGTCGGTGCTCGCGTGGAGGGGGGCCAGGTCGTCGGCGCCCGCGGAGACGGCACCGGACAGGACCAGGGGGACGGAGAGCGCACCGGCGGCGACGACGCCGAGTACGGCCCTGCGGGGGTAGTGCTTCTGCACTCTTCTTCTCCTCGATGGGGGTATGGGGGTGTTGCGGAAACAGCGCGGTATAACCGACCGTGATCAACCGGTCGCTCCTTTGCCGCGGTGTGCAACCTTAATGACCGGGTGTCCTTTACGCCAGAGTTCAGCGAATCTTTTTCGCCGTTCGCCTCGTCGGTACGCCCGGCCCCGAAGCGCGTGTCGCACCGGATCGACCTGCGATCACTCCGGAACGCAATACCGCCCGACGCTTGTGCGGTGGGGTTTCGCGTTTCCCGGGAGAAGAAATGGGACGGCGTACCGCCGAAACTGGAACATGGTTTTACGATCGGAAACAAAGCAGAAATACGCGAATAACTCGTCCACCGTCTCGGGAAACCGGTCGAAACCGGCGGGACCCCCACACGGCCCGCACACGGTCCGCGCACACTCCGTCACAGCCCACCACCGGGTCCGTACACGACGACGGGGCCGCCCGATGGGCGGCCCCGTGCGTGCTCGGTGACTAGTCGGCCCGGACGACCATCCCGGCGCCGACCGTGGCGTTGGTGGCCTCGTCGATGAGGATGAACCCGCCCGTCTGCCGGTTGCGCGAGTACTCGTCGACGAACAGCGGCTGGGTGGAGCGCAGCCGCACCCGCCCGATCTCGTTGAGCGCCAGGTGGTCGGCCTGTTCGTCACGGTGCAGCGTGTTGACGTCCAGCCGGTAGCGCAGGTCCTTCACCATGACCTTCGCCGTGCGGGTGGTGTGCTTGACGATGAGCTTGGAACGCGGCGTCAGCTTGCGCGCGTCCGTCATCCAGCAGACCATCGCCTCGATGTCCTGGGACGCCGTGGGCATGTTGTTGGGGCGGCAGATCATGTCGCCCCGGGAGATGTCGATCTCGTCCTCCAGCAGCAGGGTGACCGACATCGGCGCGAACGCCTCGGCGACCTCCCCGTCCGCCGTGGCGATCTTGGCGATCCGGCTGGTCAGCCCGGAGGGCAGGTGCACCACCTCGTCGCCCGGCTTGAGCACGCCCCCGGCGAGCTGGCCCGCGTAGCCGCGGTAGTCGTGCAGCTCGGGGTCGTCGGACCTGTGCGGCCGGATCACGTACTGCACCGGGAACCGCGCGTCGATGAGGTTGCGGTCCGAGGCGATGTGCACGTTCTCCAAGTGGTGCAGCAGCGAGGGGCCGCTGTACCAGGACATGTTCTCCGAGCGCTCCACCACGTTGTCGCCGTGCAGGGCCGAGATGGGCACGAAGGTGAGGTCGCGCGCGTCCAGCTTGGCGGCGAAGTCGGTGAACTCCGCCTTGATCTCCTCGAACCGGTCCTGGTCGTAGTCGACCAGGTCCATCTTGTTGACCGCCAGGACCAGGTGCGGGACCTGGAGCAGGGTGGTGAGGAAGGCGTGCCGGCGGCTCTGCTCCTGGAGGCCCTTGCGCGCGTCCACCAGGATGATCGCCAGGTCGGCGGTGGAGGCCCCGGTCACCATGTTGCGGGTGTACTGGATGTGCCCGGGGGTGTCCGCGATGATGAACGTCCGCTTGGGCGTGGCGAAGTACCGGTAGGCCACGTCGATGGTGATGCCCTGTTCGCGCTCGGCCCGCAGGCCGTCGGTGAGCAGCGCGAGGTTGGTGTGCTCCTCACCGCGCGCGGCGCTGGTCCGCTCCACCGCGTCGAGCTGGTCCTCGAAGATCGACTTGGAGTCGAACAGCAGGCGGCCGATCAGGGTGCTCTTGCCGTCGTCCACGGAGCCCGCCGTGGCGAACCGCAGGATGTCGTTGCTCATGCTCGCTGGTCCTATGTGGGAAGGGATGCGTCCGAAGGACGGGAGTGGTGGCCCATCGGCGACGGGCGGGCTAGAAGTAGCCCTCGCGCTTGCGGTCCTCCATCGCGGCCTCACTGGCGCGGTCGTCGGCCCTGGTCTGTCCGCGCTCGGTGATCCGCGTCGCGGCGATCTCGGCGATGATGTCGTCGAGCTCCACGGCGGTCGACTTGACCGCGCCGGTGCAGGTGAGGTCGCCCACCGTGCGGTAGCGCACGGTCTCGGTGAAGGGGACCTCGGCGTCGTCGCGCGCGATGATCGGGGAGTCGGCGAGCAGGATGCCGTCGCGCTCGAACACGCTGCGCTCGTGGGCGAAGTAGATGGAGGGCAGCTCCAGCTTTTCCCGCTGGATATAGGCCCACACGTCCAGCTCGGTCCAGTTGGAGATCGGGAAGACCCGGATGTGCTCGCCCCGGTCGATGCGGGTGTTGAACACGCTCCACAGCTCGGGGCGCTGGTTCTTGGGGTCCCACTGGCCGAACTCGTCGCGGAAGGAGAACACGCGCTCCTTGGCGCGGGCCTTCTCCTCGTCGCGGCGGGCGCCGCCGAAGGCCGCGTCGAACCCGTGCTCCTCGATGGCCTCCAGCAGGGCGGCGGTCTGTAGGCGGTTGCGGCTGGCCCAGCGGCCGGTGGGCTCGGCGACCTTGCCCGCGTCGATCTGCTCCTGGACGGAGGCGACGACCAGGCGCACCCCGGCCTGCTCGACCCGGCGGTCCCGGAACTCGATGACCTCGGGGAAGTTGTGGCCGGTGTCGACGTGCATGACCGGGAACGGAACGGCGCCCGGCCAGAAGGCCTTCTCGGCGAGGCGGAGCATGACGATCGAGTCCTTGCCGCCGGAGAAGAGCAGCACCGGCCGCTCGAACTCCGCGGCCACCTCGCGCATGATGAAGATCGCCTCGGCCTCAAGGACGTCCAGCTGGGAGAGCTGGTAGCGCCCGGGCGTCTGCTGACTCGCCTGACCCATGAATCCGCCTTAGAGATACCGCTGGGGGCACCGGTTCGACCGACGGCGGAGGGTCTTTCGTCTAGCCCCCCGCGTGCGGACCGGCGCTGTCCAGGTCCGCGCCGTCGCGGATGCTTGCCAACAACATACCCGACAATTCCGATCGACATACAAGGACATCGGGGAGTAGCGGGTCGGCTACGTTATAGCGCAGGGGAGAGCCGTCGATCCGGGAGGTGTGCAGGCCGGACGCCTGGGCGACCGCCACCGGGGCGGCCGTGTCCCACTCGTACTGGCCACCGGCGTGGACGTAGATGTCGGCCATGCCCAACAGTACCGAACAGATCTTGGCGCCCGCCGACCCCATCGGGATCAGCTCGGCGCCCAGCTGGGTGGCCATCCGCTGCGCGAACGCGGGCGGGCGCGAGCGGCTGACCGTGATCCGCAGCCGCTGTCCCGACGGGCGCTCCTCGGGCAGCCACGGCGGGTCCACCGTCGACAGGGTGCTGCCCTGGGCGGGCAGCGCGACCGCCCCGGCGACCAGCGCGCCGTTCTCCCACAGGGCCACGTGCACCGCCCAGTCGACCCGGCCGGCCTCGGCGAACTCGCGGGTGCCGTCCAGCGGATCGATGATCCACACCCGGCGGGCGCGCAGCCGGGCGTGGTCGTCCGCACCCTCCTCGGAGAGCACCGCGTCACTGGGGCGCAGCCGGCCCAGCGCGGAGAACAGGAACTCGTGCGAGGTACGGTCGCCCAGCGTGCGCAGGACGTCGGGCTCGTCGAAGCCGTGCCGGGCGCGCAGGCGCAGCAGCAGCTGCCCCGCCTCGCTCGCCAGGTCGCGGGCCACCTCATGATCGTTTCGGATGTTCTTCACCGTTCAGTACGCCCCCGCCCCACGGATCACCGCTGACCACGTCTTCCACAGGATCTGGATGTCCAACGTCAGCGACCAGTTTTCCACGTAGCGCAGATCCAGACGGACCGATTCCTCCCATGAGAGGTCGGATCGGCCGCTGACCTGCCACAGCCCCGTCAGCCCCGGTTTGACCACCAGCCTGCGGCGGACGTCGTGCCCGTAGCGGGCGACCTCCTCCGGAAGCGGCGGCCGGGGGCCGACCAGGGACATCTCGCCCCGGACCACGTTGACCAGCTGGGGCAGCTCGTCGAGCGAGTACCGGCGCAACCAGGCCCCGATCGGGGTCACCCTGGGGTCCCGTCGCATCTTGAACAGCACACCGTCGTGCTCGTTGCGGGACCGCAGCGCCGCCTTCAGCGATTCGGCCCCGACCACCATGGTACGGAACTTGTACACCGGGAACTCGGAGCCACCCCGGCCTACGCGCGTCTGGGTGAAGAAGACCGGGCCGCCGTCCTCCCACCGGATGAGCACGGCGAGCACCAGGAACAGGGGGGACAGCAGGGCCAGGGCCAGCGCCGCGGCACCGCGGTCGAAGACGCTCTTGAGGATCCGGCGCGCCCCGGCGAGCTCGGGGTGCTCCACGTGCAGCAGGGGGAGCCCGGCGACGGGGCGGATGGTGGTGCGCGGCCCGGCGACCTCCATGAGGGCGGAGGCGACGAGGAGTTCGGTGCCGGACTTCTCCAGCCGCCAGGCCAGGCGGCGCAGCTCGACGCCGTCCATCTCGGGGCAGGCCAGGACCGCGACGGTGGCGGCACCGACCAGGGCTGCGGCGTCGGCGGCCCCGGTGAAGGAGCCCAGGACCGGGCAGCCCTCGACCTCGGCGGCCCCCGCCGCCACCTCGTGTTCGGGCAGGCAGACGCCGACCACGCGCATACCGTGGTAGACCTCGCCGCGGAAGCGCCGGATGAGGTCGCCGGCGGCCGACCGGTGGCCGACCACGACGACCCCGTTCATGCAGTCGCCGAACCGGCGGCGGCGGTGCAGTGCCTTGCGCCGGGCGTAGCGCAACGCGAGGGTGGCCGACAGCACCAGCGGCAGGGTGACCAGGACGTAGCCGCGGGCGAGGTCGAACTTGACCGCGTAGGCGACGATGGCGGTGCCGGCGGCCAGGGCGAGTCCGGCCACGGCGACCCGGCGGTACTCCTCGGTGCCCACCCCGAGGAAGCGGCGGGCGTAGCCGCCGGACAGGCAGACGAACAGGCACCACAGCGGCGGCAGGGCCAGGGAGAGCCACAGGTAGGGGACGGTGGTGGCGGCGGCGAGCGCCCCGTGGAAGCGGACACCGGTGCCGATCAGGCCCGCGCCCAGGGCCGCGACCAGGTCGAGCACCAGCAGTCCGGCCACATAGGTGCGCATCCACGGCCGGGGCGGCAGGGGCAGGGAGCCGACCTCCGGCATGGCGGACGCCGGTACCGCCACCATTCGCTCCCGGACATCCTTCACCCCACTACTTGCGACCATGTATCCCCCAAGACCGACGCCGGTCCGAAAGTCATCACTGCACGTCATCGACCGAGAGGCGGCATGCCACTCTGACAGTAACTAAAAGTAGTGGAAAAGTCGCTCTGTGTGTCCTCTTGTCGACGAAGAAAGGCCGGTCGACGCGGGAATGTGTCCCTCCCGATACCGACCGGCCCGTGATCCGGACTACTGACGGACCACCCGACCACCTGACCGAAACCCCTCAGCCGTGTCACACCACCAGGGGGCGGGTCCGGATCTGGAAGACCGAGGTCCACACGGCGGCGAAGGTCACCGCCCGCACCGCCCGGTGTCGGGTGGGGGCCGAGCCCCACCGGGAACCGCACCGCTCCACCGGGCAGACCGAGGACTTCCGCCCCCGGCTCGCTCGGGCGCGGAGCCGCGGCGAGGCGTCCGGCGTCAGCCGACCGTCCACCCGGCCGGGACCCGGCCACAACAGGCGGGAGACGACTCCCGGACACGGGAGATGAGGACGCCCGCGGCCTGCACCCCCGTGTGCCCGGGGCGCGGGGAACGCCCGCCCCGCCCCCGGAGCCGGGGGGAGACGATTCGCCCTCCGGTCGGGGCCGGGCGGGTGGGCGGCGGCCCGGGGGCCGTCAGGCGGCCGTGTGGTAGATGTTCTGGGCCCGCTCCAGGCCGTCCGTCAGCACCGTGCGGACCGCGTCCGCCGCCCGGTCGACGTTGAGGTCGAGTTCCCCGCGCTCGGTCGAGGAGAAGTCACGCAGCACGTACGCCGCCGGGTCCATCCGGCCCGGCGGCCGGCCCACCCCGAACCGGACCCGCAGGTAGTCCGGTCCGCCCAGGGAACCGGTGATGGACTTGAGCCCGTTGTGCCCGCCCGAGCCGCCGCCCTTCTTGAGCTTCAGGGCGCCGAAGTCGATGTCCATCTCGTCGTGCACGACGACGACCCGCTCCATCGGCACCTTGTAGAACTTGGCCAGCGCCGACACCGGCCCGCCCGAGAGGTTCATGTAGGTGCGCGGCTTGGCCAGCACCACCGCCACGCCCTCCAGGCGGGTCTCCACCACCTCGGCGTGCGCCTTGTGCGCCTTCCAGCGCTCGCCGCCCGCCAGCGCGTCCACCACCATGAAGCCCGCGTTGTGCCGGTTCCCGGCGTACTTGGGCCCGGGGTTGCCCAGCCCGACGACCAGCCAGCGCTCGGTCTCCGCCATGTCCTTCTTCCTCCACCGTCCCCACACGGGGACGAGCCTACAGACGAAAGACCGGGCGCGCGGCTCCGGTGGAGCCGCGCGCCCGGTCGACGTACGGTGCCGAGGATTACTCGGCGGCGGCCTCGGCGGCCTCGGCGGCCTCGCCCTCGGCGGCCTCCTCGACGCGCGGCGCGGAGACGTTGAGGACGATCGACTCGGGGTCGGTCACCAGGGTGGCGCCGGCCGGCAGCTTCAGGTCGGCGGCGGTCACGGTGGTGCCGATCTCCAGGCCGTCGATGTTGAACTCGACGCCCTCGGGGATGTGGGTGGCCTCGGCCTCGATGGTCACGGTGACGAGCTCCTGGGTGAGCACACCGGCGCCCTTGATCTCGCCCACCAGGTTCACCTGGAGCTCGACCTCGACCTTCTCGCCCTTGGAGACGACGAGCAGGTCGACGTGCTCCAGGAAGCCCTTGATGGCGTCGCGCTGGACGCTCTTGGGCAGGGCCAGGTTGTCCTTGTCCAGGCCCTCCAGGCGGAGCAGGACGTTCGGGGTCTTCAGGGCGAGCATGAGATCGTGGCCCGGCAGGTTCAGGTGGCGGGGCTCGGTGCCGTGGCCGTAGAGGACGGCCGGCACCTTACCCGCGCGGCGGGCGCGACGGGAGGCGCCCTTGCCGAATTCCGTGCGGGGCTCGGCAGCGATACGTACCTCGGACACGACAAAACTCCTCGGGTTCAACCCCGCAGCACGGGGAACACGACTCCAGTAGTACGAACGATTCCCGCTCTCAGCGGGGAAGCGGCGGGGTCTCCCCGGTAGGGGACGCGACCGCCCTGGTTCCAGGCGTGCCCGGCGAGTCGCCACCGGACCCGACCGGCCCGGGAACGCTCGTCGCGCACCCCTGCCCTCGCGTCCGCACGAAGCCGAACGAGGCTCCGCTCGGGCACGGGGACACTCGGTCAAGTCTACTGGTTCCGGGGACGACTCCGTACATGCCCCACCGCGGCCCCTTCGCCGCACGCGCGGCCACCGGGGGCGGTGTGCCGGTGAGGGAAGGGACACGCGGGCGGGGGATACGTCCGGATATCCCCCGCCCCACGGGCTCCCGCGGAACTCCGCGGGCCCGGGGCCCTACTCGAACAGACTCGTGACCGAGCCGTCCGTGAAGACCTCACTGATCGCACGCGCCACCAGCGGCGCGATCGACAGCTGGGTGAGCTTCTCGAAGGACCGCGACTCGGGCACCGGCAGCGAGTTGGTGATGACCACCTCGGAGATGCGCGAGTTCTGGAGGCGCTCCGCGGCCGGGCCGGACAGCACACCGTGCGTGGCCGCCACCAGGACCTGCTTGGCGCCCTGCTCGAACAGCGCGTCGGCGGCCTTGACGATGGTGCCGCCGGTGTCGATCATGTCGTCCACCAGGACGCACACGCGGTCCTTGACCGTGCCGACGACCTCGTGGACGCGGACCTGGTTGGCCACGTCCGGGTCGCGGCGCTTGTGGATGATGGCCAGCGGGGCGCCCAGCCGGTCGGCCCAGCGGTCGGCGGTGCGCACGCGGCCCGCGTCGGGGGAGACCACGGTGATCTCGGAGACGTCGACCCGGTTCGCGATGTGGTCGGCCAGGATCGGCAGCGCGAACAGGTGGTCGACCGGTCCGTCGAAGAAGCCCTGGATCTGGTCCGTGTGCAGGTCGACGGCCATCATGCGGTCGGCGCCGGCGGTGCGGAACAGGTCGGTCATCAGGCGGGCCGAGATGGGCTCGCGGCCGCGGTGCTTCTTGTCCTGGCGGGCGTACCCGAAGAACGGGGTGACCACGGTGATGCGCTTGGCGGAGGCGCGCTTGAGCGCGTCCACCATGATCAGCTGCTCCATGATCGACTCGTTGATCGGGTCGGCGTGCGCCTGGATCACGAAGGCGTCCGAGCCGCGGACCGACTCCAGGTAGCGGACGAAGATCTCACCGTTGGCGAAGGTGTCGAACCGGGTGGGGACCACCTCGATCCCCAGTTCCTTCGCGACCTCTTCGGCCAGACTCGGGTGCGTGCGCCCCGAGAACAACAACAGGTTCTTCTGACCGGTGGCCTTCATGCCGCTCACGTGTTTCTCCCCCACAGTCACTACTGATCGCCGGCTCTGTGCCGCCCTGCGTCCTCGACGCCCTCCGTGCCCCGGGCCGACCGCGCCCGCAGCGCCGCCTCGGCCGAGGCGGTCCCCGGGCGCTTGCGCTCGGTCCACCCCTCCACGTTGCGCTGCCGGTGCCCTTCGGACACGGCCAGCGCACCGGGCGGGACGTCGTCCCGGACCACGGCCCCGGCCCCGGAGTAGGCGCCGTCGCCCACGGTGACCGGGGCGACGATCGTGTTGTCGCTGCCGATGCGCACGTGGTCGCCGATGGTGCTCCGGGACTTGTCGACCCCGTCGTAGTTGACGAACACCGACGAGCAGCCGATGTTGCTGCCGACGCCGATGTCGGCGTCGCCGACGTAGGTCAGGTGCGGGACCTTGGAACCGCTGCCGATGTTCGCGTTCTTGACCTCCACGAACGCACCGGCCTTGGTCCGGTCGGCCAGGCGGGTGCCCGGCCGGAGGTAGGTGTAGGGACCGACGTCGGCCCCGGGGCCGATCTCGGCGCGGTCCGCGGTGGTCCGGCGGACCTCGGCCCCGTCGCCCACGACGGTGTCGGTCAGGTCGCTGTCGGGACCGATGACCGCGCCCTCGCCGATGACGGTGGCGCCGCGCAGGCGGGTGCCGGGCTCGACGAGGGTGTCGCGGCCGATCCGCACGTCCACGTCGATCCAGGTCGTGGCGGGGTCCACGACGGTGACCCCGGCGAGCATGTGCGCGCGCAGGAGGCGGTCGTTGAGCAGGCGGCGGGCCTCGGCGAGATGGACGCGGTTGTTGACGCCACGGACCTCGTCGGCGTCCTCGGCGGCCCAGGCGCCGACCCGGTGGCCGTCGCCGCGCAGCAGCGCGATGGCGTCGGTGAGGTACTCCTCGCCCTTGGCGTTGTCGCTGCCGATGCGCTGCACGACCTGCGCCAGCAGGGCGCCGTCGAAGGCGTACATGCCGGAGTTGATCTCGTCGACGGCGAGTTCCTCGGGGGTGCCGTCGGCCTGCTCGACGATGGAGGTGAAGTCGCCGTCGGCGTCGCGAACGATGCGCCCGTAGCCGTGGGGGTCGGGGACGCGGGCCGACAGGACGGTGACGGCGTTGCCCTCCTTCTCGTGGAAGGAGACCAGCTCGGCGAGCGTGGCGCCGCGCAGCAGCGGGGTGTCCCCGCAGGTGAGAACGACGGTGCCGGTGGGCTCGATGCCCTGGCGGGCCAGGTCCTCCAGGGCCATGCGCACCGCGTGCCCGGTGCCCTTCTGTTCCTCCTGGATGGCGGTGACCGCCTGGGGGGCGATCTGCGCCAGGTGCTCGGCGATGCGCTCGCGGGCGTGTCCGAGGACGACGGCCGTGTGCAGCGGGCCGAGTTCGCGGGCGGCGGCCAGCACGTGGCCGACCAGGCTGCGGCCGCCGATCTCGTGGAGCACCTTGGGGAGTTGGGACTTCATCCGGGTGCCCTCGCCCGCGGCGAGGACGATGACGGCAGCCGGGCGGTTCACGCTCACTGGAGGAGACCCCTCGTGATAGCTGGCTAGGAAGAAGACGATCTCGCGGTCGGCGTTCGGCGGGGCGTTCCTCGTACCGTGCACGGCGCTGACCCGCCGTGCGGCCGACATGGGAAGGATACATCCGCGTCACAGGCCCCCGGCGGCGGAGACGGGCCCGGCGGAGTGGGCGGTCGGGCCCGCCGGCCGCTCACGGGCTCTGTTGCGGCAGGGGCCGGAGCGGGGATGTGATGTGCGCCGCTCCGGTCGGCGCCCGGTCCTCCCGGTGCGCGGTGCTCGCGGTACACCCGGTGGGCGCGGTGGCCGCCGACGACAGGGCGGCGGCCGCCGGCGACGCGTCTGCTCCCGGACCAGGGCTCGAACCTGGACGATGGGGACCAAAACCCCACATGCTGCCGATTACATCATCCGGGAACACGCCGGGCGCGAGTCCCCGCGCCGACATGACGGTCACCAAGATAGCGCCTTCGCAACGGCCCTTGCCAAACCTACGGGTTCGTAGGTTACGGTTACGTAGGTATAGGTAGGGCCGTCGCGGCGGATGCCCGCGCACTCCCGGCACGCCCTGACCTCACAGACGAACAAGCGACGAACGAACGACGTTTCCGATTCACGAGGCAGGGATTCATGACCGCCGCACCCGAGACGCCCACCGGGGGGACGGCCGCCCCCGCGGCCGAGACCACCGCCACCAAGCGCACCCCGATCCCCGAGTACGAGCCCGAGCTGCGCGGGCGCGCCGAGCGCTTCACCGTGTTCGCGTTCGTGTTCATCCCGCTCATCGCGCTGCTCGCCTCCGTCCCGTTCTTCTGGGGCTGGGGGCTGAGCCTGGTCGACATCGCCATCGCCACGGTCTTCTACCTGATCAGCGGGCTGGGCATCACGGTCGGCTTCCACCGCCACTTCACCCACGGCTCGTTCCGCGCCAACCGCCCGCTCAAGATCGCGCTCGCGGTCGCCGGGTCGCTGGCCATCGAGGGCAGCGTCGTCAAGTGGGTGGCCGACCACCGCCGCCACCACAAGTACGCGGACGCCGAGGGCGACCCGCACTCGCCGTGGCGGTTCGGCGACGACTGGAAGTCGGTCGCCAAGGGCCTCTACTACGCGCACATGGCGTGGATGTACCTCGACGAGAAGAAGACCTCGCCCCGCCGCTTCGCCCCGGACCTGCTCAAGGACAAGGACATCGTCCTCGTCGACAAGCTGTTCCTGCCGCTCGTGATCTTCTCGCTGGGCGCCCCGGCTCTCATCGGCGGCCTGGTCACCATGTCCTGGTGGGGCGCGGCCACCGCGTTCTTCTGGGCGAGCCTGGTCCGGGTGGCGCTGCTGCACCACGTGACCTGGTCGATCAACTCCATCTGCCACACCATCGGCGAGGAGAACTTCGAGGTGCGCGACCGCTCCCGCAACGTGTGGTGGCTGGCCATCCCGTCGTTCGGCGAGTCCTGGCACAACCTGCACCACGCCGACCCGACCTGCGCCCGGCACGGCGTGTTCAAGGGCCAGATCGACATCTCCGCGCGCGTCATCTGGTTCTTCGAGAAGTTCGGCTGGGCCACCAAGGTCCGCTGGCCCGACAACGAGCGACTCGCCGCCAAGCGGGTCAGCGTTTAGGATTCTTGACCATCATGGGAGCAGCCGACAGCGAGCAGAGGATCCGTGTGCGCCGCAAGCGCATGACGGGCGAGGAGCGTCGGCGGCAGCTGCTGGAGATCGGCCGGGAGCTGTTCGCCGAACGCGGGTTCGACGCGACCTCCGTGGAGGAGATCGCCGCACGGGCGGGCGTGTCCAAACCCGTGGTGTACGAGCACTTCGGCGGCAAGGAGGGCATCTACGCGGTCGTCGTCGACCAGGAGATGCGCACCCTGGTGGGCATGGTCTCGGAGGCGCTCACCGCCGACAGCGCCCGCAACAAGATCGAGAAGGCGGCCCTGGCCCTGCTGCGCTACGTCGAGGAGAACACGGTCGGGTTCCGGGTGCTGACCCGTGACTCGCACGTGGCCTCCGGAACGGGGAGTTTCGCCGGCCTGATCAACGACATCGCCAGCCAGGTCGAGTACATCATGGTGGACGAGTTCGCCGAGCGGGGCTACGACCCCGCACTCGCCCCCATGTACGCCCAGGCACTGGTGGGCATGTGGGCCCTGACCGGCCAGTGGTGGCTGGAGGTGCGCAGGCCCAAGCGCGAGGTGGTGGCGGCGCACCTGGTCAACCTGGCGTGGAACGGGCTGTCGAGCCTGGAGGCCAAGCCCAGGCTGCGGACCAGGCGAAGCCGCTAGGGCGTGTTCCGTGGACGCCGCTCGTCGCGAGCGGGGTCCCGGTGCATGCACCGCAGGGCCGGAGAAGGAGTCGGGGCGGGTTCTCCTGTCGACCGGTGAGAACTCGGCGGGGGATGTGCCGGGGCGCCGCGCGGCAGGGTGGGCACCCGCGGAACACGCCCTGGGAGGAACGGCCCGGGCGCGGGATCTCTCGTGGGGCGGGTGTGCATCGCATACCCGCCCCACTATCTTGATGTCAAGAGATATGCTGGACCCATGCGCGATGAGGTGGATGGGCTGATCGAGGCGTGGCGCGCCGAACGGCCGGACGTGGACGTGACGCCGCTCGAAGTGCTCAGCCGGGTGTCCCGGCTCGCCCGACACCTGGACAGGGCCCGGCGGACCGTGTTCACCGAGCACTCCCTGGAGCCCTGGGAGTTCGACGTCCTGGCCGAGCTGCGCCGCTCCGGCCCGCCCTACGAGCTGAGCCCCGGCCGCCTGCTGCGCGCCACCCTGGTGACCTCCGGGACCATGACGAACCGGGTGGACCGGCTGGCCGCCGCGGGGCTGGTGCGGCGCCGCCCCGACCCCGCCGACAAGCGCGGGGTGCTGGTGCGGCTGACCGACAAGGGCGCCGAGCGCATCGACGCGGCGCTGGAGTCGCTGCTGAGCTACGAGGAGACGCTCCTGGCCCCGATGCCCGCGCGGGAGCGCGAGCAGCTCGCATCGTTACTGAGATGCCTCCTGGTGCCCCTCGACACCGAACCTTCCAGTCGGTAACTGTTGTTACCCGGCGGTATCCGTCCTCTCACCGGGGCCGCCACGGGCGCGCATCCCTTGGTCTTCATCTGGTTGGAGAACGACAGTGAGAATCCGGTGGAACGTCCGGTGCGCCGCTCTCGTCGCGGTGGCCGCGACGGCCGTGGCGGCGGCCGGCTGCGCGGGCGGCGACGGAGAGGACGTGTCGGCGGGGGCACAGGAGCGGTACTACCTCTCCCTGGGCGACTCGCTGACGGTGGGCGTGCAGCCGGGCGAGGGCGGGCCCGCCGAGACCTCCGACGGGTACACGGACATCCTGTACCGCACCCTGTACGACGCCGATTCCACGCTGCGCCACGAGCGCAGCGGCTGCGGCGGTGAGGACACCACGACGTTCCTCGAAGGCGGGATCCCCCGCTGCGACGAGCGGTACGGGGGCCGCTCGCAGCTCGAAGCCGCCGAGGAGTTCCTCGCCGACCACCGGGGGCGGGTGGACCTGGTCACGGTGGCCATCGGCGGCAACAACTTCACCCGCTGCGTCGTGGGCATCGAGAACGTGGAGAACGGCGGGCGGCCCGTCGTCGACACCGGTTGCGTCGACGACGGCCTGGAGCGCATCGAGACCGAGGTGCCCGTGATCGCCTCCCGGCTGCGTGCCGCGGCCGGCCCGGACACCCAGGTCATCGCGATGACCTACTACAACCCGTTCCTCGCCGCGCTGCTGCTCGAACCCGAGGAGCCCGCGGAGGACGAAGAGGACGAGGAGGCCCCCGGGGACGCCGGGGCCGACCCGGAAGCGGGTCCGGGCCTGGGCGAGGTCGAGGGCGAGATCCCCTTCGACGCGACCTTCGCCGGGTACGCCACCGAGGTCCTACAGGCCATGAACGAGTCCCTGCGGGAGTCCTACGCCGCCGAGGACATCGAGGTGGCCGACGTGGAGGCGGCGTTCGACTCCGCCGACTTCGACGTCCCGGAGGAGGGCGCCATGCCCACCAACCTCCAGGCGATCTGCGACTACACGTGGATGTGCGACCCGGAGCTGGGCCCGGACATCCACACCAACAAGGCCGGGGCCACGGTCATCGCCGAGGAGTTCGCCACCCTGGTCCGCTGACCCCGCCCGCGCACGCGGCGAAGGCGCCGGAGCCCCACGGTCCGGCGCCTTCGCCGTGCGCGGACCCGCTTTCCTGGACCTGGACGTACATAATCCTGTACCTTGAAATCACCGCATAGGCCGCCGGGAGGACAAGAAATGAAGACCATGAGCTACACCGAATCCCGCGCCAACTACGCGGCCACCCTCGATGCCGTCGTCAACGACAGAGAAGAAGTGGTGATCACGAGAGCCGGACACGAGCCCGTGGTCATGATCGCCCTGTCCGAGTACGAGGCCCTCAGGGAGACCGCCTACCTCCTGCGCAGTCCCGAGAACGCCCGGCGCCTGGTCTCGGCCATCGAGGAGCTGGAGGCCGGCCACGGCATAGAGCGGGAGCCGGCCGAATGACGCTGATCTGGGCCCGGGGAGCATGGGAGGACTATCTCTGGTGGCAGGGGCAGGACCGAAAAATCCTCAAACGCATCAACACCCTCATCAGGGACATCGAGCACAACGGCAACGAGGGTGTGGGCAAACCCGAGTCCTTGCGCCACGGCTTCCAGGGGTACTGGTCCCGACGGATCACCGACGAACACCGGCTGGTGTACAAGATCTCCGGTGATGAGATCCGCATCGCCGCCTGCCGCTACCACTACGGCAAATAGGACGCCTTCGCCGTACGCGGTCAGGGGGTGTGGCGGGCGAGGGGGCCGAAGCGGGCGGTGACGGCGCCGAGGAGGAAGTGCGCGGCCTGGTGCTCGGTCAGCGGGATGACGCCCACCGGCATGGTGACGCGGTAGGGGTGCTCGTCGTCGGGGCGGATCTCGAAATCCTCGATCAGCCCCTGGGACAGCAGCAGGGTCAACCCCTCCCGCACCTTCCCCGCCCGGTTGTCCGAAGCCCACATGACCATGCCGCCACCGTAACCGGCGGACGGGTCGGACACACCGCGTCGGACAGAATCCCCGGCAAAGCATGCCCACCGTCCTTTTCCGGACATTCTGGGCACACTCAGTGGTCGACGGTCACCACGATCTTGCCGACCCGGGCGTCCACCTGCTCCATGTACCGGTGCGCGTCGGCGATCCCGGCCAGCTCGAAGCGGTTCGGGTCCACCGCGGGCCCGAAATCGCCCGAGCGCAGCCCCGCGGCCACGAACGCGACGGCCCGCCGCGCCCGCTCCGGATCCCGCACGGTCTCCGGCAGCGTGTAGGTGCGCATGTTCAGCGCGGGCATGCCCAGGCCGAAGGCCGGGTAGGGGGTCTCCTCCCCGCTCGCCATCCCGTACAGCAGCAGGGTTCCGCCGGGCGCGACCGCGCGGGCCAGGTCACCGACGCCGGGCCCCGCGACGGCGTCGAACACCAGCGGGGCGCCCCGGCCGCCGGTGATCTCCAGGACCCGGTCGGCCACGTCCTCCTCCGCGCTCACGACGGCCTCCGCCGCGCCCGCCGCCAGCAGGGCCCGCCTCTTGGCGGCGCTGCGGGTGACGGCGATCGGTACGGCGCCGACCCGCGCGGCGACGCGCAGGGCGGCCAGGCCGACCCCGCTGGAGGCCGCGGTCAGCACGACCGCGTCTCCCGGCCGCAGCCCGCCGACCTCCACGAGTCCGCCGTAGGCGGTGAGGTAGGGCATCCACACGGCCGCGCCGCCGACGGCGTCGAGCCCCTCCGGGCGCCGGACCAGGGCGGATGCGGGCACCAGAGCCCGGTCGGCGTAGACGCCGTAGTCGTTCTGGGAGAAGACCGGCAGCACGCTGACCTCGTCGCCGGGCCGCAGTCCGGTGACGCCCGGCCCCGGTGCCACGACGGTTCCCGCGGCCTCCAGGCCCAGGCGGGCCGGGAACCGGCGCACCGGTTCGATGTAGTGGCCGGAACGGAAGAGCGCCTCGGCCCGGTTGAGTCCGATGGCGTCGACGCGGACGAGCACCTCCCCCGGCCCCGGGTCACCGGGCGGGATGTCCGCGAGGGCCAGCACCTCGGGGCCGCCGTACTCGTGGAACAGCACAGTCCTGGACATCGCGCGTCCTCTCACGCCGGGGGGCCGGGGCCGCCGCCATTCGAACACAGAAGTACGACCAGCGTCAAACTTTGATGGTGATCGTACCAGTAGGGTCGGAGGATGGCCGAGTACCGGGAGTGGCGGGGGCACTCGGGGATCCTCTGGCGGGTCTCCGGCCCCGGACCCCACCGGGTGCTGCCCGACGCCGCGATGGACCTCATGTGGCACCGCGGCCGCCTCGTGGTGGCCGGGCCCGACACCGCCGCGCAGGTCGCCTCGCCCGGGCCGGGCGGAGCGACCTGGGGGCTGCGACTGGCCCCCGGGGCGGCGCACGCACTGCTGGGCGTCCC
>NZ_JASFDV010000065.1 GCF_030766825.1 Nocardiopsis sp. CC223A
GGCCGCGGTCGCCCAGGCGCGCGCGCCAGACGGCGGTCAGGGCCGGGTCGGCGAGGAGGTCGACGTCGCCGCGGCCCGGGCCGGCGCCCACGACCACGGTGTTGGTCAGGTCCAGGACGGGGTGCTCGTGGCCGATCCACGGCATGTCGTCGAACTCGCGCAGCGTCATGGACCCAAGCTACCGGATTCACTCCCATGAATCCGTGATACCTTCGCATCACGGTTTCAGACAACAAAACCCGTGACATGATGATGTCCGGGACGGGAGGGTCCGCCATGACACTGGAGTACGTCCACTTCGACACCGACGACGCCGAGGCCCTGACCGCCGCGCGCGACGCGCTCGTGGAGCGGCTGCGGGAGCGCTACGGGTCGGAGTTCGTGAACGCCCACCTGGTGCGCTTCGACGACGGCAGCGTCGGCGACGTCATCCTGTGGGCCTCGCGGGAGGCGGCCGAACGGGCCGCGGAGGAGATGCCCGCCGACCCGGCCGCCGCCGGATTCTTCGGCCTCATCACCGGCGTCCGCGAGATGCGCCACGCCGAGGTCCTGCACTCCGGCTGACCCGGCCCGGTGGACACCGGGGCGGGGCGCTCCCCGCTTTCGAGCGCCCCGCCCCGGCCGGGGTCACCCCCGGCCGTGCAGTCCGAGCAGGTCCACGGCGGCCCGGCGCATCTCCACCTTGCGGACCTTGCCGGTGACGGTCATCGGGAACGCGTCGACCACGTGGACCCGGCGCGGGATCTTGTAGTGGGCCAGCCGCCCCTCGCAGAACGCGGCCAGGGCGGCGGCGGTGAGCGGTTCGGCTCCCGGTCGCATGATCACCCAGGCCATCGGCTCCTCGCCGTACTTGGGGTCGGGGACGCCGATGACCTGCACGTCCGCGATGTCGGGGTGGGTGTACAGGTACTCCTCGACCTCGCGGGGGTAGATGTTCTCGCCGCCGCGGATGACCATGTCCTTGATCCGGCCGACGATGTCGACGTAGCCCTCGTCGTCCATGACGGCCAGGTCGCCGGTGTGCATCCAGCGGGCGGGGTCGACGGCCTCGGCGGTCTTGCCGGGTTCACCCCAGTAGCCGAGCATCACCGAGTACCCGCGGGTGCACAGCTCCCCCGCCTCGCCGCGCGGGGCGGTGACCGTGGTGCCGGGGCGGACGACCTTCACCTCCAGGTGCGGCATGACCCGGCCGACGGTCTCGGTACGGCGGCGCAGGTCGTCGTCGCGGCGGGTCATGGTGGACACCGGCGAGGTCTCGGTCATGCCGTAGCAGATGGCGACCTCGGCCATGTGCATGTCGCCGACGACCCGCTTCATGACCTCGACCGGGCAGGGCGAGCCCGCCATGATGCCGGTGCGCAGGGTGGACAGGTCGTAGCGGGCGAAGTCGGGGTGGTCGAGTTCGGCGATGAACATGGTCGGCACCCCGTACAGCGAGGTGCAGCGCTCGTCCTGGACGGTGCGCAGCGCGGCCGCCGGGTCGAACGCGGCGGAGGGCAGCACGATGCACGCCCCGTGGGAGGTGGCCGCCAGGTTGCCCATGACCATGCCGAAACAATGGTAGAGCGGAACGGGCAGGCACACCCGGTCGTGCTCGGTATAGCCCAAGCCCTCGGCGACGAAGTAGCCGTTGTTGAGGATGTTGTGGTGGGACAGGGTCGCACCCTTGGGGAACCCGGTGGTGCCCGACGTGTACTGGATGTCGACGGGATCGTCGCAGGACAGCTCGGCGGCGCGGGCGGCCAGGGCGCCGGGGTCGGTGGCGTGTCCGGCCTCCACCAGGGCGTCCCAGTCGGGGGTGCCGATGAACACCGTCTCCGCGAACCCGATCTCGGCGAGCATCGCCCGGTAGTCGCTGGTCTTGTGCGCGGTGGCGGCGATCATGAGCCGCATACCGGACTGGCGGACCACGTAGTCGAGTTCGTGGGAGCGGTAGGCGGGGTTGACGTTGGTCAGGACCGCGCCGATGCGCGCGGTGGCGTACTGGGTGAGGACCCATTCGGCGTTGTTGGGGGACCAGATGCCGACCCGGTCGCCCTTGGCGATGCCGCGGGCCAGCAGGCCCCGCGCCACCGCGTCGACGGCCGCGTCGAACTCGGCGTAGGTCCAGCGGCGGCCGGTCTCGGTCTCGACCAGCGCTTCGCGGTCGGGGTGACGGGCCGCGGTGCGCGCCAGGTTCTCGCCGATGGTGTCGCCCAGCAGTGGGGTGTCGGAGGTCCCGGACGCGTAGGAGAGTCGTGTGTCGCCCATGGGGCAGAGCATCGGGCACGTCACCGAAGGCCCGCCACCCCCTTTCGGGGGTGGTCCCCCGCGGGGAGTGGTGTGTAATCCTGGTCACAGTTCCGTTCCGGCCGCCGTCCGTGCGGCGGGAGGTACCGACCGCACCCCGTGTCGACGGGGCGTCCGCCCGCACCGGCCGCTCCCGGTGGCCCCAGGAGGATCCGATGGCCCTCGCGCATCTCCCGTCCGGCTCCCTGGCCCCCCGGCCATCCGCGCTCGTCCGCGCCGCCCTGGGCCGGGCACGGCACGCCACCGGCCTGCCCGTGCTGTTCGGCGGCACGGCGGCGCCGGGGCGGGCCGCGGTGCGGCTGACCGAGCTCGCAGGGGCGCGCACCGACGCCCTGCGGGGGCTGGTGATCCGGGGCGGCAGCGGTCTGGGCGGGCGGGTGCTGGTCACCACCCGGCCGGGCAGCGTGGACGACTACGTCGCCGACCGGCGCATCAGCCACGAGTACGACGCGCCGGTGGGCGCCGAGGGACTGCGCGCGGTCGCCGCGGTCCCGGTGGTGGTGGAGGGTTCGGTGGCGGCGCTGCTGTACGGCGGGGTGCGCGAACCCCTGCCGATCGGTACGCGCACGGTGGCGGCGCTGGAGCGTTCGGCGTCCCGGCTGGCCGCCGAACTGGCGGTGCGGGCGGAGGTGGAGCGCCGGGTGGCCGGGGTGGAGACCGCCGAGATCACCCGCGCGGCCCGAGATCCGCACACGGGGCCCGAATGGGAGCGGCTGCGCGAGGCGCACGCCGAGCTGCGGGCGATCGCCCAGGAGGTGTCCGACCCGGAGTTGCGCGACCGGCTGCGCGGTGTGTGCGACCGGCTGACCGGCCCGGCCCCCGGGCGGGGCCCGGCCCCGGCGTTGGCGCCGCGGGAGGCGGACGTCCTCGCGCTGGTGGCCGTGGGCTGTGGCAACGCCGAGGTGGGCCGCCGCCTGGGCGTGGGCGCGGAGACCGTCAAAAGCTACCTGCGCGGCGCGATGCGCAAGCTCGGCACCCACACCCGGATGGAGACCGTCGTGGCCGCCCGCCGGGCCGGTCTCCTGCCCTGACCGGCGCGGGCCGCACCGCGGGTGCGGTGCAGCCCGTACGCGGGTGCGGTCAGCCGGTCAGAAGGGGTAGTCGGGGATGTCGGGGCGGACGGTGAGCCACTGGGTCTCGGTGAACGCCTCGATGTTGGCCTGCGCTCCGCCGAACCGGGAGCCGGTGCCGGAGTCGCGCCACCCGCCGAACGGGGCGTTGGCCTCGTCGGCGACGGTGTGCTCGTTGATGTGCAGCTTGCCGGTGTCAATGCGGTCGGCGATCCGCATCGCCTCGCCGACCTCGCCCAGCAGACTGACCGACAGCGCGTACTCGGATGCGTTGACCAGTGCGACGGCCTCGTCGGGGGTGGCGAACGACAGCACCGGGGCGACCGGCCCGAACAGCTCCTCCCGCCAGGCGGGCATGTCCGGGGTGAGGTCGCGCAGCACGGTCGGCCGGTAGAACAGCCCCTCGAAGGTGCCCCCGGCGGCGACCTTGCCGCCCGCCTCGACGGTGGCGGCGACGATGCCGTCCACCCGCTCCAGCTGGCCCCGGTCGATGATCGGCCCCAGGGCGACCGCTTCGGCGGCCGGGTCGCCGACCGGCAGGTGGTCGGCCTTCTCGGCCAGCGCCGCCACGTACTCCTCGTACAGGGACTCGTGGACCAGGTGGCGGCCGGTGCTCATGCAGATCTGCCCCTGGTGCAGGAACGACCCCGTGGCCCCGGCGGAAACGGCCCTGGCCAGGTCGGCCCCGGGCAGCACGACCTGGGCGTTGTTGCCGCCCAGTTCCAGGTGGGCGCGCTTGAGGTGGCGGGCGGCGGCCTCGCCCACCTTGCGGCCGGCCGGGGTGGAGCCGGTGAAGGACACCACGCGCACCGCGGGCGCGGTCACGACGGCCTCGCCCACGTCGGCGCCGCCGGGCAGCAGCTGGAGCACCCCGGCGGGCAGCCCGGCCTCCTCGAAGACGCGGACGATGGACACCCCGCCCGAGACGGTGGTGCGCGGGTCGGGCTTGAGCAGGACGGCGTTGCCCAGGGCCAGGGCGGGCGCGACCGAGCGGATCGCCAGGATCAGCGGGAAGTTGAACGGGGCGATGACGCTCACCACCCCGGCCGGGCGGCGGCGGGCGAACGACCAGTGGTCGTCGTTGGAGGTGAGGACGTCGCCGTGCGGGTGGGTGGGCAGGGCGGCCGCCTCGTGGCACTCGGCGGCGGCGATGGTCGTCTCCGTGGCGGCCTTGGGCGGGATGCTCCCGGCCTCCTTGACGATCCAGCCCTGGATCTCCTCGGCGTGCCGCTCGAACAGGTCGCCAGCGCGGCGCAGCACGGCGGCGCGTTCGGCGGGGGTGCGGGCGGCCCACGCGCGGCGGGCGCCGTCGGCGCGTTCGGCGGCCTCGGCGACGTCGGCGGCGGTGGCCAGGCCGATCTCGCCCAGGGCCTCGCCGGTGGCGGGTGCGGTGACGGTGCGGGTCGCGGGTGCGGGCCGCCAGCCGTCGGTGTGGATGCGTGACGACCAGCGGCCGTCCGCCAGCAGGGTGTCGGTCATGGGTACGGGCCTTCCGGGGTGTGCGGACGGTTCGGTCAGTCGGCGTGCAGGACGACGGCCAGCCCTTGGCCGACGCCGATGCACAGGGCGGCCAGGCCCCAGCCGCCGCCGCGGCGGCGCAGCTGGTGGGCGAGGGTGCCCAGGATGCGGGCGCCGGAGGCGCCCAGGGGGTGGCCGATGGCGAGGGCGCCGCCGTTGGGGTTGACGATGGCCGGGTCCAGTTCCTTCCAGGAGCGGATGCAGGCCAGGGACTGGGCGGCGAACGCCTCGTTCAGTTCCACGATGGACAGATCGTCCCAGCCGATCCCGGCGCGGTCCAGGGCGATCTCGGCGGCGCGGACCGGGCCGATCCCGAACACGTCGGGGTCGACCCCGGCCGCGCCGCGTCCGGCGATGCGGGCCAGCGGCCGCACGCCCAGGGCGTCGGCGGCGGCGGTGTCGCCGATGAGCAGGGCGGCGGCGCCGTCGTTGAGGGGGGAGGCGTTGCCCGCGGTGATGGTGCCCTCCGGCCGGAAGGAGGGTTTGAGGGCGGCGAGCTTTTCGGCGGAGGTGGCGCGGATGGACTCGTCGCGGTCGAGTTCGGCGCCGGGTACCTGGACGATCTCGGCGTCGAACACGCCCTGTTCCCAGGCCCGGGCGGCCCTGGTGTGGCTGGCCAGTGCGAAGGCGTCCTGGTCGGCGCGGTCGATGCCGTGGGCGGCGGCGAGTCCTTCGGTGGCCTCGCCCAGCGACACGGTCCACCGCGCGGGCATGCGCGGGTTGACCATGCGCCAGCCCAGGGTGGTGGAGTGCAGGGCGGCGTCGGCGGCGGGGAAGCCCTTGGCGGGTTTGGGCAGCACCCAGGGGGCGCGGCTCATGGATTCCACTCCCCCGGCCAGGACCAGGCGGGCGTCGCCGGTCTGGACGGCGCGGGCGGCCTGGATCGCCGCCTCCATGCCCGATCCGCACAGGCGGTTGACGGTGGCGCCGGGGACGGTGGTGGGCAGTCCGGCGAGCAGGGCGGCCATGCGGGCGACGTTGCGGTTCTCCTCGCCGGCGCCGTTGGCGTTGCCCAGGACGACCTCGTCGACGGCTCCGCCCTCCAGGGCGGGGGTGCGTTCGACGAGGGCGCCGACCACGTGGGCGGCCAGGTCGTCGGGGCGCACCGCGGACAGGGCGCCGCCGTAGCGGCCGAAGGGGGTGCGCACCGCGTCGAGGATGTGGACGTCGGTCATCGCCGTGCCTCCGGTCCGGTCAGGGAGCGCAGCACCGAGAGCTCGGCGGCGGTGGGCTCGGGGGTGACGGCCGGGGTTTCGACGACCTTCAGGTCCCAGCCGGTGGCGGCGCGGACCTCGTCGACGGTCACGCCGGGGTGTACGCCGGTGAGGACCAGTTCGCGGGTGTCGGGGTCGGGTTCCAGGACGCCCAGGTCGGTGATGACCCGGGTGGGGCCCCGGCCGCGCAGGCCCAG
The DNA here is from genome assembly GCF_030766825.1 of Nocardiopsis sp. CC223A. Lineage (GTDB taxonomy): Bacteria > Actinomycetota > Actinomycetes > Streptosporangiales > Streptosporangiaceae > Nocardiopsis. The sequence goes on from NZ_JASFDV010000065.1 coordinate 6,289, forward strand.
GCGCTCGCGGTCGCCGGGGCCGCGGCCGTGGCCGACGGAGGTGACGAAGTCGACCCGGTCAACGAACGCGCGTGCGCTGTGCCGGACGATGATGACGACCTCGCCGCAGGAGGCGGCGATCTCGGGGGCGCCGCCCGCCCCGGGCAGTCGCACCTCGGGGTCGGCGTAGTCGCCGATGACGGTGGTGTTGATGTTGGCGTACCGGTCGAGCTGGGCGGCGCCCAGGAAGCCGACGTCGATGCGCCCGGCCTGGAGCCAGAGGTTGAACACCTCGGGCACGGAGACGACCGCGTCGGCGCTCTCGGCCAGCACACCGTCGCCGATGGACAGCGGCAGGTGGGCGGGGACGGTGCCCAGGGTGCCGGACTCGTAGATCATCCACAGGTCGGGGGCGTGGGTGCGGCGGGCCAGGTTGGCGGCGGTGCTGGGCAGGCCGATGCCGACGAAGCAGGACATGCCGTCGCCCAGGGCGCGGGCCGCGGCCACGGTCATGATCTCGTCGGAGGTCCAGTCGAAGGTCCGGGTCGCGGTGGTCACGGGGCGGTCCCTTCGAGGGTGGCGGCGGGCGCGGCGGCGGTGAGGTCGGCCAGCCAGCGGGTGAAGGCCTCGCGGTCGCGGCCGACGGCGTCCCAGGACTTGTAGGCCTCGTTGTCGCGTTCGTAGTAGCCGTGCGCGTAGGAGGGGGCGGCGCCGCCGGGGACGACGCTGACGCGGTCGACCACCCGGGCGGGGAGGACGACCTGCCCGGGGACGGGTTCGAGGGTGTCGACGACCTCCTCGACGGTGACCAGGACCCGGTCGGCGGCCAGGGCGGCCTCCTTCTGGATGCCGATGATGCCCCACAGCTGGACGTTGCCGGCGCGGTCGGCGCGCTGGGCGTGGATGACCGTCACGTCGGGGTTGAGGGCGGGGACGGCGGCCAGTTCCTGCCCGGTGAAGGGGCAGGTGATGGTCTTGATGTGGGGGTTGTGCCCGACCAGGTCGGTCCCGCTGTAGCCGCGCAGCACCGCGAAGGGCAGGCCGGAGGCGCCCGCGAGGTAGCGGTTGGCCATGCCGGCGTGGCTGTGCTCCTCGACCTCCAGGGGGACGGGCCAGCCGGTGGTGACGGCGTCGCGGAACCGGTGCAGGGAGCCGACCCCGGGGTTGCCGCCCCAGGAGAACACGAGCTTGCGGGCGCAGCCGGCGCCGATCATCCGGTCGTAGACGATGTCGGGGGTCATCCGGACCAGGGTGAGGTGGCGCAGCCCCTGGCGGATGATCTCGTGCCCGGCCTCGACGGGGATGAGGTGGGTGAACCCCTCCAGGGCGACCGTGTCGCCGTCGTGGACGAGCTCGGCGATCGCCTCGTCCAGTGGCGCGATCATGAAGGACCTTCCGTTCGTATAGCGAACTGTTGTTCTCAAAGCGAACAACTGAGGAGACCGTAACCCCGCCACCGGATCCCCGTCAAGGCCGTGCGCCGGGGAACGCGGGCGCCGTGGTCCCGCCTGCGGACACGCGAAAGGGCGCCGCGGTCGGGAGGTGTCCCGATCACGGCGCCCCACCGGGGCCGTCGCGCCCCTGGCGGCGGTGCGCCGCCGAATCGACGCCCCGGTGTCCCAGGTCAGGCCACCAGCTCCCCGGCGACCCGGTCGAGCATGAACTCCGAGGACACGCGAAAGGGCGCCGCGGTCGGGAGGTGTCCCGATCACGGCGCCCCACCGGGGCCGTCGCGCCCCTGGCGGCGGTGCGCCGCCGAATCGACGCCCCGGTGTCCCGGGTCAGGCCACCAGCTCCCCGGCGACCCGGTCGAGCATGAACTCCGAGGACACGCGAAAGGGCGCCGCGGTCGGGAGGTGTTCCGATCACGGCGCCCCACCGGGGCCGTCGCGCCCCTGGCGGCGGTGCGCCGCCGAATCGACGCCCCGGTGTCCCGGGTCAGGCCACCAGCTCCCCGGTGACCCGGTCGAGCATGAACTCCGAGGACTCGCGCGCCCTCTCCTCCCAGGCGAACACGCACACCGTGGCCACGCCGTCGAAGTCCAGGTCGCGCAGGGTCTGGAAGAATTCGTCCCACGGCACCTCGCCCTGGCCGATGTCCAGGTGCTGGTGGACGCGCGCGGGCGTGCCGGGCGGGTTGAGGATGTACCGCAGTCCCGACGATCCCCTGTGGTCGAAGGTGTCGGCGATGTGGACGTGCCGGAGCTTGTCGCCCGCGTACTCCATCATCGCGCGGACGTCCGCGCCGGGCCCGGAGCCCGACAGGTGGAAGGTGTGCGGTGCGCAGTACAGGTAGTTCACCCACGGCCGGTCGATCGCCCGGACCAGGTCCACGGCGGGACCGTTCTCCTCGCAGAAGTCGTCCGGGTGGGCCTCCAGGTCGAGGGCGATCCCCTCGCGCTCGAAGACCGGCAGCAGCTCCTCCATGGAGCGCCAGAACGCCCCCTCGCTCCGGGCCGCCTGCTCCGGGCGGCCGTTGAACTCGGAGTTCATCAGGGTGACGCCGAGTTCGACGGCCACCTCGATCATCCTCTTCCAGTAGCGGACGGCGTCGCGGCGCTCCTCCTCGTCGGGGCTGGACCACTTGTACAGCGGCAGGATCGAGGACAGCTCCACACCGGTCTCGCGCAGCACCGACTTCAGCTCGGCCACCCGCGCGCCGTCGGCCCGGGGGTGCAGGAAGAACGGCATGAACTCGGCGCGCGGGGACAGCTCGATGTACGAGTAGCCCAGGTCCGCCACGGTCCGCACCATCTCGGCCATCGGCAGGTGGCGGAACATGTACGGGTCGATCGCGATCTTCATCTGTGCGCGTGCTCCTCTCAGGCGTAGAAGGCCGGCCGTTCCTTGATGCCGGTCTGGACGACCTCCCCCGAGTGCAGCGACCGCACGGCCGCGTCGGTGACGACCGCGGCGGCGTAGCCGTCCCAGGCGTTGGGCCCGGTGGTCGGCGTCCCCGCGGCGACCTCCCGGACCCACGCCTCGAACTCGGCGTCGAAGGCGGCGGCGAACCGCTTCGTCCAGTCCTGGAGGACGGGGGTGCTCTGCCGACCGGAGTTGCGCAGGACCGCGCCGGGGACCTCCGGGAGCCGGACCGTGCCCTCCTCGCCCACGATCTCGCAGCCGATCTCGTAGCCGTACCGGCAGTTGACGAACACCTCCAGGTCCACCCGTGCCCCGCCGGCCATCTCGAAGAGCATGAACTGCGGATCGCGCAGGTGCTCGAAGCGGTTGGCGGTCGGGCGCGGGGTGATGACCTGGACGGCGGAGATCTCGTCGTCCAGCAGCCAGCGCATCACGTCGATCTCGTGCACGGCGGTGTCCTGGGCGGCCATCTCCGACCGGTAGGTCTCGGGCACCGTCGGGTTGCGGTGGACGCAGTGCGCCATCAGCGGGGCGCCGATGGCGCCCGTGGCCACGGCCTCCTTCATCTGCACGTAGCCGGGGTCGAAGCGCCGCATGAAGCCGACCTGGACCAGCCGCGAGCCGTGCCGTTGCTCGGCGTCGAGGATGCGCTGGGCGTCCTCCGCGGTGGTGGCCAGCGGTTTCTCGCAGAAGACCGGCTTGCCCGCCGCGATCGCGGCGAGCACCGACTCGGCGTGCGCCGGCCCCCAGGAGGTGACCACGACCGCGTCGACGTCGTCGGCCGCGATCACCTCCGCACCGTCGGCCAGTACGCGCGCGCCGGTGCCCTCGACCGCCAGGGCGGCCCGGGCGGCGTCGATGTCGGTCGCCGCGACCACCTCGGCACCACCGATCGAGGTGGTGATCCTCCGGATGTGCTCGGCCCCGATCCAGCCGGTGCCGATCACTCCTACCTTGACGGTCATCGCGCCCGTCTCCTCTCTTGGTCGTATCCGTGTGCCGGTCAGAGCCGCCGGACGTCGGGGCCCTCGTCCCCGGCGTCGTGCAGCGGCGCGACCTCCGGCGCCCCGCCGCGCTTGAGCTCGTGCTGGAGCGCGTCCAGCTCGGCCCCGCCCGCCATGTGGTGGGTGAGGTCGTCCAGGGTCAGCTCGGCGCGGGGCCGGTCCAGCTCCATCCGGCCGAGCTTGATGATCACGAAGTGGTCGCCGACCAGGAACGCGTGGTGCGGGTTGTGCGTGATGAAGATGACCCCCAGTCCCGCGTCGCGAGCCGCGTTGATGTACTTCAGGACCACGCCGGACTGCTTGACGCCCAGCGCCGCCGTGGGCTCGTCCAGGATCAGGACGCGGGCGCCGAAGTACACCGCGCGGGCGATCGCCACGACCTGGCGCTGTCCGCCGGACAGGTTGCCCACGGGTGCGTCGATGTCGGGCAGGTCGATGCCCATCTTCTTCAGCTCCTCATCCGCGATGCGGCGCATCCGCGCGGCGTCGAGCATCCGGAACGGCCCGACCCCCCTGCGCAGTTCGGAGCCGAGGAAGAAGTTGCGCCACACCGGCATCAGCGGCACGATCGCCAGGTCCTGGTAGACGGTGGCGATGCCCCGGTCCAGTGCGTGGCGCGGGGAGGAGAAGTCCACCTCCCCGCCGTCCACCAGGTAGCGGCCCGCGGTGGGCCGGTACAGCCCGGCGATGATCTTGATCAGCGTGGACTTGCCCGCGCCGTTGTCGCCGAGGATGCAGGTGACCTCGCCCGCGCCGACCTTCAGACCGATGTCGGTCAGCGCCCTGATGTTGCCGAAGCTCTTGCCGATCCCGTCCAGTTCGAGCAGCGGGGCGGTCTGGGCTCCTGCGCCGGCGGACGCCTGCGGTGTCGCCTTCGCACTCGTCATCGTGCTCACCTCGGTCACCTCTTGTTCGCTTGGGTGCGGACCCAGCCGTTGACGACGACCGCCAGCAGCAGCATCGCCCCGACGAAGAAGAACACCCAGTTGTTGTCCCAGCCCGCGTAGACGATGCCCTGGCGGGTCATTCCGTAGATGAAGGCGCCGATGGCCGCGCCGACCACGGTCCCGTAGCCTCCGGTGAGCAGGCACCCGCCGACCACGGCGGCCATGATGTAGAGCAGCTCGTTGCCGACGCCCTCGCCGGACTGCACCGTGTTGAACATGAAGAGCAGGTGCATCCCGGAGAACCAGGCGAAGAACCCGACCGTCATGAACAGGCCGATCTTGACCTTGGCGACCGGCACGCCGACCGCCCGGGCGCTCTCCTGGTTCCCGCCGACCGCGTAGATCCAGTTCCCGACCCTGGTCCGCATCAGCACCCAGGTGGCCAGGCCGACGAACACCATCCACCACACGACGGTGATCCGGACGTCGACCCCCATGACGGAGAAGCTGGAGGCGAAGACCGCCCGGGCCGACTCGAAGCCGTCCATGTCGGAGATGTTCGTGGTGGACACCTGCCCGGTGACCAGCTTGGTGATGGCGATGTTGAGGCCCTGGAGCATCAGGAACATCGCCAGCGTCACCAGGAAGCTGGGCAGTTTGGTACGGACGAGGAGCCACCCGTTGAGGAACCCGATGGTGAGCGAGACCACCAGGGCGGCCGCCGCGCCGACCCACACGTTCACCGAGAAGTACCAGGCGAACATGGAGGCCGTGAGCCCGGAGGCGATCACCGCGACACCGGCGGAGAGGTCGAACTCGCCGCCGATCATCAGCAGGGCCACGGCCACGGCCATGATGCCGATGGTGGAGCTCGCGTACAGGATCGTCGCCAGCGCGGCACCGGTGCGGAACGGGTCGGCGATGGTGAAGAAGACGCTGAAGACGATGACCGCGCCGACCAGGGAGCCGACCTCCGGCCTGGTCATGAACTTGCGCAGCGCCGACCGCTGGGCCACCCGGAGGGTCTTCTCCGAGCCGCTCCCGGGCGCCGTGGGTTCGAGGGTCCTGCTCATGGTCACCGCGTCCCCCGCTCGGCGTACTCGGCGACCTGGTCGACGTTGGTCTCGTCGATGAACGCCGGCCCGGTCAGGACGGGCTCGGTGCCGCCGCCGGAGGTGTTGCCGTTGGTGTTGTACAGCCACAGGGAGTCGACCGCCAGGTAGCCCTGGAGGTAGGGCTGCTGGTCGACGGCCCACTCGACGACGCCGTCCTGGAGCACCCCGACCAGTTCGCTGTTGGTGTCGAAGGTGGCGATGGCGGCGTCGCTGCCCGCGTCGTCGACGGCGTCGATCGCGGTCATGGCGATCGGGGCGCCCAGCGTGACGACGTAGTCGACCTCGTCGTCGGTCTGGAGCTTGGCGGAGATACTGGAGCGCACCTCGGGCATGTTGGCGCTGTCGACGTAGAGCACCTCGGACTCGCCCTCGAAGGCCTCGCCCAGGGAGGCGCAGCGGGTCTCCAGGGCGACGTGCCCCTGCTCCTGGATGACGCACAGGGCCTTCTGGGCGCCGACCTCGTTGAGTCGTTCGCCGAAGGCGGTCCCCGCCAGGTGCTCGTCCGTGCCGAAGTACTGCTGGACGCCCATGTCGACCCAGTCCTCGATCCCGGCGTTGAACGCGACCACCGGGATGCCGGCCTCCCGGGCGGCGGCGACGGCGCCCTCCATCGCGTCCGGCTTGGACAGGGTGACGGCGATGCCGTCCACCCCGCGGTCGACCGCGTTCTGGACGAGGGCGGCCTGTTCGCCGGCCTCGGGGTCGGCGGCGTACTCCAGGGTGATATTGCTCTTGGCGGCGGCGTCCTCGGCGCCCGCGCGGATGATGTCCCAGAACGTGTCGCCCTGGACTTCGTGGGTGATCATCGCGATGGTGAGCTCCGGGGTCTCGACGCCTTCCTCGGCCGTCTCACGGCCGCCCTCGGAGCTGCACGCCGATGCGGCCAGGACCAGGCCCGCGGCACCGGCGATCAGAGCCGTGTAGCTGATGTTGCGCTTCATGATGGGACCTCTTGTCGGTCAGGGGGATTCACTCGTATGCGGTGGTGGCGGTCACGAGGGGCGGACGCGACTTGCGGGGAACCGCTCGGCGGCGGCTCAGCGTGGTCGTTCTGTGTCAGGCCTTCTGGTGGCGCGCCCCCAGTCCGCAGCCGTTGAGGTACTTGCGGGTCCGGACCGCGATGGGCAGCGGGACCTCCGGCTCGCAGGGGTAGAGGTCCTGTTCGACGATCACGAACAGGCGGGCGTCGACCTCGCGGAGCGCGTCGATCACCGCCGCGGGCGCGGGCTCCCCGGCCGGGGGCTCCACGCACACGCCGCGCTTGACGGCCTCGCCGAAGCCGAGCTTCTCCTCGTGGACCTGCCGGATGATCTCGGGGTCCATCTGCTTGATGTGGACGTAGTCCACGCGCTCTGAGTAGCGGCGGATGAGGTCGACCGCGTCGCCGCCCCCGTAGGCGACGTGTCCGGTGTCCAGGCACAGGGAGACGTGCTCCGGGTCGGTGCCGTCCAGGAAGCGTTCGATCTCGGGCTGGGTCTGGACGTGGGTGTCGGCGTGCGAGTGCAGGCACAGCCGCACGTCGTAGTCGTTGAGCAGGATCCTGCCGAGTTCGTCGGCGGACCGGTTCAGGTTGCGCCACTGGTCGTCGTCCAGGGTCGGCGACTCGCTGAACTCGCCGGTCTTCTCGTCGCGGTACATCGGCGGGATGAAGACCAGGTGGTGTGCGCCCACGGCGGCGGTCAGCTCGGCGACCTTGCGGACGGTGGCGACGGTGTCGGCCCAGGCGCCCGGGTCGTGCAGGTTGCCGAACACGGTGCCGCCGGAGACCTTGAGCCCGCGCCGTCCCACCTCGTCGGCCAGCTGCGCGGGGTCGGTGGGCAGGTACCCGTAGGGGCCCAGTTCGAGCCACTCGTACCCGGCTTCGGACAGCTCGTCGAGGAAGCGGTTCCACGGCGTCTGCCGGTCGTCCTCGGGGAACCAGACGCCCCAGGAGTCGGGGGCGGAGCCCAGGACCAGTTGGTCGGTCATTTCTGCCTCGTTTCGGAGAACGTGTCGAGCGGTGAACGGACAGGGCCGGGCCGCGGCGCGGACGGTGCCGCGGCCCGGGGTCCCTCAGCCGTGGGTCGGGAAGTGGAAGGCGGCCTCGACCGAGCGGTCGACGTGCGGCCACCGGCTGGTGACGACCTTGGCCCGGGTGTAGAAGTGCACGCCCTCGGGGCCGTGGATGTGGTCGCCGCCGAACAGCGAGTCCTTCCAGCCGCCGAAGGAGTAGTGGGACATCGGGACCGGGATCGGCACGTTGACGCCGATCATCCCGACGGTGACCCCGCGCTGGAAGCGGCGGGCGGCCTCGCCGTCGCCGGTGAAGATGGCGGTGCCGTTGCCGTACGGGTTGGCGTTGATGATCCCGATGGCCTCGTCGAGGTCGGCCGCGCGGACCACGACCAGCAGCGGTCCGAAGACCTCCTGGCGGTAGACGTCCATGTCGGCGGTGACCCTGTCGAGCAGCGACGGGCCGATGAAGAAGCCCTCCTCGTGCCCCTGCACCTTGAGGTCGCGGCCGTCGACCACCACGACGGCGCCCTGCTCCTCGCCGGAGCCGACGAAGGAGGCGACGCGGTCGCGGGCCTGGGCGGTGATGACCGGGCCCATCTCGTTGGCGGCGTCCCGGCCGGGGCCGACCCTGATGGCCTTCGCCTTGTCGGCGAGCACCGGCACCAGGGCGTCGGCGGCCTCGCCCACGGCGACGGCCGCGGAGATGGCCATGCAGCGCTGCCCGGCGGAGCCGAACGCGGCGGCGGTCAGGTGGTCGGCGGTGAACTCCAGGTCGGCGTCGGGCATGACCACGGCGTGGTTCTTGGCGCCGCCCAGGGCCTGGACGCGCTTGCCAGCGGCGGTGGCACGCTCGTGCACGTACCTGGCGATCGGGGTGGAGCCGACGAACGAGACGGCTTCGACGCCCGGGTGGTCCAGGAGGGCGTCGACCGCGGTCTTGTCGCCGTTGACGACGTTGAACACGCCGTCGGGCAGTCCGGCGTCGGCGTAGAGCCGTGCGACGAACCCGGACACCGAGGGGTCGCGCTCGCTGGGCTTGAGGACGAAGGTGTTGCCGCAGGCGATGGCGATGGGGTGCATCCACAGCGGCACCATGATCGGGAAGTTGAACGGGGTGATGCCCGCGACGACGCCCAGCGGCTGGCGGAAGTCGAAGGTGTCGATCCCGGTGGAGATCTGGTCGGAGTAGCCGCCCTTGAGGGCGCTGATGATGCCGCAGGCGTACTCGACGACCTCGCGGCCGCGGACGATCTCGCCCCTGGCGTCGTCGACGACCTTGCCGTGTTCGGCGGCGATGATCCGGGCCATCTCGTCCTCGTGCCTGGCCAGGAGCTCGCGCAGGGAGAACAGGACGCGGGTGCGTTTGGTCAGGGAGGAGTCGCCCCAGCTCTCGAAGGCCTTCGCCGCGGCCGCGACGGCGGCGTCGACGTCGGCCTGCTCGGCGAGCAGGACGTCGGCCTGCCGCCGCCCGGTCGCCGGGTCCCACACCGGTGCGGTGCGGGTCGAGGTGCCGGAGGTCGGGGCCCCGTTGATCCAGTGCTGGATGGTCTTCACGGTCGGTTCCTTGTTCTGGGCGGCGTCACAGGTAGTGGCGCTGTCCCTGCTTCTGGGAGCGGTAGGTCTCGTAGGCGTCGCGGGTGCTGTCCAGGTCGGACACCTGGCCGACGGGCACGTCCCACCAGGCGCTGCCGGGCGGGTTGGGACCCTCCGGATCGGTCTCGATGTGGACGACGGTGGTGGTGTCGGCGGCCCTGGCCTGGGCGATGGCGGCGCGGAAGCCCTTGATCCCCTCGGCACGGATGACCTCGGCCCCGAGGCTGGCGGCGTTGGCGGCCAGGTCGACGGGCAGGACGGACCCGTCGAGCCGTCCGGTGGCGGGATCGCGGTAGCGGTACTTCGTGCCGAAGCGCTGGGAGCCCAGGGACTCCGAGAGCGCCCCGATGGAGGCGAAGCCGTGGTTCTGGACCACGACGATGATCACCTTCAGCCCCTCGGAGACCATGGTGACGATCTCCTGGGCCATCATCAGGTAGGACCCGTCGCCGACCAGGACGACCACCTCGCGGGAGGGGTCGGCCATCTTGACGCCGACGCCGGCGGCCACCTCGTAGCCCATGCAGGAGTAGGCGTACTCGACGTGGTAGGCCTTGGGGTCCCGGGCCCGCCAGAGCATCTGGAGGTCGCCGGGCATGCTCCCGGCCGCGTTGATGATGACGTCGCGGTCGTCGAGCTCCTCGTTGAGCGCGCCCAGGACGGCGGTCTGGGCGGGCGGCGGGCCGTGCTCGACGCGGCGGCAGGCGTCGGTGACCGCGGCCCACGCGTCGGCCAGTTCCCGGCTGCGGGCCCGGTGCGCGTCCGGGACCCGCCAGCCGTCCAGTTCCCGGCGCAGCGCCTCCAGGCCGGTGCGCGCGTCGCAGACCAGCTGGGCGGCCGCGTGCTTGGCGGCGTCGAGCCGGGCCACGTTCAGGTTGACGAACGTGACGCCGGGGTCGGCGAAGACGGTGTGGCTGGCGGTGGTGAAGTCGCTGTAGCGGGTGCCCACGCCGATCACCACGTCGGCCTCACGGGCCAGCTCGTTGGCGCTCGCGGCCCCGGTGGAGCCGACACCGCCGACGGCCCGGTCGTGGTCCCAAGGCAGCGCGCCCTTGCCCGCGTGGGTGTCGGCGACCGGGATGCCGGTGGCCTCGGCGAACTCGCGCAGGGCGGTCTCGGCCTCGGAGTAGACCACGCCGCCGCCGGCGATCAGCAGGGGCCGCCGCGCTTCCCTGATCACCGCCGCGGCGCGGGCCAGCGCGTCCGGCTCCGGGAGCGGGCGGCCGATGTGCCACACCCGCCTGCGGAAGAACTCCACCGGCCAGTCGTAGGCCTCGGCCTGCACGTCCTGGGGCAGGCACAGGGTGACGGCGCCGGTCTCGACGGGGTCGGTCAGGACCCTCATGGCCGCCTGGGCGGCCGGGATCAGCTGCTCGGGCCGGGTGACGCGGTCGAAGTACTTGGACACCGGGCGGAACGCGTCGTTGACGGTCACGTCGCCGCCGCGGGTGTCCTCCAGCTGCTGGAGCACCGGATCGGGCATCCGGGTGGCGAACATGTCGCTGGGCAGCAGCAGGACCGGGATGCGGTTGGTGGTGGCCAGCGCCGCGCCGGTGACCATGTTCGTGGAGCCGGGGCCGGTGGAGGCCGTGCAGGCGAAGGCCTGGAGCCGGTTGCGGGTCTTGGCGAACGCGACGGAGGCGTGCACCATGCCCTGCTCGTTGCGGGCGAGGTGGTAGGGCAGGTCGGCCTCGCCGGTCACGGCGGCCTGGAGCAGCGCCTGGCCCAGCCCGGCGACGTTGCCGTGGCCGAAGATGCCCCACACGCCGGGGACGAACCGCTGTTCGACGCCGTCGCGCTCGCTGTACTGCGCGGCGAGGAAGCGGACCAGGGCCTGGGCCGTGGTGAGCCGGACGGTCGTGGTGCCGGTGGGATCGGTCATCGGGTCCGGCCCTCCTTCTCCCGGGTCGAGGTGAGCGGCAGGCGGGGGTCGGTCCCCTGGCCGGCCCAGGTGTCGCGGACCCAGCCGTGCGCGGGGTCGTCGCAGATCCGCCAGGCGCGCTCGGGGCCGGGGCCCGCCATGACGTTGAGGTAGTACAGGTCGTAGCCGGGTGCGGCCATGGACGGGCCGTGCCAGCCGTGCGGGATGAGGACGGCGTCCTCGGAGCGCACCTCGGCGAAGACGTCGATGGGGCGGTCCGGGGTGCCGTAGACCCGCTGGTAGCCGATGCCGGGGCCGGCCGGGCCGCCGGAGACCTCGAAGTAGTAGATCTCCTCCAGTTCGCACTCGTCGGCGGTGGCCTCGTCGTGCTTGTGCGGCGGGTAGGAGGACCAGTTGGCGCCGGGGGTGAGGACCTCGCAGGCGATGAGCCGGTCGGCGTCCAGGGTGCCGGGGGTGCAGAAGTTGTTCACCTGGCGGCTGGCCTGTCCCGCGCCGCGCAGTTCGACCGGCACGTCCTCGGCCGGTAGGTGGCGCGGCTCCAGGCGGCGTTCGCAGCGCGCGGAGGGGAGCGCGAACCGGCCGCCGGACTCGCTGGAGATCACGGCGCGGGCGTCGCGGGGCAGGTAGACGAGGTCGGTGACGCGGGTGAAGACCGACCGGCGGCCGGTGACCGCGAACTCCAGCCCGTCGACGGTGACCGAGCACCCGCCGTTGAGCGGCAGGACGAGCGTCTCGGCGTCGCCGGTGTCGATCTCCCGGCTCCGGCCGGGCGCCAGTTCCAGGACGCGGAGCCCGGAGTACCCCCACCCGGCGGTCTCGGGGGTGATCACGGTGCGGAACGGCGGGGCGGCGGTGCTCCCCGCGGGCAGGTAGTACTTGCTCACAGCAACCCCACAGCGGCGTCGACGGCGGCCACGACGTCGTCGTCGGCCGGGTAGAGGAGGGATCGGCCCACGGTCAGGCCGATGACGTTCGGTAGTTTGAGCGCTTCTCCCCAGCGGGCGAAGGCGGCGTCGGGGTCCTCGGGCACCTCGCCGCCCAGCAGCACGGCCGGCAGGGTGGAGGTGGCCATGACCCGTTCCATCTCCTCGACGACCGGCAGTTTGAGCCAGGTGTAGGCGGAGGCGTTGCCCAGGCCGGAGGCGATGGCCATGGAGCGTGCGACCGCGTCCGGGGTCAGGTCGTTGCGGATGACGCCGTCGGTGCGGCCGGAGACGAAGGGTTCGACCATGGCCGTGACCCGGGCCGCGTTGAGTTCGCTGACGGCCCTGGCGCAGTTCTCCAGGGTGGGGACGGTCCGGTCGTCGTCGTAGTCCAGGCGCAGCAGCATCTTGCCGCCCTCGAAGCCCATCCGGACGATCCCGGCCGCGTCGTAGCCGGTGAACCGGTCGTCGATCTCCCAGGCGGCGCCGGCCAGTCCGCCGCGGTTCATCGAGCCGAAGACCGACTTGCCGTCCAGGACGCCCGTCCCGTCGGGGTTCCGCAGCAGCAGCAGGTCCTCCAGGATGTCCGCGGTGGCCAGGACGCCGGTCACGCCGGGGCGGGCCAGCGCGGCGCACAGGCGGTCCAGCAGGTCGATGCGGTCGGCCATCGCCATCGGCCGGTCGCCCGAGCGCAGGGCGCCGCGGGCGGGGTGGTCGGCGGCGACGATCATCGCCTTGCCGCCGGGGCCCACCGGGGAGGCGGGGCGCACCCGCACGGCCGCGGCCTCGGCGATGGCGCCCGGGTTGTGCAGCCGGGTCTCGACGATGGTGCGGAGCGTGTCAACCGACATGGGAGACCTCCCCGAGCTTGGCCTCGACCTCGGCGGAGGTGGGCATGGCGTCGGAGCAGGACAGCCGCGATGCCACGATGGCGCCCGCCGCGTTGGCGAAGCGCACGGTGCGCTCGGTGTCCCATCCGCTGAGCAGTCCGTGGCACAGCGCGCCGCCGAAGGCGTCGCCCGCGCCGAGGCCGTTGACGACGTCGACCGGGACCGGCGGGACCCGGAACGCGCCGGTGGCGTCGACGGCGAGGACGCCTTCGGGGCCCTGTTTGACGACGGCCAGCTCCAGGCCCAGCTCCAGGCCGCGCCGGGCGGCCTCCCACGGGTCACGGGTGCCCACGGCCGTCTCCCACTCGTCGAGGTTGCCCGCGGCGACCGTGGCGTACGGCAGGGCCAGGGCGGCCCAGCGGCGGGCCTCCTCACGGGATTCCCAGAACATCGGCCGGTAGTCGAGGTCGATGACGGTGATGCCGCCGCGGTCGCGGGCCTTGAGCGCCTCCAGGGTGGCGGAGCGGCTCGGCTCCCGGCACAGTCCGGTGACGGTGACCCAGAACAGCCCGGCCCCGGTGACGGCGTCCAGGTCGAGTTCACCGGCGCCGATGAGCAGGTCGGGGGCGGGGTCGCGGCCGTAGAAGTACAGGGGGAAGTCGTCGGGCGGGAAGATCTCGCACAGGGTGACGGGGGTGGCGGTGCCCGGGACGGCGCGGACGTGGCGGTCGTCCACGCCGAACCCGGCCAGGGCCCGGTGGACGAACCGGCCCAGGGGGTCGTCGCCGACGCGGGTGACGACGGCGGCCGAGCGGCCGTGGCGGGCGGCGGCCACGGCGACGTTGGTGGGGCTGCCGCCCAGGTACTTGCCGAAGGAGGTGACCTCGTCCAGGCCGACTCCGACCTGGTCGGGGTAGATGTCGACGCCGACGCGCCCCATGGTCAGGACTTCGGCCGGGTCGGGCGGGCCGGCGGGGCGGGAGCCGATGGGGCTCGCGTCCCCCGGGCCGGGGTTCGGGGTGTTCACGTGGGTCTCCCTGGAGTACTCGCGGTGGGCGTCGGGCGGGTCAGGGCCGCACCTCCCCGATCCGGACCGGGCGGTGTTCGCGCCGGGACAGGTCGGCGGCCTCCGCGACGAGGACGGCCTCCAGGGCGTCGGCGACCGTGCAGGGGCTGGGCGAGCCGTCGCGGACCATCGAGATGAACGCGGAGATCTCCGCCTCGTAGGCGGGGGTGAAGCGGGACCAGAACTCCTCCCAGGGGCTGCCGGGAGGGAAGGAGGTACCGGGCTCGGCCGAGCGCAGCGGCACCCGCTCGTCCAGGCCGACGGCGAGGGTGGCGCGCGAGCCGGCCAGTTCCATGCGCACGTCGTAGCCGCCGCCGTTGTAGCGGGACCCCTGGAGGGTGGCCAGGGTGCCGTCGTCCAGTCGCAGCACGGCGGCCGAGGTGTCGACGTCGCCGGCCTCGGCGAAGTAGGCGGCGCCGCGGTTGGCCCCGTAGGCGAAGACCTCCTCCACCTCGCGGCCGGTGACCCAGCGCAGGATGTCGAAGTCGTGGACGTGGCAGTCGCGGAACAGCCCGCCCGAGCCGGGCACGTACCGCGCGGGCGGCGGGGCCATGTCGCAGGTGGTGGCGTGGACCCGGTGCAGCTCGCCGAGTTCGCCGTCGCGCAGGGCCTGGTGGGCGCGCTGGTACCCGGTGTCGAAGCGGCGCATGAACCCGATGTGGACCGGGACGCCCGAGCGTTCGACCTCGTCGCGGACCCGCAGGGTCTCGGCGACGGTGGGGGCGACGGGCTTCTCGCAGAACACGGGGGTCCCGGCGGCGACCCCGGCCAGGATCAGCCCGGGGTGGGCGTCGGTGGCGGCGGTGACGACGAGGGCGTCGACGGCCCCGGGTTCGACCAGGTCCTCGATCCGGTCCGCGGCGCGGGCGCCGGTGCGGCGGGCGGCCTCTCCGGCGCGGGCGGGGTCGAGGTCGGCCACGACCAGCTCGTCCACCTCGGGGCGGGCCGCGACGGCGGCGGCGTGCGCGATGCCGATGCGTCCGGTTCCTACCAGGCCAATGCGCATGGAGGGGCCTTTCACGTGCGTCGTGTCTCAGCGATGTGTCGTGCGCGTCACATCGAGACCCCATAGTCACGCCACCACCGCACCACTGTCAATACTTTGTCTAGACATATGGACGTATTCATCTTCGGTCAACAGTGTTTTCGGTACACTGTCCCTGTGGCAGAGAGCCCGCACGACCCCGGAACGGATGTGCCCGTGACCCAGACCCCGCTGTCGATCCCCCTGGACCGGGCCAGCCCCGTCCCCCTCTACTTCCAGGTCGCCCAGGAGCTCGAACGGCGGATCCTGGGCGGTGAGATGCCCCCCGGGACCCGCCTGGAGAACGAGATGCTGTTGGCCGACCGGCTCGGCCTGTCCCGGCCGACCCTGCGCCGCGCCATCGAGTACCTGGTGGACCGCGGACTGCTGGTGCGCAAACGCGGGGTGGGCACCCAGGTGGTGCGGCCGCGGGTGCGCCGCCCCGTGGAGCTGTCCAGCCTCTACGACGACCTGGACCGCGCCGGGGAGCGGCCGCGCACCGACGTGCTGCGGTTCGCCGTGGAGGAGCCCCCGGCGGCGGTGGCGACCATCCTGGAACTGGCACCGGGGGAACACGCCTACGTGATCGAGCGGCTGCGCTACGCCCGCGACGAACCGCTGGCGCTGATGCGCAACCACGTCCCGACCGACCTGGTGCGGCTGGACGAGGCGACGCTGTCCGAGCACGGGCTCTACCAGCTGCTGCGCGCCGCCGGGGTGCGGCTGAAGATCGCCTCCCAGAGCATCGGGGCGCGCAACGCCACCGCCGCCGAGGCGCGCGTCCTGGGCGAGGGCCGCGGCGCGCCGCTGCTCACCATGGACCGCACCGTCTACGACGACGTGGGCCGGGTGGTGGAGCACGGCTCCCACCTGTACCGGGCCTCGCGCTACTCCTTCGAGCTGACCCTCACCGGCTGACCGCCCCGGCGCCCCGCTCCGGCCGGACCCGCCCGGGCCGGTCAGCGCCAGGCGGGCAGGTCCGAGCCCCACCGGGTGGGCGGGGTCGCCCAGTCGGCGGGCGCCCCGGCGTAGCCGATCGGCGGGCGGGCGTAGCGCAGCTTGCCGTACGGGGAGTCGGCGGTGGTCAGCCACCGTTCGGGGTCGTGGGCGCCCGCGGGTGCGGGGACCGGTTCGATGCCGTGCAGCAGCAGCCCGGCGGTCCCGGCCAGGGACAGGCGCAGGTCGCGGCCGAGGCCGTCGGCGGACCGGTCGGTGAGGGCGCGCAGGACGGCGGCGGCCAGCAGGTACCCGGTCCCGTGGTCCAGGGCCTGGGCGGGCAGCGCGCCCGGGGTCCCGTCCTCCCCGGCCTCCGCGGCGGCGATGCCGACCCCGGCCTGCACCAGGCTGTCGAACCCGCGCCGCCCGGAGCGGGGGCCGGACCAGCCCCAGGCGCACAGGGCCGCGGTGATCACCCCGGGGCGGCGTTCGGCCAGGTCCTCGGGGGACAGCCCGTACCGGTCCAGAACCCCGGGGCGGTAGCCGGTGACCACCACGTCGGCCGAGGCCAGCAGGTCCTCGAACACCTCCCGGTCCGCGGGCGCGGCCAGGTCCAGCAGGGTGGAGCGCTTGCCGGGCGCGGTGTCGATGTGGGTGTCGCGGTCCTCGGGCAGGCGGGGGGTGTCCACCCGCAGCACGTCGGCGCCGAGCAGGGCCAGGGTCCGGGTGGCGACCGGTCCGGCGATCACCCGGGTCAGGTCCAGCACCCGCACCCCGGCGGCCGGCAGGTCCGCGGGGCCCAGGGGCCGGTCGGCCGGGCCCCACATGAGGCGTTCCTCCACCACGGGAGGGCGGGTGGGGTCGGGGTGGTCGGCCACGGCCACCGCCAGGCCCCCGGCGGCGTACACCGCCTCCTGCACCTGCCGGGCCGGCCGCCCGGCCAGCTCCCGGCCCAGGGTCTCGGCGTCGGTGTCCCCGGCCAGGCCCAGGGCGGACAGCAGCCGCGCCCGGTGGTGGGGGTAGTTGGCGTGGGTGCGCACCCAGCCGTCGGCGGTGCGCCAGAACCCGGACAGGGGCGCGAACGGCACCATCGGGCGCCCGTCCACCCGCAGGTGGCGTTCGCTGACGAACGCGGTGGCCACCGCGCCCTCGTCCACCTCCACCGCCCGCACGGGGGCGCCGCCGCGCGCGGCCAGCAGCTCGGCCGCGGCCAGCGAGCACACCCCGACGGTGGCGCGGGCCAGCTCCCGCACCGGCAGCCGGGCGGGGAGCACCGCCCCGGCACCGCGGTAGGACACCCCCTCCGCCAGGAGGGGCGGGCCGCCCAGAGCGGCCCAGAGCACGGACGTGGTGACGTCGGTTCCACCCATAGAGGCATTGTGCCCAACGGTGCGGCCCCGCCCCGCCGCGGGTTCGGTGCTAGGCGTTCGCCCTGTTCAGGCGGCCCGTGCCGTCACACCTGGAGGCCGCCGGGGGGAGCCCCGGCCGCCGCGGCCGGGCCGGTGGTCTCCCCGGCGACCAGGCGCACGGGCAGCACCGCCTCCGCGGGGGCCGCGCCGTCGATCCGGGCGAGGGCGCCGGAGACGGCCGTGCGCGCCATGAGCTCCGCGTCCTGGGCGACCGTGGTGATGCGGGTGAAGGCGCTGCGGGCGAAGCGGGAGTCGTCGTAGCCGACCACGGACATCCGTTCCGGCACACCGACGCCCGCCCTGGCCAGGGCCTCCAGGACCCCCAGCGCGCACCGGTCGTTGAAGGCGACCACGGCCGTGGGGGGTTCGCGCCGGGCCAGCAGCTCCCGCGCGCCCGCCGCGCCCTCGACCTCGGTGGGCCCCCCGCCGACCACCTCGACCGTGTCGGCCAGGCCGTGGCGCCGCGCCGCGTCGAGGAAACCCGTGCGGCGCTCGGCGGCCCCGGCGGCCGTCCCGCCGTCGATGTGGGCGATCCCGCGGTGGCCGAGCCCCACCAGGTGGTCGACGGCCAGGGACACGCCGGTGACGTCGTCGGCGCGTACGACCCCCACCCCGGGGACGGCGCAGGGACCGGTGACGAAGAGCGTCGGCACCTGGTCGGCGAGCCGCGCAAGGGCCGCCCCGTCCATGCCGCCGCCCAGCAGGACGACCGCGTCGCAGCGTTCGCGCAGCAGGGCCCGGGCCGCGGTCGCCTGGTCGCGGCGGGGTGTCACGGCGCTGAGTGCGACCTCGTACCCGCTGTCGGCGGTGGCCGCGTAGATCTCCTCGACCAGGTCCGCGTGGAAGGGGTGCTGGAGGTGGAAGGCGACGCCGAGCAGCCGTGAGCGGGCGCGGCGGAGCTTGCGGGCCCGGTCGTCGGGCACGTAGCCCATCTCCTCGGCGATGCGCTTGACCCTGGCCCGGGTGGCCTCGCTGGCACCGGGCGCGCCGCGCATCACGATGGACACCAGGGCGGTGGAGATGCCCGCCTCCCGCGCCACGTCGGCCATGGTGGGACGCGTTCCGCCCATCGGGCCCCCCTTGTCGAGATCCGCTTGACCACTGAAACTAGTACGTTCTAGTCTAGCCGAACTAGAACGTACTAGTTTTCCTTTCGGAGGCCGTCGTGAGCGTTCCCGCCACCCCACCACCCGCAGACCCCGCCGACCGCGAACTCCTCCTCGGGGTCATCGGCGCGGGGCGGATCGGCGCCAACCACGCCGAACTCCTCGCCCGTCACGTCCCCGGGGTCCGCCTCGCCGCCGTCGGCGACGTGTCCCTGAAGGCCGCCGAGGAACTGGCGGCGCGGCTCGGCGCCCCCGTCGCCACCGCCGACCCCCACGAGGTGATCGGCCGCCCGGAGATCGACGGGGTGATCATCACCGCCCCCGCCCGCGAGCACACCGCCCTCGTGGTGGCCGCGGCCGAGGCCGGCAGGCACGTGTTCGTGGAGAAGCCCATGGCGGTCACCCTGGCCGACGCCGACCGGGCGATCCGGGCCGCCGAGCGCGCGGGCACCGTCCTCCAGGTCGGCTTCAACCGCCGCTTCTCCCCCGGGTTCGCCGCGGCGGGCGCCGCGATCGACCGGGGCGAGATCGGCACACCCCACCTGATGCGGTCGCTCACCCGGGACCCCGGCCCCTTCACCGCCGACCCCGCCCGCATACCGCCGTGGACCATCTTCCTGGAGACCCTGATCCACGACTTCGACACCCTGTGCCGGCTCAACCCCACCGCCGCGCCGGTCCGGGTGCACGCCGTCGCCGACGCCCTGATCCGCCCCGACGCCCGCCCCTCCGGCCACCTCGACACCGCCGTGGTGACCATCTCCTTCGACAACGGCGCCATCGCCACCGCCGAAGCGAGCTTCTCCGCCCTGTACGGCTACGACGTGCGCGCCGAGGTGTTCGGCTCCCGGGGCATGGTCACCATGGGGGACGGCCGGAGCACGGACATGACCCTGCACGGCGCCGACGGTATCCGGATCGACACCTCACGGCGGGACACCGATCTGATGCGGCCCGCCTACCTGGCGGAACTGACCGCGTTCGCCGACGCCGTCCGCACCGGATCGCCCGCACCGGTCGGCGGCCGGGACGCGCGCACCGCCCTGTCGATCGCGCTGGCCGCGGTGCGCAGCGTCCAGGAGGGGCGGCCCGTCGAGATCACCGAGGTGGACGGATGACCCCCTTCACCCTCGCCGCCTGCGCGGAGATGCTCTACCTCGACCTCCCCTTCACCGACCGGGTCCGGCGGATCGCCGAGCGCGGCTTCCAGGTGGAGATCTGGGACTGGTCCGCCAAGGACATCGGGGCCCTGGCCCGCACCGGCGCCGCGTTCTCCTCCATGACCGGCTACCTGGACGGCGACCTCACCACGCCGGACGGCGCGGACGCCCTCCTCGCCTCGGCCCGGGAATCGGTGCGGGTCGCCGCGGAGCTCGACTGCCCGCGGCTGAACCTGCACGGCACCGGCCTCGACGGGCGCGGCCTCCCGGTGCGCCCCGTGGCCGGGGAACCCACCCCGCGGATGTGGTCGGACGCCGCCGACACCCTGCGCCGTGTCGCGGAGGTCGGCGAGGAGGCGGGGCGCGTGTTCACCCTGGAGAACCTGAACCGGGCCGTCGACCACCCCGGGACCCCCTTCGCCCGGGCCGCCGACACCCTGGCGCTGGTCCGGGCCGTGGACAGCCCCCACCTGCGGATGAACCTGGACCTGTACCACGCCCAGATCGGCGAGGGGAACCTCATCGCCCTGGTCACCGAGGCGCTGCCGTACGTGGGCGAGATCCAGGTCGCCGACGTGCCCGGCCGCCGTGAGCCGGGCACCGGGGAGATCCGCTACCCGGCCGTGGCCGCCGCGCTGGACGAACTCGGCTACCGCGGCGTGGTGGCCCTGGAGGGCTGGGCCTCCGGCGACCCGGACGCGGCGCTGGACGCCTTCCGTTCGGCCTTCACCCCGCCCTGACCGCCGCCGGTCGGGGTAGACTCGCGGCGGCGATGGATCCCGCCGGGGCACCCGCCCGAACCGCCGGTCGGCCGATGGTTCCTGCACCGTTCTCACGGGGCGGGTCCGGCCTGCCCGGAAAGGTTCGGCGATGACGCGCACACCACCGCAGCCCGCGGTCTCCAGGATCACCCCGTTCGCCGGTCACCCCCTGGTGGTCGGGGTGGAGCCGGAGCCGCCCGACCTGCTGCCGCTGACCGCGGCGTCGCTGGCCGCCGCCACCGGGGCGCCGTGCGTCTACTTCGCCTACGCCGACCCCGCCCGGTTCACCGTCCAGGAGTACCCCGACGGCACGGTCCGGCATGAACCCGTGGACGCCGACTCGGTGGACGACTCCTGGTCCGCCGTGCGGGACGCGCTGCGCGCCCGCCTCACCCGGGCCCTCGCCCCGGTGGCGGTGCCCTGGGAGTTGCGCTAC
This sequence comes from Nocardiopsis sp. CC223A, assembly GCF_030766825.1. GTDB lineage: Bacteria > Actinomycetota > Actinomycetes > Streptosporangiales > Streptosporangiaceae > Nocardiopsis. The sequence goes on from NZ_JASFDV010000065.1 coordinate 27,260, forward strand.
CTCGCCGGGCGCCCGGACCGGGCCCTGACGCACCTGGCGCGGGCGGTCGACGCGGCGGCGATCGTCGTGGGCACCCGCGCTCCGGGGGCCGGTGCGCGGATCCGGGAGTTCGTCGAGGGGTCGGTGGCGGTGCACCTGGCCCACCACCAGCACCGGCCGGTGATCACCGTGCCCCTGAGCGTGGTCGACTGGAAGGACACGGCGAGCCCATGGGACCGGTGAGCGCTCCGCGTCCCCGGCCGCACATCCTCGGCCTGGCGCTGCTGGTCGCGGCCGGGTCGGCGGTCGGCACCCTCATGCGCGCGGGCATCGGGTCGGCCCTGCCCGCCGGGGCGGGCCAGTGGCCGTGGGCGACCCTCGGCGTCAACCTCCTCGGGAGCCTGCTGCTGGGCGCGCTCCTGGAGGCCCTCTCCCGCGCGGGCGAGGACACCGGGTGGCGCAGGCGGGTCCGCCTGGGCGTGGGCACCGGCGTGCTCGGGGGGTTCACCACCTACAGCACCTATGTGGTCGAGATCGACCGGCTCGCCGACGCCGGGCACCTGCCCGTCGCCGCGGCCTACGCGGTGGTGAGCGTCGCCGCCGGTGTCGCCGCGGCCGGTCTCGGCGTCGCGGCGGTGGCGGCGGTCGCGCGCCGTGCGGGAAGGGGGCGGCGATGACCCTGCTGCTGGTGACCGCGCTGGCCGGCGGGGCGGGGGGCGCCTCCCGCTTCCTCGTCGACACCGCGCTGGCCCGGGCCCACCGGACCCGGCTGCCGCTGGGCACCATGACGGTGAACGTCTCCGCCTGCCTGCTGCTGGGCCTGCTGACCGGGTACGCCCTCGCCCACGGGCCCGCCGGTGAACTCCCGGCGGTCGCCGGGGTGGGGTTCCTCGGCGGCTACTCGACGTTCAGCACGGCCTCGGTCGAGGCGGTCCGGCTGCTGCGCACGGGCTCCTGGGGGGTCGCGCTCGTGTACGCCGGGGGGATGCTCCTGCTCGGCCTGCTCGCCTCCGCGCTGGGTATGCTCGTCGGCGGCCTCCTCCCCTGACCGGGCGACACGTCCTGTTCACGGTCCCGTCCGCGTAGGGGACACTGGGGCGGTGAACCACCCAGAGGGAGAACGGATGGACGAGGCGGCGATCCGCGTCTACGGGGCCGACTGGTGCCGGGACTGCCGGCGCACGAAGAAGCGGCTCACCGAGCTGGCGGTGCCCTTCGAGTACATCGACGTCGAGCACGACCCGGCCGCGACCGAGCGGGCGCGGGAGATCTCGGGGAGGACGAACATCCCGGTGGTCGTCTATCCGGACGGAACCCACGACGTCGAACCGGACGACGCGCGGGTCGAGGCCAAGCTCCGCGAACTGTCGGTGATCTGAGCCGGGGCCGGCTCAGCCGGCGGCGCGCACCGCCTCCCCCATGCGCCGCACCGCCTCGGTGAGGATCGCCCCGGACGTGGCGAAGTTCAGGCGCACCCGGCCCGCGCCGCCGGAGCCGAAGGCATGCCCGGAGCTGAGCGCCACCCGCGCCCGGTCCAGGAAGACGCGCGCCGGACCGGCCAGCTCGGTGACGGTTCCGGGTCCGTCCGTGTCGCGGGGGTCGTCGAACCCCGACCCGCGGCAGTCCAGCCAGGCCAGGTAGGTGCCCTCCGGCGGGGTGTACCCGACGCCGGGCAGGTGCTCGGCGAGCAGTCGGCCCAGCAGCGCCCTGTTGGCGGCCAGGCCCGCCAGCAGGGCGTCGAGCCACGCGCCGCCCTCGTTCAGGGCGGCGGTGTGCGCCAGCACCCCGAGGTGGCTGGGCCCGTGGCCGACCTCCTCGGGCATGCGGGCCAGGTCGTCCGCCGCCCCGGGTCCGGCGAGCACGAGCCCCGCCTTGAGCCCGGCGAGGTTCCACGCCTTGGAGGCCGAGGTGACCGCGAAGGCGTCCTCGGCTCCGTCGACGCCGAGGTAGGGCGTGAACCGCGCGCCGTCGAGCACCAGCGGGGCGTGGATCTCGTCGGAGACCACCCGGACGCCGTACTCCCGGGCGAGGGCGGCCACGGCCGCGAGCTCGTCCGGGGTGTGCACCGCGCCGGTCGGGTTGTGGGGGTTGCACAGCAGGTGGGCCGGGCGGCCGCCGCGGGCGCGGGCGGCGGCGTACGCCTCCCCCAGCGTGTCGAGGTCGATGCGGCCGTCCGCGCCGAGCGGTGCCGCGGCGACGCGCCGGTCGGCGTGGGCGACGAAGGCGTGGAACGGCGGGTACACGGGCGGGTTGACGATCACCGTGTCGCCCGGACCGGTGATCAGGCGCAGGACCTCGACGATGCCGAGCATGACGTCGGGGACGAGGGCGGTGTGCTCCACGTCCGGGCCCTTCCAGCCCCAGCGGCGCTGTGCGAACCCCGCCAGCGCCTCGGCGTAGGCGCGCCCGTCGGCGGGGTAGCCGGTGTCGCCGAGCTCCACCGCTCGGTGCAGGGCCCGGGCGACCGGCTCGGCCAGGGGCACGTCCATCTCCGCCACCCACAGGGGCAGCACGTCCTCCGGGTAGGTGCGCCACTTCATGCTGGTGCGCCGGCGCAGGTCCGCGACCGTCCGCTGTTCCAGGGGGTTGGGCATGTCCGCGGCCGTGTGCTCCATGTTCGCTCCCCGGGGTCGGATCGGCCGCCCGGCGCGGTGCGGTCCGCACCCGCGGCCCTCTCGGATCTCCCTTGTATCCGCTGCCGGCGGGCCCCGGCAACCCCCCGGCCCGTGCCGCCGGGGCGGGTCAGGTGTAGAGGTCGGCGATCGCGGAGAGCACCCGGTCGCGGGCGGCGTCGGCGCTCTCGCGGCCGATGAGGACGTAGTAGGCCAGGCCTTCGGCGAGGGCGGCCAGGGCGACCGCCTCCCGGCCGGGGTCCACCGCGGCCGGGAGGGCGCCGGTCTCCCGGTCCCGGTGCAGCAGGTCGGCGAGCCGCCCGTGGAAGCGCTCGTAGTCGCGGCGCATGCGGGCGGCGATGGACTCCTCGGACAGGGCCAGGGCGGTGAAGGACTGGCGGATGCGCATGTGGGTGCGCGTGGCGGTGTCGTGGGGGATCAGCTCGGTGAGCACCACGGTCAGCGCCTCGCGGGGCGGGGCGTCCGCGCCGACCCGGGCGGCGATGCGGGCGCTGCTCAGGGCGTTGGCCCGGTCGAAGGCGGCCTCGATCAGCTCGTGGCGGGCGGGGAAGTAGTGCTGGACCCGGCCGGGCGAGACCCCGGCGCGGGCGGCGACCGTGCTCTGCGACACCGCCGCCAGCCCCTGGTCGGCCACCACCTCCAGGACCGCGTCCGCGATCTCGTTCCGGCGCCGGTCGTAGGCGGCCCCCCGGCCGCGGGCCCGCCGCTCCATCGCCACCCCCTCTTTTTTCGATGTGATCGCATCGGTTTGACCGGACCATCGTAGCCCGGCTACGGTCACAGGCAAAACAATGTGACCACATCGCTTTATTGCGGAGGGGCGTCATGGGAGAACGCGCGGCCGGCTCCGGCGCGGCGCACCGGGGCGTGCTCGCCCTGGTCTGCGCGGCGCAGTTCATGGTGGTGCTCGACGTTTCGGTGGTCAACGTCGCGCTTCCGCCGATCCGGACGGCGCTGGACTTCACCCCGGGCGGGGTGCAGTGGGTGGCCGGGGCCTACGCGCTGGCCTTCGCCGGGTTCCTGCTCCTGGGCGGCCGTCTGGCCGACCTGTACGGGCGGACGCAGGTGTTCACCGCCGGACTCGCGCTGTTCACCGCGGCCAGCCTCGTCGGCGGGCTGGCCACCGCGCCGTGGGCGCTGGTCGCCGCCCGCGCCGCACAGGGGCTGGGCGCCGCCGTGCTGGCCCCGGCCACGCTGACCGTGCTGACCGCCGCCTTCCCCGAAGGCCCCGCGCGGGTCCGGGCGCTGGCCGTCTGGACGGCGGTCGGCCTGGTCGGCGGGGCCTCGGGCAACCTGGTCGGCGGGCTGCTCACCGAGGTGCTGTCCTGGCGCGCCGTCCTGCTGGTCAACGTCCCCCTGGGGCTGCTCGCCCTGGGCACGGCCCTGCGCGTGCTGACCGGCGGGCACCGCCGGGCGGCGGCACGCGGCGGCCTGGACCTGCCCGGGGCGCTGGCGGCCACCGTCGGACTCACCGCGCTCACCTACGGCCTCACCCGCGCCACCGACCACGGCTGGGCGGATCCGGCCGCGATCGCCTGCCTGGCCGGGGGCGTCCTCGCGCTGGTCGTCCTCGCCGTGGTCGAGACCCGTGCGGCGGCCACCCCGCTGCTGCCGCCGAGGCTGCTGCGCGACCGCGCGACCGGTGTGGGCAACCTCCTGATGCTGCCGGCGGGGGCCTGCTTCCAGATCCCGATGTGGTACTTCCTCGCCTTCCACATGCACGAGGCCCTGGGGTTCGGGGCGCTGGCCACCGGGCTGGGGTTCCTCCCCCACACCCTGGTCACCCTGCTCGTCGGCTGGCGGGTGGCGCCCCGGCTGATGGAGCGCTTCCCGGCCCGCACCCTGGTGGTCGCCGGGGCCCTCGTCGCCGCTGCGGGCTTCGCCTGGCAGGCGACGGCCCTGACCGCGGGCACCTACCTCACGGCGATCGCGGGCCCGGCCGTGGCGATCGCGCTGGGGGCGGGGCTGTTCACCACGCCGCTGACCGCCGTCGTCACCTCCGGGGCGCGCGCCGAGGACGCCGGGGCCGTCTCGGGTCTGATGAACACCGCCAAGCAGGCCGGCGGCGCGGTGGGGCTCGCCGCGCTCGTCCCCCTGGCCGCCGCCGGGCCCACCGGGGGCGGCCCGGCCTCCGGGTACACCGCCGTCTTCTGGGCCCTGGCGGCGGTACAGGCCGCGACCGCGCTCCTGGCCCTCCTCCTGCCCGTACCCCGGCGCACCGGCTCCGGATCAGTGCGGCCCGGGACGGCGGCCGGCGCGGACGCCGTTGGCGATGACCAGGACCTCGGCCAGCTCGTGGGTGAGGATGACGGCCGCCAGCCCCAGCACCCCGAACGCGGACAGCGGGACGAGGACGAGCAGGATCCCGCCTGACAGCAGCAGGCTCTGGAGCATGATCCGCCGGGAGCGGCGGGCGTGGGCCAGGGCCCGGGGCAGGGCGCGCAGGTCCTCGCCCATCAGGGCGACGTCGGCGGTCTCGATCGCGACGTCGGTGCCCATGGCGCCCATCGCGACGCCGGTGTCGGCGGCCGCCAGGGCGGGGGCGTCGTTGACGCCGTCGCCGACCATCGCCACCGGCCCGTGGCGGCGCAGGTCGGCGACCAGGGCCGCCTTGTCCTGAGGCCGCAGGTCGGCGTGGACCTCCCCGATGCCGACCTGGGCGGCCAGGGCGCGGGCGGTGCGCTCGTTGTCGCCGGTCAGCATGACCGTGCGCACGCCCATGCGGTGCAGGGCGGCCACCGCCTCCACCGCTTCGGGGCGCGGCTCGTCGCGGATCGCGACCGCCCCGATCACCTCGCCGCCCGCCTCGACCAGGACGGTGGTGGCGCCCCGGTCCTGGAGGCGGGCCACGGCCGCGGCCAGGGGGCCGGGGTCGATGTGGCCGGGGCGGCCCAGCCGGAGGGGGGTCCCGTCGGCGGAGGTTCCGGCCAGGCCACTGCCGACCACCGCCGTCACGTCCCGGGCGGGCACCGGGTCGGGGTGGGCGGCCAGGATCGCGGCGGCCAGCGGGTGCTCGCTGCGCGCCTCCAGTGCGGCCGCCGCGGCGAGGACCTCCTCCCGGGTGCGCCCCGGGGCGGGTTCGACGGCCACCACGGCGGGCGTGTTGCGGGTGAGGGTCCCGGTCTTGTCCAGGGCGGCGACCCGCACGGTTCCGAACGCCTCCAGGGCGGCCCCGCCCTTGACCAGGACCCCCGAGCGGCTCGCCGTTCCGACGGCGGCGACCACGGTGACGGGGACGGAGATCGCGAAGGCGCACGGGGAGGCGGCGACCAGCACCACCAGGGCGCGCTCGATCCAGACCCCGGGGTCGCCGAACAGGGACCCGGCCACGGCGATCAGCGCCGCGGCCGCGAGGACGCCCGGCACCAGGGGGCGTGCGATCCGGGCGGCCAGGCGCTGCGCGGCGCCCTTGCGGGCCTGTTCGCGTTCGACGATGTGCACGACCCGGGACAGGGAGTTGTCGGCCACCCGGGCGGTGGCCTCCACCTCCAGGGCGCCGCCGCCGTTGACGGTCCCGGCGAACACCTCGGTGCCCGCGGCCGCCTCGACGGGGACGGACTCGCCGGTGACGGTCGAGGTGTCCAGGGTGGAGCGGCCCGAGCGGACCACGCCGTCGGTGGCGATGCGCTCGCCGGGCCGGACCAGGAGCAGGTCGCCCACCCGCAGTTCGGCTGGGGCGAGGGTGTCCTCGCGGCCGCCGCGCAGCACGGTCGCCTTCGGGGGCACCAGGTCGAGCAGGGCGCGCAGGCCGCGGCGGGTGCGCGCCACGGCGTGGTCCTCCAGCGCCTCGGCCAGGGAGAACAGGAAGGCGAGCATGGCGGCCTCGCCCACCTCCCCGAGCAGGACGGCGCCGACCATGGCCACGGTCATCAGCGTGCCGACGCCGAGCCTGCCGCGGACCAGGGCCCGCAGCGTGCCGGGGACGAAGGTGCGGCCGCCCGCCGCGACGGCGGCGGCGAACAGCGCGGTCGCGACGACGGGGGCGTCCGTCGGCCACTCGGCGAGCAGCCCGGCCAGCCAGAACACCCCGGCGGCCGCGGCCCAGCGCACGGCGGCCGAGTGCCACCGGGCGCCCGGTACCTCCCCCGGTTCGGAAGCCGGAGGACCACAGGTGGGGTCACCGCAGCCGACCCCGGTGGCCGCACCCTCCCCGGCGGCCGAGTGCCACCGGGCGCCCGGTACCTCCCCCGGTTCGGAAGCCGGAGGACCACAGGCGGGGTCACCGCAGCCGACCCCGGTGACCGCACCCTCCCCGGCGGCCGAGTGCCACCGGGCACCCGGCACCTCCCCCGGTTCGGAAGCGGGAGGACCACAGGCGGGGTCACCGCAGCCGACCCCGGTGACCGCCTCCTCCCCGGCGGAGCGCCGGGGATCGTCCGCGCAGCGGCCGTCGGCGCCGGTGAGCGGGGCGGCGGCCGGGCGGCCGGGCCCGGGTGCGTCGCCGCCGGAGCAGCAGGGGCAGGTGACCGAGGCCGGCCCCTGGGTTGCGGGAGCGGGTCCGAGGTTCGGCAACGGGCGCTTCCGGGGCGGTTCGAAGGCGTCGTCGTCACCGCAGCACAGGTCGGACACGGCTCAGCCCCCGCTCACGGCGGGCTCGGAGTCGGGATCGGGCAGCAGCAGGGACAGCAGGGCGCGACCGGTGTCGGTGAGGCGGTACATGACGAGCTTGCCGTCGCGCCGCGACGCCGCCAGCCCGGCGGCGCGCAGTTGCCGGACGTGGTGGGAGACGAGGTTCTGCGCGGCGGAGCAGACCCAGGCCAGGTCGCACACGCACAGTTCCCCGCCCACCTGGAGGGCGCGGGCGATGCGCAGCCGGGTGGGGTCGGCCAGAGCGCGGGCCCGTTCGGCGGCGGGCCGGACGTCCCCGTCGGCGGGCACGACGGAACGGACCGCCTCGGCCTGGGGCAGGTCGAGGCAGAGGAGGTCGCAGGAGTCGGAGGACATACCAACAAACTAACGTCCGTTGATGTGTTGTGACAACCCGGGAACGGCGGACCGTCCGCACCCGGGACTCCCGCGGGTGCCCACCGCCCCGATCGCGGAGCGGGCACCTCGGCATCCTCCCCGCCGCGAACCCGGCGGGGGTCCCCACGGCCTCGCGGCCGTGGGCGCGGCGCGCCTCACGGCGCCCGTCGGCCCCTGTGTAGGATCGCCGTCGCGGACGGGGCCGCCCCCTGTGGGAACCCGCGCGGAGAACACCTCCGCCGGGTACGAGCGGCCGGGCGTCCGCGGCCCCGCGAACCGACCCCACCGATCACCCGCACAGGAGCACCATGCCACTCGTCCCCGTCACCGGCGCGCCCACCGAAGGGTCGGTTCCCGCGTGAACGCCGACCGGACGGGCCCGGGGCACGACGCGGAGGTGTCCGACGCCGTCGCCCGGCGCCTGGCCACGGAGCACGGCGTCTGGTTGGCGACGGCACGCTCCGGCGGGGCGCCGCACGTCACCCCGGTGTGGTTCGTCTTCGACCGGCCGAAGGCGACGTGGTGGATCTCCACCGGTGCGGGATCGGTCAAGGTGCGCAACATCGCGCAGCGCCCCGAGGTCTCCCTCGCACTGGAGGACGGGCGCAGCCCCGTGGTCGCCGAGGGGACGGCGCTCATCCACCGGGAGGGGTTCCCCGCCACGGTGATCGAGGCGTTCGCGCGCAAGTACGACGGCTGGGACATCACCGTCCCGCACTCCCCCGGGGACGTCCGCGTCCTGGTCGAAGTGACCACGCGGCGCTGGCTCCTCCGGGGCGGGTGAGGATCGGCGACGGCGCTCCGCGGGGGACGTACGGGGACCGATCCCCACCGAAACGACCATTCGGAAACCCGCAGTGCCGATACCGTGACCCTTGGTAGTTTCTCTGTGTCCGGTGGCCCCCGCCGCCGACTCCCCCCCGAGAGAACAGAGGAACCCCATGGGCAGCCCCCGCGCGCAGATGGCGCACCACCTCCCCGAGGCCTACACGGAACTGGCCCGCCTGGGCGCGGTCCTGGACGGAGTCCTCGACGACGGGCTGCACACGCTCGTCAAGCTCCGCGCCTCCGTCCTCAACGGCTGCGCCTTCTGCGTCGACCTGCACACCCGCGAGGCGTTGGAGGCCGGGACCTCCCCGCAGCGGGTCGCGCTGGTGGCGGCCTGGCGCGAGGCGGGCGGCCACTTCACCGAGGTCGAACGCGCCGTCCTGGCGGTCGTGGACGCCCTCACCCGGCTGGACGGGGACGGCCTGCCGGACGAGGTCCACGACGCGGCCGCCGCGCACCTGTCGGAACGGGAGATGGTCGCGCTCGTCACCGCCGTCGGCCTGGTCAACCTCTACAACCGCCTGGGGATCGGCACCGGCATGACCCCGCCGGTGCGCTGACCGCGGGGAGCACCGTGACCGACGACCGGACCTCCCTCGCGATCGTGGGGCTGGGTCCGCGCGGACTGGCCGTCCTGGAGCGTTTGCTCGCCAACGCCCGCCGCCGGCCCGGGCCCCGCACCGTGACCGTGCACGCCGTCGACCCGTTCCCACCCGGCGCGGGCCGGGTCTGGCGCACCGACCAGTCACCGCACCTGCTGATGAACACCGTGTCCGCGCAGGTCACCGCCTACACCGACGACGCCGTCACCATGGCCGGGCCGGTGGAGCCCGGCCCCTCCCTGTACGACTGGGCTCGCGGCCGGGGGGACGCCCCGGCCGCCGACGCCTATCCGACGCGGGCCCTGTACGGGCGCTACCTCGCCGACGTCTTCGCCCGGGTGGTCGCCCGCGCACCCGGCCACGTGCGCGTACGCGTCCACCGGACCCGCGCGGTCGCCCTGGACGGGGACACCGGACCGCAGGCCCTGACACTCGCCGACGGCCGCAGGCTCACCGGCCTGGACGCGGTCGTGCTGTGCCAGGGCCACGTGGACACCGCGCCCGCGGCGGAGGAGGTCCCGGGGCTGCTGCACATCCCGCCCGCCAACCCCGCCGACGCGGACCTGTCGGGCATCGCCCCCGGCGAGACCGTCCTGCTGCGCGGCTTGGGGCTGGCCTTCTTCGACTACATGTCCCTGCTCACCGAAGGCCGCGGAGGGGTCTACGAACGCAGCGGGGGGCGCCCGGTCTACCGCCCCTCCGGCACCGAGCCCCGCCTGGTCGCCGGTTCGCGCCGCGGTGTCCCCCACCGGGCCCGGGGACGCGACCAGAAGGGCCCCTCCGGCCGTCACCTCCCCCGGCTGCTGACCGCCGAACGCCTGCGGGGCCTGCGCGAGCACGCCCGGGGCCCGCTGCACCTGCGCACCGACCTGTGGCCGCTCATCACCCGGGAGGTCGAGGCCGTCCACTACGGTGCGCTGCTCACCCGCCGCGGCCGGGACGGCGCGTCCTTCGCCGACGCCTACGCGGCCGAGTCCTCCCGCCACCGGCGGGAGGACCTGCTGGCCGGGGCGGGGATCACCGGCCGCTGGGACTGGGCCGCCCCGCCCCTTCCGGCCCGGACCGGTCGGACCGGCCACCGCGCCCGGCTGCTGGGCCACCTGCGCCGGGACGTGCGCACCGCCCGCGGCGGCAACGTCGACGACCCCGTCAAGGCCGCCCTGGACGTGCTGCGCGACCTGCGCAACGAGATCCGCTCCGCCGTGGAGCACCGGGGCCTGACCGGCGGATCGCACCGGGACGACCTCTACGGGTGGTTCACACCGCTGAACGCCCACCTGTCGATCGGCCCGCCGCTCTCACGGGTGGAGGAGATGATCGCCCTCATCGAGGCCGGTGTCCTGGACGTCCTGGGCCCGGGGATGCGCGTGGCCGTGCACGACGGGGTGTTCGCCGCCGGTTCCGCGCTCGGGGAGCGCGTCACCGCCCGGGTCCTCATCGAGGCGCGCCTGCCCGAGCCCGACCTGCACCGAACCGCCGACCCCCTGCTGCGCCACCTGCTGGCGACCGGGGCCTGCGCGCCCCACCGGGTTCCGGACCCGGCGGGGCCCGCGCACGTGACCGGCGGCCTGGACGTCACCGCGCGTCCGCAGCGCCTGGTCGACGCCCGCGGGAACGCCCACCCGCGCCGGTTCGCCTTCGGCGTCCCCACCGAGGGCGTGCACTGGGCGACGGCGGTCGGGGTGCGGCCGGGCGCGGACTCGGTGACCCTGGCCGACGCGGACGCGATCGCCCGCGCGACCCTGGACCTCGCACTCGGAACCCGGAAGGCGGCACCATGAGCCCCGACAGCGGTCTGCTCTCCCCCGTGTACGCGGGAACCCCCGTCGAGGCGGCGGTGGACGACCCGGCATGGCTGCGCGCGCTGCTGGAGGCCGAGGCCGCGCTGGCCCGCGCCCAGGCCCGGCTGGGCACGGTGCCCGCGGACGCGGCGCGGGTCATCACCGACACGGCCCGCTCCGCCGCCTTCGACGTCCGGGAGATCGCGCTGGCCTCCCGGGAGAGCGCCAACCCGGTGATCGCCGTGGTGGGCGCGCTCACCCGGGAGGTGGGGGCCCGCGACCGCACGGCCGCCGAGTACGTGCACCGGGGTTCGACCAGCCAGGACGTCTTCGACACCGCGGCGATGCTGGTCTGCTCCCGGGCCGCGGCGGTGATCCTGGCCGACCTGGAGCACACCGCGGACTCCCTGGCCCGCCTGGTCCGCGAGCACCGGGACACCCCGATGGCGGGCCGCACGCTGGCCCTGCACGCGGTACCCACCACGTTCGGGCTCAAGGCGGCCGGATGGCGGCTGCTGGTCATGGACGCCGCCGAGCGGCTGCGGTCGGTGCGCACCCCGGTCTCGCTCGGCGGGGCGGCCGGGACTCTGGCGGGGTACCTGGAGTACGCCCCCGGCCGGGACCCGGGCGGGTACGCCGACCGGCTCACGGCCGCGTACGCCCGGGAGACCGGCCTGGACGTGCCGGTGCTGCCCTGGCACGCGCTGCGCACCCCCGTCGCCGACCTGGCGTCGGCGCTGTCGTTCACCTCCGCCGCGCTGGGCAAGATCGCGGCGGACGTGCAGGTCCTGGTCAGGACGGAGATCGGCGAGGTCGGCGAACCGGCGGCGGCCGGGCGGGGCGCCTCCTCGGCGATGCCGCACAAGCGCAACCCGGTGCTGGCCACCCTGATCCGCTCCGCGGCCCTGCGGGTCCCGGCACTGGCGTCGGTCCTGCACCTGTGCGTGTCGGCGGAGGACGAACGCTCGGCGGGCGCCTGGCACGCCGAGTGGGGACCCCTGCGCGACTGCCTGCGGCTCACCGGCGGGGCCGCCCGCACCGCCGCCGAACTCACCGCAGGACTGGTGGTGCACGCCGACCGGATGCGGGCCAACCTGGACCTGACCGGTGGCGCGGTGGCGACCGAGCGCGTCGCAGCGGCCCTGGCCCCCGAACTCGGGAAGGCCGCCGCCGGGGAACTCCTGGGCGGGCTGGCGGTGCGGGCCGCCGCCGAGGGCACGCCCCTGGCCGACCTGCTCGCCCGGGAGGCCGCCGTGTCCCTGACCCCGGAACGGGTCGCCGAGCTGCTCGACCCGGCCGCCTACACCGGGGCGGCCGGGCACCTCGTGGACCGAGCGCTGGCCGCCCCGCACCGGGCGGCCGGTCAGAGCGGTTTGCGGCCCTGCACGGAGTAGACCGCGCAGGAGCAGGCCCGGAACGACGGGTCGGCCAGCAGGTCCCGCACCCGGGCCAGTTCCCCGTCGGTCATCCCCTCCCGGACGAACGCGTCCCGCAGGTGGCGGGTGTGGTGGGAGATGAGGTGCACGCCGGGGGATTCGGCGGTCCACAGCTCCAGGTGCGGCCGCGGGTCGACCTCCACCAGCCCGGCGCGGCGCATCGCCCCGGCGGCGTTGCGGCCCCACGCGGGGTCGGCGCCGGCCCGGGCCATCAGCCGGATCTTCGCCGCCAGGAACCGCTCGTACAGGTCCCGGGCGCCGTCGTCGGGCATGAGCAGGGACGGGCCGTAGGTGATGTCGAACTCGTCCAGTTGCAGCACGCCGCCGGGTTTGAGGGCGCGCACCAGCCGGTCCAGGACCTTGATGCGTTCGGGCAGGTGGAGCAGGACCAGGCGGGAGTGGACGAGGTCGAAGGCCGCCTCGGGCAGCGGGTCCCGGGTGATGTCGTGCCGCAGCACCTCCAGCCCCTCGGCGGGGGCGATGTGCTCGGGTTTGACGTCGGTGGCGGTGACCGAACCGCCGGGGGCGACCCGGTCGGCCAGCCAGTGGGCGACGCTGCCGCCGCCGGCGCCCACCTCCAGGCAGCGCCAGCCGGGTCCGACCCCGGCCCGCGCCAGTCCGCGGGTGGTCAGCGGGTCGTAGGCGGCGGCCAGGAAGCGGTGCTGGTCGGTGGCGTTCTCGTTGTGGTTGTCGAAGACGTAGCCGGGTGCCGTGGCGGTACCGTTCATCGGGGGCCTCCAGAGAGTACGGTCGGTCGGTCGCGGACCGCCTCGGCGGCCATCCGGGTCAGGGTGGCGGTGCACACCTTCCCGGTGGGGCCGAGCGGCAGCGCGGGCAGGAACACCACGTGCTCGGGCAGGGCGCGCACGTCCACGCCGTGCCCGTCGCGCAGGTGGGAGAGCAGCTCCTCAGGGGTGGGCGGGTCCACCCCGGGCAGCGGGCAGACGCAGGCGCACACGCGCTCGCCCAGGTCGGGGTCGGGCACGGGTACGCACTGGACCTCGGCCAGCGCGGGGTGGGCGGCCAGGGCGCGCTCCACCTCGGCGGGGTGGAGGGAGACACCGCCGCGGATGACGGTGCGGCGCAGCCGGTCCACCACCCGCAGGGTCCCGTCGGCGTCGATCCGGCCCAGGTCGCCGGTGCGCACCCACCCGCCGGGGGCGCGTCCGCGGGCGTCGAGGGCGGGGGCGGCCACGTGGCACAGGGGTGTCATCGGGCCGCGGGCGAGGATCTCCCCCGTCTCCCCGGCGGGCAGCGGCCGCCCCTGCTGGTCGCACACCCGGATCTCGCAGACGGCGGGATCGGGGCGCCCGGCCATGCCCGGCTCCCAGGCGGCGGGGTCGTGCGCGGTGTGGCAGTTGACCCCGTCGGTGGACCCGTAGACGTTGACCACGGGTCGCCCGAAGCGCCGTTCGCACAGGTCGCGGACCTCACGGTGCAGGGGTGCGCCACTGGCCACGAGCGCGCGCAGCGAGGAGGTGTCGGCGTCCTGCTCCGCCAGGGCGGTGCGCCGCAGCATGGTGGGGACGCCGACCAGGTGGGTGGGCCGGTGCCGTTCGATCGAACGCAGCACCCGCACCGGGTCGAACGGGCCGGGGACGATGAGCGTCGCCCCGAGCCGGATCAGGGCGACCAGGCCCAGCGACCCGAAGGAGGAGGCCAGCGGGACCGCGATCAGCGGGCGGACTGGTCCTTCGCCCAGGACCGCCCGGACGTAGGCGCCCCGGCCCCCGGCCATGGCGTTGTGGCTGTAGGCGACCATGCCGGGCTCGCCCTCCGAGCCCGAGGAGACGAGGATGCGGGCGGGGGACTCCGGGTCGGGGGCGGCCGCGGCGGGCGGCGGGCCGTCGCCGTCCAGGGTCCCGGGGTCCGGGCGCAGGACGGGCGCGCCCGCGGTGTCGTCGCGGTCGGTGACCACGGCGGCGGCCCGGGACCGGGCCAGCAGGCAGGACACGTCGGCGGCGGAGCGGCCGTGCGGGATCGGCAGGGAGACGGCGCCCAGCACGGCGGCGGCGAGTTCGACGGCGAGTGCGTCCCGGCCGTCGGGGAGCAGAACGCCGATGACGTCGCGCTCGCCGCAGCCGCGGTCGCGCAGCAGCGCGGCTGCCCGGCCGACCCGCGCCGCCAGCCCGGCCCGGTCCAGGGTGCCGTGGCCGTCCACGACCGCCGCACGGGCGGGGTCCTCCCGCACCCGGTCCAGGAACAGGGAGTAGAGGTCCCGGCCCGGGCACAGGCCGTCCCGCACCCAGCGTTCCCGCAGCCCGGCGGGGACGAGGTCGGTGAGCTCCAGCCCCGCCGCGGAGGTCCAGGTCATCGGGTGGTCTCCACTTCGGTGAACGTCCACGGGGCGCGGGGCAGGGCGACCCCGTGGACGCGGGTGAACGCCTCGGGGAACGCCTCGGCGGCGGTGGCCGGGTCGGCGACCGGCGGCGTGCCGGGGCGGGGGTGGTGG